>CAMYLK010000019.1 GCA_947259225.1 uncultured Desulfobulbaceae bacterium | reverse complement strand
CAAGCGGCACAATCAGGCAAATTGTTATGACATCCCTGTACAATTATGCTGGTCTCAATAACCGTGAGATTGGAAATCTTCTGGGTGTTGATTACTCAACTGTTAGCCAGGGCAGAAAACGTTTGCGCGCTAAAGCTGAGAAAAATAAAGAAATTAAAACGTTACTGATAAATATTGAGAATAGAATGTCAAGAATAAAGATTTGACCCCATCTTGTCTCTTGTCCCATTGTCTTTTTGACCCCATTTTGTCTTGCTTTTTTACCATCAGAGGAGACATCGCAATGAAAGAAAAGATTTCACCTATCTCCCCATCTCTTCTTTTGGCCATAGTTATTTTAATTGGTACTACGGCATGGGGAGAAGAGGTCAGTAAATCGAGTATTGGGGAACGTTTTCATTCCTCAACCTCACTCACATGGAGTGGGGTACTGGAAGATCTTTTACGTGCTAAACCTAAGCTTCCTCCCCTTTACAAAAACTACCCGGGAGCGAAAAAGATTTCTCTGCCAAAACCGGATTACCGCGGCATGGTCCTTGAAGAGGCTATTGAGAAACGCAGGTCCGTCCGGGAATATTCGTCACGTCCCCTTGAACTTAGCCAGGTATCGCAAATACTCTTTGCAGCACAGGGCCTCACCGGTGGACTTCATGGCAAGCCTGTCCGCGCAGCGCCGTCCGCTGGTGCTTTGTATCCTGTTGAGGTGTACGTCATAGTTAATAATGTGGACGGTCTGCAGAAGGGTATCTATCACTACTCAGTCCTTGAGCATGCTTTAGAGTTGATAAAGCCCGGAGATTTCAGAAGTGCCATAATCAGTGCCGGTCTAAAACAGGAGATGCTGGGAGATTCAGGAGTCACTTTTGTACTTTCGGCCATATTTGACCGAATACGTCATAAGTACGGTGAGCGGGGGTTTCGTTATGTTTATATGGAATGTGGTCATGTAAGCCAGAACATCTCCCTTCAGGCTGTTTCTCTGGGGTTGGGTTCGGTGAGTGTCGGGGCATTCCTGGACCACAAGATCAACGAACTGATCGGTGTCGACGGAAAAAGAGAAGCAGTTATATATCTGCATTCAGTAGGTCGGATATGAAACGTGAAGACATAAAATATATCGTCAGTATTCTTTTGTTCTTCTCTATCTGCCTAACCGGTTTGCTGGGGTATATTCAGTCTGAACTGGAGCTGCGTAAGTTTACCCCGCACCGTTACTTTGCCTATATTACATTGAGCCTTGCAGCAGTTCATGTGATTCTTAATGCCGGCAGAACCTGGCGTTACCTCCGCAGAAAATTTAAAAAAACAGAGCGCACCAAGCAGGGCAGGTTGGGTTGAAATGAAACCAATCATATAAATCCTGTTTGGTTCAGCTGCTCTGCCGATCGTCGGATTAAGAAATAACCATGGTCAGAGTAAAATTATATCCGCCTCAAGGTAAGATTACGATTAAGCATAGACTTACTTCTTCATTATTTCTTTCCAATTACAGCATGTAACTTATCGTCTTTTTTATCTTTTTTTCAGAAAAATGGCTGAAATTCTGGAATTTTGATCTTAAAAAAAGTATAAAAAATTTATACCATTAGTAAATGAGCCACATGTTAAGGCGTTCTTGGGTCATGGCAGTCCTTATTGCCTTGACGATTTTTTGAATCAGCTTGTCCACCTGCTGGTCTACGATACTTTTTTATAAGGAGCGAAAATGCAAATAATTTGTGAACATTGTCATGCAAAAGGAAATATAGATGATAAATGGCTCGGTAAAAAAATCAAATGTCCGAAATGTCAGAAATCATTCATAGCGAATGAAGCTCAGGGAATAAAAAAGGCAACCGCAGCAGGTGGTACTTCCCCAAAGACGGTAAACCAGCAGCCAGTTCCCAGTGTATCAGAATCAAGACCAACTCAACGATGTTCACAGTGCAATAAAACAACCCCCGAAGATGAGCTGGTTGATTTTGATGGCTTGCCGGTTTGTGCACGGTGTAAATCTGTCTACCTGCAAAAGATGAAAGAAGGCGTAAGTGATCCAGATGTCGACTTTGAATATGGCGGTTTCTGGATTCGGGTAGGTGCCAAAGTCATTGATAGCATAATCACCGGCCTGGTCGCAGGAGTTATCGGTTTTGCCCTGGGGATGTTGCTCTTTCAGCTGGGTAGTGAACCGTTCGTTGTCGGTCTCATGAACCAGCTTGTCGGATTCGGGTTGGGTGTGACCTATGTTACCTGGTTTGTTGGAAGATTCGGGGCAACTCCCGGTAAAATGGCACTGGGGCTGAAGATCGTCAAGCCTGATGGAGATGATCTCACTTATATGCAGGCATTTGGCAGATTTTGGGGGGAAATGCTGAGCAGTATCATAATGGGTATAGGATATTTGATGGTTGCATTTGATGATGAAAAGCGCGCTCTTCATGATCGCATTTGTACAACCAGGGTAGTCCGGACCCGGTAAAAGTAATTATATCGCTATGGTCTTTCGGTAGGGATGTGCACTGTACAACCGAATACCAGAATATGCCTGCAGAGTTGGATGTTAACCAGGACTTCCCGTCACATAGGACTGCTGATAAGCTGTAATAGGGACAGACAATCATTACTCAATCATCACGCAGAATACGTTTCAGGTAGACTATGTTCAAGTGTTTAGAGTGTAAAACTTTACTGCCCCTTGATGAAAAAAATGAAGAAGGGCTCCTTGTTTGTCCTCAATGTACGGGGCAGTTTCATGTTGAGATTTTTCCTGCCCTTCTGTCCAAGGAAGAAACATCAGAGGCCCAGTCAATATTGAACAAAGGGGAATCGACCTGTTTTTATCATTCTGATAAAATCGCTGTAAAAACATGCGATCACTGTGGCCGACTCCTTTGCGCTCTATGCAAGATTCCCTTGTCAAAGCATACTTTGTGCCCAACGTGCATGGCAAAGGGAAAGGACCCAAGCTCCGCGATTTCGGTTTTAAAAAGTCATACCATGCATGACTCTGTAGTATTATCCATAACAGCACTTTCTTTTTTCTTTGGCCCTGCCTCCATTGTAATTTCTCCGATTATATATTTTCTGATTATTAAAAATTATCGCAAGGATCTGGGATTGGTGCCCAGGGGGAAGTGGCGCTATTGGCTGGCCGGCATCCTGGCAACCATTCAGATGGGCGGCTGGTCTTTCCTCTTCATTTCAATGGGACTGGGATAAGGGGCCATGAAAGATACACCACCGTACACATCCATCAAGCATGGTAAGAGTAAAGATTTTTTAGGCTTATACAATGCGCTCTGGAGGGGCAGCGACCACCTCCTTCTGGTTCAAAACAGAATATTTACTCAATCATATAAAAGATTTTATTTTTCGGATATCCAGGGGTTAGTTGCTCAGGTGACAGATCGAAGGGCTACTGTTGCGACTACATTCGGATTGCTTTGTATCCCTTCAATTTTATTCGCGTTTTTAGTCAACGGCTTACTGTTTCGTTACTTCTGGCTTGGAGTATCTCTACTCTTCGCCGCAGCTTTTGCCATCAATTGGTATCGGGGCCCGACATGCAAAGCAATGATTATCACCAATGTCCAATCCCATCTCTTGCCCATCAAGAGGTTGAAGAAAGCACGTAAGATTTTTGAGGAACTGCGTTTTCATATTCACCAGCGTCAGGGTAATTTGAAACCTGCCGAAACGACAAAACCCTTAATTATTTCTCAAAAGAAAGACCAGCATGTAAAGAGCGTAAAGAGCAGGAATAATCAGCCGGTATCAGTAGATGATTACTCTTATAGCGGCGGCTACCACCTGGCTTTTTTCTTCACTTTATTTGCGATAGGCGTTTTGAATGGATTACAACTTTATTCACAACATGTGGTCATCGTTCTCGGGGAAATGATCCTGGCCATTATTTTACTGCTGTTGATGGTGCTGGCCCTGAAAAACCAACACACAAGCGCCATGGAAGGTTTGCTTAAAAATACCACATGGGCTGCGCTTGCCCTGATCTTTGTCGCGATTGGATTGTCATACGTAGATTTGATGATATCGCTGACAGGGGGTGCCGATGAGGAGATTTTTGCAGATCAAGTAAAAATGGTCATTTTCATGGCCACTCGAAACCCGGAAAACTATCCCTATTGGAAATTCCTTCTCTACTTTCACCTAGTATCCTTTCCTCTCGTTTCAATTCCAGGCCTTGTGCAGACCTTGAGTTTCCAAAAGAATCGCTCTGAGGTGTCATGAGTCTTGCCAGCAAGAGGTGCTTCAACCACCCGGACCGTGAAGTTGCAATTCTATGTCCTGAGTGCGGGCGTTTCTACTGCCGCGAGTGTACCAGCGAATACCAGGATCGTTTTTTATGCAAGATTTGTCTGGATGCGCTCTTAACGGGTCCTGTAAAGGTTCGATCTTCTTTTTTCAGTCGTTTGAAACCCGTATTAGGTCTGATCAGCGGCTTTCTCCTTACCTTGTTTATCTTTTATGTCTTTGCTCAGGTTTTATATACAATGCCAAGCTATTTTCACTCCGGATTGATTCCATATGAAGAGGAAAGTAAATAAATATCACCAGTTGAATACATTCAGCCTGATGAATGAGGGGCTCTATCTTTTAAGAGCAGGCGGAGCTGAGGCAGCAAGTTTTTACTTCGTAGGCTCTCTCCCTTTTATGTTGGCCTTTCTCTATTTCTGGAATGATATGTCCCATTATGGTTATGCCTATGAGAGGATACTTCCCGGATCCCTTTTCATGGCCCTGGCCTTTGCCTGGATGAAGACGGGACAAACTCTATTTTGTCGCCGCCTCCTGGAGTTGAGAACAGGAGTGGAGCCGACAAAGTTTACCCGTAAATATTTGCAGAATGTTTTCATAAATCAGGTGACTGTTCAACCATGGGGGATACTCTTTATTCCCCTGTCAATGCTTATAGTTGTCCCGTTTGCGGGCGTTCATGCCTTTTTTCAAAATTACAGCATTCTGGATGACGGCGGGCCTCAAAAGGAAACCAGAAAAAAAGCCTTAAAACTGGCCCAGCTCTGGCCCATGCAGAATCATCTGATTATCTGGCTGCTGAGCCCATGGCTGTTGGCCGTTGTTCTGGTTATCTGTTTTGGAGGTGCCGGATTGACCCTTCACCTGGCCGGTGAGGGGTATGACTGGGTTTTAAGTCAACAGGGGGATGTACCGTGGATATTGCTCGGAGTGCTATTTCTGGTACTCGGCATCTGGCCCGCCTGCCCTTTGGCCCTGATTATAGCATTGAACGTGGGATTGTTGATCTGGATACTGCCACACCTGCTCAATTCATTTTTCGGGATTGAAACGGTTTTCGTGCGCAGCGGTATTTATGCGATAGCAAACTCTACCGTCCTGCTGACTATCTATGCAATAACATACCTGGTGCTGGATCCAATAATGAAAAGCACCTACGTATTACGCTGCTTTTACGGTGATTCTGTTGCAACCGGCGCCGATCTGCTGGCAGATCTCAAGAAAACGGTACTTCTGCTGGCAGCGACCACGGTAGTTCTTGTTACATTACAGAGTCCGGCAATAGCGCTACAACCGATGACTCATCTTCCGGACAGGGGGTCCATCCAGGAGCTTGATCAAGCTATAGAATCCACCCTGTTGCAGAGTGAATATGCCTGGCAGGTAGATCATCCAAGAAAAAAGCTGTCCTTATCATTTCAGCTGTTTTCCCTTGATTTATCTTTTTTTGAACCTGTGGCCAGGTGGATAGGCTCAGTATTCAGATGGCTGGGTGAGAAAATCGGTTTGTTCTTTGAGTGGTTGAAAAAAATATTTCATAATAATGATGACCAGAAAGATGAAGAGGGACTGAACATAGATATGAAAGGAGTCGTCAAGCCCGTTGTTTATCTCCTTGCCTTTCTGTTGCTCCTGTTTGGAGGGTGGCAGGTTATCAAACTGTACAGGCTGAAGAAATCCCTCAACAAAGCAATACAATCCCCGGTTGTGGGGGATGTCCCTGACCTGACGGATGAAGATGTGAGCGCGGACATGCTTCCCGAAACACAGTGGCTGGACCTGGCTGACAGAATGGTGGCAGAGAACAAGCCGCATCTTGCACTGCGAGCCTTATATCTGGCCGGGCTGGCCTGTTTGGGACACTGGCGGATAATCCGGCTGGAACCGTATAAATCAAATCGTGAATATGGGAACGAGATCAGCAGGGTGAGTTCCAGTTACCCGGAACTTGCACATTTGTTCAGTGAAACTGCAGGTCTTTTTGAAAAAGTCTGGTATGGGGATTATCCGGTAGAAGCCAAATATCTGTCAACTGCAGGAAATAATCATAGCTT
This sequence comes from uncultured Desulfobulbaceae bacterium, assembly GCA_947259225.1. Taxonomy (GTDB): domain Bacteria; phylum Desulfobacterota; class Desulfobulbia; order Desulfobulbales; family Desulfobulbaceae; genus UBA10518. The sequence continues at coordinate 51,222 of CAMYLK010000019.1, read as the reverse complement.
AATACGAGGCTGCTTTGCAGACAGCAAGCTTTAATAAGCGCTCCAGGTATCTGTATCCTCTGCTCCTTCTGGTTCTGATGGGCGTATTTGTGGTAATGCTGTCTCATCTTTTTGTACAGCGTTTCGGAGTGGGGGATATCTATCCCCGCTATTCTTCATTACGCACGGATAACCTCGGAGTGAAAATCATAAGTGACAGCCTGGAAAAAGCAGGCTACATGGTCAGTCGTAATTTTCAGCAAATGCAGAAAATCGCTGTTGAACCGGCATCGACATTGTTCCTGATAGGGATACCCGATGGTAAATTTTCACATTTTTTTCAATCTGACAGCTATGAGCCTCTGCTCCTTATGTCCGAAAAAGGGTCGAGGCTGGTAGTAACCATGTTGCCGGAAAGGACTAAAACAAAAGAAGAACCCTGCCCAGATGAAGAGAATGTTGATGATCAGGCAGTTTGCGAACCCGGAGAAAAGAAGGAAGATCAGGATGCTGGAACTCCGGAAAAAGATGAGGCAGAAAACACAACAGAAGTGCTCCTGGGGAATTTCGAGAAAAGATCTTTTGAGGGTAAGTATTTTCAAACCACCGCACGTGGGATGCTCGGTGATCATGCCGTTGCCATTCCATGGTACTCTTCTGCTTATTTCTCAGACCTCTCTCCGGATTGGCATGTGATTCTTACGATTGACGGCCAGCCAGTTCTCGTCGAGCGGGAGTGGGGCAAAGGGTCGCTCGTCCTTGCGACGGATTCGCACTTTTTGAGCAATGAGGCAATCTGGCAGGGTCATGACCCCTATTTTCTGACCTGGCTCCAAGGCGGAAACGCAGCTGCAATTTTTGATGAAGCACATCATGGGATAAGGCAACAGGTTTCTGTCGGGCGCCTGATCCGGGATTTTGATTTGCATTGGATCCTGATTGCCCTCATGGTACCGGCACTGCTTTTTGTTATCCGCTGTTCATCCCCTCTTCTCCCCCCCATATCTGTCTCGAAAACGATGAGGGTCCGGGAAGCTGGTCGTGATCAATTTACCGGCTTTGTCAATATCCTGAAAAAAAATACCCCTGAAAACCTCTTGCAGACCTGTATCTATTACTGGTGTAAAGCCAACCAGGACTGGTGTGACAAGAATCCTGATAGAGTTTCGGAGATAAAACAGATAGCACAAAGTACAGCCCCTGATGATCCGGTGGGTAAATATAAGGCTATAGCCCGCATGGTTCACAGACGTCACCCTACTTATTAATACTTTTTGACAGGAATTATTATGAGTGAAGCTTCCCTCGACACTTTGAAACAAGTGCTCAATACCGCAAAACAGGAAATTGGAAAGGTTATTATCGGGCAGCATGATGCGGTAGAAAAGGCTTTAATTGTCATTTTTACCAATAACCATGCCCTCATTGAAGGCGTACCAGGTGTGGCCAAGACCCTGTTGGTTCGCACCCTGGGTAAAGTGCTTGACGTGGATACCAATCGTATCCAGTTTACGCCCGACCTGATGCCCACCGATATTACAGGAGCGCATATTTATAATTTTCAGGAACAGATTTTCAAACTCGTTCAAGGCCCTATCTTTACTACTTTTCTGTTGGCGGATGAAATCAACCGTGCTCCCGCAAAGACCCAGTCGGCCCTCCTGCAGGCAATGCAGGAACGCAAGGTATCCATAGATAATGACACTCACGATCTTTCAGGAAATTTCACGGTATTTGCTACCCAGAACCCGGTGGAATATGAAGGCACCTATCCCCTGCCGGAGGCGCAAAAGGATCGTTTCATGATGAAAATAACCATGGATCAGCCTCAACAGCATGAAGAGATGGAGTTGGCGCAACGGACTCTTGGCCCGGATAGCCCTGAATCCTTATTGGAAAAAGGGGCTGTTAAGCCAGTGGTCAAAGAAAAATACCTGCCAGCTTTACACAGCCTTTTTATGCAACTCACGGTAAAAGAAGAACTTGTCTCCTACATCGTTGATGTTGTTCGTGCCACCCGTGAACATGACGCAGTTCTGGTCGGAGCCGGGCCACGTGCCACACAGAGCCTATTATTGGCCAGCCGTGCCAAAGCGGCTTTTTCGGACAGGGATTTTGTGACCCCGGATGATGTAAAAGATATGGCCCGCCCTGTACTCGAACATCGCCTGATTCTTCGCCCGGAATATGAAATCGAGGGCCTCACACCGGAAGAAGTAGTTGACTCCATACTTCGACAGGTAGCTGTTCCCAAGTAATACCATGGTCCCTTCTCAGCGCCTGATCACAGTCACCTTTCTGCTGGCACCTTTTGGGTTGGTCCCGGCTTTGGCACCGCAATACAATGCCGTGGGTATGCTGACAGCTGGTTTAGTTTTTTTTGTGGCCGGTACGGACCTGTTATTGTCTCGCAAAAGACTGGATGGGTTTCAGTTGTCAATCCCTGATCTGGTACGGATGACCATCAACAAGCCGGGAGAAATTTATGTCCAGTGTACAGGAAAAGAATCCGGAGAAGTAAGGTTGACCACCGCCATTGACCTTCCCACAGCGTTCCTGTCCGATCAGAGTGATCTCTCATTCACAGCGCCGGATCGAGACCAGGTATCCACATTGAAATGGAAAACAGTGCCGCACCAAAGAGGCCGGTTTCAATTATCACGCATTGCCCTGGCCGGTCATTCATTTCTCGGACTGTGGGAAATCAGGTCCTATCATCCCGTTAATTCAGAGATCAGGGTTTACCCGGACCTGTTGAGCGAAAGCGGGAGGATTTCAGCGCTTTTCCTTCAACTGTCCAGGGTGGGAACGAAGGTCCGGCGCCAGGTTGGCCAGGGGCGCGATTTCGAGAAACTGCGGGATTATATTCGGGGAGATTCGCTGGACCGTATCCACTGGAAAGCAACGGCTAAAAGGAACAAACCAATGAGTAAGGAGTATCAGGTGGAGCGCACCCAGGAAGTGTATGTCCTGATTGACTCCTCCCGACTTGCAGGAGTCCCTGTTAAAATACCAGGCCAGGACACGGAAAATCTCTTCGAAATTTATATCAAAGCCGCACTTCTTACCAGTCTCGTAGCCAGATTGCAGGGGGATCATTTTGGGCTTTGTACTTTCAGCAGAGGAGTGAAAAACTTTTTACGGGCAAATAGCGGGAAAAATCACTTCAATGCATGTCGAGAACAACTCTTCACTCTGGAGCCGGAAAGGGTCAGCCCTGATTACCGGGAACTGGTAACTTTTCTAGGCAACAAGTTACATAAACGCGCTTTGCTGATCATCCTTACCAACCTGGATGATCCGGTACTGGCAGAGGAGTTCACAGCGTGTATGGAATTGTTGAACCGGAGGCATCTCGTCGTTGCAATCTCAGCTAATCCGGCATTTGCCCATCCTCTGTTCGAGGATGACGAGGTAAACGAGATAGATGATCTGTATCGGAACCTGGCTGGTCATCTGCAGGATCAGCAGTTGAAAACATTAGCCAGGCAGCTTCGCAGGCATGGAGTACATCTATACAGACCGGACCCGGCAAGATTGACTATACAGGTTATTGATCAATATATGGCGATCAAAGAAAGGCAACAGCTCTAACAATGGTAAATCAAAATAATCGCCCGATGTCCCGAGGTAGAAATGATTCTTGACCTGGAAAAATTTATCCGAGTTGAAGAACCTTTCTGGCTCGAACTTGAAGGACTGCTCAAGAGTTTGGAGAATAATCGTGCGCGGCGCCTTGATCTCAAGGAGGTACAACGCTTTCATTACCTCTACCAGCGTGCGACAGCCGGCCTTGGTAAATTAATGACCTTCAGTGCTGAGCAGGATATCCGTATATATCTCGAGACGCTTGTAGCAAAAGCATATGCTGAAATCCATGAAGTTAGAAGGCAGCGCCTCGCTTTTTCAGTCAAAAATTGGTTGCTGGATTCATTTCCCAACACTTTTCGGAGATATATCAAAGCGTTTTGGGTAGTATTCGCTATGACGTGTCTCGGAATCGTTTTTGGTTCCCTGCTTCTCTTCATTGCGCCGGACACAAAAGATGTCCTCCTGCCCTTTTCTCATCTTCATATCACCCCGGAAGAACGAATAGCTCAAGAAATTGAGGATGGAGGTGAGAGCCTTCAGGGGCACCAGTCGGTCTTTTCCGCGCAGCTCATGACCCATAATATAAAAGTATCCGTTTTTTCCATGGGATTAGGAGTTACCTACGGGATCGGAACTTTGATCTTATTATTTTATAACGGTGTTATTCTGGGAGCTGTCTGTTTCGATTACATTGCAGCCGGGTATACAGCTTTCCTGACAGGCTGGCTCCTGCCCCATGGTTCGGTTGAAATTCCGGCCTTTATGATATCCGGTCAGGCAGGGCTTGTATTGGCTTTCACCTTACTTGGCCGTAACAGCAGGATGAAACTGGCCGATAGACTTCGTCTGGTCGTTCCAGACCTGGTAACTCTGATTGGCGGGGTTGCAATATTACTGGTCTGGGCAGGAATTATCGAGTCTTTTCTGTCGCAATATCATGAAACGGTTATTCCTTACTGGTTGAAAATTTGCTTTGGTTCCCTGCAATTGGCGGGAGTTGTTTTCTACCTCTCAGCAATGGGGCGAAAAGCAGGAAAAGCTGATGAAATTTGAGAACACTGTTCAGATCCGGACACCGGAAGGTATTACCTTTTCCCAACCACTCGCCAGTCCGCTTATGAGGTTTTTTGCGTGGTCAGTGGACACGCTGGCTATTATCGTCACCACTTCATTTGTAAGTCAATTTGGGGGCATTCTTAAAGTTGTGGCCCCGGATACGGGGACGGCTCTTTTGATTATCAGCAGTTTTCTGGTCTACATGGGGTATGCCATAATTCTTGAATGGTACTGGCAGGGACAGACTGTAGGAAAAAGACTGTTCAACTTGAGAGTCGTTGATAGTCATGGCTTGCGGCTGCATTTCAGCCAGGTGTTCATGCGTAATCTCTTGCGAGCTGTCGACTGCCTGCCCTCATTCTATCTGGTTGGAGGGATATTTTCCTTTTTCAGTCCCCTCTCCCAACGATTAGGAGACATGGTGGGTAATACGGTTGTTATCCATACTCCGCCGAGAACCAAACCGGACCTTGCCAAGCTGGGCGGGCAGAAGTTTAATTCACTGCGTAACTATCCGCATTTGGTGGCAAGATTACGGCAGCACATTACACCTCTTGAAGCAGAAATAGGTCTGCAGGCTATTCTTCGGCGGAATGAATTCAAAGACAAAGCCAGCCTGGAACTGTTCAACCAGCTGGCTGGTTTTTATCTCTCCAGATCACCTTTTCCGGAAGAAGCCAAAGTCGGACTGACCAGCGAACAATTGGTCCGTAATGTGGTGGATGTTATTTATAACTGAAGTAAGGCCACTTGTTTTTTCAAAGCTGTATCAGGACAATACCAACTTAGCGAAATACTCCAGCTGTACAAGTTATGCAGCTGGTGTATTTTTTTTGTATTGAGAAAGCGTGAAGCCGGAACCAGGAAGCCTTTTTCCTGATCTCACCAGAGCAGGCAACGTCCCGGGAGAAGGGAAAATTTTGCATATTCTGCGTTTGATAGTTACTTTATAAAACATAACCGGGCAATAATACCGCCTGTAAAAAACAATACGTTTCAACGGTGAATTGTTATGCAACGATCCCTGATCCTTTTCATCCATGTTGCCTGTCTATTGATCGTTGCCACGTGGGCAGAGGGTGGGGATTCTCTGAAGGGGAAAGCATTCACCGAGCCTGCATTTGTCCAGCAGATGCCATCCGGCTGGGAAGAAAAGCCGATCATCCACAACCCGGCGGCAGGGCAGATTGACCTGGCCGTGACCCTTGATCAACACCTGTATCAATTACTGCCGCGGGCAATTGATGAATATGGCGGTGCGCACGGTCTCAGGATTGCTGTCAGCGAGGGGACATGCGGTATTACAGCCGGAAAACTGGTCCGAAAGACCGTTGATGTCGGAGGATATTGCTGTCCTCCGGGAAAAACTGATCGTCTCCCCGGTCTCCGGTTTCATACCATGGGAATCCTGCCACTTCAGATTCTGGTGCATGTTGACAATCCCATTGACAATATTACCCTTCAACAGGCCAGGGAAATTTTCCGGGGAAAGATCTATCGCTGGTCGGAAATTAAAGACTCCCAGGGACAACCCGGACCCGATCTGGTCATCCAGACGATCGGTCGTCTCCATTGCAAAATACGACCGGGTCACTGGCGGCTGCTGCTTGACAACGAAGACCTTTTCGGGCCCCGTCTCCAGGAGGTAGGGACGATTCCGGACATGATCTCCCTGGTGGCCAACTCTCAGGATGCAGTAGGATACGAGGTCGGGATGATGGCCGAGCGGTACCGCAGCCACGAAGGAAGTGTCAAGGCACTTGCCATAGACGGCTGGGAACCTACCATGGACAATCTACTTGCTGGCCGTTATCCATTTTACCGGACCCTCAACCTCACAACCTGGGAGGGCGAAAGTGTCAAAAACCCAGAAGCAGATAAACTGGTGGAATATCTCCTGGCGCTGGATGATCAGCTGGCAGGTCAGGTCGGCCTGGTTTCTGCGCTATCCCTCCGCAAACAAGGCTGGCAATTCAGGGGTAATGAACTGGTAGGGGAACCCGGTAAAGAGCCGACAGAATAGCTATGAAACAACCTCTCATTCTGCAGAGAATTTCCCTGACCGTAAAAATGGTCTTCCTGACCGTGATCGTGGGATTATGCGCCGGGGGTGTGCTGGATTATTTTCAGGGTCGGACCGTTAGAAGCATTTTCATGGCCCAGTTGGAAGAAAGACTCAGCATTGAGGCCCAGGAAGACCGTATCCGCTTCGATAATTATGTCAAAGCCCATCATCAGGCTGTCAAACTGCTCACCTCCCAGAAAAGACTGATGGATTACATCGGCTCGGAGGAATGGATGAATCGCTCTCAAGTACGGTTTCATCTGCAGCCACCGTCCTGGCTCCCCCGCACTTCGGTGCTGCGGGCACTTATTCGCATCCGTCACTCCCTGTTGCTGGATGAAGACGGCAAAACCTGGGAAGTTTACCAGGGCATCCCTGAGCCGCTGCCGGAATCCCTGCTGCATCCCACTGAACTTTTGCGGCAGCTGAGCTATAATCAGTCCTTCATGACCACCATCGAAGGAAATCCCTACTTGATTTCTTCGGAATTCCTGAACGACAACGAAGGCAGGACGATCGCCACCCTTATGCTGGCCAGTCCCCTGGACAAGGAATTTCTCATCGCCTCGCAAGGTACATATCACGGTCGCATCTTCGCGCTACTGAATTTTGCCCTGGTGAGTGGTGAAAGACCGGCTATCCTCATCAGCACTGAACCGGACCAACTGCCTTCAGGTATGCTGATCGATGATCTCAAGGAACGCTACCTGGTTACCGGAGAATCGCTGTTTGATTACGGGGCCTCGGATCTGCTGCTGGGCTTTGCTTCTTTCGTCTCGGTGGACGAAGTGGAAGAGCTTGCCAGTTCGGTCATGGCCAGGGATCGGGGACAACGTGCTATTACCGTCTTTATTCTGATCGCCGCCTTTGGATTGATCATGTTCTGGGTTACAAGGCGGATTGGCCGCCTCACGGTCCGGGTCTCCGAATTCACCGAAGAGGTGCTGCACGGAACTCCGCAAAAAAAAGCCTATGGAGATGAAATGGCCCGGCTGGAAGAACGGTACCAGAGTCTCACCGAAGAAGTGATATTGTACCAGGAAACCATCCGCCGGGATTACCGCTTTCAACGCACCATCAGCACCATTCTGGAAATGGCCCTGGAACCGGTTTCCCTGTCAGAGCAGTTGGATCGTATCATGTCGGCTATCCTCTCCATGCCTTTTCTCTCATCACAGGACAAAGGCGCTATTTTTCTCCTTGCCGAGGATGAACCGGAAACTTTGATATTGAAGGCGCAGTATGGACTACCCGAATCGGTTCAGTCAGCCTGCGCCAGAATTTCTTTCGGCAAATGTCTCTGCGGCTTTGCTGCCACCAGCAGGAAGATAGTGTTCGCGAGCTGCGAGGACGAGCCGCATGAGATGATCTGTACCGAATTGGGATTGCACGGACATTATTGCGTTCCCATTGTCTCAGGAGACCAGAGCGTTCTTGGAATAATGAATCTCTATGTAGAGGTCGGCCATCGCCGCGATCCAAAGGAAGAGGCTCTGTTGATTTCAGTGGCCAATACCCTGGCAGGCATCATACAGCGACACCAGGCCCAGCATGAAAAGCAGAAACTCCAGGCCGAACTTGTCCAGATCGAAAAACTTTCTGCTCTTGGCCGGCTGACGGCCAATGTAGCCCACGAGATCAGGAATCCCCTTACCCTTGTAGGAGGTTTTGCGCGGCGAATGAGCAAAAAGCATGCGGCAGATGATGCTGAGAAAAAATACCTGGATATAATAATTTCAGAAGTGGCAAGGCTGGAAAGCATTCTGTTGAATGTGCTGACTTACTCAAAAGAAACGCAACTCAACCTGGAAGTTAACGATATCAATGCTATTGTCGAGGAAGTCCTGAAAATGTACACCGATACACTCGGGGAAAATTCAATCCATCTCCATAAATCCCTGACCGCCGCTCCCCGTCTTCTGCTCGACAAGGCACAGATAATAGGTACTCTGGGCAATCTTGTCGCCAACGCCATTGATGCCATGCATGAGGGCGGCACCCTTACCATTTCCACCAGCGAAGAGGTCATCAAGGATGCCCCATTCCTGAACATGGTAATATCTGATACCGGGGCCGGCATTGCTGAGGATAAATTGAAACTGATCTTTGAGCCCTTTTTCTCCACCAAGGTCCTTGGTCGGGGTACGGGCCTGGGTCTTCCCATCTGCAAAAGGACCATCGAGGACCACGGTGGTTTCATTACAATCACCAGTGAACCCGGTCGGGGATCGACTTTCAACATTCATCTGCCTTACAGATAGGATAGGGTGCGACAGATGATGAATGAACTGAGATAAGTGAACTGATCCGGCAGCCGTCTCCACATGACCTGCCCGTTGCCGGGTATTATAGTTTTAGTATGGAGAGAAGAGGTGGAGATTAAGAAGTGATTTTGATCTTTAAGTTTTGGCGGCCGAACTGTAAGGCACCTTCAAGGTCATAACGAAAATATATATCCATATTGCCTGTGCCGGTATATCTTGAGGACATCCTGTCTTTAACAACGCACTTGCCGAACCCTTCGACATCCAAAATGGTATCAAAGGGATAGTCATTACTTGCCACAATACAACCGTCATATTTGCAGATATTCGTCCCATCGGCAGATATACAGGGTGTAGAGTCTGTTTCTTCTACACGGGATGTATAGGCACTCATGGAGACAGTTATTTTCTCAACGCGGGGAGTGGGTAAGGACTTTCCTTTATCTTCTGCAACGCCATCCTGTTCACTGGCTGGAACCAGGGAACTGCTGCTGCCCGTAGCTGAAAATAAGTTATAACCACTGCTGTTCGGTAAACCTACCGCTTCGCCCCATATAAACATGAGGCTTATAACCGGCAGGACCATAAATGATGTAAACACTGCTTGTTTGGATCTCGATTTGCTTTTCATGATACTGTTGTAAGTAATAAATTTGTGAGTCTGAAATATTATATTTATTGCTGTAATAGCTTTATTACATTCCATCCACACCCTCATACACAACTGCAGCTGTATGACGAGAATGAAAACCTTTAATGAAATGTCAGTTAGTTGTTCGTTGGAAAGGGTCGGGTATAATAGGGAGTTTGCTCTGCTAAATGACTAAAACTTTTGGCGATTTTTTTTCAGTATCCTTTTTCTGAATATATATCAGCTGCCTGAAAAGACTGTTTCTGCTTGCTCGCGAAACCAAAAAGCAGGCAGCCTTCATCGATTTTTGTATTAAAAGAGGAGATACTTACCAACTTATCTCGCTGTTGTAAAGTAATTATTACCTCTTTATAAGAGATTTTGAGTCAAATATATCAGCTTAAGGGGCAACGTGTTGATATATACAAGGGAATTGACAGCGCCATATTTTTATTACGGATCAAAATGCAAAAGTGATCGTGTCTGTCTTTGACTTTTGATGTGGCCCTCTGGTTTTTATAATAAAAAAATACCTGTTGAACTTTACGGGTGGACTGGATACAGGTTCAGTAAGGTTCGTCTCCATTAAACTCTTACGCACACAGGAGTAAAAAATGAAGAAATTTTCTATGGCAATTCTGATGGCGATTACGTTGGGATTTCTTGCAGCCCCGGTAATGGGGGAAGAAGCATCTGTTGAAAAGGGCGCGAAACTTTTCGATGATCCTGCTCTTGGCGGTTCCGCCAATCCAACCAAATGCACCGACTGTCATATCGGCGGCGAGGGTCTTGAAAAGGCAGGAAACAGGGAAAACCTGACAGAAATGATCAACATGTGCATACAGGGGCCTTTGAAAGGCCAGAAGCTGGGTGAAGATTCGGTTGAAATGAATGCCCTGAAACTCTACATCAAGTCACTGTAAAAACATTTTTCTGTATTACGTCATTGTCCAAGAAGTTAGAATATTACCTTGACTTACTTCTCGGCAATATAATAAAATTTAAGTATAATTTATTAATATATAACGATTGCGAGATAAAGCCAAACCTGTAGCAATACAGGTACGGAAAGCTTCGGGTCTGCAGGAGATAGCCGGGTTGCCTAGCTGTATAGGGCAACCCGGCTATTTTATTTTGTATCATAACTTCATGATATTACAGGGGGATCAAATGAAAACAAAATTTGTTTTCTTCGCCTTCAGTAAGCATCGATAATGTTTGCTGGGGGCTACATTTATCTGATTCCGTATCTGGCTTGTTTTTTGGGGGAAAATAATGTGTATCGGTTGTTTGTAGTAACAAGCTTATTTGTAACAGTTTTTTCAAGTGTTGCTGTGTCTTTTGCGGGGGGATCAAACCATGAAAAGCAGACCCCAGATCCTTCTCCAGCCCAAGCCGCCGAAACCGAATTACAGGGGGTAAGAATTTCAGGTGTACTTCATATTATTTACGGAGATCCACCACCAGGATCACACGGAAAATCTCGTATGAAATACATGATAACAGGCAAACATGGACAAAGTTGGGTCCTTTTCTTTGATAAAGAGAAATATTGGCCGGCAGACGAGGTGCGTGGTTTTAATAATCAACGAGTTACTGTTGAAGGAAAATATTTAGCTGGAGAGGGAAGTAAAACAATCACAGTTGAAAGGATACAGGCTGAATAATTGTTATTGATGACACGTTAAATTGCCATGCCATACCCACCTTTTCCTTAACTTTAAACAATTGAAGGGAGGTGAAAATTTATAATTTAAGAGGGGCAAGATTTTAACAATCATTGAAAGGAGGGAATAATGCTAACCTATCTAAAGGTATCGAAATTACCATTAGTAAGGATTTGTTTAATGGTGACGACAGTCATTGCTTTATTCATAATTGCTCAACCAGGGGATACATTTGCCAAAGCTGCAGACGAGGTTGTAGTCTCAGGTCGCTTTGAGGTTGTCTGGGGCGATCCCAGGCCAGGCTATAAAGCTGAATCCCCAAAACAATACTTTTTGACCAATGAGTCTGGAAAAAGCTGGACCCTTGAGTTTGAGGGTGAAGTTGATTTGCCAGAGGGTCTGGTCAAAGTAAAGGAGAAAAATAAGGTAAAGGGTCTGGAGAAATTCAACCTGCGAAACGTTCAGATTACCGGCAGGGAAAGAAATGGAAAGAGCCTGTCGAAACTGAAAGTCGATGCGATCGCTCTGGCATTTGGTGAAGTGCAAGCTGCCGGGGTTCCTCAGGCTATTACCGGTTCCGTCCCCTGGGCAACTCTGCTGTGCAAGTTCGCAGATAATGATACCGAACCAGAGCCTTTATCATACTTCATAGGTTTGATCGGTATAAACGATGAGGGTGATGATGATGTAGAGCCTGAGATGAATCATTACTGGCAGGAACTTTCATACAACAATGTCGACATTGCCGGCAGTATGGAATTTGACTGGCGGTATTTACCCAAAAACAGAGCAGACTATTTCAATGTCGATGGTGACGCCTTGTTGGATGATCTTGCTCAGGATTGCTATGATGCGCATGCTCCCCATGACGATTTAACAGTTTATACCGGATTTAATTTTATGTTTAACGGGAACCTTGATTGTTGTGCCTGGGGAGGTGGTGGTAAGACCTGGATGCCTCCCTGGGGTTGGCGACAGCAAGGGGTCATGGCACACGAAATGGGCCATGGTTTCGGATTGCCGCACTCGGGAGGCCCGTATGACGATCCTTACGATTCACAGTGGGATGTCATGAGTGATGCCAACAATGAAGAGAGAGACCCGGATCCAGTATATGGTCCTGTGGGAGTCCATACCATCTCGGACTATAAGGACATGCTTGGCGCCATACCGGCCGCGCGAAAATATGTAGCAGATGCGTCCGCCAACCAGTATGTAACCCTGGAACGTCTGGCCCTACCGGGAAGCTTTGATTATTTAATGGCACAAATACCTGTGGGGATTCCCGGGCTGGAGTACTATACGATTGAAGCCAGACGGTATGCTGGATATGACAGAAGGCTCAATCACAATCCAGGTGGCGAAGCGGTCGTTATGCATACGGTCGATACAACCCGCGACCGGCGTGCCAATGTTGTAGATGTGGACAATAACGGCAACCCAAGTGATGCAGCCAGTGCATGGCTTCCTGGGGAACTGTTCGAGGACACGGTCAACAATATCTCAATGGCAGTCGTTAACCCGACTTCTTCCGGTTTTGTGGTGGTCATCAATCCGGTCACCGATATCGAAATGTTGAAATATGACAGTCCCGATCCGGTGATGGCCGGTGAACAGCTGTATTACACCCTGACGGTTGCCAACCAGGGCGGAGGCCCTGCCGTTGGTCTGGTAGTGACAGATATACTGCCTGACGGCGTCACATTTATTACAGATGACCTTGGAATCTGTGTGGAAGCACCAGCTGGAACCTTGACCTGTGATATCGGCATTCTCGATTCCGGCGACAGTACGGACATCACAATAAAAGTGGAGGTCGATACAGACTTGGTGATGAATGCCGGAGGGCCGACCCAGCTCTGCAATGAAGTGTCGGTTGTCCACGATACCCCGGACACCGACTCTAGCAATGACACGGTGGTCGAATGCACCATCGTCGAAGACCAGGCAGACCTGAAGCTCACCAAAGTGTGCAAGCCGGACAGGCCTTTAGTGGCCGGAGAAACCGCAGAGTGTACACTGTTTGTTGACAACCATGGTCCTTCCTATGCCCGTGATGTTGTGCTCACGGACACGAACCTGAGTGACGGCAGTTTCGACATTGTTTCGGTCACTACCAGCCAGGGACCGTGCATTGTCTCGCCAGATGGCATAATTATCTGCAATCTGGGAAGTCTGGAACCGGCTTCTTCATCGGACTCGGGCAGGGCAACGGTAGTTGTTGAAATCACTGCTGATGAAGCCATGGATATTAATAATGTGGCCGATGTCATCAGTGATACTCCTGATCCGGATATGAGCAACAACCAGGCTTCAGAACACATATCCGTTACAGCGGTTGCCGATCTGCAGGTCACAAAGTCTGATTTGCCGGATCCGGTTATTGCTGGAGAGGTTCTGACCTATTCATTGGAGGTAACCAATAATGGCCCGTCAACCGCGGTGAATGTCCTGGTTGAGGACAATCTGCCGGACGGGGTAACTATCAATTCAGTAGATGCTCCGGGTGGAACATGCAGTGCTGGCACGCCTGGTGACGTCTTTGATCCTACGACATGTACCTTTGATTCTCTCGCGCCGACCGATTCGGCGACCATGGAGGTCGAAGTTACCGTGTTGCCGGAAACTTTGGGATTGATTCATAACGATGCCCGGGCAAGCAGTGATACGCCCGACATGGATAATTCGAATGACCTGGTGACCGTGGATACAATGGTTAATGCAGAGGCCGATCTGATGGTGGCCAAGTATGACTATCCGGATCCGGTTGTTGCCGGCTTGTCCATGACGTATGAACTATGGGTAACCAACAATGGACCGTCACTGGCTACAGATGTTACATTAACTGATACACTGCCCGATGGTGTGGTTTTCACCAACGCGACAGTATCAAACGGCACTGGAACATGTGTGCTGCTGGAGACTCCTCCCAATACAGTTTCCTGCCAGCTGAATGATCTGGGACCAGATGAATACGTGATAGTGTACATCGAAGTGCTTGTTTCATCATCTGTGCCGGATGGTACCATCCTGGTCAATTCAGCAGTTGTGGAAAGCGCCGCTCTTGATCCGAATGCCGGCAATTCTACCGCGGTCCAGGATACAGCTGTCGAAGCAGTTGCGGACCTTGCGGTACTGAAGACGACGGACCAGGATCTCTACAAATCGTCTTCGACTGTTCCATACCACATTTCTGTGGAAAACTATGGTCCATCAGACGCGTTGGATGTAGTTGTGGTCGATGAGCTGCCACCGCGCAAAACTGGTTATGTCGTTCATGAAAACGGCGGCTGCAGCCTTGCCGGTACAACGCTGACGTGTCCTCTTGGGACCATAGCGGCCGGGGATACGGTCGAATTCCAGGTATATTTTCGCGTAATCGGCAACAAGCGGATGGTGACGAACACCGCAACAGTTGCTACAACAACGTATGACCCTGATGCAGGAAGCAATAGCGCAGTTCGTAATATCCTTGTTCAGGGGAAAAATACTGGCAGAAAAAATAAATAATCCATTATGAAATTGTCTTGTGGTCAGATTATTTTCTGGCCACAAGACACCTCTCTTTATTTGTCGCCCATCCTTCAGGAATACGTGTCGTTATCTTGAAACATCTCATGGTTTATTGTCATTGACTTTTTCCGGAATGTTGTTGTTCTGGACAGGTATTATAATGGTACTCTAGGGTCTGAAAATTCCGTTCGCCGCTTAATGGGTTCGTGTTTTTGAGTGAGACTCCAGTCTTGGAGATTACATCTGTTGACTGTATATGGTATATACTCAATGTAGGCCTTGTCTATTGAGAGTAGTGTGCCACCTTGATTAACAATAAGGTAAAAAGTGTCGGCGCTAATTTAATATTAGAATAAATACTCGAAGAGGAATGGATAATGTATCATATTCGGTCCAGGGTTGTTCCCGTTTTCCTCGGTTTTTTTCTTTGTTATCTCATCCTGTTCCAGGCAGCGGCCGGCGGAGAAGAAGGAGCCGCTTCACTGAACGGCGATAAAGTGTTTCAGGAAGACCTTGGCAAGCTGCAGCAGCTTGTAGAGGAATCCCTGGCCTGGAGACTTGAAGCTCGGGATATGTACCGTGAGTTTGAGACAAAAATTGCCCGGGGCCTCCCCCTGTACCATGATGATATAGAGCTTATCCATACCGGAGCGGAATATTATCTGGCCATGCGGGAAAAGATAATGGTCTATTCGCACAAATATAAAGAATACGTGGCCGGGAATCATTTTTTGCGGTATTCACCTGGCAAGGGTACCCGTGAAACCAAGAGTGAAGATCTGTATTTCGGGCACCTTGTCAAGCACACCATAGATCCATCCGATGCAGAGGGGAGGTTGATCCTGAACCGGATAAAGCTTTCCCTGGCAGCAGCACTCGTCCTGTACGACAACTATCTTGTTGCCATCTATCCATACCAGGAAAACAGTAAGCTGCGAAACCTGATAAATTTCGACAATATTGGGGCGGCCAGAAAGCTGGATATGGTAACGCTGAACTATTTAAGCATTGATAACCGTGAGATGGTCAGAAAGGCGATCAAGATCTTTGACGAGGACCTGCGCTGGCAGAACAGACAGCCGGGGGAGGTCGATGCGGCAAACGCCTACCTCAATATTCTTATACCTGGCAGCCTTTCGTATGAGGATATTCTTCATGGTCATGCCCTCTCAACGACAATTAAACTCGGTGGAAACCTCAGCCGGATATTTCAGGATTCGGTCAACCAGTTCGGCAAGGAATCGTTAAATGTTGTGAGCGGGTTGTTCGGTAATACAGTGGGCCTGATAGAGACCAGGAAAGGGAAATTGAAAAAAATGTCCCGGCAGGAACTCCAAGACCTCGAAAACCAGCTTGAACCGCTTGATATTCTTCTTGAAAAAACCCCTTTCCGGTTAACTGATAAATTCATTCCGGGCCACTACGGCCATGTCGCTGTCTGGGTTGGTGGACCTGAGGATTGGCAGAAAGCGGGCATTAATATACTTGACCAGGAGGTGGTTAAGGAAAATCTTGCAAAGATTGCCAAGGGCAGAAAGGTTGTTGAAGCCCTGCGTCCTGGAGTACAGCTGAACACTTTGGCTCATTTTATGAACATTGATGATTTTGTTGTCCTCAGGCATACGGGTTTGAGGAGGCCGGAAAAGGAAGAGTACCTTGTCAGGGCATTTGAACAGGTCGGCAAGAAATACGACTTTAATTTTGACGTGGAAACAGACAGGAAAATTGTCTGCTCCGAATTGGCGTACGTCATTTTTCATGATGTGGAGTGGGAAATAGAACAGTCGGTAGGTCGGTTCACCATAAGTCCTGACAATGTCGCCCGGATGGCGCTGGATGACGGGCCGCTTGATGTTGTCCAGTTATATCATGACGGCCGGCACATTAAGAAAAAAAGGGATGAATATTTTGCCAAGCTCCTTGCGGGGAATTAACCTGGGGTCAACAGAAGACTTCTTTTTGTTTCAAAATAATTTCCAGACACTAATTTACTGGACCTGATGGCAGGGTTAGCTCTTTTATTACATAATGTAACAGAAAGTGCGAAAAAACTTGACCGCTATAATTTGGTTGAAATATAATTAATACAAGAAATTTTAATTTTACTTTCGATAGATAAAGCCAAACCTGTTGCAGGGCAGGGACGGAAAACCACGGGTCTAATGGAGATAGCCGGGTTGCCTTATTTATGAGGCAACCCGGCTATTTTTATTACCTAAAGAAGGAGGGAGGAAGAATCATGCAAGCAAGATTATTTGTGTCAATTGTTATAGCAGGAATGGCACTCGTTTTTGCCAGTGCAAGCTGGGCAGATGTCCCTGCGCCCCCGGTCAATCAGGTCATTGGTATGGATGACGTCGTTTTTAGCGCACTGACGGAACCTGACTGCCGTGTCTGCCACGATTCTGGTGTTCGTGAGCGCCACGATTTACTTGACAGCCAGCCCATTCCAGCGGGATCACTTGTCCCATATCCTGATGTAGACGGAAACAGTATCCCTGACACCATTTATGCATGTGAAAACTGTCATGGACCTGGCTTCGATCCCAGTAGCTCAGTTGTGGAGAGAGATTGTACCGTATGCCATAATACCGAGAGCCCCCATCATACAACGCCAACTGCTCAAAGTGGTGATTGTGTTTCCTGTCACGGTGACGTCGTGGACAATATGGACGACGGCCATTACATACCTATGTATGGCACCTCACTGGTGACACCATGGCCAAGTAGTAAGCCAAATTCTGGAGATACAGCAAACAGCCTCGGCGATGGTGCAGGCAATTGTGATTACTGTCATGAGAGGGATGATTTGAGTGCGCCGACAATCTATAAAATTTCAGATCTTCACCACAGTACGGGCTTATTTGACAGTACACAATGTATGTGGTGTCATGATACCCACTCAACTGCCGGGGAAAGCATTCGGGCATGCCAACGTTGTCACGGTCCTGATTCACTCCATAACATCCAGGCCGATTCGCCGAATTCAAACAATATCGGTACTTTAGTGGTTGGCGGTGAAGATGCAGGATACGGTCACGTTGGCAGGGATGCAGGCCCGGGTGACAGCGACTGCTGGGGCTGCCATGGATTTTCATTCTTAGATCTCCCGCCTGTGCCCGATAATGAACCGGATCGCCACCATGTTTTGTACGGTCAGCCAGTTTCATCCCCAACAGAGGCTCCCTTCGCGACACCCGGCGGTATATATGTTTGCCTCTCCTGCCATGGCACAAACTTCACCGTCGTAAGAGATTGTCAGGTTTGTCATCCAACAAGTGTCGACTCAGATGGCGACGGAGTGCCTGATAATGTGGATTCCTGCCCCGCCGAAGACGCCACCGGGTTTGATGTCGACGGGGATGGCTGCCTGGACGACACAGATGGCGATGGCGTGACCGATGATGTGGATTTCTGCCCCGCCGAAGACGCCACCGGGTTTGATGTCGACGGGGATGGCTGCCTGGACGACTCAGATGGCGATGGCGTGACCGATAATGTGGATTCCTGCCCCGCCGAAGACGCCACCGGGTTTGATGTCGATGGGGATGGTTGTGTCGACAATACCAGCGGCTTGGGAGACAGCCTGGATATACTTGTACAGGAAGGTGTTGTGGCTGAGGAAATTCAGTCAGCCCTCATGGCAAAGATCGAAAATGCCGAGAAATCTGTAGGTAAAAACAATATTTGTGCTGCGATCAATCAACTCACGGCGTTTAAGAACCAGGTCAATGCCCAAAGAGGAATCAAGATTTCTGACGAGGTGGCTGATGATATCCTTGCCTATGCAGACAGCGTAATAGGACATCTTTTGAGTCAACTCCCCCCGGGAGAGAGTTGTTGATACGTAAATTATCCGGAAAGAAAAGATCTGTTATTGTGAAGAAGAGATAAATTCAACTCCCCGGAGGAAGGGGGCAAAGCTGTAGGCCTGTATACATAGCCGGGTTATCTTCGTGCAAGGTAGCCCGGCTTTTTATTAGCGACATGGTGAAGAAAGCAGAAATTAATTGCTTGTTAGGTGATGAGGAATAATCATCAATCAAGATGAATTGCTAAATAGAGTATTTTTTACTAACCTGTTTGAAAGGGTGGTGTGATATTTTCCATCATTTCTATATGATCGAATAATGATTGAATATATTCTTATCTCTGGATACGGGACAGGAAGAAATCAGCCACGCAAAGCATCATAGAATGTCCAAAAATTAAATCTATGACAGAATATTTCAAGTTCTTTCAAGTTGTTTTCGGAAAGATCCGTAACGCATTTACGGATCTGTTGCCTCTCATTCTTGTTATTACTTTTTTTCAGCTTGTAGTAATCCGGCAACCTCTGCCGCATCTTGGAGAAGTCCTGTTCGGTTTTTTGTTAGTCGTCATTGGCCTGAGCCTGTTTGTGCAGGGGCTGGAAATGGGGCTTTTTCCCATAGGCGAAACAATGGCGCATGCCTTGGCTCGTAAGGGCAGTCTTTTCTGGCTGATGACTTTCGCCTTTGCTCTTGGTTTTTCTACAACCGTGGCTGAACCTGCTCTTATCGCAGTCTGTAGTGAAGCTGCAGATATCGCAGGGCAGGGTGGTTTGATCGAGCCATCGACAAAGTCGCTTCAGTCGTATGCCCTGGGATTGCGGATGACGGTAGCCTTTTCAGTTGGTCTGTCCATCCTCATCGGCGTTTTGCGAATAATACTTGGGTGGCCCATTCATTACCTGATCATCAGTGGTTACGTTGTTGTGATGCTCATGACCATAATCGCTCCTGCGGAAATTGTCGGTATCGCCTATGACGCCGGCGGAGTTACCACGTCAACTGTTACAGTTCCGCTTGTTGCTGCTTTGGGAGTTGGCCTGGCATCAAGTATCCGGGGACGGAATCCGCTGGTAGACGGTTTTGGTTTGATAGCCTTTGCTTCACTGCTGCCCATGATCTTTGTCATGGGGTATGGATTAATAGTTTTTGGTTGAAGATACGGAAACTGGTTAATGGAATTTCTATTTGATTTTATAAAAATATTTCTGATAACGTTTCGGGACGTTGTTCCGATCATAGCCCTGATTATCTGTTTTCAGCTTTTTGTCCTGCGTCAGCAGGTACCGAACCTGCGCAGCCTGATCATCGGGGGAGTGTATGTTGTGATCGGCCTGGCCATGTTTCTTGCAGGGCTGGAAAAAGCACTGTTTCCCCTTGGCAAGATCATGGCCAACCAGCTCTCTGACCCGATGTTTATTTACGGTTCAAGTGAAACAGTTGCAGCTGCAGACTGGACTGCCTATGGATGGATATATCTTTTCGCTGCCATGATAGGCTTTGCAACCACCATTGCAGAACCTTCTCTTATAGCTGTTGCGTATAAGGCGAGCGAAGTTTCTGCTGGCACCATTAATCAACTTGGTTTGCGGATCACGGTGGCAATCGGCGTGGCGTTCGGCATCAGCCTTGGTACCTTTCGGATTGTTACCGGCACTCCGCTGTATATGTATATTCTAGCAGGTTATCTGATTGTCGTGATTCAGACTATGTTTGCACCAAAATCCATCATACCGCTTGCTTACGATTCCGGAGGCGTTACTACATCAACGGTCACCGTGCCGATTGTCGCGGCACTGGGCATCGGGTTGGCCACCACGGTACCTGGCCGTAATCCGGCCCTGGACGGTTTCGGCCTCATCGCTTTTGCAAGTTTGTTTCCAATTATAACAGTCATGGGCTATGCTAAATTCATGCAATGGTTTGCCGGTCGGCGAACTGCTATTCGTAAGGAGGAGGACAATGCGCTTTAAAATCATTCTGGCATCAGTTAAAGAGGACATCACCGACAAGGTGGTCGACTCTGCTAAAAAAGCAGGGGCAACGGGAGCCACAATTATACCGGCCCGTGGAACCGGGATAAATGAAGCAAAGACATTTTTCGGTCTGACCCTGGAAGCCCAGACCGACATTATCATGTTTCTGGTTGAAGAACATATCGTGCAAAGTATATTGGATGCCATCAAAAAAGCCGGTGAGTTTCACAAGCCGGGAACCGGCATAGCGTTTGTTTTGCCGGTGGAGCAGGTAGTCGGACTGGAGAGCCAGATAGAACGGTTCAAGGAAGAAGTTCGTGAACAGTATTTTTAACACTATGGATACTCCTCTTTGAGGATAGGTTTATTGAGCAGGAGGAAGAGTAATGAGTTTGGAAAAAACTGAGATAGTGCGGGCTAGAGACGTTATGGTGAAAGTAGTGTCGATAGATGGCATGGCAACTGCCAGCGAAGCTGCTGCTAAAATGCGGGAGGAGCACTCCAGTTCCCTGCTGGTGGACAAAAGGCATCCTGACGATGCCTGGGGACTTATTGCCGTTCAAGACATAATTCGAGGGGTAATAATACCAGGCAGGTCTGCCTCGGAGGTAAATGTCTACGAAATAATGACCAAACCGGTTATCTCGGTGCCGGCAGACCTGGATATAAGGTACGTTGTCCGTCTGCTTTACCGGGCCGGTATTCGCCGAGCGCCAGTAGAGAACAATGGTGAACTGATTGGCATGGTTTCGCTTGCCTCAATGGTCCTCAATAATAAACTTTTTGAGGCCTAGCTTGAGTAGATTTTGCAGTTTTCAGATATGAACGATAACTATCAAAAGAACGTATGAACTAGCTCAGGCATTTATTACAGAATTTTCTTCTATCGTTCTCGACACTTCTGATCAGAGGTAAATAAGGTTCAGATTTTTTTGACAATTACAGATGCCTCCAACCCTTAATTAAAACCAGAAATCAGAGATTTATCAGGAATCCTGGTACCATAAAAGAGGTGCAGACAGGGGGACTGCGTAATCGGATAATAAAAAAGCCCTTAGCACGTTACATGTCAAAGGCTTGATATTTCTGGTGGGCCGTGAAGGATTCGAACCTTCGACCAATTGATTAAGAGTCAACTGCTCTACCAGACTGAGCTAACGGCCCATGTAAATGGTATTGAAAACGACATGTAATTATCACACGACAATCAGGTCGTCAAGTGCTACCTGTAGTACAGGTTGGGGCTGCCCATTGTCTGGAGAACCTTGTGGAGGTTCCGTCTGAACTCCCTGCGGTCCCAGATGCCCTGAATATGACCCCTTCGCAAAGCGTGTTTGGATTTATGATAATCCGGAGGAATCTCCTGGCCGGTGGTCTCACGGATCACACGGGGTCCGGCAAACCCTATCTGGCACGATCGGATGGCAAATTGGTACGGAGAGCAGCCGAGAAAACTTGCTACCGGACCGGCATAGGAATTGTTATCGTAGACAACAATATACAATCCACCTGCATCAATGTATTCCCGAACCGCCATGGTACATTTTGGCATCTGGATGACTCCAAGCGTACCTTCCTGGATACGGATACCGCCAGTTGTGTGAACATAAGCCAGTAAAGGTCTTTTTTTACGTTTGGCTATCTCACATGCCCTGGCAAACTTTTCTCCTTCGGCCGAACCAACAGTTCCATTACGAAAGTCTGAGTACAGCATACTTACGACAATATTAATGTCAGATACCTTGGCATGGAATGTGAGATTGGCACATCCCAATCCGGTTTTACTCTTGGACATTTGCAGGCGGTCGTCGAATCCATCGTAACCCAGAGGATTAAGTGAAAAAATATCGTTATTGAATGACCTGATGGAACCAGGGTCAAAGATATTTTTCATATACCACTGGTATTCCAGGGGGAAATGATGACCGCATGTTTCACAGACCCCGCCGAACTCACCATACAGATCGGGGACCCAGAGATCCTGGCATCCATACTTTTCGGAATTCGGGCAGGTAATAGTCCGGTCAACATTTGCCAGGGGGCTGGTATACGTATCCGTCAGTTCAAGAGGGTCCTGTGTATTTGAGGACTTTGTGGTAATGATCGGCTGTGCAGCTGTTTTTTTCTTGTCAGTCCGTTTGATGAAGCTATAAACAGTGGAAAAGGGGGCAGTTACACCCCGCAACAATGCGGACCCTTCTCCCGAGACTTCTTTGATGACCTTTTGAGCCTGTTTTTGCTGGTTTTTCAATACGTCATATCGGAGTGTATAATATACTTTTTCGTAGGTTGTCTGGATTGACTTGAAGATATTTTCAGCAGGCATGGTTTCACTCCCGAAACCATCAACAGCCATGGCCCTGTATTTTTTTGATCGCTGCGCCAGGAGCCTGTTTATCTCATTCTGATCCAGGTCCCATGGGATATCTATCTGGGGAGCTTCCTCCGGTTTTTCAGCCTTTTTCTTTTTAATCTCGTATGAGCGGAAGCCCCTGACATTTTTTGTTTTCAGGACAACCTCGTCCGTTGCTCTTATAATTTCGGAACGAACAAGGCTGTAGAAGTTAAAATCATCACTTTTTGCCCCCAGCGGAGGTTCTTTGATAAACCTGTCAATGGTTCCCAGGCGAAGGTTATCCCTGGCAGTGATGCTCAGCTGTTTGGCACATTTTTCAATGAGTTCCGGTGGAACTTTAGAACCTTCTCGCACCTTACCTTCAATGGCTGCGGCTCCCTCCGGTGAAATAACCGAGTAATAACCGTGGGAAAACATGAGGCGGCAATCGCTTAGCCCCACAGCTTCGGCACCTCCGGAACCACCTTCCGATATTACAGAGATCATGGGAACTCGCAGTTTGGTCATGGCGTAAATGTTCCGTGCTATCTGCTGAGCGGCACCAGGATATTCTTCAACCGGATAGGAACCCGGGGTGAAGATATAAAAATGGATGGGGATGCCTTCGGTTTCAGCGACCTTCATGTATCGCAGGGCCTTTTCATTCCCCCAGGGTTTGCAAGAGCCGCCGTTGCGGAATTCCTCGCCGTGACCTGTTTCCTGACCAATGACCATAACCGACGAGGTATAGGGTTTCTTTTTTATACGGCGGACAATGTTGGCCTTGGCAACAATCATTGCCGGATCAATATTGAATTCTCCTTCTCCGCCGAGTTCCGTGTACTCTTCGTAGACATTTTCGAGGATGTCTTTCAGGGAAAACCGCAGTGGATTCCGAACAATTCGGACCCGCTCCATCGGGGTAAGGCTCTCTTCACACCTTTCTTCAAGAAAACGTATTCCGTTTTCAAGTTTAGTGAGCCTGGCGTCGAATGTATCCCTGTCCATATCATACAGGGAAAGATTAAGTTTTTCGCAGTCAGCCAGAAAACTGGACAGATTGCCCCAGCTATCGGTATTTTTAATATTGATGAGGTAGCCCAGGCGCTGCTCAAGAGCTTTGAGTCGTTTGGTAAGTTCGTTCATAATTTATCGGTTAAAATGTCAACAGCTGATCAAGGTGATTCTTCAGGTATTCAAGATTAGTGATGATTTCACCACCGGAGCTGTCTATTCCTTCAATCGTTGTCTGTTCGAGAAAATCCAGGGCCCTTTTCTTCGTTTCGTCCATTGTCTCACCCCATACCAGGGCCAGAGCCAGGTTGGGGTCATATTCACTGGGAATGGGGTAGGACCGGTCAGCAGGTACATGGGAGTATACTGTCGACCATTCAAATTCGGGCAGATCAAAACGGGTAATAGTGCCGATCCATGGAGCAAAATCACGCTGGGTATTTTCCGCGACTATTCTCAACTCAATGCTTGCACCGTTAAATTTAATATTTTTTTGTTTATAGCCGATTGGTTCTCCTAGGGCCAAACGTATCTGTTCACTTATGAGGTTGGGATGTTTATCATCAAGGTAACTGATGCGTGCTGAAACATCATTCTCAACCTGTATTCGGGTGTTGACCTCAAGGAGATACGGCTGACCGCTGCGGCTGACAATCCATTCCCAGGTGCCGACGTTATCGTATTTTACATGGTTGGCAAGTTTCAGGGAATAGTTGACGACCTTGTCCAATACCTGTTTTGCGTTAAAGTCATAGGCATAGCAGGAGTCGTCAAAGCCGGGAGCCGCTTCAATTCTTTTCTGACGTCCGGTTGACTGGATTGTACAGTTTCTGGAGCTGAAATGGACCCTTTCATTATGCTGTGAACAGACCAATTGCACTTCCAGGTGGTTGAAGTCCCGCAAACATTGTTCAATGAGAACACCGCCATCTCCGAACTGGCGTTTTGCATAGTTTTGAACCTGGCGGTAAACACGACGGAACTGTTCGATTCTCGTCACTTCTTCGATGCCCATCCCACCGCCACCGGCGGCTGCCTTCACAAGAATCGAAGGTTCCTTTATATCCTGCTCTTCCTGGACATCAAACAGATGCTGGGCAATTTCTTCTGCCTCCATTTCATTATAAATGGGGCTGTCGGTTCCTGGAATTGTCGGTATCCGAAGTTTGTTGGCAACACGTTTGGTATTTATTTTGTCGCCCAGGTCTTTAATGACCTGCCAGCTCGGACCGATAAAGGTAAGCTGCCGGTCACGGATGGTAACGCGCCGCGCAAAGCGGAAATCCTCAGAAAAAAAGCCGTAACCGGGATGAATCGCAGTGCATAAAGTCTGGTCCGCTACAGCCAGGATGTCGTTGGGGTCTGTGTAGCTTGTGATTCGCCAGGCGTTTTTGTCTCTACCGCTGGTGTGGTTGAGCTGAACATGCTCGGAATCCTTGTCGGCATCGGTATATATAACTACATAATCCAGCCCCAGATCCTTACAGGCGTTCATTATCCGGATCGCTATTTCTCCGCGATTTGCTATGAGTACCTTGCCTTGCACTCGAAACCTCTTATATTCTCTAAAAATATCTGTTAATTACAGTTAATAGTTCACAGCCATTTGAACAAAGTTCAAGAAAAGACTCGTGCTATTTACCCGATGTTCAACTGTGATGCAATTATTCTTATTTAAACTGATAAGTTTACATCACATGGGGTGACATTAAAAGACAGAAAGTGATTTATGTCAAAGGATGGCTATAGGGGGGTATTTAAACCAAAAGGAATAAAGAATGTTACCCGCCCATGCATGGGTTCTGAAAAGTTTTACTGCTGTCGTACATGAAAAATATTTCTTGACTTTAAAGGTTCAATAAAGAGAGAAGAAAGTAACAGGATTAAGTTTAACGAGGTATATCAACGAGTGAACGAGAAAACCAATTCCACAGATCCTGAGCAGCCCGGAGAGGGGAGCGAAAAGGGCGATCAACAAGGCCCATGGAGCACAGACAACCAGGAAAAGAATCTCTGGGAGCGAATCCGTGCGCTGCTTCCCATACATCGTGCTCCTGATACTACAGAGGAACTTGAGCAGGAAATCCAGGAACTGCTCGAAGAGGGTGAAGACCAGGGCCTGATCGGAAGCGTTGAAGAGAAACTGATAACGAGTATATTTGAGTTTCGGGAAACTGTTGCATCCGAAATCATGACTCCTTCGGCTGAGATGGTCAGCGCCGAGGAAATGACTTCCATCGGGGAACTGATACGTCTGATAACTGAAGAAGGGTACACCCGGATTCCAGTTTTCAGGGAAAATCAGGACAATATTGTCGGTATACTTCATGCCAAGGATCTGCTCCGGATCTGCACTCTTTCACCTGATGAACCATTGGGGCTGAAGGAGTTTCTCAATCCTCCCTTTTTTATTTCAGAGTCCAAGCTTATTGTGGACCTCCTGCGCGATTTTCAGGCGAAAAAAAGCCACATGGCCATAGTGGCAGATGAGTTTGGCGGAGTACGCGGCCTGATAACCCTGGAGGATGTCATCGAAGAGATTGTCGGCGAGATAGGAGACGAACATGATCAGGAGGAGACTGAACTGCGGGTAGTTGATGAGCATACCATTCTCGTCAACGCAAGAATTGATATTGAGGAAGTAGAATCGCACTATAATGTTGAACTCCCGGAAGGCCCGTATGAGTCAATTGGCGGTCTGATGATTCATCGGCTGGGTATTGTACCGCGTAACGGCACTGTTGTCCGGGAAGGAAGTTTGGAGTTCAAAGTTCTGGCTGCTGACAATCGCAGGATCAAATCAATCCGGATCAAGCAGGTCGATGACTGACTCCCGAAGAGAATTCCTGCAACTCATCATAACATCCTTCAGCACCGCACTTCTCCTGGCATTAGCCATGCCCGGGCGGGTAGCCTGGTGGCCCCTTCTTTTTGTTGCCCTTGTTCCTCTCCTTTATTTTATTACAGCCAACAGGCCCGCCCGCAGTTTTTTTGCAGGTTTTCTGGCCGGTCTTGTGTATCACATCTTTTTACTGTACTGGATTGTCATTGTCCTCGGGAGGTACGGCGGCCTGCCATTCTGGCTTGCTGTTGCGGCAATGCTGCTGCTGGCAGTCTATATGGGTTTGTACCTGGCGATTTTTTCAGGAATACTCTCCTTGCTGGCAGGAAAGCGAAAAGGGCACAGTGAATTTTCTTCAGATATTTTATATATTGGCCCTGTTCTCTGGGTAGGGCTTGACTGGCTGCGAGGCCTTCTTTTAACTGGATTTCCATGGATGGACCTTGGGTATGGCTTATACTCACAGCCGATTCTGATACAGGCTGCCGATCTTGGGGGCCACCATCTGCTGACTTTTTGCCTGGTCCTTATCAATATACTTGTTTTGTTAATCCTGCAGCGATTTAAAGGCGGAGTGACACGAGGAAGAAGTGATGCACGCCGCCCGGTTGCGATCTCCTGCATTCTGTTGGTCCTGGCTGGGGGATATTCCCTTTTGCGGTATCGTCAATTATCTGAAGATATAATGAAAAGCGAAAAGTCCGTAATTACTGTGGTCCAGGGGAATATCTCGCAGGATGAAAAATGGACTCCTGGCGGTAAACAGGCCACCCTGGATATTTATCAGGACCTATCAGAACTTGGAATGAAAGACCGTGATACAGATCTGATTGTATGGCCGGAAACAGCCCTGCCTTTCTACCCTGTCAATGATCCCCTGTTTTTGACGGTAACGGGATTTAGCCAAAAGCAGAAAACCTGGCTCTTAACAGGTGCACCCTACTTTACCGTTGTAGGCATGATGGATAATTTGGAGCCGACTCTGGAATTTTTCAACAGTGCTCTTTTGATCAGCCCGGAAGGAAGGGTATCGGGGCGTTATAACAAGCAGCACCTGGTTCCTTTTGGAGAATACGTACCCCTCGGTCGTTTCATGCCCTTTCTGGAACCGCTCGTAGTGCACATCGGGAATTTTACACCGGGTAGTTCCGTTGAACCTCTCCAGCTCGGCAGGTTGAAAGCCGGTGTTCTCATCTGCTTCGAATCAATTTTTCCGGAACTTGCCAGGCAGCAGGTCGCCGCAGGGGCCAACCTGCTGGTCAATCTGACAAATGATGCCTGGTACGGACGGTCCAGCGCTCCTCATCAGTCCTTTGCCATGGCGATATTCAGGGCCCTTGAAACACGGAGGTCACTTGTCAGGGCAGCAAATACAGGGATCAGCGGCTTTGTTGACCCTTTGGGCCATGTCATGCAGGATTCACCTCTGTTTGAAGCTCTGGCACTCACCGGGGAGGTTCCTGTCATGGAAAAGGAAACCATTTTTGTGCGATTTGGTTTTTTTTTCGGGCCTGCCTGTCTGATTCTTGCCTGCATTCTTTTTTTATTCCACAGGAGAAAAGGTTGAAGTTCCCTGAAAAAAACATGCTGTCCTACTTGAGTCTTCACGCCAGACTGTTTACTATTATTTTATTAAAAAAGTATAAATTTAAATTTGCAGGCCTTGCCAGGCAGGCTCTACCGATGGTAAATGAGTTATAAGCGGGTTAATTACCATTGTGCCCGTTCTACCTTTACGGATTGTATCGGAAATTTAAAACCTGGCCTTTTGAACCAGGTCAGAGTTAATATGCATTGTTGAATATTCGTATGTTCATTTTTTGTCGTCTTTCAGTCGACGGTTCAGCGTTTTAGTTGGTCGTTTAAGCGTTATGCTCATTCAGCCTTTTCAAGTTATTTTTGCAAGCTGACCTGACTTTGCTCGCCAAATAACGAACCAAAACAGGACGCCCTGGCATTCGCCGTGTGAATAACACTGCTGGTCCTTAGGACTATCTGGAGTTTATACCCCTTGAGGGTGCTCCTCGAATTTGCCGGGATTTTCAAACTCGCGGAATTTATGCTCGAATGAGTGCTTGGACAGTGAAAATTCCTTTTTCGGCATCTTCTGTGGTGCTCAGCGACTGCAAATGGGAATATGATCTGGCCATCAAAAGGCCGCTTAGACCGAGCCCTTTGGGCTCCGATTTTTTACTTAGTGTTTGAGGATATCATGACGCAACTCACGGAATCAGGAGAATCAAAGCAATACCTTAATGATCTCAAGGGTCGGATGCTGGCCCTGAAGGAGCATCTTTGACCTGGATGGCAAGAAACTGGAAGCTGAGCGTCTGGAGAAAATGACGCTGGCACAGGATTTCTGGAATGATCAGGCTCAGGCTAAAAAAATCCAGAAGGAACTTGGACAACTGCAGGACGTGATCAAGGTCTGGGAAAAGAATTTTACTGAACTTGAAGAAGCCGACATGCTTCTCGAGATGGCTGTTGAAGAGCATGATGCCGACACCCAGCACGAGGTTGCAGCTTCTGTAAAAGAGCTTCGTGAGCGCATCGACCTGGTTGAACTGGAATGTATGTTCAGTGGTGAGCATGATAGCAATAACGCTATTCTAACCATTCACGCCGGTGCCGGAGGTACCGAGGCTCAAGACTGGGTTGAAATGCTTTTACGGATGTATCTGCGGTGGGCTGAGGACAGGGGGCTGTCTACGGATATCCTGGATTATCTGCCCGGTGACGAGGCTGGTGTCAAAAGTGTCACCATCATGATCAAGGGGCGGCATTCTTATGGTTACCTGCGTTCCGAAGTAGGTATTCACCGCCTGGTCCGTATTTCTCCATTTGACGCCAGCGGCAGAAGACATACTTCTTTTGCGTCGGTTATGGTCCTGCCGGAGCTTGATGATACTATCGATATTGACATCAATGAAAAAGACCTGCGTATCGATACGTATCGGGCCAGTGGTGCTGGTGGACAGCATGTCAACAAGACAGATTCCGCCATACGTATCACCCATCTGCCGACTGGTATCGTTGTCCAGTGCCAGAACGAACGTTCGCAGCACAGAAACAAGGACATGGCCATGAAAATGCTGATGGCGCGTCTGTATGAAAAGGAAGAAGAGGAAAAGGCCAGGGAACAGGAGAATATGCACGGCGATAAAAAGGAAATCGCCTGGGGCAGCCAGATCCGGTCCTATGTCCTGCAGCCCTACCGGTTGATCAAGGATCATCGAACCAATCATGAGGAGGGCAACGTAGATGCGGTGCTGGACGGGAGGCTTGATGATTTTATCAAGGCCTATCTCCTGTGGCAGCCCTGATTGCATAAGCTCTTCCTACTCTGAATAATCTGTTGAGCAGCAATAAAAAACAAGAGTGTGCTCGGTGCGGTAGCTGTACAGTTGTCTGTCCGGTGTACGAGGTAACAGGGCGGGAGTCTCTGACCGCACGCGGAAAATTGCACCTGCTCGACACTGAACTGGCAGGCGATCCTTCTGCCAACTACCAGGACCTTTTCGCCCAATGTCTGCTTTGCGGAGCCTGCGAGCATATCTGCCCCCGGGACATGCCTGTAAAGAAAATGGTTGTGGAGGCCCGCTCTCGTTTTCCAACACTCTATGGACAACACGCTGTACAGAGAACTGCAGCACGTATGGCCCTCTCAAACCCCTGGTTACTTGAGGGGTTGGTGAAGGCAGGGGTAGGGCTCAGCAACCTTTCGCTGTTGCCTGAGGAAAGCGGTCTGCGGCTCAGGCTCGGCCTCCTTGAAAAAGGAAAAAAAAGCGGGGCGGATACTTCGCCAAAAAGGTCAAGCAAACCTGGACCTGACAAGCAGAATGTTGCCTATTTTACAGGTTGTCTGGCCCGCTACCTCCAGCCATCGGTTGCTCAGGCGACTGAGCAGATATACCATAAGCTGACCGGCAGTACCCTTGATATTCCGGGCGACCAGGTCTGCTGCGGCCTTGCGGCCTGGTCAAGCGGCAAGCAGGAAGAGGCACGCAGGCTGGCCAGAAGGAATATTGCCGCTTTTGCTGATACCCAAGGACCAATTCTTACTTCGTGTGCATCATGTTCCTCGTATTTGACTTCGTATGGTGAAATGTTTGGTGATGAACCCGAATGGCACGAGAAGGCCCTTTCCTTTACGAGCAGGGTGCAGGAGTTTTCATCATTTTTTGTTGAAAAAGCAGATCATGGAAAACTTGAGACGAAGTCTTCCATGAATCTCTATTATCATGAACCGTGTCACCTGCGTTTTGATCCGGAAAACAGGGAGGCAACTTATCAGCTCCTTGACAGTATCAAGAATATTATACGGGTGGATAAGAAGGAGGAGCAGCACTGCTGTGGTCAGGGAGGCCTGTTTCACCTGGGCTATCCTGGTCTGTCCGGCAAAATTTTTGAAAAACCGTACAGTTCTTCACAGAGAGGGGGTTCAGGGATTGTCGTAACGACCTGTTCCGGCTGTCTCATGCAGTGGCAGGCAGGTCTCGCCTTTCGCAGCAGTCCGGCAGATGCGGTGCACCTGGCGGTTTTTCTTGCCGGTTGTCTTGGTATAAAGGCCTGATTTCAGGCTGTTGGCAAAGAAAACCCTTGTCCAGACGGCTCTCTGTTGCTATGAAGAGCAGGTTGAACATTGAAGCGTTACTCGAATAATATCTTGATTATGGGCCTGAAAATACGACAACAGCTTGAAGAACTGGAGGCAGAATTATTATCGCCCCATGCCTGCCTCAGCTCCGAGTCCAGGGGCCGGTTTAAGGAAGAACCGGACCGCTGTGACCTCAGGACTGTGTTTCAACGGGACCGCGACAGAATTATTCATTCGAAGACCTTCCGGCGCCTCAAACACAAGACCCAGGTTTTCCTTGCTCCGGCCGGCGATCATTACCGGACCCGTTTGACCCATGTGCTCGAAGTCGCCCAGATTGCAAGGACTATGGCGGTCTGCCTGCGGGTCAATGAATACCTGGCCGAGGCAATCGCACTGGCACATGATCTGGGACATACACCTTTTGGCCACGCCGGCGAATTCAGTCTGAATGAGCTGCATCCGGGCGGATTCAAGCATAATATCCAAAGCCTTCGGGTTGTTGATGTCCTGGAAAACAACCGCCAGGGACTCAATCTGACCTGGGAGGTACGTAACGGTATTGCCAAACATTCCAAGGGATATGGAGAAATATTGCCGGCGGACCTTACTGAACTGCCATCTACCTTTGAGGGAAAGGTAGTCAGGGTAGCTGATATCATGGCCTATGTTAATCACGATATGGATGATGCCCTGCGAGCCGGCATGATAAAAGAATCAGACCTGCCGCCTGATCTCAGGGGGGTTGTCGGTGACAGCTCTTCCCAGCGCATTGATGCAATGGTCCGGGACCTGGTAGGTGAGACACTCAAAAAGAATGACGGGCAACTTCATCTCAGTGAACTGATGCAGGACACCATTACCAGGCTCCGGATGTTTCTTTACGACAATGTATACCGGAATTACCGTGTTCATAACGAGTTTGTTAAAGCACAGAATATTATCTGCACGCTGTATGAGTATTTCCTCGAACATGAGTTCCCGAATGGTGATACTTCATTCTGTGAACCAGATGGATGTGCCATCAGAAAACAGGATAAAAAAGAACCGCATCGTCAGGTCTGCGATTTTATCGCCGGTATGACGGACCGGTACGCCCTGGATCTCTACACCCATATTTTTATGCCAAAACCCTGGAATGTCTTGTGATATTTGAAGAAATCAGAAGACACCATAGATATACAAAGAAAATCAATGCAATCTGAAGAACAGAAAAATACAACATATCATTACGACCTGCCCAAGGCTTATGAGTTCAGCGAAGTTGAAAAACGCTGGTATGCGTACTGGGAGGAGAACAAGACTTTTGCGGCCAGGATGGAAGAGGGTCGCGATTCTTTTTCCATAGTAATCCCGCCCCCGAATGTAACAGGGGTACTGCATATCGGCCATGCCCTGAATAACACTCTGCAGGATATACTGGTTCGCTATCACCGGATGAAGGGTGACAATACCCTTTGGGTTCCTGGAACTGATCATGCAGGTATTGCAACCCAGAACGTGGTTGAAAGGCAGCTTGCCGTAGAAAGCAAAACCCGCCATGACCTTGGTCGCGAAAAATTTATAGAACGCGTTTGGGAGTGGCGCGAAGAAAAGGGCGGCACCATTATCAACCAGTTGAAACGTATCGGTGCATCCTGTGACTGGGACCGTGAGCGCTTCACCATGGATGAGGGGCTTTCGCGGGCGGTCCGGGAGGTATTTGTCCGGCTGTATCATGAAGGGCTCATCTACAAGGGCGACTATATCGTCAACTGGTGTCCCCGATGCCATACAGCCCTGTCGGATGATGAGGTGGAGCATGACCCTATTGACGGGAAACTCTATCACCTCCGCTACCCCTTTGCCGACGGCAGTGGTCATGTGGTAGTTGCCACTACACGACCGGAAACAATGCTCGGCGATACCGGCGTGGCAGTGCATCCGGATGATGAACGGTACAGCGGCCTGAAAGACATCGGTATAGTACTGCCGCTTACCGGACGTACTATCCCGGTTGTCCTGGATCACCATGTGCAGCGCGAGTTTGGAACCGGTGCCCTCAAAGTGACGCCTTCCCATGACCGGGATGACTACGAGATAGGGCTGCGGCATGATCTTGACAGGCTCAAAGTCATGGATGACAAGGGCATTATGAACGAGAATGCCGGCAAGTATGCCGGCCTGGATCGTTTTGAGTGCCGCAAAGTGATTGTCCAGGACCTCGAGGAACAGGGATTCCTGGAGAAGATTGAAGATTATCAGCATGCGGTCGGCAAGTGCTACCGCTGCACAACCGTGGTTGAGCCGACCACCTCCAAACAGTGGTTTGTTTCGGTTCGGCCCCTGGCTGACAAAGCTGTTGAAGCTGTTCGTGAGGAAAGGATCAAGATTTATCCGCCAACCTGGTACAACACCTTTTACTCGTGGATGGATAATATCCGCGACTGGTGCATCTCACGCCAGATCTGGTGGGGGCACCGTATCCCGGCCTGGACCTGTGGTTCGTGCGGGAAGTTTATCGTTGTCGTGGAAGAACCGGAGAAGTGTGATATATGCAGCGCCACAGATCTGCAGCAGGAGAATGATGTGCTCGACACCTGGTTCAGTTCCGCCCTGTGGCCTTTTTCCACACTGGGGTGGCCGGAAAAGACTAAGGAACTGCAGACCTTTTATCCGACCTCGGTCCTGATCACCAGTTTTGACATCCTCTTCTTCTGGGTGGCGCGCATGATGATGATGGGTCTCCATTTCATGGACGAAGTGCCGTTCAAGGACGTTTATCTGCATGCCCTGGTCAGGGACCGGCATGGCAAAAAGATGTCCAAATCCACGGGAAATGTCATTGATCCCATCGATACGGTGGAAAAATACGGGACCGATGCTTTCCGATTCACCCTGACGGCATTTGCTGCCCAGGGTCGTGAAATAAGGATGGATGAGGACCGGATTGAAGGGTATCGCAACTTCATCAACAAGTTATGGAATGCGGCCCGTTTTGCCCAGATGCACATCAAGGACAGTGATCCGTCGATAACCGATGTAACGGAAAATCCGGGTGACCTTGCCCTCCCGCATCGCTGGATTCTGAGCAGGATGGATTCGACCGTCCGGGAAGTACGCCGGGCCCTGGAAGAATATAATTTTAACGATGTTGCCTCACACATCTACCAGTTTACCTGGCACGAATTCTGTGACTGGTACCTGGAGTGGATCAAGTCTGATCTGTACAGGGATGACGAAACAGCCAGGGAGCAGGCCCGCGGTGTCATGCTCAAGGTTCTGGAGACGATTCTCACCCTGGTGCACCCGGTTATACCCTTTGTCACTGAAGAGATCTGGAGTGTGCTGCCGGGCGAACGGTCCACTATCATGACCGAACTTTTCCCGGAAGAACAGGATTCCTGGGTTGATGAAGAGGCTGTTGAGTCTATGGAAATGCTGATGGGGGTTATCTCAAGTATCAGGACGATACGCAGCGAGTCTGATGTACACCCCACAGCAAAAATTGAAACGACCCTGTTATGCGAAGATGAAAGCAAACGTCAATTGCTAGATCTGCACCGGGAATCCATCCAGTCCATGACCCGTACGGAAACGCTCAATATCGTTGCCAGCGGTATTATTCCGGATGACGCAGGCCATACTCTTTACCATGATATTGAGATTATTGTCCCGCTTAAGGAATTGATTGATGCTGAAGCTGAACTTGCCAAGCTTGATAAGGAACGCGGCAAGCTGGAAAAGGAACTGCAGCGGATCAACGGTAAGCTGAACAATGAAAAGTTTCTCAGTAATGCGCCTCCGGAGATTGTGGCCAAGGAACAACAGAAAAGAGAAGAGATTCAGGCCCGCCTGGACAAGAATAGTGAATCATCAACACGTTTACAGAAGCTTTTATAATGGACAAATTCAACCTGGACAAACAAATTCGCCTTTTTCTGACCGAGGATATCGGCCAGGGAGATATCACCACCGATCCCATCTTTTCAGATGATCATGAGGGGACTGCGCAGTTTGTCACCCGTGAACCACTGGTAGCAGCAGGAATGAAAAGTGTCGCCGGGCGGGTCTTTTATAATCTGAATCCGGACATCGTGATCGAATTTGCAATGGATGACGGTCAGGAAGTGGAAGCCGACGAAATACTGTTCCGGCTGAACGGCCCGGTCAGGGACTTGCTGCGGGGTGAACGGGTTGCCCTGAACCTGGTACAGAGGCTGTGCGGCATCGCAACGCTTACTAAAAAGTATGTTGACCGTGTTGCCGGGCTGAATGTGCAGATTACCGATACCAGGAAGACTACTCCGGGGCTCAGGATGCTCGAAAAATATGCTGTCAGGGTTGGAGGAGGTCACAATCACCGGTTCAACCTGGCCGACGGGGTGCTTATCAAGGACAACCATATTTCCGCCTGCGGCTCGATTACAGATGCAGTTGCCAGAGTTCGGGAAAATGTGCCCCATACCATCCGCATTGAGGTTGAGACCGACAACCTGGAGCAGGTCCGGGAATGTCTGGAATGCAGGGTTGATGTCATCATGCTTGACAACATGACCCTGGAAGAAATGCGGGAGGCGGTCAGGCTGATTAACGCGAGGGCCCTGGTCGAGGCATCCGGCAATGTCAATCTTGATACGGTTCGTGGTATTGCCGAAACAGGGGTTGATCTCATTTCTGTTGGCCGGCTGACCCACTCGGCACTGGCCTGTGATATTTCCATGGAAATATAAGAAATCATTATGCAGGATGTGACGCGCAATATTACCGGCGAGACAAAAATTTATGGCATAATAGGCAATCCTGTGCATCATTCGATGAGTCCGGAGATGCATAATATTGCTTTCCGGGAACACGGGATGAACAGCGTGTATATCGCCCTGCCCACAAGTCACATCAGTGATGGAGTGAGAGGTCTCAAAGCACTCGGTTTCAAAGGGGTCAGTATAACCATACCCTACAAGCAGGATGTCATCCCCTTTGTTGATGTTATTGATCCGGTTGCAGAAAAGATAGGGGCCATTAATACACTGGTGATAAAGAAGGGAGAAGACTCTTCAGAAAAAATTGTATACGGGTACAATACCGATTGGATTGGTGCCAACCGGGCTCTTGAGGAGAAGATCAGCCTGCAGGGAAGCAGGGTACTTGTTCTGGGGGCTGGTGGGTCTGCCAGAGCCATCGGTTTTGGACTGCTTGAGGCCGGGGCAGAGGTGATACTGACCAACCGGACGGCTGAGAAGGGACGGAAACTTGCCGGACAGCTTGGCTGTAGTTTTTACAGAACTGATGAACTCGGCCAAATACAGGCCGATGTCCTGGTGAATGCCACCTCTGTTGGTATGGTCCCGGATACAGAAAAAACACCGGTTCCAAAAGATTTGCTCTCCGGTTTCAAGGTTGTTATGGATATTGTGTATGCCCCGCTCCAGACACGACTTATAAAAGAGGCGCAATCAGTCGGCTGTCAAACAGTTGACGGCCTGTCCATGCTTCTTTATCAGGGTGCTGCCCAGTTCAAGCTGTGGACAGGTCGCGAGGCGCCGTTGGATGTCATGCGGGAAGTGTTGTATCGAAATTTCAGGTAGCCAGGAAAATAAAGACTGGTGGATGGAGTTAAGAAGGACAAAATTGAAATCCTAAATCCTAAATCCTAAATCCGAAACAAATTTCAATGACCCAAATGTCAAGTGACAGAAACCGAAATTTTTTGAAGAGTTCGCATTGTTTTTTTTGAGTTTATAATTTTGAAATTATTTAGAATTTCGATATTCGATTTTCGTATTTACCTGATAAGCTTGTTTCACTCATAGTTTAACGTTTTATTTTCTCAAAGTTATTCGAAATAACTGTACCCTGATAAATGATTAACACATGATCACAATTACTCCTGTAGAAAAAATAGACGCAACCATTGAAGTACCCGGCTCAAAGAGTATAACACAGCGGGCCCTTATTGCCGCTGCCCTGGCAGCGGGTGAGTCAGTGCTTATCGGACCACTCTCAAGCGAAGATACCAGCTACACCATTGGTGCGCTCCGGGCGATGGGGATCGAGATAGATGACAGTGATCCTGCCCGGTGGGTTGTGCATGGCTCCGCTGGAAAAATCAGTGAGCCGGCTGATGACATTTTTCTCGGGAACAACGGAACCGCTACTCGTTTTCTCACCTCTGTGGCTTCACTTGGACACGGTATCTTCAGGATAACCGGCGATCCACGAATGTCTGAACGCCCTATTGACCCCCTTATGTCAGCCCTGGAAGGCTGGGGGGTTAATATCCGCAGTGAGGCAGATAACGGGTGCCCACCTCTGACCATTGAAGCAGACGGGATAAGGGGAGGTAAAACTATCCTGCCGGAAGGCAAGTCCAGCCAGTACCTCTCATCGCTTCTTCTAGTCGCACCATATGCAGACGAGCCGGCTGAACTTGAGGTGCAGGGTGAAGTTTTGTCAAAACCGTATGTGGAAATGACCATGGAGGTGATGGCAGCATTCGGGATCGGAGGTGAGGCTGCACCGTCACTCGCGTATTTCAGCATTCCCAGGGGGGGATATGCCGGCAGGGAATACCGCATCGAAGGGGATGCATCAGGAGCGTCCTACTTCTGGGCAGCCGCTGCAATAACCGGCGGCCGGATCACGGTCGCCAATGTACCGGTGCCCTCCCTGCAGGGTGATGCCCACCTAGTGCCGCTCCTGGCCCGTATGGGATGCCAGGTCCATAAGACTGGGCACGGCATTACAGTTCAGGGGCCGGACAAACTTCAAGGGATCGAGGTGGACATGGCTAATATGCCGGATGTTGCGCCGACCCTGGCTGTTGTTGCGGCCTTTGCCGAAGGAACAACGACCATCAACAACATTGCCCACCTGCGCATCAAGGAATGCGACCGCATTAGCGCTATGGTTACCGAATTGCGCAAAATGGGGGCTGATGTTGAGGAAGAGCACGACCGGATGATCATCCACGGCACAGCGGGTGGTGCAAATCTGCACGGCGCAACCATTGAAACCTACCACGATCACCGCATTGCCATGTGTTTTGCTGTTGCAAGTCTGCGGGTCGAAGGCGTTGAAATTACCGGTGAGGAGTGCGTCGCCAAATCCTTTCCGGACTTCTGGGAGCGATTTGCTATATTGGGAGCTTGAAAAAAGTTTAGTGGCTCTATAGAAAACTCAGCTAGAAGTACCTTTTACTCCTTCGACAGCCTGTGGAGGCTGGATTCCCGCTTTCGCGGGGATGACATTGTAAAAAGTAACGTCACTCCCGCGTAGGCGGGAGTCCAGGAAGATAACAGCTGAGCTTCATTAATAGCCACTAAAAGTTTTAACAGTTAAAGGTTCTCGCATTTATTCTTCTGGTGGGTTAAATTGCGGTGCAGTTGAGATTCGTTCCGGTACTGAACAGCCAATACCAACTATCAGTCAAATCAGTAATCGATCACTTGCTCAATAACTCTCAATCTTTTGCAAACTGAGTGTAATAATTTTTCGCACAATCAGGACAACAGGCGTGAGAGAAATTCACACCGCTTTTGAGGCTGATATACTCCTCAATCCTCAACCATTTTCCCTTACCAGGCTCAACTCCTGAATCATCACGTATGCTCTTGCAATGCATGCAAACCGGAAGAAGTTTTTCATACATTTTATTCACCTGAAATGCGTAGCGTTTTTCCAGGCACCGTTGAGATCGTATCAACAGTTCGTCAGCATCACATGGTTTGAGGATATAGTCGTCAGCACCCAAGCGAAGTGCTTCTACCGCAGACGTCAAATCTCCGTAGCCTGTTAAAATAATCGTTCCTATATTGGGGGTTTGCTCCCTGGCCTTTTTGAGTACAGCAATACCATCAACGCCGGGCATTACAAGATCACTGATAACCAGGTTAAACATTGAGTTTTGTAGGTGTTTGATTCCTTCTTCTCCGGTGGGAGCGGTGGTGACATCATATCCTTCTGACTCGAAAGATTTAGTGAAGGAACGGAGTATTGATTCTTCGTCATCAACCAACAATATTTTGTTGTGCATTACTCAACCCTCCATCAAGGGGTAATTTTACAGTGAAAGTCGATCCTTTTCCATGCTCGCTATCAACCTCAATACTTCCATTATGTTTTTTAATGATACCATAACTCACTGATAATCCAAGCCCGGTTCCTTTCACTTCAGGCTTGGTTGTGAAAAAAGGCTCGAAAATTTGATCCTTATTCTCATGAGCAATGCCGCTACCTGTATCATGCACTTCGACAATTGCCGCTCCATCCTTTGTCATTGTTTTAATAGAGATGGAATCATTCTCACCGGATGCAGCACCGGCATTGTTCAAAAGATTTAAGAATACCTGCTGTATTTGATCAGAAACAGCCATAACGGGAGGAATATGATTATCATAATCAATTTTTATGTTGATTCCTTTTGATTTAAATTCTTTTTTAAACAGTAAAAGGAGTTTGTTAATAATTTCATTTAGATCTACAAGAGAAGCTTTACCCGTTGTTGGTCTGTTAAAATCCTGTAAACCTTTTATCAGATCGCGCATTCTTTCATTTTCTTTAACAGCTATTTCCATTAACTCTCTATCATCGCCATCAAGATCGGCTCTTTTCAAGACTCCCTGAAGGATGTTCATTATACCTTGCAATGGGTTGTTAAATTCATGCGCAATGGAAGCGGAGAGTTTGCCTATAGCACTAAGCTTTGCTGCGTGAAGAAGTTGCTGGTGAGTTAATTTTAATTCCTGTGTGCGATCTTCAACCATTATTTCTAAC
The DNA here is from genome assembly GCA_947259225.1 of uncultured Desulfobulbaceae bacterium. Classification (GTDB taxonomy): domain Bacteria; phylum Desulfobacterota; class Desulfobulbia; order Desulfobulbales; family Desulfobulbaceae; genus UBA10518. Next base: position 11,129 of record CAMYLK010000019.1, on the reverse strand, counting down.
TGGTTTTGGTACTCTCTTAATTGATTTTCTATTTCACGCTGCCGAGTTAGATCGCGTTTAATGAGCAATATACTGATGGGATTGTTATGTTCATCCCGTACAATTGTTATTGAAATTTCTATTGGGGAATTGGTTTGATTGTTAGGATCATCTGGTTCGATAGTAAACACACAATCTTGTAATTCTTTTAATTTCTGACAAACCTTACAATTCTTTACTCTTTTGTTAACGGGGTCATCCTTATGCATTATTTCAGATGCTGAACGGCCTATAGCAAATTCAGGGGTGGTTTTGGTAGCTTCATAGAATGCTTTGTTAGCTCTGAGAACCTTTCTGTTCAAATCCAAAAGGATGATTGTATCAGATGAGGCATCCATTGCTACAGACCACTCTTTAGCTGATTTCTCGAGAGCTTGTTCTGCTCTTTTTTGTTCTGTTACATCGTATAATGTACAATGGGTTTGCTGGAAGGAACCATCAGGATTTCTGCTTATTCTACCATCCAGAGAAAACAAGCGATAAGAACCATCCTTCTTTGCCAGTTGAAACTCAAATCCAGAAACATTTCCAGTTTGTTTGAGAATTGGGAATTTGTCTTTAAAACATGCCTTCTGTTCAGGGTGAAAAAAATCACCAAAAGATTTTCCAATAACTTCCTCCCGAGAATACCCTAAAGTCTCAAGCCAAGTCTCATTGACCTCCAGAAAGAATCCATCCCCATCAAGTGACTGATAGCTTATTGGTGCCTTGTTAAAAAGTGCTTCAAATTTTTCTGTGCTTTCTTTTAAGTCCCTGTTTAACTTATCAAGTTGGCTTGTTCTCTCGGAAACCCGTTTCTCAAGCTCTTGATGGATTTCATGTAATTTTTTCTCTGCTTCCTTACGGCTTTTGATCTCTTTGTTTAAATCTTCATTAATAATGTTAGTTTCCCTGATCCGGTTTACAAAATGAATGACAATGCAAATTACGAGGAAAGCGACAATAAAAGCGTCAATAGCGCCAATCAACAATATATCTTTGTGAATTTGCCCCCATAATAAGTAGCTGAGGATGGTAGTTATTATTAAGGTAAATATTTCCGAAAAAATTATCCCAACCCATACAAAATGCCAGGGGCTAATCGTTTCAACTGTATTTATTAATTTTTTGATACGGCCTTCGTTTGAAACCATTCGGTTCTCACCCCCGCTAAATAACTTGCCCTTTCAATAATATTTTACAAAATAAAAAAACCTGCAAAAAAGAGCGGGTGGGTATGTCTAATCCTGGCAGCCTGACAATCCTAAGGGGACCCAATGCTATACGTTCCATGATTGCCCAAAGTGTGCCCTAGTCAGCAAGTGGACTTTAATCAACTATATGATATTTTTTTTAGCCCTGTCAAACATGACTGATAAGTAATTCTTACTGGCAATCACAAGCTAGGAATGTATTTCCCAGTCCGACTTCTTCAATAACATATGAGTAGAATCCTGGAGCGACTGCCGATATTGTTACAGGCTGAGGGAGGCAGGGTTATCGTATGCCTTATTCGATACTGGTTTCCTGAACCTGTAACAAAACATGATCAGAAAAACCTGATTGCTTCTCCAGTTTGTATACAGGTTATGCATTTTGAATTGCCATCGTAATCATTTAATACTTGTAATTAACTCATGGCCTGTCATATTTGACTCAACAGATATTGCTTGTTATTTTTATAATTATAGCATGAATAATTTTTTAAACACCAGTTGAGGAGGGAAGAGCATGAAAAAATTACTAAAGGTTGTATTCATTGTCTTGTCCCTCTTCTGCTTTACAGAAAACGCGGCAGCCGAATCATCAGCCTACCAGGTCACCTTTGAAACCCTTGATTGCAACGGTGACAGCGGTTTTGCCACTGTCGGGGTAGACCAGATCTATAAAATCCAGTCTGCCGGCTGTGCAGGGGCGGACGGTGTGCCGCTTAAGCAGCTGCTTGTGCATGACGGTTCCGGCAGCTATAATGTTTTTACCCTCAGCCAGGAAGAATCTGAAAATATCAACAAGGAAATTAAGGCGTATATGAACGCTCGAAGAGGAATTCTTGAACGGTCTGACGCGATTATTGTAAAACCGTAATAAAGTTTTTCAAAAATTAAAAAGGGCGGTTGAGGGATAATATCCTCAACCGCCCTTTGCCAGTCAGATACTTTTGTCAGCTCTATCAGCGGTCCGTTTTAAAGACAGTCATACCTTTTGCGATAGCGGCCCCACCGGCCTCAGGTTTGCAGTATGATATTTTTTCTTTTGTCTTTGTGACGGCAATACTTCCAACCTGGGTCATTTCCGAATCAAGCACTTCGCCCGTGTCGGGATCAACCAGTTCTTCAACGCTGCCAACCTTGAATTTGGTTCCAATCTGGACACCTTCCCGGGTACCTCGGTTGACTATTATCTGCCCTCCCTTGACCATAATTATCGAACCTTCCCAGGGAATACTGTCCAACTGCTGGATCAGGAATTGTACAGCCTGGCCAACAGCGTCCTCAGCTGCTTTGCCCACATTGTCCTTTTTTTTGCCGCCAACCTGACCTGTCAAACCACCCAAGTCAGCACCATGATAGCCCAAAGTAAAGCCCTTTCGGCCTGATTTGCCGACAATATCAGTAGAAGCCTTGACCTGGCCCGTTTCCGAATCAACCAGGTAGATGGTGACATTGATTTCTGCCTCACCGGCGGCTCCACCAATGTTGAAACCCTTGAAGTTGATACCACCCTTGCCGCTGCTGGTCGTATCCTGCACATGGGTGATGGAACCGCGAACCAGAAGCTGGGCCGGAGTCATTCTGCCAACATTGGGAGATTTTTTCCCTTTTGCTGTCCGCCCGCTTGCGGCAAAATCCTGCTCTTCTATGACTGCCTTACGCATTTCTGTATCGCCAAGCACGACAAACCAGCCGGATTCATGAAGAATGTTTGTCATAATTGTCGCAAAACCGTCACCAAGATCCCAGCGCCCATGCCAACCAGCTTCATTTTTGAATTTGGTTACAGTGATTGAATAACGCAAATTTCCTGCTGGAGGAGCAGGAATGGATGTTTCTGCGTACGCAGCACTCAACAGCATTGTCTGCATCACAAAAAAACTGACAACTCCAAGAACTGTTATTTTCATACATCCCCCTGAAAAAATACGATTTATAATAAGATACAGATAATAATATATTATGGATTAGATCACATTATATACTTTGCGGAATTTCAAACCAGTAAAATTAATTTGACCTTACTCTCTTTCCATAACAACAGAAACCGGGTCTCCTATTTTACACCCGATATGTTCAGCAGCATTGCCCCTGTTGCGGGCTATTTCCAGGTGGCCTGCACTGTCAATAACTGCAAGGAGTTCCCCTTCCGCCGAGTCTGAATACGTTGAAGAAATAGCATTGATTTTACTTGACCTGATGAAAATTCCGGCAAAACTTGAAGGCTGGTAGAGACTGATATTGCCAGAAGTAATAGTGGTTTGGATGTTACCAAAGCGGTCCACATGAATTACCCTGCCGGTGATACCGTGTTCATCCAGTTGTGTTTTCGGGATATCAAGCTGGACGCAGTCCTTGATATCAATTGCCGGTCCCACATCGGTAATATCAAGGCCATCAGCCAGGGCTGCCGCAACCGGTGCAATAATATCCCTGCCATGAAAAGTAGCACTGATCTCAGTTGGAAAGAGCGACCTGTTGGAGATTCTGTGCGCAGCCTGAATGTTTTTGTCCCTCATCATGAAAGTCAGAATACCGTTATCCGGGGCAATAAATATGTGATTGTCTGCCATCAGGGCAATGATCTCACGCTGGCTGCCGACACCCGGATCTACAACGATCATATGCACACTTTCCCTGGGAAAATAGTGATAGCTCGATCTGATAGTTACGGCCGCGCCCAGTATGTTATGGGCATCAATAGCGTGTGTCAGGTCTACAATCCTTGCATTTATGTTACGACGAAGAATGGCACCTTTTATCTGTCCGACAAAGGGGTCCTGCAAACCAAAGTCTGTCGTCAGGGTAATCAGATTGGGTAGTTTCACTGAATGTCTCCTTCTTTACTCGTTATGAGTACGCAGAAACCGGCATCTTCATGTGTTCCGGACCTGGGAGTTTCTTCCACCAGGGAATTGCCAGGAGTTTGAAACAGGGTTGACCATGATTCAATTACCCTAAATTCTCTGTGCGAGAGCATCTCCCTTGTTTCTGCAATGGACCTGAACTTTGCGTGGCGATAACAAGGATGACCTTTTTCACCTTTATCACTTAACATCCTTCCCCATTCTGATAGCCGGGGGATCATTCCTATGACCAGCCTGCCATCACGTTTGAGAATACGTGAACATTCCTGCAGTACATCTAAGGCATCCGTCAGGAAGCACCAGGTGAACAGCATGAAGACAGACCCCATTGAAGCTGACAGGAGAGGAATGCTTTCCCCAATGCCATTAACCACTATGATACTTCGGCGGGTGGCGAGTTGCAAGGGAGTTATGGCTGGATCGATTCCATAGCCGACATCAATGTCCTGCGCAAATCGGCCAGGGCCGACGCCGATTTCCAGCCTCGGGATGGGAAGATTTTCCTGAATGGCCAATAGTGCCTGGAGCTCTATGCTATACAGAAGCGGATTGTTTTCGAACCAGCAGTCGTATTCTTCGGCCAATTCATCAAACGGTCCTGATACGGATTGCCAGCTCATGGTAGTAATTTTCTGAACTATTAGCAGATCGGAGTCAGGTGGTTGTGCTCAGTGATTTTTCTTTACGGACAAAGAAATACAGGGTTCCCTGCTCTTTCATACGGCCAGCCTGGGCCCCTGCCTCCGGACCGGGACCCCAGAACAGGTCAACCCTCCCAGGTCCCCGAATTGCTGAGCCTGTATCCTGGACCACAATGAAACGGTTCAGCGGTTCCCATTGCACCTGTTGACCGTCCGAAATAACAGGTTTCCGTGTGAAAAGAAAACCAAGAGAACCAGGCGGGAAGCAATCCTGGTCTACGGCAACAGATCTGCCTGCAGTAAGTTCTTTACCGAGATTGCCAATCGCACCTTGCGACTCAGACCAATTGAAAAAAATAAACGACGGGTTGTGATGCAGAATGTTGTCGCGCTCCTGCGGATGGTTTTCAAGATATTCACGAATGGTTTCGAGGCTGGCCTCTTCCAGCTTTATGCGCCGGGTTTTGACCATGTACTTACCAATACTTTTGTATTGATGACCGTTTTTCGCGGCAAAATGTATACTCCGGATTGAGTTGTCCCGAAGGCGGATCAGGCCTGACCCCTGGACGTGCAGGACAAAAGCATCAAAAGGGTCTTTGAGCCAGACAATTTCGGACCCGGCAGCTTTGTGATGAAGCTCTATTTCTTTTCTGGTCCAGTACGGGACGAACGTGTTTTCATCCAGACGGCCTGTTGTTTTTTCTCCCTGGGCAGTCTGCTTCTGAACAAGGTCCGGAGGAATACTATAGAGGGGATAGAGAAAGGGGTCTGTCTTCTCCAGGCTTCCTTCAAATACAGGTTGGAAATACCCTGTGACAAGCATCTTTCTGCGCAAATTCAAACCTTTGGTTCCGGTGGCCTGGAATACATCAAAATTTTCTTTAACCTGCAGGTTCAGTTCTTCGGCAGTAGGATTCACGGCAAGGAGTTTCAGGAACAACTCAAGTGAATCCGTAAGTGTTGCCAGGGCAAAGGATTTGTCCGCAATGGTGATTGTTTTTTGAGGGTCCTGGCTCCTCAGGTATTCGAGGTTTGACATAACAGCCAGCTTCAGCGATTCACGATCCATATCATCTGTGAAATCCGGCATGCAGGTTTCCGAAACCTGGACAAGGGGTTTTCGGGAACAGCTGATAAGTATAACGGGGAGGAGAACGACGACAATAAAAAGGAGCCGTATGAATGGGGAAAATTTGTTCAATGGATCAGGTTTTTACTTCTGGCGCAGGGCCTCTGATAATTCAGTCACCGCCATGGCATAACGGTTGGAGTGGTTCCATTCTGTTATGGCCTGAAAGTTCGGATAGCCGGCAACATAACGCATTTCCTTTCCGGATTCAGACGGCAGTTCAAGTCCGACTATGGAAAGTTTCCGGTTACCCGGCGAAGGAGGAATGTCGGGATTTTGTACGTCTCTGACAGTCTGCCATGCAACCCTTCCACGGCGCCCTTTAAGTTTGGCAGCTATAAGCCGCTGATCTTTCAGTTCATTTCCCAGATCAGCATACATGGGACCGTTGAGTGTCCAGTGGTACTGTTTCAGGTAGTTGGCTATAGAGGCCAGGACATCCGGCACGGAATTCCAGACATCACGTTTTTCATCTCCGTCAAAGCTGACGGCATAGGCGCGGAAACTGGATGGAATGAACTGGGTCTGTCCAAAGGCACCGGCATAGGAACCTTTGATCGTTTTGGGGTCCACCCCGTTCTCCTTGCAGAGAAGGAGAAAATGAATAAGCTGTTTACGGAAAAATTCACTTCGTCGGGGATACGCGTCAAAAAGGGTATTCAAGGTCTGCAAAACAGAATATGATCCCTGGTTAGATCCATAGCGTGTTTCAACACCCCAGATGGCAACAACAACCTCACGGTCGACGCCGATTTCCTTTTCTACCCGATCCAGGATACTCTTATACTCGACAAGTTTTTTCCTGCCTTTTTCAATGTTTTTCTGTGTCAAAAAATGTGGAGAGTACTGATAATAGGGCTTTGCTTCCCATTGCTTGTCCATCAGTTCCAGCACTCTTTTGTTAATGGTCGGGCTGGAGAAAATGGTATCCAGCTCCGCCTGGGTAAAATGATGCTCTGTTTTTAACTCCTGGAAAAGCTTCTGATATTTTTCCTGGGTCAGGTTGATTGCTTGACCGTCTTCAACGAGATCCGCAGCCATGGGTTTTGCATATGCTTGCTGCTGCGCAAGAGGGATAAGAGGTATAATGAGAAGAAAAGCAGACAGGACGTAAAGCTTTCGTGAGGATACATGCTTTTTAATGGTGGTGCATAAAGAGAGTTTCATAGCAGATACTGTAAAATCACCCTGAACCTGCAGGGCTGAATTGGTTGAAAAATGCTGAATGGAATTGCTCCAGCTGTTCCGGCGGCAGATTATTTATTCCAGCTGCTGCAGCTCTCCCGCCTCCAGATGGGAACTGTCGGCAAAGCTCATCAGCACCTGTTCGATTGTTTAATGGAGCTCTCACGCTGATACGCAACGTTTCGTCACTGTTGGCTATAATTAAACCATGCGCCATGTCCGGTTTCTCGCGGGCCAGTTTGTTGCTGTACACTCCGACGATCCTGCGTGCCCATGATTCTGCAGGAAACGTATAAATACGACCAGATTCGAACTCCTTAGTTGGAGAAAATTCCATGGCACGTTTCATGTCATTGTCAAAGCCCTGTCGCAGGGTTTCAAGAATCGGTGAGCTGTCGTGGAAATCAAAGGGGTCCTGAAAAGGTCTTATCTTCCTGTAAAGATCTTCAGGCGCGTAGTAAAGGTCCTCAAGAGTTGCGCCGTATCCGTTGTAGTTGAGGAGAATACCGATTTCCTTAAGTTTTTCGACAGAGAGTCTGTCAAGCTCCAGGGGAGTGGCAGCTTCACGGGCAGCTTCGTCGAGATTGTCCCCAAAAGCACCTGCAACAGCCCAGGCACAGTACTTGCCCTGCAACATGGAGTTAACGATGAGAGAAGTGCAGGTCTGAGGCGAGGGATCGATATGGGCTTCCAGATCAGTTGCCCCGGGAATTTCACCACTGAAATGATGATCAACATACAGTACCCGGTTCTGCTGCTGGAGTAGTTTTTCCAGGGCGTCGCGGTTCCGGTCAAGTGAAATATCAAGTACAGTAATGTCTGTTTCTCTTACTTCCTGAATTTTCGCCAGCAGTTTGATGTCACGTTTTACACCGGTTACAAGCTGCGCATCAGGGCAGGGTTTGTCTAAGCGGAGCTGATGCAGGGCACATATACCATCCGCATCTCCGTTGAATACATCAATATATAACATGCTTGAAGTGCAAACTTTTCAGAAATCGTTAGAAACCAGGGATGTCAATCCCCAGAGGATTCCCGATATTAGCCAGTCTGAACGTGAGCAGTATTGTCTGGTTGCCCGGGGTATAATTTGATGAGAGTTCAACAGACCAGCATGAAGGCTGGTAAATAAGGGCGATGTTTTCTTCGATTGTTTTTGAATCGGCGATTGACCGTTCGATTTGATAGCCGAAGAGCAGCTTGTAAAATAGATGTATTTTGGCATTGGCGGTAACAGAGTTGGTGTTGTTGAATTTGTTGTACCGGTAATCCACGCCAAGTGCGTCACCCCTGCTGTTTGTGTACCCACTTTCAAGGCTGTAGTTTGTGGCCCCATCGCCATACACGTCAATGTCTGTCCTGTAGATAAGCCAGAGTTCTCTGAGCGGCCAGTAACCGATTTTGACATGGACCGGGGTGAGAGGAGTGTCACTCTCTTCGTTTCGGAAATCATATCCCTGGTTTATTTTAATATATCCGTAATTTCTATCGTAGTCAGCGTTGTTTTGCGAACCGAAAAGTCTGAACCAGTTGTCTATGCCATATGTAATCAGGTTCCTTTCCCCAACCCTGTCGATTTCGTCGAACTGTGGGAGGTCGTCCTGGTCAACATCAGAGACATACCTGTAGTTGACAAAGGGCCTGAAGGTGTGGCTCAAGGCGTTGACATTACTTATGTTAACGTTGAAATCACGGATCAGGGTTGTGCCAATCTCTGTCTGAAAATCTACCAGGAACCGGTTTTCCGTGTCACTGCCCTGCCAGTCAGATTCGCCATACTCCTGAATAAGGTAGGCAGTATCACGTAAGCCAACTTCTGCTGTTGCCTCAAGATAATCGCCCAGAGGGAGAGGAGCCGTAAGGCGAGGGAAAAGATCAAATCGATGGGCACCTACACCGTTTTCACGCCAGTAATTAATATAATCGACATCCCAGTCAAAGTTAATCAGAGTTTCCCCGACCGGGACAAGGCCTGTGAAATTAATGGCAGGGAGTTCCCACAGTGGCGTGGGGTTTGATTTAATTCGGCGAACATCATTGATCCCTATGAGATCTCCCTGGAGGGACATGTTTGTCCAGGTCCTAAGGATACGCAGTGAGTTTTTGCGTTCATCGATTGATTTACTTTCAAAACCTCGCCCAAAAATATCGAGAAATCTTTCGTTACTGGTGTTGAATCCGTTCAAGCCGGAAGTGAATTCAGTCAGATAATCGCGATCAGAAACGATGTCGATATCCAGGCGGGTGGTCCAGCCGGCAAAATTATCGTCCATCTTGCCGCGCACCCAGTAACGGTCCTTATTGGTATGGGTATAGTTACCGTCCCTGTAATACTCAACCTCAGAAGGATCGCTGAGATCATCATGCAGGTAATTGACCATCAAGCCGCCCTTGCTCTCCTGATCCATGATATAACGAAATTCCAGCCCGCCCATGAAGCCGCGTTTCTCAAGATATTCAGGATAAATTGTGATGTCACTGCTGGGAGAGAGGTTGATGAAGAAGGGCAGGTTAACACCAAAGCCGTCCCTGTCTGAAGATGAAATCTCAGGGAAGAGAAATCCTGTCTGTCGGGTCCGCTTGACAGGGATCATCATCCAGGGGGTGTACATTACAGGAATATCTTTAATTCTGAAGGTGGAGTGTTTAAGAACAGCATAACCGCCATCAGTTATTTCAGCGTCTTTTGCGCCAAAGCTCCACGGAGGAGTCTCACCCTCTTTCAGCTTACAGGTAATGACCCAGCCGTTCTCAATGTGATACGTCAGGTCACCTGTTTTTTCGATGATTTCACCTTCAAGATGAAGGTCTTTTTCCTGCCGGATAATGGTGGCGTCAGTGAACGTTCCGGTTTCGCGATTCAGGTCAATTTCAGCTTTTGCCGCTTGCAGCATGTCAGTCCCCACCTTCACCAGCAGGTTACCGCGTGCTTTAATTGAGCCGAGATTTATATCATAGACAATCCAGTCAGCTTTGATGGTTGTAAGTGTTTTAGTTTGCGTTGTGCTTACAGCATCCGTGGGTTCCGGGACGACAGGTTTTTCTTCTAGCAATTCGTCCCAGCCGCTTGCACTTTTTTTCGTACTGACAATTTCCTGGGTTTTTACAAGCAGAACATTACCTTCGGCAATAATGCTTGGTGGATTTTCATAACGGGTCATCTTGTCGGCCGTTATGTTCCACTGCGGAGTCTTAACTTCCTCGGCCAGAACAGGGAGGGGGGAAATGTAAAGAGCTGTAAATAATAAAGATAATGCTGTTATAAGGGGGTGGATCGGGGGTAATCCTATATTTTGCTTCACCTCGACCTTCTCCTGTGATGTTCTGAAACGGGACATTATAGTTGAGAATTAATAGTACAAGTTTTTGAAATGTACGCCTACAGCCGCTTTGTGTCAAGGTAAAAGTCAGAGATAATGGTTGCCAATATCCCGGAATTGATATATCTATGTATCCAGTTGAATTGAATTAATATTATTGATTTTTTTCCGGCAAGGCCGGTTTTCTGTCTGCTTTCCCTTTTGACGGGCAGTCAGTCGGAATTCAGTACTCTATGAAGCACATCTTTGGTCCGGTCAATTCCAGGCGTCTCGGGCGTTCCCTTGGCATTGATATCCTTCCCGGTAAAATCTGCAATTTTGACTGTATTTATTGTGAGGTTGGCCCCACAACAAAGTTGATATGCGAGCGTGGAGAGTATATCCCCACGGATGCCATCATTGCCGAGGTGGAAGAATTTTTATCTGAACCGGAACTGGCATCCCGGGTTGACGTGGTGACAGTTACCGCGAGTGGAGAACCTACTCTCCATTCCGGTCTTGGCCGAATCATCCGTTTTTTGAAAGAGAAGACGGGCAAGCCTGTTGCGGTTCTGGTTAACGGAACAAACCTGGGGCATCAGGATGTTGCCGCTGACCTTTCTCAAGCTGATGTGGTGATTCCTTCTCTTGATAGCGTTTTGGCAAGAAGTTTCAGAAAGCTTAACCGGGCGGCTTCCTGTGTAGACCTGGATGAAATGATTGAAGGCATTGTCTGGTTTTCCAACCAGTATGACGGTGAATTGTGGCTGGAGGTT
>CAMYLK010000018.1 GCA_947259225.1 uncultured Desulfobulbaceae bacterium | reverse complement strand
ATCAGGCAAGGCTGAAGCAAGTATCGATTTTCTTATAACTTCCAGCTTATGTTTAATGCAAAAAAGTAGAGATCATTGCTCTTGAAATCTCCTACGAGCAAGTCATTGTTAATTTCTGCATCACCATAAAAAGCATACGTAAATGCCCCGCCGACATTTATTTTTTCTGTCCAATCATACTGGAAGCCGGCGGCAAGTCGAATTTGTTCATCGATCGGCATGTCGGGAGTTCTGTTTATCGGATCATCAATCGGGCTCGTATCGTACGCTGCACCACATTGCAGAAGCCATTTGTCATTTGCCTTGTAGTGGACCCCGGCACTAAAGTGCCAGGTATCATCCCAATTCCTTGGAATTACCCCACTCCCTCGTGCTGTGGATAAATTGATATTTTCAAAAGCGCTCCATTCTTCCCAACCGATCGTACCAACCAGTGACCATTGTTCGTTCAGTTCCTGATAGATACTTCCTCTAATAAGCTGCGGGAAAACAATGGCGGTGTCTATGCCGGCCTGAATACTTGGAGGTGTAATGGTTACATCACCTTCAAAGGTGGGTTCGACCTGTGATGCATATGTTAAGCCGAATCGGGTAGCGTCACTTATCTCAAAGAGCGCATTCAAATTAAAACCGACCTTAAAGTCATCACCATCAATCTTGACCTCACCATCAAACCCAAATGGGGTTGGAGCTGCTATTTTTTCTTCAAATTTACCGTATAAAAGCCCTATGCCCCCGCCCAGGGACAGCCAGTCGTTAACACGATAGGCAATTGATGGATTCACAGTAAGCGTAAAAAGAGTTACATCCTGAACCAGGTATCTTCCAGTCCAGTTATCATCAAAATCCATAATTGCCGCAGAAATTGAAATAACGTTAAGGCCTACTTTCCAATCATCAGACAGGCTGTGTACATAAAAAGCACCAAGTATTGGAGCAGGACCACCTGCCTGCCCACCGTCATTACCAGGTACAGGTGTATTCGGAGCTGGATCAAATTCTATGCTTGCGTAGAGGAGGCCGCCGGTCACCATCAGGTGGTTGCCATCCAGTCTGGTCATCCCCGCTGCATTATGAAAGGAAGTGGAAGCATCATTTGCCCATGCATGTGCACCAGCCCCTGCTGTCCCCATAGAGGGGGTTCCGAACTCATTAAGGTATAACCCACCGGCCACTGCCTGGGACAATAAGAGGGTACAGCCAATGGTACTTCCCAGTAAAATTACACTCCCTTTTCGATTAAACAACGTGGCCATGACTTCTCCTCCTTTGATTTTGCTCCGAACGAAGCCCTTTTCTCTTTGTCATATTCATACTATATCAACCCTAATAATACCAAAGAGACAATTCTTTTCATCATGATCTCCTTTATTTCATTGCTTTCATTTCCATTCGGAAAACTATTTGGCAAAAGGTAATCCGGTAACTCCGGGCTTGATGTCCTGATTGTATTTCTTGTTCAGCTTCTCAATGAGCTTGTTGGTAACTGCCGCAGATTCAGGTTCGACACCTGAAAAACTCAGATCTGTCCACGTGTAGGTTGCTAAAGTGTCCGGCGGTATTTTTTTACGCTGGATCGGGGCCGGAAAGGATTCTTCATTCGGTACGGCCATGCGTGTCTTGATCTTGTCCTTGGTGATATTCCAGACCATGAAGTCCGTTGCCAGGTCAAGTGGGCCGTCATAGGTTTCCCGGATCGCATTTTCGACCGCAAGAACAGTGTCAAAGTCATTCTGGAAATGATAACAGACCGCCTGCCTTGGCTGGGTCAAGGACATGATCTTGCCGAATGCCTGGGCCGATGTATGCCCCTGGGTACCGACAAAGATCGCTTCGGAAAGTTCAAAGCCGTACCGCTCCATCATCAATTCAGGTGGAATGAAGCATTCATGGATGGAAAGGTCCACCCCTTTTGTATGGTCCCGCCACCATTTGCTGGGCAGGGTGTCACTGGAAAAGGCAAATTTGAGGCCATTCCATTCGAGAATAAAACTGACTGATTGATCTGCATGAATCGCTGGAATGGTCCTGACAACAACATCGTTCTCGTCGTAGATAACCTTATTGACAGCTGTCCAGTCAAACTCGTTGACTTCGAGCTCCAGCCCACGCGCATCAACTGCGCTGCCGCGACTTGCCGCCTCCCAGGCCCACATCTCCTTCATTTTCCTGGCCCAGGTCCTTGTACCCCATTCCGGCTTTACGCCGCTGGGTCCCCAGACCCGAAGAGGAGTAAGCCGGTTATTTACCGGCCCTGTGAAATAAAACGCAGGGAAATCCCCTGCATGGTCCAGGTGCAGGTGACCAAGGAACACTTTGTTCAACTGATCAAGAGGAATACCCAATGCCATAATTCGTTCAATGGAACCTTCACCCATGTCGAAGATGAACTTTTCCCCGTTGCCAAGTTCCACCAGGAAACAGGCAGCTGCCTGCTTGAGACGGGGCTGCGGCATTCCGGTACCGCAGGCAATGACCCGCATTTCATCAGGCATCAGTTCTTCCGTGCCGGGGTAGTAGACATCCCTGACAGGATACGGCTTAGTGGGCGACCATTCGAACGGCTCATTACCTTCAGCTTTTCCTGATGCGGCCTCAGCCTTGGAGACAAGGTCTATTGTTCTGCCTGGATTGTCATAATTTTGGACCAAATGGTACCCAAGAGCTAGCAGGAGGAGGATGAGGATTAAGAAAACTTTTTTTTTCATGTCTTTCTCCTTTTTGTAAAAACTTTCCTTGAGTCAAGTTCAGGTCCAAACCAACAAGAATAATAACTGCTAATTGAAATTATATCAAAAACCATGATCACGAGTCTACAACTTACTATTGTATAAAGGAACGCACCTATGATATTTCGTAGATTGTTGGTTGCTTTATTGCTATAATAATAGATATTAACAGATTCTTTCTTTAAACGACCCTGTAAGATTCATTCTGAATGTTCAAAGGCAAATCATGAAGAAACCCGCATACGAGGAACTGGAACAGAAAATTCTCCTTCTTGAAAACGAGCGTGAGCAACTCAAATCAAAAGTACAAAAATATGAGTTGATGCAGTTCTCTATAGACAAGGCAATGGACCGGATAGCCTGGATCGGGCCGGACGGAAGATTTCTCTATGCAAATAAGGCCGCATGCAAAGAGATGAATTATACCCTTCAAGAAGTCCTCGCAATGACTGTTTCAGATGTTGACCCCCATTTCCCTCCTGAGAAATGGAATAAACATTTTCAAAATGTCAAGCAGGCAGGATCCATGCGGCTGGAGACGCAGCAGGTCGATGGTAATGGCAAAGTCCATGATATTGAGGTGTCTGCAAACTACCTTCAATTTGAAGGCCAGGAATTCATGTGCTCGTTTGGCAAGGATATCACCATTCGGAAGCAGGCTGAAAAACAACTGTTACAATACAAGCATATCATAGAATCGACCAAGACCATTATCGGTATGATCAACTCCCAGTATATATACCAGTATGTCAACAATGCCTATATTGAAGCATTTAATAAGAAACGGGAAAAAATAATTGGCCACACTGTTTCAGAACTTCTTGGCGAAGAATTATTTACTGAGGCAAAGCCATATTATGAGCGATGCTTTTCCGGGGAAGAAGTCAGTTTCCAGGCGTGGGTCGATCTACCTGGATGGGGCAAACGTTTTATGGACGTCCATTATTCCCCTTATATCGATTCTGAAGGAGCGGTATCAGCTGTTGTGGTCAGTGCCCATGACATTTCCAAGGTTAAGCAGCTTGAAGAACAGCTGCAGGAAAGTGAGGAAACCTTCAGGGTTTTCACTGAAAACATTCCTGCAAGTGTGTATATCAAAGATGAAAAGGATATACATGTCTATGGAAATAAAAAGGCATGTGAAAGTGTGGAGGTGAAACAGGAAGAGTTTATCGGCAGGACAACCAGAGATTTTTTTCCGGAAAAACTTGCTGAAAGGCTTATACAAGAAGACAAAAAAATCCTGTCCGGCAAATCTCCCAAAATATCTATTGAATGGCAAAATACAGAAACAGGAGACAAGCGTTGGCGCCAGGATATTAAATTCCCAATTACTCTTCATTCAGGGAAGAAACTTCTCGGAGGTGTTGCAATAGACATTACCTCAATAAAAGAAAAGGAAAATAAGCTCCAGAAGGCTTATGTTGAAATCAAGCATCTGCAGCAGAAACTTGAACAGGAAAATATATACCTCCGTGAAGAGGCAAAGTTGAAGTACGGGCATGAAGATATAGTCGGGGAAAGCTCTGCCATTAAAAAGGTGAAAGCTGATATCGAGCAGGTGGCACCCTCCAATGCAACTGTACTCATTACAGGTGAGACAGGAACCGGCAAGGAACTCGTCACCCACTCAATCCATAAATACAGCCAGCGAAGTAATAAAAGCCTGATCAAAATCAATTGTGCGGCCTTGCCCCCGACCCTTATCGAGGCTGAACTCTTCGGCAGGGAAAAAGGTGCCTATACCGGCGCCCTGACAAAACAGGCAGGGCGCTTTGAACTTGCAGACGGCGCCACCCTTTTCCTTGATGAGATCGGCGATCTGCCGCTTGAACTGCAGGGTAAGATTCTCAGGGTTTTGGAGAATGGTGAATTCGAAAGACTGGGAGGACATACTCCCCTCAAAACCGATGCCCGCATAATCGCTGCCACGAATAAAGACCTGGCCCAGGAAGTTGACCAGGGCCGATTTCGCGAAGACCTGTTTTACCGGTTGAACGTATTCCCGATCAATGTTCCACCTCTTCGGGAACGCAAACAGGATATCCCCATGTTGGCCTGGCATTTTATTAAGGAACTCAACAAAGGCATGGGAAAAACAATCAACCATGTTTCGCAAAGTACCATGGACAGTCTCCAGAGATACCCCTGGCCCGGTAATGTCAGGGAGTTAAAAAATGTTATCGAGCGAGCCCTTATTGTCAGCAGAAACGGAACACTCCAGGTAGATGTCCGAAACGCAGATTCACCCACGTCTGCAGGAGAGTCACTTTCCCTGGATGAAGTAAACAGAAAGCATATTCTTTCTGTCCTGGAAAAAACAGGGTGGAGGATTCGCGGTAAGAAAGGGGCTGCAGAGCTACTCAGAATCAATCCCCAAACTCTTGATTCACGCTTGAAAAAACTTGGCATAACGCGTCCTGCTCACCACAATTATATCTCGCAGTCCTGACTCATTTGTCCCCTTTCACCCGAAGCTTGTTGAGTATTTATAAATAATACGATATTTCGTAATTAACACGTCATTTCGTAAAGAGCTTTTCTTGAAGCCTCTCTCTTCCCCAGCTCAATGATAACAAAATATCAATAATATCAAAACGTAACGCATTTTTCCTGTTAAGCAAGACAACTGGAATGGTTTTTGCTATTACACTCTGTAATTGCTATTTTTCCTAGCATAACTTACCAACATTCAGGAGGGAAATTTGGCTCAAGTCTGGCGGCCTTGCCGACTCAAAGTACAGATCACCTCAACTCCGTCATCACGTGAGGATATCCTGCAGATTGCCCGTTCTCAATTCGGACCGGTTCAGGTAATACCTGGCTGCCTCGGCACCCGTTTATGCGAGGACATAGAGCAGTCAGGTCTTTTTATTTGGGAGGAAACATGGACCTCCCTTGAACTGCTCGAGCAGCGGGTCGCATCTGACAGTTTCCGAATAGTCCTGGCACTCATGGACATCTCAAGTGGTTCCCCTGAAATTACCGTTAACGAGGTCATCAATGAACATGGAATGGAGTGGATAACGTCAATACGACAGAAACAGAATATAAATGTATGAGCGGAATAACAATAACCCCAATGGAGGAAAGTAGATGTTGAATAAAAATCTTGCTGTAACTTTTCTAAGTGCCATCACCGCAATGTGCATGGTGAGTACAACTGCCTTTGCAGCAGCCTCGACACCCGAGGAAGCCGAAAAGTCGATGAGTCCTGAATGCAAGGCGTTTGCCGCAGACCCTAATGCCGATATCGGCGAGATTATTAAGGCAGGTTGTAAGCCTACAGTGGGCCAGATGTCAGCATTAATGGATAATCCTCTTGGCAACGTTGCCATGCTCTTCACCCAGTTTGATTTTTACAGAATGACCAATGATTCTGTTACCGATGAAACAGCGGTTAAAAGCAACTATATGGGTATCGCCCAATTCCCTAAAAAGCTAAATAAAGACTGGAACCTCATCAACCGAATAGTCTGGAACGTACCGAGTATGCCGCTAGATCAGGACAAGATCGATGCAGCATCAGGACAGCCTCAACCATATGGTGAACTGCAGGGCACTACCCTCCCGCCGGTCGATTCCCAACCACTACCGATCAATCTGTTTGACGGCCGCACTACAGGCTTTGGTGACATGTATTACGTAGGTTTGTTTGCGCCCAGCCAAGGCAAGAAAATGGGCGACGGAACCTTTCTATGGGGCGCGGGCTTTGACTTGGGTTTTGCTACCGCAACAGACGATATCCTTGGTACCGGCAAATGGACAGCCGGTCCTTCTGCCCTGGCTGTGTATATGGGGCCCAAATGGAAAATAGGCGGCCTTTTACAGCAATATTGGGACTATGCAGGCCCAAGTGACCGCGATAACGTCAACATGACAAACTTCCAGTATTTTATTTACTACTCACTTGATGAGGTTACTTCCATCGGGGCTGGCCCAAACATAATTGCCAACTGGGAACAACCGACTGACGATCGCTTTACCGTCCCTATCGGCCTGGGAATCTCCAGGACAGTCCAGTTCGGCAAGGTACCGGTCCGTTTTGGAATCGAAGCGCACTACTCGGTCGTCCAGCCTGATAATGTTCCCAGCAACGAGTGGGATTTTCGTTTCTATGTCATCCCGGCTGCACCATCAGCCCTGTTTGACTGGATGAATTAATAACAATTCAACATTGTCATGAATTAAGTACAGAAAGAACAAGAAAGGAGCTTTCAAATGAAACGACTCATTGCACTTCTGTCAGGATTAGCCTTAATCCTTATTTTCGGCACAGCCTTTGCAGCCGGCGGCAAGGTGACTGACCCCACAGGTACCGCACCTGACCGCTATGTTTACTACCCGGGAACAGAGGCATTGGCGAAAGACGAGATACGCATTATTGCCTGTGGCACCGGTATGCCGGCGGCGCGCCGCTCCCAGGCGGCCACATGTTTCCTGGTGGAAACGGGTAACGGTGACAAATTCATCTTTGATATCGGGTCAGGCTCCATGGCCAATCTCGCGGCTTTGATGATCCCCTACCAGTATCTCGACAAGGTCTTCCTGACCCATCTCCATACTGACCACATGGGTGACATCGACGCACTTTGGGCCGGCGGCTGGACGGCCGGCCGGCCAAATGCTCTGCGAGTCTGGGGACCCAGCGGTGCCCGGCCCGACATGGGCACCAAGTATGCCATGGACAATTTCCTGAAACACGCCAACTGGGACTACATGACCCGGGCCGTCATGATAAGCCCGACCCCCGGCGGCATTGAAACGACGGAGTTCGATTATAAAGAAGTGAACCAGGTCGTCTACCAGGAAAACGGCGTGACCATCCGCTCCATCCCCGCGATTCATGCCGGCGACGGCCCGGTGAGTTACATCCTGGAATATAACGGGATGAAAGTTGTCATCGGTGGCGATACTTTTCCCAACAAATGGTTCATCAAATATGCCAAAGATGCGGATCTCGCCATCCACGAATGCTTCATGGATCCGGAAATGTTCGTGAAATATTATAATCAACCGCCGCAACTCGCCTGGCGGGCCTGTTGCGCCTTCCATACTTCTGGGCCGGCATTCGGCAAGGTCATGAGCGAAATCCAGCCGCGGCACGCCGTCGCGTACCACTTCCTCAACGAAGAAGGCACTCGCTACGCGCTGTACGAAGAGGTCCGTTCGACCTATAGCGGCCCGCTCTCCATGGCCACAGACATGATGGTCTGGAATATCACCAGGGATGAAATTACCGAGCGCATGGCCGTATCACCTGAGGAGGCCTGGGCTGTGCCCGGCGAGGCAGTCCAGCCGCCGCCTGAAAAAGGCCGCCCAACCGAGTACACCCCCTATATTCTTCAAGGGCGTTGGGATGAGGAAACTCAAAAGGCGCAAAAGGAACTGCTCGACAAACACATGAATAAATACAACCTCCAGGATCAGGACTGGCGCAAGCAGATGATGAAGAAAAAGTAAGCTTGATAAAGGGGCTGGAGCCATTTGACGCAGAGAGAAAATAATGAAAAACTCCTGTCAGCAGGACTGGCGGCCGGCCAGACCATGGTACAAGCCGAGTAAATAATAAAGGAAAATCGTCTTGAAAAAATCTGGCGTCATTTGAAGAGTGACTTTCACCTTATTTGGGGACAGATTTAGAATCTGTCCCCACTGTCGTGATGAGAGTAACAACATTGAAAATATTTACTTTATTGGCCCCATTTTTCGTTGTTGTTATTTGCGTTACGCAGAGCTACGGAGGTAAAAACGCCTCTAGCCCCCTGGCAGCTGTCAACAATACAGACATGCGGGCAAAGTATTTTGATCTCGATGGACCGGAACGCTATGACATCTACATGGACAGTGCGTACATGGTAACTCCGAAGCTCAAGCTTAAGTATGATCTTCACTATTGGGATACCGATGTGACAGGGTCCAGCAAGAGCGACTGGGAGTCGCTCCATTTAAAACCCATTTATTTTCCTGAAAAGATGGTTGGTGAATGGGGTACATGGAAATACAAATGGGCGATCGGTATCGAGTGGATTATGGATTTCGGGAATGAAGATAAGGGCATCGGTTCAGGGTCGGACCAGATAGCTCCGTTGGTTGGTGTGGCTCTTAATCCCGGAGGTGGTCTTGTCCTGGTTCCTTTGGTTCAGCATTTTATTGAATATGACGGTCCAGAGGTAAATAAAACATCATTTCGACTTATCGCCATTCAGGCGCTTCCGAATAAGTTTTGGGGCAAACTTGATGCCAAAATGCCCTTTGACTGGGAAAACGACAATGCGGTTCCTGCATCAGCCGAATTACAAATTGGCAAAATGTTTACTCCAGGATTTGGCGCATACGTGGACGGTCTGATCGGTATTGGTGTTGACAGGTCCTATGATTTGGGCGTTGGAGTCGGTTTGCGCTTTAAGTACTAATTAATAAACAGGGCTCAAAAAATTATATGTATTCCGCTTGGCTGTCCTGATAGCTGTACTCGTTCTCTTGTTGGTTCGTTGTTGCTGAAGTTTAAGCCAAGATCTTTCGATATCAACGAAGACCTGTCGAAAATATACCATGGGCTTGTTGGTTAAATTTGCAATACCATTTGCAGGCTACCTGCTACTCATAACTACTGAAAAGGTGACAGCATCAAATTTGCTGAATTGATTGTTTTGCCATTATTTGCTGGAGGAAGTTCAATGATATATCGGATGCGTCTCTTTCTGGCCATACTATTCCTGTTTATCTTTTTTAGTCCCGCCTGGAGTCGGGCGGAACTCAACAAGTCGATTGATAGTGAGGCCCTTGAAATCCTGAAACGGATGAACGACTACCTGTTAAGCCAACAAATAGTTAGTTTCCAGGCCTTTGAAAACGAGGAAGTGGTTTTAGATGATGGCCAGAAAATTATGTCATCAAGAGAAATTCAGTTTAAAATGGCGCGGCCGAATAAGTTTCATGCCCAAGTTAAGGACGGTGAAAGCGAGCTTGAGATGTTTAACGATGGTTCCTCATTTACTCTTTTCCGAAAGGATCTGAATTTCTTCGCCACGACTAATACTCCGCCGTCATTACCCGAAGTTTTCGCAAAACTCCATGAGAAACTCAACATTCAAGTCGTTGCTCAGGATATTCTGCGAGATGATTCTTATAAATTTTTACTGGCATCAATTAATTCAGGATTCGTTGTCGGAGACGCCCTTGTGCATGGTGTCTTATGTACGCAACTTGCGTTTCGCTTAACAGATACCGATATGCAGATCTGGATAACAAAAGGCCAGCAGCCGCTGCCAATGAAATATGTTGTTACCTCGCGCTGGATTACCGGGGCCCCCCAATACACAATAACCTTTCTCGACTGGACGAGCCACAACGACATTGATAACGAGGTCTTTGTTTTCAAAGCCCCGAAAGATGCGAAAGAAATTCCCTTTGCGGAGGGCAACTAATGAAAAAGATATTTGTCGGCACGTTAAGCCTTCTTACAATTGGTTTTGGCATACATATTGATCGGATTAACCTGGACCCTTCGGATCTAGTCACAATCAGTGTGGCTGAGGCCCGAAGAGGAGGAGCCCGTCATGGTGGCGGCGGTCGCCGTGCACATAAGAGTGTTCATGTCGAGGTCGACCGGCGTGGCGGTCGTGGCGGCGCATTTGTCGCTGGTGCGGTTGTTGGTGCCACTGCCGCGGCTATTGGCAGCAGACATAGGCACCTGCCTGCTAGTTGTACTATTTATGATTACCAGGAGAGACGATACTATCATTGTGGCGGAGTCTATTACCAACCTGTATACGATGGCCCGGAAGTGATCTATATAGTTGTTGAAAAGCCCTGACCCCGTTTCCTGACATATGAGATAGCTCCCATTGTCGGCCAAACACCATTAAAGGCTCGATATACCGTCCTTTTGTTTTTTGACTTTTCATCGGTCAACTGTTCAGGAGAAAATGATGCGAATACCTCTACAGAATCTTACATTTCTTATCCTCTTTACCGTTAGCTGTTCAATTTTCACCGGAATTTTTTCAAGCCCAACATATGCGTCAGAAAAATATGAACCTCAACAGGTACTCAAAGCCAGCGATATCCTTCCCTGGTCCTTTTTTGAAAGTGATCTGTACAAGGTTGACCAGAAGGTTATAAATGATGGTCTGATGAACACCTATACGGTCACTTCAAAGCACGGCAACTTTGAAGTAACCTCAAACGTGGCTCTCTACAAGCTGATCGTTGAGATCGAAGCGATTGACGCCATGAAGATGATCGAGGAGAGTGATACCTTTACCAAATCGCTTAAAGAATCAGGTGCAGGTACAGTTGATGGCATCAAGCACCTTTTCACAGACCCCGAAGAAAGCCTGAAAGGTGCCGGGAAGGGGTTGACCAGCCTTTTTTCTCGAGCAGGAGAGGCCATTTTTCAAAGCAGCCCCGGAGAGACAGAAGACAGTCGCGCTAAACAGCTCATCGGTTTTTCCCAGTCAAAGCGGGAGCTCGCTCATAAATTCCATGTTGATGTTTACTCGACAAACAAAGTGCTGCAGGACCAGCTGGATACTCTTGCCTGGGCCGATTATGGCGGCGGGATAACTATCAGCATCGCAACCCTTCCTCTGGGTGGTCCTGCAAAGGTTGTTTATTCATCCTCTAATGTTGCTCGTCTGCTCAACGAGGCAATAGCCATGACACCTCCGAGCGAACTCAAAAAGCAGAACCGGGAAAAACTGGCAAAGATGCAGATAGACCCCAACCTGAGTGATCTATTTATCAATAATCTCTATTTGTCACCCAGACAGCAAACATACATTGTAGCTGCACTGGAGCTCATGTCTGATACAGCAAACCGTGAGGTTGTATTGATGGTAGCTCTGCAGGTGCAAGACTCAGACATGGCCATGGCAATAACTACTATAACCATGATGTATGCTGGTTATAACAACAACGTTGCAAAAATTAAAAACCTTTATCCTGTTATGCGAATAATGGGGGGGACTGATGCCAAAGGTAACAAGATCCTTGTAGTTCCAGTCGATTACATGACGTGGAACAGCAGGGTTGCAGGTGCGCTAGAAGAAATTGGCAATGTACCAGGTAGTGGTAAAGCCCAGATTTGGCTACTCGGAAGGGCTAGTGATCTTGCCCGAGAGAGACTCAAGGAAATGGGGTGGCAGGTGCTTACAAATGTTGCAGATACAATCAGTGTTAATGAAATTGGTCTGCTCAAGGAGACGAAGAAAAATGAAGGCTTATAACTGGAGATTTTTTCATTCTGATTCTCTCCAACAATTACTCATTGCTTATTGTTGCATTCTTTTGTCGACTGCCTTTCTACAGGGCTGCGCCGCCCCCATCCGTAAACCGGTCCCTGAAGAACTGGTTAAAACTGTGCAACTGCTTGAGTTGGATTCGATCAGGTCCTTCATTGAACCGGGAGAAACGCTACACCTTAATTTCTTTTCAGGCAGTCTGGGCCCGGTTTTGGAGAAATACTCTCAGTCTGGCAATGTATTGACACTGCTTGCTCTTTCCGGTGGAGGCGATAGCGGTGCTTATGGGGCAGGTTTTCTCAACGGTTGGACAGCAGCCGGCAACCGCCCTCAATTTGACATTGTGACAGGAATAAGTACCGGCGCATTGATGTCACCCTTTGCCTTTCTTGGCTCAGGCAGTGATGAACAACTTAAAGCTGTTTATACAGGTATCTCAGCAAAGAACATTTATGAGGTCCGAGGGCTTCGTGAAATGATGGCGATACGTGACGCAATTGCCAACAGCAGCCCTTTAGCACAATTGCTGGAAAAATATGTCACTATTGAGACAATAAAACAGATTGGCATGGAACACAAAAAAGGCCGCAGGCTTTTTGTTGGATCGACCCATCTGGACAGTGGCCGCCTGGTTGTCTGGGACATGGGCGCGATTGCCCTGTCCGGCCACCCGGAAGCACCTCAACTGTTCCGGGATATCATGCTTGCCTCGGCCTCAATTCCGATCGCCTTTCCACCTGTGTACATCTCAATCGAAGAGGAAGGAAAAAGATACGATGAAATGCATGTGGATGGTGGTCTGATAAACCAGGTTTTTGGTATTGAGACCCTGGCACACCTTATGAGCAAAAGAAAGGAGACAGTGGGTACAATCAAGGCAAGAGTTTACATGATCCGCAATTCCGAAATCACAACCTCCTACCAGCAGGTGCCAAAACGAATTATCGCCATTGCCGGCAGAACCGTTGACATCATGATCAACTCACAGTCTATCGGCGACATATTCCGTAATTATGTTGTCGCCAGGAGTGCAGGCGTTGAATTCTTCCTCACAGGCATCCCCGATGATTTCGAAAAAGAAAGCCCGGAAGCCTTTGATACTGGCTATATGAACGCCCTCTTTGAGGTTGGCTACAAAAAAGGGAACAGCACTGATCAGTGGGAGACAGCTCCTCCTGGTTTACAGGAAATCATGACTACCCAGTAAAAACTTAAATGTCTGAATACTGTCAGGTATGATATAATATAAATTAATAATAATCCTGATATATGAATTTTAATTTGTTCAGCTAAATGGAGGATGAGAATCATGCTCACAACGAAGAAAGTGCTTATTCTGTTACCTATTACCTTCATGACCGTGATGTTGTGTCTAGTGAGTCCCGTTGGTGCGGCTGATGAGTATTCCCCGGTGAAGGAGCGAGCTCGGGATTTCTACGCGCCCAACAGCGAGGACCTCGGGACTAACGAAATGCGGTTGATTGCCTGCGGCACCGGTATGCCCACGGCTCGTCCGAAACAGGCGGCGTCGTGCTGGATTCTCGAGCTGGGGAATGGTGACAAGTTTATTTTCGATATCGGGACCGGATCGGCGGAGCGTATCGCCGCCATGCAGATCCCTTACAATTACCTCGACAAGGTCTTTTTGAGTCATCTGCATACCGATCACTTTGGTGATCTGGATGCATTGTTTGTCGGTGGCGCGCTGGCTGGACGCCAGAAGCCGTTACGCGTTTGGGGTCCAAAGGGCGATACACCGGAAAGAGGCACGAAGTACGCGCTGGATCATTTGTTCAAAGCACTTACATGGGATCTCGACGGCCGTAAGGGAATAACTGATCCGCGCGGATATCAAAAGTTCGAGGTTACCGAATTTGACTACAATGGTGTGAATGAGATCATCTATCAGGAGAACGGCGTAACGGTCCGGTCCATCCCGGCCATCCACTCCCTGGACGGCCCGGTGAGTTTCATCCTTGAGTGGAACGGACTCAAATTCGTGTTCGGAGGTGATACCTACCCCAACAAATGGTACGCGAAGCATGCGAAAGATGCCGACCTGGCGATTCACGAGTGCTTCGTCACTGTGCCGGACATGATTGAAAAGTTTCAATTCACACCACAAAGCGCTTTAGCGGTGGGCACCCAGATCCACACCGCACCGGAAGCGTTCGGCAAGATGATGTCGATCATCAAGCCGCGGATGGCCGTGGCCTATCACTTCTTCAAGGACTTTGACACCACAGCCGGAATTAATGATCGTGTCAGGACAACCTATGACGGTCCGCTGAGTTATGCCGAGGACTACATGGTGTGGAACATCACCAAGGACGACATTCGCGTACGGATGGCGATTTATGATGAAGACGTCTGGCCGCCTCCGGCAACCGAGAAGCCGCAGGTACCCGATCCAAATGAAAGGATTCCTTATTCGGAATTTATTGCTGGCGGCAAATACGACATGAGTGACGTAATTCAGCCCACTTATGACGAGATCAACAAGGAGTATGGACTCAGCGAGAAACAAGAATAAATTCTGTCCGGTTGTTTCTGCTAATGGTGAGAAGATATGAAGTATGGTGTTAGGTGTAGGTGGTTAAGACATTCATAAAACGAAAGTCTACAATGATAAAAGGAGGTCAGGCATGAGGAAAAGAGTTGTTTTGTCAGCGATCGTGGCCATGTTTCTTGTATCTGTTTCATCCGCATGGGCCCTTGAAGAATTAGTAGAGTCTGTGGTCAAGGGGTGTGAGAAAGAACTTACCTCTTATTGCAGCAATGTCACTCCGGGAGATGGTCGTGTTCTGGCTTGCCTGTATGCCCATTCCGACAAGCTGAGCGGTCAGTGCGAGTATGCGTTGTATGATGCGGCTGTACAGCTGGAGAGATTTGTTGCAGCACTCAGCTATGTAGCAAATGAATGCGATGCGGACCTGGACAAATTCTGCTCTGGAGTTGCTGTGGGTGAAGGCCGCCTCTTGGAGTGTCTGGATAAAAATTCCAGCAAGATCAGCAAGCGCTGCACCCAGGCGCTCAAAGATGTTAGCGAGGAATAAGTTTCTTTTTTAAAACATATCTGCACTATTTATCAGATAAGAGTAAAGGCCGGTTCATCCGGCCTTTCTTTTTTATCAGCAGAGTACGAGTAACGGCTCTGTTACGTAATCATGTGATTGATGGCAAAACCAGTTTCGTGAATAAATGATTAACAGCAGGTATGATCAATACGAACAAACACAGATTTGCAAGACCTGTTAAATGGTGCTATAATAAGACCTGTTAACAGCTCTTTTATGGAGGACACAGTATGACTGTAAAATTTTCCGAAGATATTGTTCCATTAAGTGACCTGAAAGCCAATCCCGGCAAAATCGTCAGGCATGTTACAGAAGAACACCGTCCGGTTTTGCTTACCAGTCGTGGACGAGGTGTGGCTGTCGTTCAAAACCTCCAGGACTTTGAGTCCGCAGAAGAAGAACGTTCCTTTATGCGGGCCGTTGTAAAAGGAATGGTTGATCTGGAAGAAGGAAGAGAGAAAACGCTACGTCAGGTTAAAAAAGAGCTGGGATTAAAGTAAAAATGAGGCCTAAAGTTACCATTACTTTTGCCGAATCTGCTTTCGCTGACCTACAAGAGATCATTTCTTATTATGAGGAACAGGATATCCCCGACATCGGTAAAAAACTTGTGGCCGATATAATTTCTGATATTGAAATTCTGAGCGATCAGCCAGATATGGGACGTGTTGTGCCCGAATTTGAAATTGAATATTTACGGGAATTGATCCGGCCTCCATTTCGGATAGTTTACCGAAGAGAAAAAAAACGGGTCCGTATCGTTCGGATATGGAGAAGCGAGAGGCTTCTGAAGATGCCATGAATATTATGCTACTGGAGCAAAAGCCTTTCTCATATAAAGTAATAAAGCAAACAGTCACTTACTGTACCTTAATACACTTAGATCTATCCGGCCATCGGCCATTCGAGATGACACATGGTTCTGGAATTAATAACTGTAAAAATCTTAATTTACATATCTAAGAATAGAATAATGTCATATCTACTAAATTTGGTAAGCGTATCTACCAAATCAGCAATTTCATACGTAATATACTGAATATATGAGGAAAAAATTTTTTCTCATTTTCAAAAATACCTTTTTAATGTGAAATACCTTTTACCTTTTTTTTGTCTCGTCAGTCTTTTTGCAGTTGACACAGCCCAGGCTGACTGGATCAATCTCACCGGCGCTGAAAACTCAAGAAATATTGTCGAGATCTTTGTTGAAAAAGATCACGTCAAGATCAAGCTGGAAGTCCATGTCCAGGATATGATCGTTTTTGAGGAGCTGGTTCCGGATGATTTTTTTCCGAAACCCATACCGGGAAGGCCGGATCCGGAAGAGCGGATCACAATATTCGGCGACAAAGCTTTTCAGATAATAACTGATACCGGAGAGAAACTCTCTGTCAGGCTTGACCTGGTTGAACCGCGGATGAGGGTGAATCGCCCCTCCCCTTTTGCCGGCAAGATCAACCCCTATACCCGGCAGCGGATACCCGGCCCGCCGGATGATAAAAGGGTACTGTATGCTGAACTGACGTATCCCTTCTCTGGTACACCCGAATCCCTGACCTTTATTCCACCGCTCGATGATCAGGGTTTCCCCAGGGCCTCTATCGG
The DNA here is from genome assembly GCA_947259225.1 of uncultured Desulfobulbaceae bacterium. GTDB lineage: Bacteria > Desulfobacterota > Desulfobulbia > Desulfobulbales > Desulfobulbaceae > UBA10518. Next base: position 52,141 of record CAMYLK010000018.1, on the reverse strand, counting down.
GTTCCTCTGTTATCACCTGGGAGTACCGGTGGTTGATTTTCGGCAACTGACAGACGAAAATATTCTTATGCTTGACTGGGACGACCCCTGGTATTCCGTATTCAAGAAGAAACAGCTCAAACGTACTCTACAGTCTGGAGTACGGACCTACCTATACATAGAACCATATGAAGTGCGGCATGAGATTCTGGTTCGGGTAAAAGATATGATGACCTGGATGGATTTTGATATTCGCGGGGATGAATTTATCGAAATTGATGAATTCGATCCGGTTCGTGAACAGATTGCCCAGTTCTTCATGGACCGTGAGAAAGTGCTCATCGACGGCAAGCAGCTCAAGCCCATCCTGGACCGGACCGCCTACGTGGAATCCTCTATGCTGCGCAGCCGGTTTATCGAGATCCCGGAACGGATTCCTCTTAACACCGCGATGATCGGTATCGTGATTACCTATCTGACTGACGGCATCCCGCAAACTGTACAAACACAGTGGGACCTGTTTTCGGACCGGGTGCAGAAAGTGACCGCCCGCATGACCGACCCGGCCGGTCCTTTTCCCTACGACCTGGAACCGGATGACAATGTCCTGAAATGGACCAACTACCTCAAAAACTACACCATACCAACGATAGACAGAATCGCTGTGTCCGACACGCATCGTGGCATTCCTGTGCCGCTTGGCAGCCTTGCCTGCGTTGTCCTCCTTCTGCCCTTTGCTTTTTCAACCTATAGCCGCCGCAAGAAATTCCAGCCTGTCAAGGTTCAGTTCAGCATAATCCTTATCCTGATCATCGGCATTTTTGCCCTGTTCCCCCGCTGGCATTTTTCAGTAGGCAGCAGTGCCCGAGCAAGCCAGATAAGTGAGGAAGACTCCAGAGCTATCGTCCAGAGCCTGCTCAAAAATGTGTACCGGGCTTTCGATTTCCGGGAGGAGGAGGATGTGTACGACAAACTGGCCATCAGCGTCAGTGGAGAATTGCTCACCGAAGTCTATCTGCAGAGCAGGAAATCCATGATCATTGAGCAGGCCGGCGGAGCCCAGGCCAAGGTCAAGCAGGTTGATGTCATGGAAACGGATGTCCAACCATCAACAAAGCAGGAAGGCGCTCTTGATGTCCGGACCAAGTGGAGCGCGATGGGCACGGTTGGCCACTGGGGTCATATCCACACCCGGCAGAATGTGTATGATGCCATTCTGACCCTGTCAGTTATGGACGGCTCCTGGAAAATCACCGGCATTGAGCTCCTGGAGGAGAAACGGGTTGATCCGTTTGCGCAAAAGTAGACTGGAGACTGGAGGGAAACAAAAATCAGAAATCCTAATATCGAAATGCGAAACAAATACGAATATCGAAAATCAAATGTTCAGAACAATATTTTACCCCCATACCCTTTTTGTTTCGGTCATTGGGATATTTGGTCATTTGAAATTGTTTAGTGCTTCGAAATTCGAGTTTAGAATTTCCAATGCTTTCAATTTTACGATAGATAGGAGGCTGGAGAGAGGGATAAGAAAGAAATAATGGGTTTTAAATTTTGGATTATTATTGCTAATAAATCTTCAACAATTTTTTTTTATCACTCACCTTGAGCAAAATGACTTTTATCCTTGTAAATTTGAACCTTGCCTTCAAATTTGCAAAGAAATCTAACATATTGGGCTATGACGAGAAATAAGGGTATTCCTATTGAAGTTTGTTTAAATTAAAACGTACTTTGTACTTAATCCTCAATCAAAAATCTAGAATCTGCAATCACCAATCTTCGCCTTGTCCATCCCTGTTTTATGCTTATTATTGTGAATATTAATACCACATAGTAGTATAAACCTAAAAGGAGGATACGATGAAAACGCAGGTTAAATTATCAAACGTCATTCCACTCCTTGTGGGAATCGTACTCAGTTTATTCTTTCTGACCCCGACAGCTTTTGCCATCGGACTGCTTGACCAGGGTTTGGAACAGGGTGAACAGGCTCCGATCCGCGAGGGCGAGAAGCCGGTTATTCCACTTGATACGAAAGATCCTACCTACAATATCTGGCACACACTCAGGGATTTTTCCAAGGACCCAAAGCGTGAACCCGGCCCGATCAATATCCAGAAATATGATATGGGTATGGCATGGTCAGGAATTCCCACCTTTTTTCATCTGCCCGTTGCCCTGACTCCTGAAGACCTCAAGGCTGGCAAGGTGGAGGTCGCCATCATGGGCGCCTACACCGATATGGGATCCGGCATGCGTGGGGCTGCGCACGGACCAAATGCTTTTCGCAATTCCGAGGTCTACGGCGGCTGGGGTATTGTCAAGACTCCGAACATGCACGTCATGGTTGATCCCCTCAAGGAACTGACGGTCGTTGATTACGGTGATGCTCCAAACGATATGATGAGCACAGAACGGACCATCCATGCTGTACGGGCATTTGTCCACTCGGCAGTTGCGATTGAATATGAGCCCGGCAAGCATGTCATGCCCATCATCATCGGTGGCGACCATTCCCTCATGTACCCGGATGTGGCCGCCCTGGTCGATGTCTACGGCAAGGGCAATGTTGGCGTCATCCACTTTGATGCTCATTATGATGCAGGCAAATACGGCTTCGGGCATCTGATCAACCACGGTATGCCTGTGTACAGGCTGATCGAAGAGGGACTCGTGCCGGGTAAGAATTTCATCCAGGTCGGGCTGCGCGGCTATTACCCGGATGAGGAATCCTTCAAATGGATGCGGGAGAATAATTTCCGGTATCATACCATGGCTGATGTGGAACGTCGGGGCTGGGATGCAGTCATGAACGAAGTGATTGCCGAGGCCCAGGATGGCCCGGAATACCTGTTCATCTCCTTTGACATTGATGTGCTTGATCCGGCTTTTGTGCCTGGTACCGGTACACCCGAGCCGGGTGGTATCACCCCACGTGAGGCTTTTCCTATAGTCCGTCGACTCTGCGCAGAATCAAACGTTGTTGGTTTCGAACTGGTGGAATTGAACCCGCTGGTCGATCCGACGTACGTGTCCGCTATGAACGCCAACCGCATTGTACGCGAGTGTCTGACCGGCATGGCCATGCGTAAGATGGGTCTGACCGACCCACATTACCTGAGCCCGATCACTGAGCATCATGGGCAGGGGAAGAAGTAACCAAGCTGGATACTGAAGCGTACAGACTGGAGGCTGGAGGAAAAACTTTGTAATGGAGTGATGGTTCATCACTCCATTACTATTTGATTTAACTTACCTGAAATTAGAGAACGTCAGAATATGCTCGCTTCCCGAGGCACCGACAATTTTTCTGTTTGGAGAATACTTTCCCCTTAATTTATACAAGTCATAGGTACCCGGTCCAGCCGGCACCAGGTATCCACATGTTGAGCCACCTTTTCTTCTCGTTATGGGCCTGCTGTAACAAAATGAACCATCGTCCCGGACTGACCATACACGGGTTTGCTGCCCCCCTTTTTCACCGGTGACACGTAAGGCTCCATTTTCCGAAGCCTGGACTTCATAAGTCGGATTCGTCCTGGTCTTTTTATCGGGAACAGGATCCGTCACTGTCATAGTTGTACCGCTGAAGAGCTTTTTGACCTGGGCTGGACTCAATACTTTGTTATCTGCCCATGAAAACGTACCGAATGTAAAAGTGAAAATGGAGATAATCATCAGCATTAATAATAGTTTTTTCATCCTAGGACTCCTTGCTTATGTAAAAAAATACTGTATCCTTTGAATTGTTCAGATATATTATTATCTAATCAATAAATTATAAAATCAATGATTATGTAAAAAAATGGAATACCGGAGTGTTGGAGAGATGGATTATTGTGGAAGGTTAAAGGTGGAAAAGGAAAGATAAACTCTAAATACGAAAAACGAAATACGAAATAAATCTTAATTTCAAAATTCAAAATGTTAACCACACACAAATAATCAATGTTTTGATGACTTATCTTTTTTTTCATTTGATATTGTTTAGTATTTTAAGTTAATTATTCGGATTTACACAAGATTGGTTTATATTCAGCTAATTAATTTTGCTCTAAAATATATTTGGTATAATGCTCATCTCAATAAAACATTATGATCAATCTTACCGACATAAACTTCCGCTACCCCAAGGGTGATTTTCATTTATCCATCCCTGATCTATCTGTTACGGCCGGAGAAAAAGTAGGGGTTATTGGACCAAGCGGTTCAGGCAAGACCACCCTTCTCAACCTGGTAGCCGGAATCCTCACTCCCGGTAGAGGAAGTATAACTGTTGACGACTTGGAGGTCAGCAGTCAGAATGACTCAACCCGCCGTGATTTCCGGATCACCAGCATCGGTTTTATTTTTCAGGACTTCGGTCTTCTGGACTACCTCGATGTAAAGGACAACATCCTCCACCCCTACCGTATCACCAGGGCGCTCAAGCTGAATAGTGCTATCCGGAACCGGGCTGACCTGCTCGCGGAACAGATGGGCATAACAGACAAGCTGAGGCGCCACCCGGCTGATCTGTCCCATGGCGAACGACAGCGAGTTGCTATCTGTCGCGCCCTGCTCCCTGACCCAAAACTTATTCTTGCTGATGAGGCCACAGGCAATCTCGATCCGAAAAACAAGGTGCATATACTTGAACTCCTTTTTGAAAGCGTTGATCATCACAATGCAACTCTTCTTGCTGTCACTCATGACCAGGAATTGTTGGGAAGGTTTGATAGAGTGGTTGATTTTCAAAACTGGTTAACTGATTAAATCCTAAATTCGAATATCGAAAAACTAAACAAATACAAATGACAAAAATTATAAATTCCAAACAATATGACCTGGAAGATATAACTCTTGAATTCGCTAAAAATGTGCGAGTGTTTGTAAAAAAGTTAACAAAATCCATCGCGAACATTGAGGATGGGAAACAGGTTATAAGATCTTCAGGTTCTGTCGGTGCTAATTATATTGAAGCGAATGAATCTTTGAGCAAAAAAGACTTTATCATGAGGATAAAGATATGTCGGAAGGAATCAAAAGAAAGCAGATATTGGCTTCGCCTTATCGATGTTTCACAAGATAAAGAACTCTAGAACATGCAGAATATTCTCATTAACGAAGCAACAGAATTAATGAAAATTTTCGGAGCAATCCTTCAGAGGAGTAAATGACTGTTTCTGAAATTAGAAAATTGAATATTTTGAAATTGTTTAGTGTTTCGAATTTCGTGCTTCGTGTTTATTAAGTTCAACGCACCCTTTGATAATGTTTGATACTCTATATATTGCCTGGAAATATATAACCTACAACCGGCTCAAAACATTTATCCTGGTTGCCTGCATCACCATAATTGCAGCCCTGCCCCTAGCACTGGAGATATTGTTGGATGAAAGCGAGCGGCAGCTTGCCCTGCGGGCTGATTCAAGCCCCCTTCTGATCGGAGCCAAAGGAAGCGCTCTGGACCTTGTGATGAACTCTCTTTACTTTGGCGACGAGGTACCGGAGACCATCACCATGGCTGCGGCTGAGCAGGTCATGGATACCGACCTTGCCGCACCGATCCCTTTGTTTGTTCGGTTTAAAGCCCGTGACTTTCCGGTAGTCGGCACAACACTCGATTACTTTGATTTTCGAAAGCTTGAGTTCGCCCGGGGCGAGATGTTCGTCATGCTTGGGCAGTGTGTGATCGGTGCAGAGGTTTCCCGGAAGCTCAACCTGGAGCCTGGGGATCATATAGTTACCTCGCCGGAGACCCTGTTTAACATTGCAGGCGTTTATCCCCTGAAAATGAAAATTACCGGAGTGCTTGCACCGACACACAGTGCTGATGATCTGGCCGTCTTTGTTGATATCCCAACAGCATGGGTTATCAATGGACTTGGCCACGGTCACCAGGATGTGACAAAGACAACGGACAGCTCAGTTATTCTCAAAAAAGAAAAGGGTAATGTCACGGCTAATGCCAAGCTTATGCAGTACACCGAGATAACCGAGGAGAATATTGATTCCTTTCACCTCCATGGTGACCCTTCAGAATTTCCTTTAACAGCAGTGCTTGCTGTTCCCTATGATGAAAAATCCGGCACTATCCTCCAGGGGCGTTATTTGAAAAAAAATACTCCCTACCAGATCGTCCGGCCCAAAGAGGTAATCGACACCCTGATGGCGAATATCTTCAAAATCCGTAATGTACTCGATGCAGTCATCATGCTGGTCGGGACGGCAACACTGCTGGCGTTAATTCTAGTCTTTTCACTGTCCCTGCGGTTGCGGGAAAAAGAGATTGACGTTATTTTCAAGCTGGGTTGCAGCAGGGCAACCATTGCCAGGCTTCTGGGTGCGGAAGTTTTTATTATTGTCCTGATAAGTGGAACCGTTTGTGCAAGTTTACTGGGGGTGGTTCTTCATTATGATCAATTGCTGGTTCGAAGCCTGTTCATTTAGCTACATGCTAGAAAATGGCGAAATTCGAAATCTTAAGCACTAAATCCGAAACAAATTTGAATATTAAAATTCAAATGTTTAAAACAATATAAACTTCTAAAGATCATTTTAGGTCATTAAAAAATTTCTGTCATTTGATATCGAAGTCTTCGCTTATCTGTTTCGAGTTTCGAATTTAGAATTTCGAAATTCAAAATCTGATTCAACCAAAGCATTTTCAACTGATCATCTGGAGACAAAAGGAAGATGAAATATTACTTTAGCTACTTTCAGGTATTATTTAACTGCTGCTTGGCATTTACTTTATTTCTGCTAATCCATAATACTACTTACGCCGCCTCTTCCCCCCTCACCCTCTACACAACCAACTATCCCCTCACCTACTTTGCCGAATGTATTGGCGGTGAGTATGTCAATGTTGTCTTTCCAGCACCGCCTGATATTGATCCTGCGTTCTGGTCACCGGATATGGAAACAGTGCGCAAGTACCAGAAAGCGGACTTGATTATCCTGAACGGCGCAGGATACGAAAAATGGATAAAAAAGGTCAGCCTGCCCATGATGCGCATGGTCGATACTTCAAAGGCCTTCAAGGACAACCTGATCCAGATCGACACCAATGTAACCCACAGTCACGGACCGGGGGGAGATCACTCCCACGGCGGCACCGCCTTTACCACCTGGCTTGATTTTTCCCAGGCTGCTCTGCAGGCAGAAGCCATCTACCAGGCCCTGGCGCGTAAACTGCCTGCACGGAGTGCTGATTTTGCCCGAAACTATGCATCTCTGCAAACAGACCTCCTGCAGCTCGACGAACAGATGAAGCAAATAAGCACCCAAAATCCTGGCACACCTCTGGTTGCTTCCCACCCCATCTACCAGTACATGGCCAGGCGCTACAACCTGAACTTAAAAATGATGATGTGGGAACCTGATGCTGACCCGGGAAAAAAAGAATGGCAGCACCTTCAGGAATTACTCGGCGAGCACCCGGCCAAGTGGATGATCTGGGAAGGTGAGCCGCTGGCGGATTCGGCCAGGCAGCTTCAAGAGATGAATGTTCAGGGCCTGGTGTTTTCCCCATGCTTTAACAGGCCGAAGAAAGGAGATTTCCTGTCGGTCATGCAGGAAAACATTGCCAACCTGTCAAAGGCTTTCTGACTGTTTTCTGCCCGCTATTCTTTTATGTTTCTTCTCTGGCACGGGCCCTACGGCAAAGGATTCACAAAAAAGAATAATGACAATCCAGCTCTGCCGGAGTACATCCGACTTTCCTTCCAATAAGTATTTTTTCTTTGCACTATTTCACTAAATTATAATTTAATGCTATACTATAAATATAACTAAGAGCTTGTACTTACAGCAAATAGTTATTATTCTCTGAATTGGGTGAAAGTTTCTCTTACAGAGGTCTTGCGATGTCTATGAGTAACAAATCCTTTTTTTCACCTATTCAATATGTAGTAATTATAACAGTTTTTTGCCTCCTCCCTTTCATTTCCATGTGCTCCAAAAAGGAACCGATCAAGCTCGGGTTTGTTGGCGGGTTATCAGGCCGTGTTGCCGATTTGGGCATCAGCGGAAGGAACGGTGCTATCCTGGCGGTTGAGCACTGGAACAATGCCGGAGGTGTAAACGGACGTCCGGTCACCCTTGTGGTTATGGACGACGAGCAGAACCAGGAGGTAGCTGAAAAAGCAGTCAATGAGCTTATCAACCAGAATGTGGTGGCTATTATCGGACACATGACCAGTGCCATGTCCACCAGGACTGTTCCGATTGTCAATAACAATAAAATCGTCATGATGAGCCCGACAACGACAACAACGCACCTAAGCGCTAAGGATGACTACTTCTTCAGGGTCTGCTCTACCACTGATAAATATGCCGCCAAAATGGCCCGCTATTTAAGAAATACCATCGGCCTGAAAAATGTAAGTGTCATTTACGATTTGGGAAACAAGTCTTATACTGAAAACTGGATCAGCAAATTCCGGGAAGAATTTGAAGGACTGGGTGGGCATATCAGTCATCAGACAACTTTTACTTCCGGCCCGGACGTACTTTTTCATAATGTTGTTGAGGATGCTTTGGTGCCTGATATTGAAGGTATTGTTATATCTGCCAATGCCCTCGACAGTGCAATGATTAACCAGCAGGTTCTGAAGCAGAAAGGGAAAAAAATGTATGTTGGAACCTCCGAGTGGGCAGCCACTGAAAAACTGATCAATTTAGGTGGAATCGCGGTTGAGGGTGTGATTGTTTCCCAATTCTTTAATCGTGATAACCCCAGTGTAGAATATCTCAGTTTCAAGGAAGAATATATCAAACAGTTCGGGACTGAACCGGGATTTGCTTCTGTAGCAGGATATGATGCAGCGAATATCATCCTTACGTCTCTCTCAAAACAACAAAAAGGTCAGGATCTGAAGGACACCATACTCGACATCTCTTTATTTCACGTCTTGCAGGGAAATCTTTCTATCGACCGTCTTGGAGATGCAGAAAGAGAAACCCACCTTTCAATAGTACAGGATGGCAAATTCGTAATGATCTACTAGAAAAGGCAGGTGCATGCTTTCGAATCGCTTTATAAAAGCAAGAAAACTGAAACAATCCATGGCGGTCCGTTTCAGCCTTGCTGCTGTTGTTCCGATCATCATTGTTTCAATCCTTGTCCTAATCAACCTTGCACGAGAAACCCGGAAAGATGCGCATGAAGTCTTATCTCTGATGGCCGAGTCTGTCAGCGGGCAGGTTGAGGTCTTTCTCAGGGAGCCCCTGGTTGTCCTGCAGAACACAAGTGCAATGTTGAAAGCCAATCCGGACTATGATCCTGCAACTATCCAGAACTTGCTTGATCTGCATGTGCAACATTCGCAACTGTTTGAATCCATTTACATTCTTGACAAGGATGGCACCGTGCAGCATGTTGGTCTTCTTCAAGGCAAGGAAAATCAGAGGGAAAACTATCTCGGGATCAACCTTGCTCATCTTCCATTTTATTTAACAGCTCGTCGAACCAACAATCCAACCTGGTCTGATACATTCCTGTCCCTTATCAGCGGCAAAATGTCACTGGCTTTGTGCCTGATTGTCGACGAGCGTGTCCTGATAGGGAATTTCAACATCGAACTCCTGTCGAACTTTATCGCGCATATAAGAACTGATCACAATGTGACGATGATGCTCGTAGATAGAAAGGGGGCAATAATAATTCATCCGGATCCATCAGTTACAGCCCGCCAGGTCAGTATCAATAATTTCCAAATCGTGAAGAAAGGTTTTGCCGGGGAGGAAGGCGAGCACAGGTATAGTTTCCAGGATGTCGACTATGACGGCAGTGTCAAGCTTATCCCAGGCCCCGGCTGGCTGACAATTGTTTCCCAGCCGGTGGACCTGACATACGATACTGTAAAATCAACTGCCATCTATCTCGTCGCAGGTGCTATCGGAGTTATTCTTTTGGCGGTTTATTTTGCTTTGGTTCAGTCCAGAAAATTTTCAAAGCCCATTACTGAAATAACGGAATGGTCAAAAGTGATAGCCGCCGGAGATTATGATGTATCACTTTCTCCTTCTCCTTATGTTGAAGTACAGGAGTTGACCAACAGTTTTCATGGTATGTCAGAGGCTGTAAAAAGCAGGGAAAAAGCATTACAGATGAGTGAAAATCGTTTCCGTGAGATTTTCAACTCAACCAACGAAGCGATTTTCATTCGCCATGCACAGACGCTCAAATTTCTGGATGTAAACCAGGCTATGCTTGATATGTTCGGATATAGTCGTAAAGAAATGTCTGAAATAACAGTTGGGGAACTGAGTGCCGGCGATCCTGTCTCGACCAGCAACCGTGCAAAAGAATTGGTGAACAAAGCGATTACCGATGGATCCCAGGTTTTTGAATGGAAATATCTCCGAAAAGATGGAGAATCCTTCTGGGCCGAGGTCACTTTAAAAAGTACGGAACTTGACGGCAAACTACGGATCCTTGGAGTGATCCGGGATATTACGGAACGGAAGAAATTCGAACGGCAACTGATCCAGTCACAGAAGATGGAAGCCATTGGTACTCTGGCAGGAGGCATAGCGCATGATTTTAATAATATACTTACACCAATCCACGGCTATGTGGAGATGGCAATTCTGAAAGCGCACGACACTGAAAAAGTTACATCAAACCTGACTGAAGTCCTCAAAGCTGTCCACCGTGCAAAGGACCTGGTCCTGCAGATCCTGACATTCAGCAGGCAGGAGGGGCAGAAAACCGCGCCAACAAACGTAGGGGTCATTGTCAAGGAAGCAATAAAGCTGCTTCGCTCTTCCATACCATCCACTATCGAAATCCGTCAGAATATCGACCAGCACTGCGGATCAGTCATGGCCAATCCAACCCATATCCATCAGGTACTTATGAATCTTTGTACCAATGCATACCATGCCATGCGTGAAACAGGAGGCGTCCTGGGTGTTGTTCTTAAACCTTTTGAAATAACAGCTTCAGATGAATCACCACAAGTAAAGCTCACCCCGGGCATGTACATTCGTCTTGAAGTAAGTGATACCGGTAAAGGGATGGACCCGGAAACACTCAGCCGTATTTTCGAACCCTACTTTACGACCAAGGACAAAGGTGAAGGAACCGGGCTTGGACTTTCTATTGTCCACGGTATAATAAAAGGGCTGGATGGGGATATCTCCGTTTATAGTGAGGTCGGAAAAGGAAGTACCTTTATGGTTTATTTTCCCGCTATGAGGGCACACATTAACGATTACTCGAATATTATTCAAACACCTCCGCAGGGAGGGGATGAGTGTATTCTTCTTGTCGATGATGAAGAAACTGTTCTTCACGTTGAAGAACAAATACTGAAAAGCCTTGGGTACCGTGTTGAGGCTTTCACCAGCCCCCACGATGCCCTGGAACGCTTCCGCAAAAAACCTGATACATATGATCTTGTGATGAGTGACATGACCATGCCGATAATGACTGGAGACCTGCTTGCAAGAGAAATTATCGAACTGCGGCCGGACGTACCTGTTATTCTCTGTACAGGTTTCAGCGAAATACTTAAAAAGGAAGAGGCCATGGCAATAGGGATAAGTGATTACATGACCAAACCACTTGACATAATAAAGCTGGCCTTAACCCTTCGCAATCTGCTTGACAGGAAAAGAACGGAGGCTTGAGGGGGAAGACTTCAGACCGGAGACCGGAGGTGTCAGGCAGGAGGATATGGGGCTTCTCTGCCCAGAGACCGGGGGCCATCAGGAAAAGATTTCTCACTACGTTCGAAATGACACTAATCCAAAATTATCAAATCTTCTGTTATAGATCAATAAGACTGTAAACTGTTACTCTTCGGACTTTCTCAACGCCTCTTTAATGGACAGGGCATATGGATGATGGCGCCTTAGGAAAATTGGCATACCGTTCCGTGCCCTGCGTGCTGCCTCCATTGTATCGTACATCCCGAAAAAAACGAACAGGGCCGGAGGGGAATTTCTTCTCAGGATATACAGGTCGTCTTTGACCGCAAAATACTCATCTTCTACAAGGATTTTTTTGAGGTTTGCCTCCGCGTTTTCAGCGGTCAACAGCATCAGCTGGATCGTATATCCACCACGATAGGCCCATGCCAGCCAACTAGAGCTGGCTTTGATACGTTCTGTGAAAAGAGACGATCCATCCCTGGATGGGGATCCTGTCCTTCGATTATCCTGGGCAGGGGATATTTCGTCTTTCTTCTTTTTTGATTCGGCCTGGACAATTACTGTATCATCTTCTTCGGGTTCTTCACGCTGCCCAGGTTTATCAGGCTCAACTTCCGGGGGTATATGTTCCACCACGGGTAGTTTTTCCTGAAGAGGTGGTTTTTCTGACTGTACCACTGGCTGCTCAACCGTAATCTCTTCAATTTCCATCTTTTCAAGTGCAGCCTGGTCAACCGTGTCGGAAATATCTTTATCTCCAGGCCATAGTACTATCAGCAGCAAAAACAAAAGCACTGCAGCTGCTGCCGACCACCATTTATGCTCCATTAACAGGTCATAGAGCTGTGAATCCTTAAGCGTTTCGTAGCCCTGGGATGTTGACTCCTTGAGCTTCGACAATATCCCGGGAGAACTTTTTCTCCTTGTGGACTGAAGCCCGACAAGTTCAGGTTCCACTTGAAACAGGCCCTCGGAGCAGGCAACCTTGAGACCCTTTTCCGACAGGATATTTGTCAGGCTGATGTTCCCCATGGCAGTATGATAAATTGCATGAATGGCATCATCAGTAAACAGGGTGATATGTTTATCACCGGGAATTTTGGCTGAATGCAGCCTGAACTGTATATATTTTCTTGTCTCTTCGAGGTTCATGGGCTCCAGCACATACCCCGCGTGAATGTCAACGTTGGAACAATATATTGTAAGCTGTTCAATGTTAACGTCCAGGTCGAGCCGGCCAATCAACAGAATCTGGAGCACATCAGCTTCTTCAGTATCACAGATTGTCTTGACCAGGCGTTCCAGGGTGGCCAGAAAGAGCTTCTCCGCTTCGTCAATGATCAGGAGAACCTTTCGTTGTTCATTTTTCCGGATTTGCAGCTGTTCACGAAATACCTCGAGACAACTCCTTGGCGCCGATTCATCGTGTTTTTTATACCCCAGGGCAACGCAGATAATACGCAACAGATCCTCAAATGAACCCACCGGATGATCCAGACTGACAATGTCATACGTCTCCTGCGGTAATTTCCGGATAAGGAGCAGATACAGCAGCGTTTTACCGACACCTTCACCGCCGGTCAGTTTAAGGAGAGGTTTGCCGTCCTGAATATCAGCAAGGAGAGATTTAAGCACATCACGACGGGCCGCGCCAGGATAGAAAATTTTTGGATCAGGCTCCTGACGAAAAGGAGATTGATTCAATTGAAAATGTTCCAGATACATCGACATGATGATTTTGTAAAAAATTCTAACGGCTGATAAATTAATGATTATAAATTGCTGTTAACAATCGACACAATTATCTGCTAATTAACTCATTGTGTAAACATCTTTTTCGATACACCTTTCTTTTCTTTATATAAAGAGGGAACGATGCAGCATCATTGTCATGATTTGAAATCCTATAAAACTCATAATCGTTAAATATATGCCATTGTTCACATCGGTTGCCCCCTTTAATAATTTGAGAATAAACCGACAACAAAGTAATTAAGCTGATTGCTGCGTTTATCCGTTTTATTTACAGCTTATGACGAATCCGTCTACATACAGAGAAAATATCTTGTGCGCAACAGCCAACCTGCGATATCATTGATATTATAGAGTTATATGAACAAGCAACCAGGTGGCGCAAATCTTATCTAACAAGGAGCATGCTATGCGTTTGGGAATGATTGGTCTCGGAAGGATGGGAATGAACATGGTGCGTCGCCTTATCAGGGACAAACACGAAGTTGTAGCCTATAACAGGACTCCCGATAAAGTCGATAAGATTACCGGTGAAGGTGCGGAGGGAGCATACACTGTTGAAGAACTTGTCAGCAAGCTGTTTGCGCCGAGAATCGTCTGGATTATGCTTCCGGCCGGTAAAATTGTCGACAAGCAGATCAGTGCACTGGCCGAGCTTCTTGAGCCAGGGGATATTATAGTAGAGGGGGGCAATAGCCGTTACACAGACGATATACGCAGATCGGCTGAACTTGAAAATAAATCAATTCACTACCTGGACGCAGGTGTCAGCGGGGGAATATGGGGGCTTGAAGTCGGATACTGCACCATGATCGGCGGCGAAAAGAAAGTTTTCGATATGCTTACCCCTGTTCTGGAAAGCCTGGCTCCTCAAGACGGGTTTCTTTACTGCGGGCCATCCGGATCCGGACATTTTGTCAAAATGATTCACAACGGGATAGAATACGGGATGATGCAGGCCTACGGTGAAGGATTTGCCTTGCTTGAGGCCTCACCCTACAAGGATAATTTTGACTACCGGAAAATTGCACACCTCTGGAACCAGGGCAGTGTAATCCGTTCCTGGCTCCTGGAACTTCTTGAAGATGCTTTTAAGGAAGACCCGAAGCTCAATGACATTATCGGCTATGTTGATGATTCAGGTGAAGGACGATGGACGGTTGAACAGGCTATTGAAAGCAGGGTTGCGGCACCGGTCATCGCCAATTCCCTGTTTGCCCGGTTCCAGTCCAGAGATGACAACTCTTTCTCCGACAGGGTTCTCGCTGCCCTGCGCCGTGAATTTGGCGGTCACGCGGTAAAAGCTTCGGACAAGTAGCCATGCAGACACACCATGCCTGTGACCTGCCGACGAAAATTGTACTAGAGCCTTGCACCATTGTCATTTTCGGAGCGTCCGGCGACCTGACCCGCCGCAAACTTATTCCTGCTTTATTTTCTCTCTTTGACCAGGGCAAGGTGCCCCATCCATTTTCCATTGTCGGCTGCAGCAGAACAAAGCTCAGCGACGAACAGTTCCGGGATCTGCTGTACGATCAGTACAGGAAGGAAGGAATAGAAAGGAGAAAATGGGAAAGCTTCATTACCAGCCCATTACGTACGAACTGGAAAGCTTCCAGGCCGTTGCCGGATATCTCGAAAGTCTTGACAGGGACAAACAAACCAACGGCAACCGGATCTTTGACCTTGCCGTTCCCCCGGCACTCTATCCTGTAATTGCAGAACTGCTTGGCAACGCGGGACTGGCCGATGAAAAACAACAGTTTCCCGGCTGGTCGAGAATCGTGGTTGAAAAACCATTCGGCAGAGACCTGGAGACAGCTCTTGCCCTAGATGCAATTCTTCATGAGCATTTCCGCGAAGACCAGATCTTCCGCATTGATCATTACCTTGCCAAGGAAACTGTCCAGAACACGCTTATTTTCCGTTTTGCAAATTCTATTTTTGAACCCCTCTGGAACCGCCATCATATAGATTATATAGGGATTGTCGCTGCCGAAGAACTCGGTGTCGGCAGCAGAGCAGGATATTATGATGAATCAGGTGTTATTCGGGACATGTTTCAGAATCACATGATGCAGCTGCTTGTCCTGACAGCAATGGAACCACCTTCACGCTACCAGGCCGATGCCGTTCAGGACGAGAAAATCAAAGTTATACGTTCTCTCAGGGAATTCAGCCCTGAGAAAGGCAGCAGACTTTACCTGGGACAATACGGCAGAGGGGAAAAGAAAGGCAATATACTGCCAGGTTACAGGGAGGAGGACGGTGTTAAACCCGGTTCCGGCACCCCTACCTTTGCTCTCATGGAACTCTATATTGATAACTGGCGCTGGCAGGGTGTTCCTTTTTACGTTGTTTCCGGTAAAAGGTTGCCGCGGAAGGAAACAAGAATCATCATCCAGTTCAAGAAGGTACCGCACAGACTTTTCAGTGATGTGCTTGGTGATACAATTGGCGCAAATCGCCTGGTTATAGAGACCTTCCCGGAGGAAGCCATTCGACTGGCCTTCCAGACGAAGAACCCCGGTATGGAAATCTGTCTGCGCTCCATGGTCATGGACTTTGTCTACCAGGAGCATTATCAAAAAGCATCTCTTGATGCGTATGCCCGTGTCCTGCTTGACTGCATGACCGGAGATCATATGCTTTTCTGGCGCCAGGACGGAATTGAGCAGTCATGGTCTTTTCTTACTCCTGTTCTTGAAGAATGCGAACACTGTGACAATCTTGATCAACTCCTTCACTTTTACCCTGCAGGAAGCTGGGGACCTGAGCCGGCCAGGAAAATAATGGAACTCATTACCGACCCTTGAGTTACGAAACATATACTGAAAACCTCTGTCCATGCTGACCAGGATAATCATTGAGTATCACTCTGGATTTAATTTTATTATTATGTCCCCCAGGGAACTGGTCCTTTTAGCTCATGCCCGTTTTCAGACTCAGCAGTAACATCAAGTTCCCGCCACCTGAACTGGCTGAGGAAAACGGACTTCTGGCCGTTGGCGGCGATCTCTCTGTCCAAAGATTGCTGGAAGCGTACCGCACGGGCATTTTTCCCTGGTACTCGGCAGGCGATCCGATTCTCTGGTGGACACCGGCACCGCGGCTTGTTCTGTTTCCGAATGAATTCCATACCCCTAAACGTCTTGCCAGGGTCATCAGAAAACAGGTGTTTTCTCTTACCGCTGACACTGCTTTTAAAGATATTATAGAAAAATGTGCCCGGTTCAGGGGAACAAACAGGGAGGAGACCTGGATCACCCCTGAGATGCAAAATGCCTACTGCCGTCTGCATGAACGTGGCTATGCGCACAGTATCGAATGCTGGCATGAGGGCTCATTGGCCGGAGGGCTGTATGGCATAGCCCTTGATCAGGTTTTCTTCGGTGAATCAATGTATTCTCAAGTAAAGGACGCGTCCAAGGTTGCCCTCCACGCTCTGGTAAGACATGCAGAGATAACGGGAATAAAAATTATTGACTGCCAGATTAGGACTGAACATCTGGCCACATTCGGGGCACGTGAAATATCACGGGAACATTTTCAGGAAATACTGAAGAAATACATCAGGAGTGATTACCCCCAAAAAAAATGGCGCCTGCACAATACCAACAAGGAGGGGATTGGCCATGCAGGCGCCTGCCAGGAAGAAAAAAAATTATGAAATCAGCTTACTGTTACACTCCAATCCAAAGGGGGACCGTTAATCTGCTCACAAAGCCATTTTTTCAAATCAAAGTTTGGAGGATGAACCGTACCGCCCGGTCGGGTACCATCTTCTTTCCATGACGCTTCAAACAAGCCCTCCGGAACCGGCACTTGTGCTATTTCCTCAGCACCTTCCACTGTTCTATGTATCAACGTGGCAAGCGGTTTTTTTTCCCAATCATAAATGACAAAGTAGACAGATTCATCATTGGCACTGGCAACAAAATCGTTTCCGCGAACCCAGCCTGTACCCCATTCAAGATACATTTCAACAGCTTTTTCGGGAGTCATTGACCAGTCAATCTCATTTACAACCTGTCTGTTCTTCTTCAACTGTTCAAGATTCATCATAGTTCATACCCTCATCCAAACTTGTGATCAACATTAAATGATAATAATTACTATTTTCAATTATTATAACCATGACAGTGAAACTGTCAAGAACAAATAAAAGATATTTTGACTGGGCCAATCCAGTTCAACTGATTGTAATAATGTCACTTATTGCAAACGATGTGTGGGTCTATAATGATTGATTGCGGAAACCGTTTTAAAAAATAATATATTTGACAAATCTTGCTGCCATTGAATTGCAATAAAGCGAGGTTTTAAGCCTATACAAGACAGGATGATAATTTTTCATAAAACATTGACATTTGTATGAAAAAAGTAGAAAAAAGATTAAAATTAATAAAAAACAACTTCATATAATTATATTTCTATCGTATACTAGATTTTGATTAGAAATATATTTTAATTTTTTCCTATAAATGTGCATAGATAGGGCACGCTGAAGAGGTAAAAAAATCATGAATTACGGTGTCGTCAGTCAAGAGCAGCTTGAAAAAATGGATGAGATCTTGACGGAAAAACTCATTAGCATAGGCGTTGACTGCGTCATTGTCATCGACATGGCAGGCAACATCATTACAGCAAAAGACGCCGGCAAAAGCAAGTACGATGTCTATTCTTTTGCTGCACTGGCGGCAGGAAACTTTGCGACTGTTGATGCAATGGCCAAACTTGTTGGTGAACAGGAATTTTCCCTGCTGTTCCACAAGGGTACCGACGCTAACATCCATTTCAGCAAAGTAGATGATGAACTTCTACTTATAAGCATGTTCGGCAAGGACATTTCTCTCGGTTTTCTGCGGCTCAATGTCGTTGAAGCCATTGAGGAAATCAAGAAGCTTTGGACATAAACCGGCAGTTCTTTCCAGCAGAACTTTCACTGATCGTTTCTGGAACACCGTCAGCAGGAGAATATCTTGAGCTTCATTAATTTAAAGGACAAAGTTGTCCAGGTTAAAATTGTCTACTATGGGCCGGGTCGAGGTGGAAAAACAACCAACCTGGAATATATAAACAGAAGATTTAAAGAACAGATCCAATCTGAAATGGTCAGCCTGAAAACACACGGCGACAGAACGTTGTTTTTTGACTTTCTTCCTTTTGATATGGGGCAGATTAAGGGGTTTGATATAAAAATTCAGCTTTATACCGTACCGGGTCAGGTAAAATATAACGCCACCCGTAAACTGGTTCTCAAAGGTGTTGACGGTTTGGTTTTTGTTGCTGATGCTCAAAAGCAGATGCGAGAAAAGAACATCCGGTCCCTGAACCAGCTTCACGAGAACCTTCTTGATTTTAAAGAGTCCATTTTCCGCATTCCACTTGTCATGCAGTACAATAAAGTCGACCTCCGCAATCAGGGTGTACCTATTCTACCATCCGAGGTGCTTGAAAAGGACCTCAACAGTAAGCTGAAAGTACCTTCTTTTGAGGCAAGCGCCCTGACAGGTTACAACGTTCCTGAAACATTGAAGAAAATTATATCACTGACAGTAATGCATATTCAGAAGAAACTTTCTTAAAGGGCATTTAATCTTGATGAATCAGCTGGTGTGGACTTCATGAATACATCCGAGAATAACCAGAAAAAACATGAAAAATCTGATCAAGTTGATGATCTGACTCGATTTCTGGATGAGGATTTCGATACGGACGATGTAGATCTGTTCGAATTCACTTCAGAAGAAGATTCACCTCTCACCGAACTCAAGTCAATCGTCCTTTCCCTTGACTGGGAAATTACTGATGACACCCTCCAGGACCTTGCTGATGAAATCGATCGTCTCAAAAGTCTTGACATTTTGGAGGCCGACAAGGTTTCCCAGGTCTATCTGCAGGGTCTTTCCAAGATCGGACATTATATTCAAAGCGAAGGAGCTCGTGCCCACCCCAACTCTATAAAGCTGCTCCTCACCCTCTACTATGACTTCGAAAAAATTCTTTCTTCAGAAACAATTACAGGTTCGGAGATAACAGCACTTCTTAAGGCAGACGTCCGAAAATTTAAAATATTACAGTATCAGATCGCGCAGCGGCATGGCGTTGAAGCCCCAGTTCCTCCTACAGCCGAAGCCAAAGAACTTGGAATTGCTATTACCGACTCCGAGGCATTAAGGGGTCTAAGGGCAGTTATCCTGGAACTTGACTGGGAAATCACGGATGAAAGTCTTGAGCGATTAACTGAACAGCTTGATTCCCTGAAAGAAAAATTCTCCGATGACCGTTATATTCTAGTCCTGGTTCAAGGTCTGTCTTCTCTCAATTCATATATCTCGGAAGAAAAGGGTCAGGCTCATCCCGAGTCATTCTCCCTCCTTCACAGCTTCTGTGAAGGACTTGCCAGGCTTATTGAAGACGGTGAACTTGACGATGAAGAGCGCCAGAGCATTATTGTTGAACAAGTCAACAGCCTGAACAACCTCAAAGCACTCATTGCCGGGGCCGCCTCCGAAGGTGTTGAGGTCCTGGAAGAGGAAGCAATTGAGACAATTGAGGAAGAGCCCGCAGATAAAATAACTGATGAAGCGCCGGCTTTTGCTGCAGAAACTGAAGAAGAACTTGAGACTTTTACCGATGAAGCCCCTGGCGCAGATGGTGAAATTGCTCCAGCACTTGCCGGTGACGTGGGAGAAGGAACAGAAATTCTGGAAGAGGAGCCGCCCGAGGAACTGGCTGACAAATTGGAATCATTCTTTGGTGGTGATGAAACGGTTGCGCCGCCAGAACCTGCTCCCGAGCCTGAAACGGCTGTTGCAGAAGAACCTGTGGCACCTGCACTGGATGGTGAAGAAGAGCTCGAGGAGGCTGCTGTATTTGCTGAGGCAGAAACCGGGGAAGAAGCTGAAATTGCGCCAGCTCTTTCCGGTGATGAGGGTGAAGGAACTGAAATTCTTGAAGAAGAGCCAACAGAAGAACTGGCTGACAAATTGGAATTTTTCTTTGGTGAGGATGAAAAAGTTGCACCGCCAGAACCTGCTCCCGAAACTGAAGTTGCTATTACAGAAGAACCTGTAGCACCTGCCCTGGAAGGTGAAGAAGAGTTTGAGGAAGCTCCCTCACTTGCTGAAGCAGAAACCCTGGAAGAATCTGATATAGCACCCGCCCTTGCCGGTGATGATAGTGAAGGAACTGAAATCCTGGAAGAAGAGCCAGTGGAAGAACTGGCAGAAAAACTTGAGTCCTTCTTTGGCAGTGAAGAAGAGGTGGCCCCGTTTGAAGGAGCTGAACCCCCGCCGGCTGCTGTAGAAGAAGCTGAAGGTATCGCTGAAGCTGTCGAAGAGCCGGAAGAATCTTTCGAAGCTGAAGAGGAAATAGTCCCTGCTCTTGCAGGTTCGCCTGAAGATGCTGGATTTGGAGTCGAAGGGGAACTTGAAGAGCCACCTGAAGGCTTGGATGAAAGACTTGAAGGGTTCTTCGGTGACGAAGAACCGGCTGCAGTTGCTGAAGCCGAACTCCCTTCTGAGGAGGTGACTGAAGAAACTGCACCTGCTTCAGAAGAGCCAGCCGAAGGCTTTGAGGCCATGTTTGAGGATGAAGGCGACATTGCGCCTGCCCTTTCCGGTGATGAAAGTGAAGGAACTGAAATCCTCGAAGAAGAACCCTCAGAGGAGTTGGCTGATAAGCTTGACACCTTCTTTGGCGAAGAAGAACCTGCTGCCGTAGAACATGAAGTTGCTGAAGCAGATGACGAAATGCTTCTCACACCAGCCCTTGCCGAGGAAGAGGATGCAGGTGTAAACCGGATGGCCAGGCCTATGAAGTCTGAAGAAGAATACCAGGCTTCTGTTGCGCAGATCCGATCTCACTTTCAGGAGCAGGAGAATGAACTCAGGCAGGAAATTGAATTGCTGAAAGAGGAGATAAAAAACCTGCGCGCTCAGCTGGGTTCATAATACACTCAAGCAAAACAGCATATGTATACACAAGGCCGGCTTTTAGCCGGCCTTTTTATTTGTTCTCAATAATGAAGCGAGTTGAAATTTTTAGGTATTGAGGAGTTTAGGCTGAAGGGGATTAGGTTGATGGGGATAAAATTTCTCCCTGCGGTCGAAATGACAAAAATAGTCCGAATGACAATTTTCAGCCTAAATCATTAAGCCCCTAAATACCTGAATACCTAGTCACCTAAACACCTAAACTCCTGATCACCTGATTCACTGCTTCCTCGGATCGAAGGCTTCCCTGAGAGCCTCGCCGATGAAAATCAACAGAACAAGGGTGCCGACCAGAACGATAAAAGTGGACAATGAAAGCCACCATGCGTCAATATTGGCCTTTCCCTGTGCCAGCAGTTCTCCCAGGCTCGGTGTTGAAGGAGGGACTCCAAGCCCGAGGAAATCCAGACTGGTAAGAGCCAGAATAGACCCGGACATGCGAAAAGGGAGGAAGGTTATGACCGGTGTCATACCATTAGGCAGCAGATGCCTGTACATAATTGTTAGATTACCAACTCCAAGGGCCTTTGCCGCATTGATATATTCCATGTTCCTTCCCTTGAGAAACTCGGCCCGCACATAATCGGAAAGGCCCATCCATCCGAACATGGAAAGAAGGATGAGCAGCAGAAGTACGCTTGGCTTGAATATCGAGGCAAAAATGATCAGCAGGTACAGTTCCGGCATTGCTCCCCAGATCTCAATAAACCTCTGAAAAGTGATATCAATTCTACCGCCGAAATAACCCTGGATTGCCCCTGCTATTATTCCGAGCACTGTCCCTATAAGAGTGAGCGCAAACCCAAAAAGAACTGACAACCTGAAACCGTATATAAGGCGGGCCAATACGTCCCTGCCCCGATCATCAGTTCCAAGAATGTTTTCTCTGGCTGGCGGTGAAGGAACCGGAACGACAAGATTCAGATTGATAGAATTGTAGCTGTGCGGATTGAGGGGGAAGAGAGCATAATTACCGTTCGTTGTAAGCTTCTCCAGAATATACTCATCCCGGTAATCGGTTTCCGACTCAAAGTCCCCGTCAAAAACAGTCTCCGGATAAACCTTGAATATCGGGAAGAAATAGCTCTCTTCATATTTGACCAGAAAAGGTTTATCGTTACTGAGAAATTCGGCAAAAAGGCTGGTGATGAAGAGCAGGGAAAAAATTATCAGACTGTAGAATCCTCTTTTATTTTTCCGAAAACTGTACCAGCGTCTCCTGGTCAGGGTGTTCCTTCTTTTTTTCTTGACCATGGGTTTTAGTTACTGCATTTTCTCAAAACTGATTCGCGGGTCGACAACCACATAACAAAGATCAGACAACAGTCTAGAAATAAGCCCGATAATTGTAAAAAAATACAGTGTCCCAAGGACCACAGGGTAATCTCTGCTTATCACGGAGTTATAAGCAAGAAGCCCCATACCGTCGAGTGAAAAAATGGTCTCTATAAGAAGACTGCCTGTAAAAAAGGCGGTAATGAAAGTTCCGGGAAAGCCGGTAATAATGGGGATGATCGCGTTGCGGAAAATATGCTTGTACAGGACCTGGTTCTCTGCAAGTCCTTTTGCCCTGGCGGTCATCACGTACTGCTTGCGAATTTCCTCAAGAAAGCTGTTCTTGGTCAGCAGGGTCATGATTGCAAGACTGCTCACCGTGCTTGCCGTCACTGGCAGAACCATGTGCCAGAGGTAATCCAGTATTTTTACCAGCAGGGGTAGTTCACTCCAGTTATCCGACACCAGGCCCCTGAGTGGAAATATATTCCAGAAACTGCCGCCACCGAACAGGACGATCAGAATAATTCCAAGAACAAAGCCCGGTATCGCGTAGCCGACAAGGATGACCGTACTGGAGAATACATCAAACTTTGAGCCATCCCGTACCGCCTTGGCAATACCAAGAGGGATACATGTAAGATAAACAATGAAAAAGGACCAGAGGCCCAGGGACATGGAAACAGGGAGCTTGGAAATGACCAGATCAACAACACTTTTATGGTGATAGTAACTGTCCCCAAAATCAAAGACCAGGTAGTTCGACATCATTGAGACAAAACGTTCCATGGGAGGCTGGTCAAAACCATAAAGTTTTTTCAGCTGCTCCAGCCGTTCCTGATCAAGCCCTCTGTCACCCTGATAAAGTGCTCCGGTAGAACCGGAAACAGCTTCACCGCCTTTCCCATGTCCTTCGATCTCGGCCATAATTCTTTCGACCGGCCCGCCGGGAACAAACTGGGTGACGACAAAAGTGATCAGCATAACCCCGAAAAGAGTCGGGATCATCAGCAGAATCCGTTTCAGGATATATCCACTCAAACTGACACCATGACCACAGCACCGCCGCGGCGCGGGTCCCCTACACCCTCTTCACCCGGGATGACAGTATGCACTCCGCCGAAGTACACATTTCGTTCCTTCCAGAGGTTGACCGGAACCACCTTTGACAGAGCCTCCATTGATTCCTCCGGGAAACCGGGTTCAACCTGAAGCACTTCTCCGTCCCAGTGCAGTCGCGGAGCATTTACCGCGATGGCTATGTCCCGTTTGAAATCAATTATCTGGCTCAAAACCTGCGACATCGCCGTCCGAATTCTCTTTGACCCCCCGCTGCCGAGAACAATTCTCACTTCACCGTCCTTGAGGACCACCGAGGGAGACATCATGGATGACACCCTCATTCCCGGTGGACTTGAGTGAAATCCTTCGGGATGGAGATCATCCTCACCCATCATGTTGTTCAGCATAATACCGGTCCCGGGTGCAAAGTAGCCTGAGCCCTCTCCGTTTGAACAGGTCATTGATGCAACATTGCCCTCCTGATCGGCAATACTGACATGGGTTGTTCCCCTGCTGAAACTCCTGATGTTTTCCGTTGAAGACACAACGTCCCCATTTTCCAGGAATGCTTGTATTGCCTCAGGCGTTGACAGCGCCTGGCGTCGAAGCCGCTCCACTTCTTTCATCAAGCCGGTGGTGCGCAACAGGTGTTCTGAAGAACCCCATTCATCAACAGGTTCCATCTGCTCCAACAGTGAGAGGGAAAGGGTAATCAGAGATCCGCCGAGGGATGGGGGCGGACCTGCCAGGAGAGTATGGTCGCGATATTTAACTCTGAGGGGCTTTCTCTCAATGACCTTATACGATGCCAGATCTTCGCGGGTCAGCATTCCCTGGCCCTCTTTCATATCCTGTTCGATCTGACGGGCAATATCACCGCTGTAAAAGCTCCTGCCATCATCTTCTGTAAGAGTGTCAAGAAAATCTGCCATCTGACTGTTCACCAGCACATCGCCTGACTTCATGTACCGGCCTCCCGGTTCGTACAGGTTCCGACCGGTCCTTGTCAGGATCATTATCGGGTGCAGCATCCTCAGAAAAGATGCCTGGAAATCATTAAGCTTATGACCCGCAGCCATCTCTTTCGCCGGCAGCAGGACTTCACTCAGCGATATGCGGCCAAGACGCTTTTGAACATGCAGGAGTCCTTTCAGGGTTCCCGGCACGGCAACGGATCCCATTCCGACATTGAATATCTGGCCGGAACCGCCAAAATCAATATTTACCGGGAAAAAATGCGGATCCGGCATCCGGTCAAGCCCTCGCCCCGGAGTATCCACAAAAAAATCAAAAAAAATCTCTTCAACAGGACCTGCCACACCGGAAGTTCGGGCAAGAAGGAAACCTCCCCCTCCAAGGCTTGTAAGAGTCTGTTCAGCCACAGCTCCGGCAAATCCTGCGGCAACAACTGCGTCAAAAGCATTCCCGCCAATGAGCAGTGTATCTGCGGCAGCCTTGCTGACCAGCTCGTGCCCGGTGGCAACGACAGATTTCGAATACCTGGTCATACCCAGAACTCTTTATGGAGTTTTAATATCATGTTCTTATAGGTTTCAAACTCGGCCACAAGGTGCCGCTGTTTATCGGTACTGGTTCCATTTTCCTGGATTTTCTCTATTTGTCGACACCATTTTGCCGTACCCATCCTCTGCATTACCGGCTCGAGTATATCCATGAGCCTGTCAACCGACTCACTCACTGAGAGCTGCGTGTCAGCAAGAAGATTGAAAGGGTCATTAAAACTACCGGCAAAGCCGTGCCGGGCTGCCTGCCATTTGTTGTATCGTAATATCTGGGGGTTGATACGCCGTTGCTGTAACTGTTCTTCCACAATATACACTGCCAGTGCCTGAATAATCGCCGTCAGGGCGAGGATATCCTGAAAATTGGAAGGCATATCACAAATGCGGATCTCAACTGTCCCGAAATAGGGGCTGGGCCTGATCTCCCACCACAGATCACGGATTTCATGAATAATACCCGCCTGGATCAGTGTCAGGATCTGGTTCTCATATCCTTCCCAACTGCCCAGAAAATTAGCCATGCCCGCCAGGGGAAGCGCCTCGAACAGTTTCGTTCTGTAAGACTGGAAACCCGTGTCCTCTCCTTGGAAAAAGGGAGAAGATGTACTCAAACTCAAAAACAGGGGGAGATACGCCTGAATGACATCACAGACCTGAATGGCGGTTTCACGATCAGGCATGCCGACATGTACATGAAGGCCCTGGGAAATAAACTGACGGCCCACATACTGCAATTCCTCCATAATTCGTGTATAGCGCTCGTTATCAGTCACTATTTGCGATTCCGGGCGGGCAAAAGGATGAATACCAGAAGCAAAGAGAAAACATCCGCAGGCATAGGCAGCTTCTTCTGCGACCTTTACCGTATGGCTCAGGTCCTCCTCCACCTCATCAACAGAACTGCATATTCCGGTCTGCACCTCGAAAATAGACTGGAGGAATTCAAAGGCAATCCTGTTTTTTACCGAAGACGGTATCTGGGCATACAAATTTTCAGCCCGGGGAACAAGATCAAGGCTGTTGGGGTCAAGAACCTGAAATTCAAGCTCTACCCCCAGGGTAAAAGGATCACTCTTCAGAAAGTCAACCTGTTGCATAAGTCCCATTTCTACTGCTGTTCTGTTAAGCTCTGCAACCCGAGTATAGCGACCCGGGCAAGCCACGAAGCGCCGAGTTCCAGAATATCCTCATTGAAATTAAACCGGCTGGAATGTGCCAGTCCTGCCTGTCCGTTTTCAATTCGGGCTCCAAAACGAACCAGGCATCCGGGCACCCTGTTCAAATAAAACGCAAAATCTTCGCCTCCTAAACTCGGACGACCCTGTGAAATCACGCCCTCTTCTCCGATAATCTGCACTGCTGCTTTTCTGGCCAGTGCTGCTGCTTTTTCCTCATTAATCACAGCCGGCAGTCCTTCAAGAAGCTCTAGTTCTATACCGGCACCGCTCATGGAGGCAGCCCCCTGGATCATTCGGTTCAGACCGTTCAGCAAACGTTTGCGTGTTTCAGGATGGGTACTGCGAACCGTGCCGTCAATAACCGCATGTTCGGCTATGACATTATGAACCGTTCCGGCTTCAACCCTCCCTACCGTGACCACAGCAGGATATACGGGATCAATCTCTCTTGATACAAGGGTCTGCATGCTCATTATCAGGTTGCTTGCCACAACAATACTGTCAACAGCTTCATGCGGCCAGGCCGCATGCCCGCCTCTCCCATGGATATGAATGGTAAATGGATCTGTATAGGAGCAGATAAGGCCGGTATCAACTGTGAACTTTCCTACTGGATAGTGAGTATCGACATGACCGGCAAAAATCATCTGTACTTCCTGCAGGGCACCGGCCTGGATTACCTTTTCCGCACCATTTCCCGATTCCTCTGCCGGCTGAAAAATAAATTTTACCCTGCCGGGAAACTCCATTTGCTTCAGGAGTGCTGCTGCCCCAAGCAACATAGCCATGTGACCGTCGTGACCGCACGCATGCATTACTCCAGGATGCTCAGATGCAAAAGGGAGTCCGGTTTTCTCGTCAAGAGGAATCGCGTCCATATCTGCCCGCAGAGCGACACAGGGTTCACACCTTTCTGACGACTGTTGCCCGTCAAGTTCGGCAATAATTCCGGTCCCGGCAATACCATCCTGATACGGTATCTCAAGCCGCTGCAGCTCTTTTGCCACCACCGCTGCTGTCTGCTTTTCGCGATAAGCCAGTTCGGGATGCCGATGAAGGATATGGCGGATTTCACGCATCCGCTCAACTATTTTCCTGTCTGGTTTGAACTTCATGAAGACCGGTGAGCCTCTCAGGATATTTTTATTCCGCCAATGAGGTCATCATCGCCCCTGGCAATATTCATTTTTCTCTTCTTGTCAGGACGACGGAGGAGTTCCTGGTCCTGCACATGAACCTGATCCGAAGCTTGCCTCGTTTCCGGTTTATTACCGCTGCCGGCTGCCGGTGCTGCTGAAGGCTTCACCCTGACCGGTTTGGCGACCGGTTTTATCTCTTTTTTTAAAAATGCCAGGAGACCCTCCTCAACAGGGGATACGTTCACCAGCTCCCATCCGGATTTACCCTGCTCATTCAATACATTTTCAACTTCTTCATCGTCGATATACTTGTCTCCCAGGAGCCCGTCTTTCTGAAATTCAAAAAGTATGGTTTGATATTGCCAGTACACCTGTCATCCTCCCGTATTACTGTTTATCTACAAGCACATCATCTTTAAACTCCCCTTCAACAATACGGCCGTCCTTATAGGTAAGTTTGCCCATACCGCTTCTCCTGCCGGTCTTGAAACCTCCTTCGTAGGTTGAACCGTCGGGAGAAATGAGGGTGCCGTATCCATCAGGCAAATCGTTTTTAAAAGACCCTACATATTTTTTACCGTCCTTATAATCCAATTTACCCAAACCATCGAAAAGCCCTTTTTTGAATTCACCACTAAAGACACTGCCATCCGGAAAAACATATTTACCTTCGCCGTCAAACAAGCCGTCTTCAAATTCACCCGTATATTTAGCTCCATCAGGATAACTGTACTGTCCGCTCCCGTTTCTTAAATTATTACTGAATGATCCCTCGTAGCGGCGTCCATCAGGAAAGGTATGAATTCCCTGGCCGTCCATCACCCCATTTTTCACTTCACCCTGGTATATGCTCTCATCAGGTAGTGTATATTTTGTAAAGCCAGTAAATTTTATTGCTCTTGATGAATCAGCAAAGAGAAAGCCGTCCTCATAAACGTGGCCCCCTTCAGCCTGTTTGCCGACCTTTTGATCCTGCACAGGTGGAAGAGATATCTTTTCTGCAGCAGGTCTGTCCATTGTACCAGAGAATATTTTCTCCTGAGTCACCTCTTTTTCTACAATTTTGACAGGCGGAAGCTCTGTAGCCTGTGATTGCGGTATTACCGGCTCTCCGTTGACAAACTGCCCGACAAAAGTTTCAGCCTCCGGGTCGATCAGCTTGCCCTGGCCATGTGGCACACCGCCCTGGAAATCCCCTGTGTATTTTCTGCCGTCCGCATACACCATGCTACCCGGACCGTGTTGCTTTCCATTTACCCAGTCACCCTCGTAACGGGCCGAATCCGGATAATCCATAACTCCCTGCCCTTGAATCACTCCGTCCTGAAAGGCCCCCGTGTATGTGCGGCCATCCGGCCATGTCATAACGCCGCTGCCTGTTATTGCACCACTGACAAAAGTGCCGCTATACTCAATTCCGTCCGGATACCTGATCCGGCCCTGTCCGTCATACAGGTCTTCGTTAAAATTTCCTTCGTAGACAATCCCGCCAGGAACTTCAAGAACACCATCTCCCTGACGCACATCTCCGAAATACATGCCGGTGTATTTTGTGCCGTCGCTGTAGCTTCTCACCCCTTTCCCTGCAGGCCTGCCATCTCGAAACATACCTTCAAAACTTGAGCCGTCCGCATACAGGAGTTTCCCCTGCCCCTCGATAATATTACTGCGGAACTCACCAGTATATTTTCTGCCGTCCGGATAGGACAAAGTCCCCTCGCCATCATACCTGCCAAGCCCGAACTCGCCTGTATATTCAAATCCGTCCGCCCTGGTCAGTGTCCCCCTGCCGTCAATGACCCCGTGGCGGAACGATCCCTTATAGATTCTGCCGTCAGGGCTTTCCAGGCTCCCTATTCCCTCAAACTTTCCTTTAACGAACTGGCCCGTGTATTTAAGACCATCGGGATATATCAAGGTTCCCTTGCCCCACAGGTAGCCATTTTTAAATTCTCCCGCATATTCGCGTCCGTCCGCACTCTTGAGACGACCTTTGCCGTTACGGCAGTCCCCTTCAATACAGGCACCATATACAGTGACCGGAACAAGGAAAAGAACCACCATCCAGATAAAAGTTTTTTTCATTACATCAATCATAGTTATTGCTCACCGTAGACGGTTCGTAGTTCATGGGCCATAATGTGCAAACCGTTTTTCACATCATTCTCATCCTGAGAATAGGTAATTCGAATACACTCCCTGGTGTGTTTCCAGTCAGCATTGGATAAACCGGGAAAAAAATAATGGCCGGAGACGACCAGAACATTTCGTTTCTTTAACCTTTCGTACAGCTCATGGCTTGTAATTGGAAGATCTTTAAACCAAAGCCAGAGAAACATGGCCCCCTCCGGAACATGGACCAGATAATCAAGACCTTCGAAGTACTGGTGTACAAGATCCAGGGCCATCTCCATCTTCGCCCTGTAAAAGGGATTGATCACCTCCCTGCTCAGGTGAAGAATCTCACCACTCCTGGTAATCTCTTTAGCCAGCATGGCCCCGAAACTTCCCGGCGCAAGATTCATAACAGCATTCATCCCGGAAAGATGCCGGACAACCTGCTTTCCAGCTACAACAATCCCGGTTCTGGCAGTCGGAAGGCCGAATTTTGACAAACTCATGCACATGATGATATCGTTGTTCCATACCGGAGTAGCCCGGGTATAAATGATCCCTGGAAAAGGCACCCCGTAGGCGTTGTCAATTATCAGAGGAATGTCGTTTTCAGCAGCAAGCCGGACCAGCCCATCAACTTCTTCGTCCGTCAGTACATTCCCGGTAGGATTTGTCGGGCGGGAAACGCAGATAGCAGCAATTTCCTCTGTTATCTCGACATGATCAAAATCCACCCTGTATTTGAAGAGATTCCCCTCCCTTGTCTCAATCAAAGGGCGAACGGACGTAAAAAAATTATCCGCCATGCCAAGATCCGCATACCCTATATATTCAGGGGTCAGGGGCAGCAGTATTTTTTTCGGTTTTCCATTCTTCCCGGGACCAGCCAATAGATTAAAAAGCATGAAAAAAGAATTCTGGCTGCCGTTCGTCAGGCAGATATTTTCCGGTCCCACCTGCCATCCGTATTCACGGTGGAACAGGTCCGCGAGTACATCCAGGAATTCCAACTCTCCCTGCGGCGGATCATATACCCCGATAAGTTTTTTAAACAAAGCAGGATCATCGATAATTTCCCGCAACCGCCGGTGAAAGACTTCCTGGACCTCGGGGATATGGCCCGGATTTCCTCCCCCCATCATTATCATTCCGCCTTTAGACAAAGCGTTG
The DNA here is from genome assembly GCA_947259225.1 of uncultured Desulfobulbaceae bacterium. Lineage (GTDB taxonomy): Bacteria > Desulfobacterota > Desulfobulbia > Desulfobulbales > Desulfobulbaceae > UBA10518. The sequence goes on along the minus strand of CAMYLK010000018.1, from coordinate 21,296 downwards.
CCAAGGTCTTCCATCAGGGAAAGAATCCCTGCTCCGGATGAGAATTTTTCACCAAAAGATGATAATTTCATATATAGGTCAAAGTCCCATGAAATAGTGAATGTACAGCCCTGAAATCAGTCCGGGTGCCTGTTTCGGGGCTCTTTTTACTGCCGGACTGCATCGCTCTGCAATCATAGTCTTTTTATACAACTTATGCCAGAATCCTTTCTGCATTTTCACGTTAAACAATGTGAACCTGAATGCCTGACCTGCTCTCTGGGCGGGAGGACTTAAAACTCTCATAATTCGCTTAATACAATCCATGGACGGGAAGGGGACTTTACAAAACCGCTTGAAATCCAACCCCCGTTCATGGACTAATATCTTCTTTTTCTTGATTTTATTTAGCATAGTATGATTCAATTAATAGCGTAACATAGATTTTCAGCAAATATTTTTTATACGAAGATTAAGGAGAATAAAATGAGTATCCGCGTTCGATTCATGGCACTCATTGCCGTGCTCAGTCTCATTGCCTCGATATCACTGGCTGTCCTCAGTTACCAGTTTAGTGTAAGCACTGCTCTTGAGGAGGCCAAGATCAAGGGGGCACTCGTATTCAACTACATGAAATCCTCACGTGATTATTTCAGAAAATATCAGCTTCCTGTCGTCTATGAAGTAGCCGGCCGCGATGAATTCATTCCGGAACTCATGTCTTCTTTTGCGGTTGCAAGGGGTGTTTTTGAAGTCTTTGCCGAATCAACTCCAGATTACTTTTTTAAACAGGCAACAAAGAATCCGCTGGTGCCAAGCAACAAGGCCGACACCCAGGAGCTTGGTATCATTGCAGATTTCCATAAAAACCAAAAACAAACCCATACTGAAGGACAAATTCAGAAAAACGGGCAGGCGTATTATTACTTTGCTCAACCTATCCGGGTCACCAAGGAAACATGCCTTGAATGTCACGGCGATCCGGCTAACGCTCCAGAAGAACAGCTTGATATCTACGGTGAGGAAACGGGATATAACTGGGAACTGGGCGATACTGTTTCAGCATTAATCGTGTACGTGCCAATCCAGAAAGCCATGGACAAGGCAAAAAAGCTGGCAGGTACCATTTTTCTGTTCGGAACCGGCGGAATTATTGTGCTGATGTTTATTATCTGGGTATTCTTCAGCCGTTACGTTGTCAAACCGGTAGTAATGCTTGAGCAGCGGGCCACAGAGATCAGTCTTGGCAAAAACATGAATGAAAGTATTGTTACTCCTGCCCAGGATGAAATAGGATCTCTTGGCAGAGCGGTTGACAGATTAAGAATTAGTGTTAATAAAATGTTAGAGAGGTACAAGTAACATCATTCACTACTCCGTCAACCTGTCATGACGTTAAAACAGATTGAGCAACTCAACTGCTCAGGAGGAAACCATGCTTAGCAGGAAGGGAATATTGGCAAAACGTTTGATATATATATTTTGCGCGATTGTTTTGCTTTTAGGCAGTTCACCTGTCATTGCAGCAGAATACAAACTGATGGATCCTGCGGACTTAAAAATAAGGCTCGACAGCAAGCAGCCGACAATCCTTGTTGATATCCAGAAAAAAAATGCCTACAAGGAGCATCATTTCTATGGCTCCATCAGGACCTTTGCCTATCCTGCCAAAACCGACCTGGACAAGCAAAGCCTGGTGCAGGCTGTAAGAATGTATGATACCACTCAAAATGACGTGGTAGTCATAGGCCCCCGGGGCGGCAGAGCCTCACAAAGATCACATGATTTTCTTATTACCAGGGGAATACCTGAAGAAAAAATCTATATCCTGGAAGGCGGTATCAAAAAATGGCCGTACAAAGAAATGCTCCTCAATATCAAAGGAGGCTGTGGCGATTGATCCCTACAGGATAAAACTCGAAAAACGAATGTCGAATTCCTAAACAAAGCCTGAACCTGACCCCCGAATTTGGGTCCAAATACACATAAACATATCGCTTAGGTGGATAGTAGTTTTTCGATAATTAAATTTTCTAATTTGATATTGTTTAGGATTTCGGACTTATAATTTTGGATTTTCTTTTGTCCTGCTCGTGAAGTATCCACCAGGTCAAAACCGGCCCGTGCATTCCGGATTTTCTGTATATCAAAGTGATAAAAAAATTACAAAAGATGCTTGACCTGTCCCTTAAATTCTTTGGCCAAACCAGCGTCACCAATTTCTTCCACAAGCATGCTGATCAATTCCGGCAACCTGGTAACAGATAAAGAGCCATCCTGCTTCCACTTGTTCACGTAGTCGGACATGACCATTCCTGCAACAGGACCGATGGCAGAAGCAAGTGCATTCTGAATCTCTTCAAAATGCTTTTCCACGTCCTTGTCAACATTTGATTCCGAAGCCACATCCTGTCCGGCATGAGCAGGGGCCTGCCTGGTAGTTACAGGTTTCTCAAGCTCTTCACGCATATCTTCGGCAAGCATTGCAGCAGTTGTCGCAACAAGAGAACAGTTTGCCTGAGAGTCGCAGATGGTCAACAAAATGGATCCGGTATGCAGGGGCATACCCACCACCGAATACTTATCAAAACGGAAATGAGCCGACTTGATATTCAACTTGTTCATTGTTCCCATCTGCATGAGACGAACAAAGTGAATACCGACATTTTCTGTCAAATCCTTTGGTAAATCAGTATCAAAATCTGCACAAAGCGCGCCGTCCGTCTTGTCAAATATGCACGAACCGGACACGCCGGGAATAACAGATATTTCGTTGAGTAATTTTCTCATGACGAAGTTTTACTGACTTGTGAAAGAAGGGCCGATTTTATCAGACACTTCATTAACAGAAGCATGCTCATCGAGCAACAAGCCGATAATCATCCCGGCACCGGGGACAATCAGGAGTGTCTCACCATTATCCAGAACCAGGTGTATACGGTTAGGTCCTTTAACATTCAGCACTTTTCTCATCTGAATGCCGCTCACAATGCAATAGGTTATGAAATCTCCCAGTTTTTTCTGTCTGGAAGACTGCGTAATCATCTTTCCCTGACGGTTCAGAAGAAAATAATGTTTTATTCCGACTATTGATGTGATGTTATCAATAATGCTTCTTGTGACCGAATCCACATGATCCAGCCCGATAGGGCCAACAGGACCGCCGGAATCATCTCCGGTATCCTGCTCCTCTTCCGCGTCATGTAATTCTTCATCTTTCTGCTTGGCAGAATCGAGCAGAATGTGGGCAAGAGGCAAATGAATGCGGCGCATGCGGTCTTCCGCATTCGTCACAGTAAAAGAAGGATTTTCCCAGGACAGAATTTTGTACGCCGCGCTTTGTCCGACTTCCTCACCCAACTGAGAGTCGATGAGAACACCATCCTCAAAGAAGAAACTTCCCATGAGGTCACCGGAACTGACAACAAGCGTACAGCTTTTCCGCTCCTGTTCCAGCATCTGCAGGAACGAGGAGAGCGATACTCCTCCAATCATACCTGCTTCGTGGGCTCCATTTTGCTGCACCATTCCTCTTTCTTGGTAAAAATAGAAAAAAAGTAATATATCGCCGGCATCCAACTGCTCCGGCGTGAAATTAGCTTACAACACAGTCAAGATTACGTATATTACCCTTATTAAGTAATTTATTAAAGAAAAATTGCTTAACCTCTCCATCCACTGGCCCTTTAACCTGCTCGTGCTATTCAGCGGCCGGTTTTGAATTTTCTGAAGCGGTAAAAACCTCCTGTACCTGTTTCATCACCTCTTTTTTTCCGAAAACAGTCACGATATCCCCGGTCTTGAAACGGGTGTCCCCCCTTGGTATTATGATCAGTCCTTCTCTCTCAACAGAAACAACGTTGACATCCATGGGTAATTCCAGGAACCGTAACGTTCTGCCCACACTCCTGTCCTCGGGCTGCAGGCATAAATCCGCAAAGACATTGTCTTCCCCTTCCCTCAGCAACACCTCTCTTTCAAGCATCCTTCCTCGCTGTTTGCGTACAATGGCGACATCATATGCCCTGAGGATATCACTGCGGCTGATGAGTCCGACAAGGTGGTTTGACCCGTCCCGACTGATAACCGGAAGCCTGGCAAGATCACGGGGGGCCATTTTCTGTATAGCAGTCCAGATGGGCTCGTCCGGAAAGACTGTAACCGGTTCGATAACCGCCACATCCTCGACTGTCAGGCCGCGAAGCTTAATCACGTTCTGCGATAAAACCCTTTCCATGTCCTGGAGGGTGACAATTCCCCAGAGCCGCTCTTCTTTATCGAGCACAGGAAAACCCAGAAAATTTTTCTCCTGAAACATCCGGTAAAGGTCAGGCAGCGGGGTGTCCCGGTATATAACTGCCGGGTCTGTATTCATAACCTCGCCTATACGAACCCCCTGCATGACATCCATGTCCCTCCCCTGTTCAAAACGGATGCCGCGACGCGATAATTTCTGGGTATAAATCGATTCAGGATAAAGCCACTGGGCGAAATGGGAGGCGGTTACCGCGGCGACCATAAGGGGAAGAATCATTCCGTAATCATTACTCATTTCAAAAACTATGAGCATAGCTGTGAGAGGGGCGCGAGCAGCAGCCGCGAAAACGGCGGCCATTCCCACCAGGGCATACGCCCCGGGCGGACCTGTAATATTGGGAAACCAGTTCAGAAAAAGCTTACCCATTGACCCGCCAAGCATCGCACCAATAAAAAGTGACGGGGCAAACACACCTCCGGAATTCCCGGACCCCAGAGTAAAAGACGTGGCCAGCGGCTTGAGAAAGACAAGCAGAAACAGCAGTAGGAAAGGAACATTGCACTGGAGAGTTTCTTCGATAAAGGCAAAGCCGGAACCATAGACAGGAGGAATATTTTCAACCAGGACCGTCTGTGCCTGGATGCCTGCCGGATTCACTGTTAAAAAACCGGCCAGCTGCATGTAACAAACGCCTGTCAGGCCGAGCAGTAGAGCACCGATAGCCGGTTGCAGGAACTGGGGACATGGCAGATTCTCAAAATTTTTCTCAAACCAGCCGAGCATACCTATAAACATAATGCCGGCCAGAGCAGAGACTAAACCCAGAAGAAAAAAAAGAAAAATAGCCAGCGGCGAGAGAAGGCTGAAACTGGGTACACTGAATGCCGGGTTATCTCCCAGAAACATCTGGCTGACAATGGAAGCAGATACCGCGGCAATAACCACATTGCCAAAAGTCCTGACCTGCAGCTCGCTCATCAGCACTTCAATGGCAAACGCGACTCCGGCGATCGGCGCGTTAAATGTGGCGGCAATACCTGCAGCAGCACCGCAGGCGACAAGGTTCTTGATTCGCTCATCTGAAAGACGCAGCACCTGCCCGACTGTTGAGCCAAGAGCGGAACCTACCTGGACAATGGGTCCTTCCCGCCCAGCCGAGCCGCCTGTACCGATGCACAGGGCGGATGCCAGAATTTTGGTTATTGCCACCCTCGGCCTGATGCGTCCGCCTTTCATGACCAGGGCCTTCATGACCTCCGGGACACCGTGGCCCCTGGCCTCTTTAGCAAAAAACGCGATCAGAGGCCCTGCTATCAGGGCACCGGCAACCGGGACAGCAATGTATGTCAGGTCACCAAAAAATGAAAAAATAAAGGAGTCCGCTGAAAAAGAAAAATTCTGGATAATACTGATGAGCTTGATAAAAAAAACAGCTGCAAAACCCGTAGCTCCTCCGATTATCACTGCCAGAACAAGCAGCAGGATACCCTCCGGCGGAGACATTCTGTCAAGTATGGCCGCGGCTCGTTTTCGCTTACTCATATTGACCGGGACAAATCATGTCATAAGAGGTTATCAATCCACTTCCTCAGTGTCGGCTTTACGGGGATAATCAAAAAAAACAAGGCTTCCTTTCTTCCTGCTGACATCCTTCCAGGAGCGGACATCAAAATCCAAAGCAACAATACCGCACGTTGGCACATTGTATATATCAAGGTCTCCGAGCAGATTGGCAAATGAGGTAGTTTCAGGATTATGTCCCACCATGATCACTGTTTCACAGCTGCTGTCAAAGCCCCTGACAAGAGCAAGCAGCGACTCCGAAGAAGCCCCATACATGTCATCTTCAATCACAATATTCTTTTTGGGGTAGCCCAGCTGTTTTGCCAGGCGTCTGGCTGTTTTCAGGGCCCTGTTGGCCGGACTGGAAACAATCAGGCAAGGTGTCAGCCCCTGCCCGGCAAGTCTGTCACCCATTACCGGTGCATCTCTTTTGCCCCTTTTGTTCAGGGGCCGGTCAATGTCGCGCAGAGTCATGTCTTTCCAACTGGACTTCGCATGCCGGCACAAAAGAAGTCTTTTCATTTTTTCTTTACTCTCTTGCTCACTTCGCTCCAGAGACTTTTGTAAGCCACCGACGCCATAGAATTTGGAAATGCGACATTTACAGGTTGACGGTACAGTCCCATTTTTTCAACGTCAGCCAAATACGGGATCAGCGCCGGCATAAAACCTTTCTTTTTGATCAGTTTCCTCATCATCTCCCAGTGCATCTTTTTTCTTTTTTCAACCATGGAGAAAAAAACAAGAACCTTGGATCGCTTTTCACCTATTTCATCCAGAAAACGATAGAGCTGCTGCAGGGCAAGATGAGAAAGAGTTGTTGGTATAAGGGGCACCAGGATATGATCAGCAGCATAAAAAATATTCTCTGACAGCAGGGTAATATTGGGCGGGCAGTCAAGAAATATATTATCATATTCACTGCGCAGGGGCCTGAGGACACGGCTGATCCTCTGGCGGGATTTTTTCATGTCATCAAGGGCAATATCAATATTCCGGTATGAAAAGTCAGCAGGAAGCAGGTCAAGGCCCGGATAATCCGTACCCCGTATACTGCGGTCAATATGCTTCCCGCCCTTTAACAGTTTTTTGGTGTTAAACTTGTTCACCGGCCTGACCCGGAAATAGTAGGTTGTAGAACCCTGTGGATCCATATCACAAAGCAGGGTTTTATCTCCTCCGATTGCAGACAGATATGAGAGGTTGACGGCTGTAGCCGTTTTTCCGACACCACCCTTGATATGATACACTGCGATGACACTCATGGCTTTACCACTGTACTCCCCTTTGAGTTGAATCAGGTCCTTTTATTAAAAAGTTCATTGTACAGCCCAGCGTTCCCAGGTGCTGAGAATTCTCCGAACCTTGAACCGAATTGTTCACGGACCCTCTTCTGCTGATGATAGAGGTTGGTTGACAACCCACCCAGGGCCGCGGCAAGGTCCTGGTTTTTTCTTGACCCCGGCCTCAGGCTAATACGGTAATTGCGCAACATATCCTGCTGAACGGACAGGTCATTAAAATCTCCAAGGTTATTCTGCAGCCGCTTTAACTGCTTTATCACGCGATTCATATCCTTCCGTGGAAACAGAGATGAAAAAAACTCCAGGATATAGCGCAGTTTCTTGCATTGTATCCGCAGCCGGTGCAATTTTTCATCAGGAGAGGTGGGAGTTATCGCCCTTCCGTCCTTCATAACTTTTTTATACTTGCGGAAAATAATCTCCCTGGCCATTTCAATCACAGGACGACCTGCACCTTCTACTGATTCCTCACCATCGTTGCTTTCGAGGTAATCATGCCAGCTGCCGATAACCTGACGGTACTTTTGGGATTTCAATTGGTGCACGAGTTGCCGGCGTTCTTTTTCCCGTCTGGCTTTGATGTCCGCAAAAAAAATGTCCAACCCCCCTTGCAGACCTTCAGGAAGACGGGCCCGGTAGTTCTGTTCATAAAGTAGATACACATCAAGGTCACGGGTCGGGCCTGTTACGCTGCCCAGCCAGGCAAAATCTTTTTTTGCCCTGCCTGCAATATCCGGCGGGAGGACATTCTTTACCAGCCCCAGCCCAGACCTTGTACGGCGGATCGCCACCCTGAAGTCATGGAGAAATTCACTGTCCAGGTCGTCGAGGACCCCGGCCTCATTTGTCAGCATTGCCTCAAGCAGGTGGCTGTATATCCGGATCATTGCCTGTCGGGATGAATATGCAGGCTTGAGCTTGAGTTGAAATTTTGAACTGTAGTCAAGTGGCTTTCGTCCACAGATCTCCACCCCTTTAATGAAAGGATAGAGCAAATCAGTCCTGTCCCGCACTCCGTAATTGACAAAGAACCGGCTGAGATCCTTGAAATTTTTGTCATACCCGCGGACATCCTGCAGTTTGACAGTGCGTAATACACAATTATGGCCCGGAATCTTATGTTCTTCCAGGTACACACGGGCAACTGTTTTCCGGTCACTGTTCAGAACACGCAAACAGGTTGTTGAAGATGTATAAACAACAAGCTGCAGCAGGCTCCGCATTTCGATTACCGGTTCAAGAATTGACCTGATACGGCTTGCCGGGAAGTCCCAGGAGAATAACGGGCCGCGTAGATCTTTATAAGGAAGGGAAGCTTCAATGTCTTCCGAGTCTCTTCCGAAAAGGTGCCAGGTGCTGTTGTCATGAAATAGAAAAAGCCCGCGCTGATATAAACGCCAGTCAAAGGTATCAAACCAGGCTCTGGTTGTCGCCTGAACATCCTCTCTCGCAGTTGAAAAGACTTCACAGATGTCAGAAACCAGCGGCCTTGATTCCAGCGACTCGGGCAGAGCCCAGATTATACTCTTTCTTCCATTGCCCACAAATACTGATCCTTAGGAACGGTAATCGGCATTTATTTTTACATAATCCACAGATAAATCACAGGTATACACTTCTGCGACTTCCAGCCCATCCTGCACGTCGACTGTCAGCGTAAAGCGATCCTTTTTCAAAACAGCCGAACAGGCGTCCTCGGCCTCTATACCCATACCGACTCCGTTCATTACCATCTGAACATCATCAAAATAGATAGAAACTTTTTCAGGAACAAAATAGCAGTCGGAGCGGCCGAGAGCGGCAATGATTCTTCCCCAGTTGGCATCCTCACCGAAGAAGGCGGTCTTCACAAGAGCGGAATTGGCAATTGTATGTGCGGCACTCATTGCCCCTTCTTCATCCCTTGCCCCTTGCACCCGAACGGTGACAACCTTGGTCGCCCCCTCACCGTCCGCCACGATCTGCATCGCAAGGTCCTGAAAAATCTCCAGCATGGCTTCCTCGAAAATACTCTGCCCCTCCGGATTGTCCTCGTCAATCCATGTATTGCCGGCAGCCCCGTTTGCCATAACAAGAACCATATCGTTGGTACTGGTATCACCGTCTATCGTTATCCGGTTGAATGATTTTTCAACCCCGATCCTGACGACAGCCTGCAGCTCAGAAAAAATAACCTGGGCATCGGTCATCACAAAACAGAGCATGGTGGCCATATCGGGCATGATCATGCCCGAACCTTTTGCAAGGCCGAGAATGGAGACAAGGGTGCCATCAATTTCTATTTGACGGCTGGAGGTTTTCGGTACGGTATCAGTCGTCATGATTGCCCTCGCAACATCATCAAATCCGTCCGGCGAGAGACCGTCAACAAGTTCAGGTATGGCCTGTTCAAAAGGAATGATACTCATTGGTTCGCCGATGACCCCTGTGGAAGCAACCTGGACCATTTCTTCGTCAATACCGAGTTGTGTCGCTACCATCCGGCTAGAGTCCCTTGCAGTTGCCATACCCTGATCACCGGTGCAGGCGTTGGCATTTCCACTGTTGACCAGCACAGCCTGGGCCTTGCCCTGACCCAGCCGTTCAATATCGAGAAGAACCGGCGCGGCTTTCACCCTGTTGGTTGTGAACACTCCGGCGGCGATGGCTGGCACTTCAGAATAAATCAACCCCAGATCAAGTCTGTTCTTGTACCGAATACCGGCACGAACGGCGGCAGCAGAAAATCCTTGTATCTTCATAAAGAACTCTGTGTTGAAATTAATCAGGCAGGAACATCAGGATTTCACTTGTTCTCATCGGTAACAGGTATTGAGTAAGTGTACCATATAATGTTGTTTTATAAAAACACAGATCAATTGATAATCCAACATTTTTCCTTGACCCGGCCGGGAGAATCAGCGAAAGTTAATCAACTTTCCATGGACGAAGAGGCAGAAAGAATAGCATGAAATTCCAACTTCCCGCACCCCGGGAGTCACTGATACAAACCATGTCGCGAGACGTACAAACTTCTTTTGTTTTCGCCGACACACCTACAGCTTGGCCATATGGATAAATATTACTGGATAGCAACCACCTCCATTTTTCTTGCCGACCTGGCTATCCGCATCGGTCTTTCCCTTCGGGTAATTATGCGAAAGCGCGCTGCCAGCGTTACTCTTGCATGGCTGGTAATCATCCTGCTGCTTCCCTTTGCCGGTGCCATCCTGTATCTCCTTTTTGGAGAGAACAGGATCGGTCAGAGACGAGCTGAACACATTGCAAACAATCTCCCGTATTTTAAAAATTGGGTCTCAAACCTGGAGGAACGGCATCAGGTAAACTGGGACAGCATCAACCCCGAATGCAGACCCATTGACGCCCAGGCATATTCCATTATAGGCCTGCCAACGGTCAACGGGAATGAGCTGGATATTATTGAGGAGGCCGTCACCTTCTTCCGTACCCTCATAGCGGACATTGACCAGGCGAAAAAAACCTGTTTTCTTGAGTTTTATATCTGGCATGAAGGCGGAATGGCAGATGAGGTTGCAGCAGCGCTTATCCGGGCAGTATCACGCGGGGTGAAATGCAGGGTACTGCTGGATTCCATAGGCAGCGAACCGTTCCTGAAAAGCGGTCTTTTCGAAGAAATGAGAAATAAAGGGGTAGCGATAACCGAAGCACTGCCTGCCGGGTTCTTTCGCGCGCTCTTTGTCAGGCTGGACCTTCGAAATCACCGTAAAATTGCCTTAATTGACGGGGAGATCGGGTATACAGGCAGCCAGAACCTGGTGGACCCCAAATATTTCAAACAGGAGGAAAACGTCGGTCAATGGATAGATACCATGGTCCGGGTGCGTGGCCCGGTTGTGGAAAAAATGACAGCCACCTTTCTCTTTGACTGGTATGTCGAAAACAGCGTCAGCCTGAATGAGCTGAAGGATATAGAAGAAATAAAACCCATCCGCAAATCAGGCGATGCACCCGTACAGCTTGTTCCCTCAGGTCCCGGATACACAGAAGACGGAATCTACGACCTCCTCCTGACTACCCTGTACGCCGCGCGTAAAGAGTTGATCCTGACGACACCTTACTTTGTCCCTGACAACGCCATTCTGGCCGCTCTCAAATCAGCGGCCCGCAGGGGTGTTGACGTAACAATTATTGTGCCGAAAAAAAACGACTCAAAACTTGTGCATTACGCAAGCCGGGCCCGTTATGGCGAACTGACCAGGAGCGGCGTAAAAATAATGCCGTTCCAGGGAGGCCTGCTTCACTCAAAAACCATAACAGTGGATAATGACTTCAGCCTGATCGGTTCCGTGAATCTGGATATGCGCAGCTTCTGGCTTAATTTTGAACTCACCCTTTTTGTGTACAACAGGGAGTTCACGGAGCAGCTTCGGGAAGTTCAGCAAAGATACATGCAGAATTCTCTCCTGCTGGACCACCAGCATTTTGAGAAGCGGTCATTTTTCACCCGGCTGAAAGAGAACTGTGCCCTGATTGTCGGCCCCCTTCTTTAGAATCAGGGCGATAACTCATTCCAATGCAGAGACCTGTGAAAATACTCCTTATCAGTGACATTCACGGCAATTTCCCTGCCCTTGAAGCTGTTGAGCAACAGGTACGGAACGAAAGTTTTGACCTGATTATAAACGGTGGTGACACTACGGTCTACGCACCCTTTCCCAACGAGACCATTGACTGGCTTCGCGAACACAACTCGATCTCAATTCTCGGCAATACAGACATCAAGGTGCTCCACCTCCTTGAAGGCAGAAAACTCAAAAAGCCCCGGAAAGCGGAAAAACGGATCATGTATACCTGGACGGCTGAGCATCTCACGCCGGAAAACAGAAAATACCTCTCACAAATAAAAAAAACGGCCCGCCTTGACCTGGAAGGCCACCGTATAGGGCTCTTTCACGGGAGTCCCGCAAATGACAATGAACATCTTTTCCAGGATACTCCCGCAACCCGGTTCCGGGAACTGACGAGAAAAACCGACTGCAACATTATCATTACCGGCCATTCCCATTCCCCGTTCCATAAAAAAATCAATGACGTTCACTTTATCAATCCTGGTTCGGTCGGGCGCATGTTCGACAAAAACCCGGACGCTTCGTATGCTATCGTTGATCTGGCCTCCGACTTAGTGCAAGTCACTCTTTACAGGTGCCCCTATGATGTTGAGCAGGTTGTCAGCAAATTGAGAAAAAACCTCATGCCGCCTATCTACGAAGACATGTACCGCCTGGGCAGGAAGCTGAACTGACTGAATAAAGCAATTTTCCATGGTCATTTATATCACCTTCACATTGGCAAAAAAAAGACTTCAAAATTGCCATTATTATTTGTGATGTGCTAATATTAATAATATCTATCAAGATGAAGATCTACCTTCCTTAATTTTAACCCAATCGGAATAGTGACATGGCAGTAAAGATTTCACAGGAAAAACCTGAAGCCCAGGCAGTCGAATCACCATCTCTTCCGCGAATGTCCAGAGTAATCAGTGATGCGCTTGACCGGATCGATGAAAACCTCGACAACATCAAGGACCCTTCCGAGCACTGGAAAAAAATCCGTAAGGTACTCAAGAAAAAAGACAAGGATATCATTCTTGAAACGGCTTTGGAGAAACACTACAACTCCGAGGAACTCATACCCTATCAGGCTGAGTTGATTAAGCTCCAGCGTCACCTCGAGCGGGTCGGCAAAAAAATGATCATCCTGTTTGACGGCCGGGACGCTTCAGGCAAAGGCGGCACTATCCGCCGGGTGACACGGTACATGAACGAGAAGCACTACCGGGTTGTGGCGCTCGGCAAACCCAGCCAGGTGCAAAAAACCGAGCTGCACATGAAACGTTATATCGAGCAGTTTCCCCATTCGAGTGAAATTGTTCTCTTTGACCGCTCCTGGTATAACCGGGCCATGGTCGAGCCGGTCATGGGCTTCTGCACCAAAGTACAATACAAACGGTTCATGAACAAAGTTACTACCTATGAAAAGAATTTCATTGATGACGGCAAGACCATTCTGTTGAAACTCTATTTTTCTGTCTCCAAAGAAGAACAGGCAAGGAGATTCGAAAGGAGAAAGAACGACCCGCTTCGCCAGTGGAAATTGAGTGAGGTCGATCTGCAGGCACAGGAATTGTGGGATGAATTTACTGAAATGAAATTCAGGCTTCTGAAGAAAACCCACACCAAGCTGTCTAAATGGTACGTTATCAAGTCTGACGATAAGCATAAGGCCCGCTTGAATACGATCAAACTCATCCTGAACACCACCAAGTATCGCGGCCGCAGCCGGACCCTTGATTTCGAACCGGAGGAAGATATTATTATCCCAGGTGACCGGGAGTTGAAAATCATGGCCAAGCAGCGTAAAAAATACGGCAAATTTCTTTCGTAACGACAAAATTCCGGTGAGGAAGAAGAAATGGTGAAAAAAAAGAAAAAAGACAAGCCTGAACAGTGCCCTATTGATTACAAGCCGCTTGAGGGAACAATCTTGAAATTCAAAGACAAGAAGGAAAAGAAAGGACGGTGTGCGATCTGGATTAAGGAGGCGCATATCGAGTACGAGCTTGAGCTGAAAAAGCTGCAGATCGAGCTCATGAAACTCCAGAAAAGCATGAAAGCCAATGGTGACCGTATTCTGGCCATCTTTGAAGGAAGGGATGCCGCCGGCAAAGGCGGGACAATAAAAAGGATCACCGCTTTCCTCAATCCCAGGAACGTCCGGGTGGTGGCCCTGGCCAAACCAAGCGATACTGAATCAACCCAGTGGTATTTCCAGCGTTATGTGCCTCATCTTCCCGCAGGAAGTGAATTGGTCCTCTTTGACCGCTCCTGGTATAACCGGGCCATGGTCGAACCGGTCATGCGGTTCTGCACCGATGAGCAGCATAAACGCTTCCTCAAAGATGTTTCCCTGTTCGAGGAACTGCTGGTCAAGGATGGAATCAAACTGTTCAAGTTCTACTTTTCCGTTTCCAAGGAGGAGCAGTCCGCCCGGTTTGAAGCCCGCAAATCAGACCTCCTGAAACAGTACAAGCTCTCTCCGGTCGACAACCTTGCCCAGAAGTACTGGGACCAGTACAGCGTTAAAAAATTCCAGATGCTCAATGAATCCAACCGGACCATGGCCCCATGGACAATTATCCGTTCGGACAACAAGAAACAGGCCCGGCTCAACTGCATGAAGCATATCCTCCAGAATGTTAGTTACAGCGACAAGCTTCCCAAGAAAGAATTGAAAACCGACCCGGCCATAGTCATCTCCGGGATCGACGAAATAAAACACATGGAAAAAAACCTTTTCGATCCGGAAAGCCTCCGGGGTTGATTCTTGCCGATCATCCTGGTTTGAATCAGCCAGGATGATGAAAACCTGTATCATAGTCCATCCCCGGCTCCGCAATTACAGGCAGAAACCCGTCTTCATCAGGTTTGTCCTCCTCGCCATCAGGAGCAAAATTCCTGTTGCTGTTTTCCGGAATCATCTCGGCATCTACACACAGCCAGACATCCTTTTCCCATGACTGCTCGCCGCTTAACCTGCCAAAACACCGTGACACTTCGGCCAGGAAGCAGACCATGTCATCAGAAAGGCTTGCAATGGGCGCTGAGCCGTTGACATATCTCTGCACCGTATTTGAACCCTCGTCATACAGCAGGCGGGTCGTCCCGTTCACCTCGCCGTTCATGTCCCGGTTCATGAACCGCACTTCCTTGATCCGCAACCCGTTTTTTTCCTTTTTAAAAAACGAAAACAATGTCTGTCCGAGAATCATTTTGTAGCGCATACCAGCCTCCATTTGTGATGAGTTCAAAAAATGAAATTTTTATTTGTTTAATTAGAGTGTAACAAAGGCGGTTTATCATATAGTGAGTACCCATTAATTTTTTTGAAAAAAAAATGACTGAAGCTTTTTAGACTATGAGACTTTAGACTGGAGACCGGAGGCTGAAGCTTTTTAGGCTGTAGGGTACTAGGCTAAAGGCTGTTAGGGGTTGATCAGTTAATACACTGTGTTATTGTTGTATTGAGAAATTGATAAAGATCATAGGGCATAAATTATTTTTTTTGAACCTGAATTCATCAAACTAATAGCCTATAGCCTAAACAACCTGAAAATCATGAGTCTTCTTGAACGGATCTACTATTTGCATTCACGCATCCTGAACGACCGCTACCCGAACTCCAATGATCTTGTCAGGGAATTTGAGGTTTCATCTGCTACTGCCCACCGGGACATTGCCTACCTGCGTGATCGGCTGCTGGCACCGCTTGCCTTCAGCCAGCAGAAAAACGGCTACTATTATTCGGAGAGCGGCTTTCGCCTGCCTTTTGAGGACACTCCCCGCCTGGTCATGCTTCTCGGTATGCTCCAAAAGATGGCAGGAGAAACCGGGCTGACAGACCTGCCTGAATTGAAGAAGCTCCAGAAAAAACTGACCGAACTCATGAACACGGACAATAGCGCCGTTGATGACCTCATCCACTGTGAATGGATTGAAACCGAATCGGTGGATCCTGATTTTTTTGGTGCCGTACTCAACTCTCTGCTCAACAGAACACAACTGCAGATCACCTACCGGTCTCCTGCCGGAACAGAAACTGAGAGGACTGTTGATCCACTGAAGCTGGTCAACTATCAGGGCCGCTGGTACTGTCTGGCCTGGTGTCACCTGCGGGAATCACGCAGGATGTTTCACCTGGCCCGTATCACTGCCTCTAGACAGACCGGTTCCAAGTCAGAACACAGTCTTTCTCCCGATGATGACTGGCTGACCGGATCGTTCGGGATTTTCAAAAGCAGTGCGGAAAGCAGATACCAAGCACAAATCCTTCTGAAAGGAACGGCCGCGGAAATTGTCCTCCACCAGCGCTGGCACCCTGACCAGGAAATTCAGGAGACGAAGGGCGGCCTGATCCTGAGCCTGCCGGTTTCCGACGACCGGGAACTGATCATGAAGGTCCTGCAGTTCGGTTCCCAGGCTTTCATACTGCACCCCAAAACTCTTCGGGAAAAAGTTCAAATCGAAATACATAAAATGGCCCAATTGTATAATAAAAACTGAGACCGTTGCATTCACGGGCTCTTTCCTGATACATTAAGAATAAATCTTCAGAGTATAAATGTATATGATTACCACTAATCCTCAGCCAGCTTTAGTGCCACAAAGCATAACTAGTTGACATTATGTTTTTTATGTCATTCGGAGTCTCACTTTGTTCGCATACCTCGAATGAATGTGAGAAATCTGGACTGTTGTGGTATAGGATTTCTCGCTACGCTCGAGGTAAGCGAGGAACGAGACTCCGAATGACAAAGACTTCCAGTACATAAACAAAATCCATGCTGAACTTTAGTGGTAATCAGATAAATGTATGTGGAGAAATGATTAAGTGAGCATCAATATGAATAATATCATCGCCCTTGTTCTTGCTGCCGGGAAAGGCACCCGCATGAAATCGACAAAAGCAAAAGTACTGCACGATGTTTTTTTCAGGCCCATGCTCCATTATGTCCTGGATGCCGTTAAGGAAACATCGGTCAGTAAAATCGCTGTTGTTGTCGGCCATCAGCGGGACCGTGTTGTTCAATGTCTCACCTCTTATTCCTTTGTGCCCGTCTTTCAGGTCGAACAACTCGGCACAGGCCATGCCGTGCTTTGCTGTGAAGAAGCCTGCTCGGATAATGACACCGTCCTGATCCTCTGCGGCGACATTCCCCTTATCAGGTCTGAAACCCTTGAAAAAATGATAACCCGGCATCAGGATTCGGGTTCGACACTGACCCTCATGACCACCAGGGCTGACGATCCTTTCGGGTACGGCAGGATCATAGAAAATGACAGGGGAGAGGTTAAGGTCATTGTCGAGGAAAAAGATGCTGACGAGACGCAGCGCAATATCCAAAGCATAAATGCCGGCATCTACCTCGCGGACCGGGAGTTCCTCTTCCAGGCCCTCAAAAAAGTTGGGACCGACAACAGCCAGGGAGAGGTGTATTTAACCGATATCGTCACCATTGCCAATGAGCAGGGACACAAGGTTAATACTTTCTTCCACGATGAGACAATCGATGTCCTGGGGGTTAACTCAAGGGTAGAACTTGCAGCCGCCCACAGTGAACTGCAGAGAAGGCGGAACACAGAACTGATGTTGTCCGGAGTGACCATGTACGGCTCCGAGTCCATCTACATCGAGCCCGGCATACCTGTCGGCCAGGATACGGTTATACATCCCAATGTCCGGATTACGGGGAACACAAAAGTCGGGGTCGGCTGCATCATCGAGCCCGATGTTTTTATCCGTGACTGCGACATTGCCAACAATGCCCATATCGGTGCCAGATCCACCCTGCAGAAATGGACAGTTCAGCCATCTGAATATATTGTTCCCCAGACAAACAGGGTTGAACAGGTACCGCCTCCACCTTCTCAGCCCCCATGTCGTCAACCCTGAACCACATTGGTATTTGACCTCCTGCAAACCCGGGTTCCGTCAAGAAACAATTGATCCCTGAGAAGTCAAAATCAGAGTTGGCAAGCAGCTCATAACGGATTACAATATATTTTCTTTTCACACTTAAACCAGAGCATATTGGCTGATCTTATGAATATAATCTGTAACGGAGAGCAGCGTTCCGTTGAAATACATACCACCCTGGACGACCTTGTTGTCTCGCTTGCGCTTAATCCGCAGTCAATGGTTGCGGAGGTCAACGGACAGATCATTGAACATACCGGTTTCGCCAGCCGGGAATTGCAGGAAGGTGACCGCGTTGAACTGATCCGTTTTGTCGGAGGAGGATAAGATGCTGACCATCGCTGATACCCGGTTCTCCTCCCGGCTCTTTGTCGGAACCGGAAAATTCTCGTCCAGCCAGATTATGAAAGAGGCTGTTGAGGCATCCGGGTCAAAGATGGTGACTGTCGCTCTCCGGCGGGTCGACCTGAATAACCCCCATGACGACATCATGCAGGCCCTGGACCGGGAGAAAATCCATTTTCTGCCCAACACTTCAGGGGCCCGCAACGCGGAGGAAGCAGTCCGCCTGGCCAGGCTGGCACGTGCAGCCAGCGGGACCAACTGGCTCAAGCTGGAGGTCACCCCCGACCCCCGGACCCTGCTGCCCGATCCGGTAGACACCCTGAAAGCTACAGAGCAGCTGGTCAGGGACGGATTTATCGTCCTGCCCTATATGAATGCCGACCCCATCCTTGCCCTGCGTCTCCAGGATGCCGGTGCGGCAGCAGTCATGCCCCTTGGATCGCCCATTGGAACCAACCAGGGAATCAAGACTGCCATGCAGGTGGAAATAATCATCGAGCAGGCACGCGTTCCCGTGGTCGTCGATGCCGGGATAGGTGCCCCCTCCCATGCAGCACAGGCCATGGAAATGGGGGCGGATGCCGTCCTGGTCAACACCGCCATTGCCGTAGCCGGTGATCCTGTCCGCATGGCCCGCGCGTTTAAAATCGCTGTAGAAGCAGGCAGAGAGGCCTTTGAGGCCGGGCTTGGCCAGACATCAACATCCGCCAGCGCTTCTTCGCCTCAAGAGGGAATTCCAAGTGCTGACCTTGATTTTATCCAGAACTGATGTTTCATTGTCCTGATTTTTCACAACTACAGCAATGGATAGCCCGTTCATCCCCGGAGGATGTCCGCGCGGCCCTTGTAAAAGACAAGCCCGACATTCATGACCTCGCGGCCCTGCTCTCCCCTGCAGCAGAAGATTTCCTGCCGCAGATGGCGGCAGGATCAGCTCGGATAACCCAGCAGCGCTTCGGCCGCACCACACAGATCTATGCCCCTCTCTACCTCTCCAACCTGTGCACCAACCGATGTGCATATTGCGGATTTTCAGCAGAAAACAAAATACCCCGCCGGAAGCTGACCATTAGCGAGGCAGAAAAGGAAGCCTTGATCCTGCATGACCGTGGGTTCCAGCATATTCTGCTTGTGAGCGGGGAAGCGCCCAGAGCCCTGGGTGTTGACTATCTTGAAGAACTGGCCCTGCGGCTGCGCGACCGGTTCGCAGCCCTGTCCATCGAGGTACAGCCTCTGGAGCAGACGGAATACGAACGGCTTTTCAAGGCAGGCATAACAGCAGTGGCTGTGTACCAGGAAACCTATGACCGATCCGTCTATAAAAAAGTACACCTTGACGGTCAGAAATGCGATTTCGATTTTCGCCTCGACACCCCGGCACGTGCTGCGGCAGCTGGTATGCGCGAAATCGGCATCGGCTCCCTGCTCGGTCTGGCCGACTGGCGGACCGAAGGACTGGCCCTTGCCCTGCACCTGCAATGGCTCAGAAAACAATATTGGCAGACCTCGTTTACCATCAGTTTTCCTCGCCTGCGACCAGCAGCGGGTGAATTTGAACCGCTGGTGCCGGTCAGTGAAAAGAACCTGAGCCAGCTTATTTTCGGCCTGCGCCTGTTCGATCACGACGTCGGCCTGATCCTCTCCACCAGGGAGGAAGCACGGTTCCGCGACGGGATGGTCGGCCTTGGACCTACCCGTTATTCCGCTGGTTCCTGCACTGCGCCCGGCGGGTATTCTCAGCCGGAACTTGAAGGCGAACAGTTCAGTGTCGGGGACAACCGAAAAATTTCAGAAGTAAGCAATGCTCTCATTGCCAAAGGTTTCGATCCGGTCTATAAAGATTGGGATAAAGAATTCCAACATATAAAACCGCTGACACCATAATTCAATTTTTTTTGAGGGTTAAGTTATGAGTATTGATCTAAAAAAAATGTACACAAACATTCTCGGCGACAGCTTCCCCATAAGCATGACCATATCTTTCGGGGGGCAGGAACTGATCTATCGCAAGAAGACCTGGAACATAACCATGGAAGACGGTACTTCCGAGGAAAGGGGGGTCCGTTACGGTGAAAATCCCGACCAGGAAGCGGCACTTTATGAGCTGATAGCCGGGAATCTTGTCCTGGGTGACTGTAAATTTATTGACCCGGGCAATGGGCTGGTAAGCGCCATTACAGTTGACGACATGCTGCAGGTGGGCAAACATCCAGGCAAAATCAACCTGACCGATGTGGACAACGGCCTGAACATAATCAAGTATCTGGTGGACAAACCCGCCGCAGTCATCCTCAAACACAACAACCCCTGCGGTGCTGCTACCGGCGACACACTGGCCCAGGCCTACGACAAGGCCAACCGAGCCGACCGCATTGCAGCCTTTGGCGGTGCCGTCATCATGAGCAAGGCTGTTGACAAGGATACAGCAAACCTCATGGCCGAGAATTACCTCGAGGTTGTCTGTGCGCCGGACTTTGAGGACGGCACTCTGGAAATTCTGTCCAAAAGCAAAAACCTGCGCGTCATCCGCATGGAAGGCATTCACAGGCTGGCCGATTTTGAAAAATTCCGTTTTGTCGATTTCAAGAGCCTCATCGACGGTGGCATCATCGTCCAGCAGTCGGCGGTCAACTCTATCCGCTCGGCAGATGATCTCAAACCTGCCGCCACTACCTGGCAGGGCAAAGAGTACCGATGTGAGCGGGAACCCAACCAGCGTGAAATTGATGACATGATCTTTGGCTGGGCCGTGGAGCACGGCGTTACCTCCAATTCAGTCATTTATGTTAAAGACGGCTGCACGACCGGCATCGGCACCGGCGAGCAGGACCGGGTCGGGGTTGCTGAGATTGCCGTACATAAGGCCTACATCAAGTACGCGGACATCATCTGCTTTGACAAATTCGGCATCCCCTACGCGGACATGGCCCTGGAAATCGAGCAGGGAAAACGGGACAAGGCAGATAAAGAGGAAATCGATGCCAAGGTAACGGTGGACCGTGCGGGTCTCCCCGGTTCGGTCATGATTTCCGATGCCTTTTTTCCTTTCCGCGACGCGGCAGACGTCGGCATCAGAGAGGGTGTTTCCGCCATCCTCCAGGCTGGCGGTTCAATGCGAGACTATGCATCCATCGAAGCCTGCAACGAAGCCAACCCCCAGGTGGCCATGATGTTCACCGGCCAGCGCTCGTTCAAGCACTGATCTACAGTTCGATACCACAAAAAAAGGCGGCCTGATAAAGCCGCCTTTTTTTATTTCACCTTTAATTATCACCCACCATCCAGCATATCCAGCGGACTTTTGATCGACTGGATATCGCGACGCATAACATGGGTATAGATCTCGGTGG
>CAMYLK010000017.1 GCA_947259225.1 uncultured Desulfobulbaceae bacterium | reverse complement strand
CACTGAGAATCAGTTTGAAAGTCTGCAAGCTGATTGTAAAGAGTTAATTGCTATGCTGGTATCGACAGTAAAAACATCGAAGACATGAAAATAAATTATTCATTATTCATTTTTCGTTTTCAATTTAACTGATCTGGTATACACCGTGATCAGGGGCTTAGGCTGAAGGTGTTTAGGCTGTAGGGAAACAGTACAACCAAGAGAAAGTCAGGCAAGAGGTTATCAGGCTGGAGGGGAAAACAGGAATACAATGTTCAGGAGATCGCAACAAAAAAACAGCAGCGACAAGCAGGAAAAAGCGCGGTGGGCAGTCAGGTTGCTGAAGGAACCTGTCCTGCATTTTTTTGTGCTGGGCCTGGTGGTTTTCGGCCTGCATGCCCTTTTTGAGAAAAAACCCCTGGACGTTTCCGACCCCTACCTTCTGGAAGTCAGCTCCGCAGACATCGAGTGGGTCCAGACCATGTGGACCAAGCGGATGAACCGGCAGCCGACTGCAGAGGAACTGCGCGGCATGATCAACCAGATGATCCGGGAGCAGGTCCTCAGCCGTGAAGCTGTGGCAATGGGGCTTGACGAAGGCGATATTGTTGTCCGCCGCAGACTCTCCCAGAAAATGGATTTCCTGTTCAAAAACCTGTCCAGCCTGACCGAACCGACCGAAGAGGAGTTGAGGGAGTTTCTCGAGGAGCGGCAGGACAAGTATACAGTCCCGCCGCGGGCGACCTTCTCCCATGTGTATTTCAGTACGGACGCCAGGGGGCAGAAAGGTGCAGAGAAGGCAGCCGAATCATTCGCAAAGGAATTTAAAGACACAATTCCTGAATCCGCAGAAGCGGAAAACCGGGGAGACCCCTTCCTGCTGCCGTCCGGATATGCCGGAAAGTCCGTTGATATTATTGGCCGCGAGTTCGGCGATGAATTCGCACGGGCAATATTGAGCCTGGAACCTGGCATGTGGCACGGGCCCGTCCCCTCCGGATACGGCGTACATGCCGTGTTTATTCATGACCGGTCTGAAGCGCAGCTGCCTGACTTTGAGGATATGAAGGACCGCCTGCAGTCAGACTGGCTGGCTGAGCGTCAACGTACTCTGACTGACGAAGCCTACCAGAAACTCCGAAACCGCTACCAGGTCCTTGTGGAAGGATTGCCTTATAAACTGGATGTGAATGGATAAACTAAAACATTCCATAAATACTAAATTTGAATATCGAAATACGAAACAGATAAGCGAAGACTTCGAATCTGAATATATTAATGTTCAAAACAAACATTCTTGACAGGATACCGTTGCAGCACCAGAAGATTCGTTTTAGTTATTGGTATTTTGGTGATTCGATATTGTTTCGAATTTATCATTTCGTGCTTCGAATATACTGCCATGTCCAGTGGAAAAGCCGTTCCTGGCTCGTATACCTCCTTCTTGCTCTACCAATCGTTATCTGTTCCTCCGCCAGTGCCGACAACATCCGCCCGGCCTACCTTGACCTCGAAGAAACAGGTCCCGGCACCTTCCGGGTTGCCTGGAAAGTACCTGCCAACCAGAACCTTCCGGCCCGCTTTGCACCGGCTTTTCCTGAGCACTTCCAGATGACGTCCGCAAAGAAGCGCGTGAGCCTTCCGAATTCGGTGATCGAGAAATGGAACATGGTGAGCGATACAGGCACCCTTGCCGGCGCAACCATCGGGATCAACGGAATAGAGGAAACCGCAACCGATGCACTCCTCAGAGTCCAGCTGGCAGACGGGACTCTTTTCCGCGAGATCCTGCGACCAACAAAACACAGCACCACAGTTCCTGCTGCTCTATCAGAAAAGGGAGAAAAAGAAAATATCCTTAAAACAGTGTTCAACTCCATTGACCACTGGCGATATGGTATCCTCCTGTTTGCCGCATGGCTTCTGAGCCTCACCCCGGCTGCAAGACGCAGGGGCATCGTTCTTTGTTCAACAGCCCTGATCGTCGGCAGCCTCAGCGGCCAAGCACTGAGCATGCCTTCCGTGCAAAAAAAACTCTTTCCTGAAAAAATGCTGTCTGATACCGGGGCCAAGAGAATTCTCAGCGGACTGCTCCTGAACACCTACCGGGCCATCATGCTCGGGGAGGATGAACAGGCCTACGATGTCCTGGCCAGGAGTGTTGATGGTGAATTCCTCAGCAGGATCTACCTGGAGAACCGTGAAGCACTGGGCACCGGCAGTTCGGACCAGGCCATGAGCATTGTCGACCGGTTGGACATCAAGAATATTGATTCCATGAAGCGGTTGAAGGACGGAAGCATATCCATTACTGCCAGCTGGGACGTGTATGGCTCGGTCAGCCACTGGAACCACATCCACTTCCGCTGCAACGCCTACAAGGCGGAATTGACCATCGTGCCGGTAGACAACTACTGGAAACTGACGCACCTGCAGCTGCTTGACGAGGAGAGGGTGATATGAAAGAAACAGGTTACAGAACCAACAGAAAATCTTCTCTGTTTATCTGGCCCTGCTTCTTCTCTATCCTTCTGAAAGGTTATCTCCGGCCGTGTCCATTTCCTAGATATTATTTCCTGCCATTCTCATTGTCTTTTCTTCTGATATTAATTGCTTTGCAGACAAGCAACCCCTTGCCGGCCTTGGCAGAATACACCCCCAAGATTGAATTGACCCCGGCACAAAAGGCCTGGCTGGCAGAGCACCCGGATATCGTCCTTGGGACTACCACTGAATACCAGCCCATGGCTATAAAAAGAGCTGATGGCACACATTATGGCATGCTCTTGGATATATATGAGCAAATCAATCAGGTGCTCAATACCAATATTCGGATCCACGTTGAGGATCCATGGGCCACAGTCCAGGAAAAAGCGAGTAAAAGGGAGTTCGACGGTTTAGCCCTGGGTGGGAGGGACCCGAGCCGGAAGGTTCTTTACAATCCAACCGATGCCATTCTTTCCACCTATTTTTCAGTTTTTGGGAGGAACAGAGATGAATTTATAATAAAAAGTTTCTCTGACCTGGAAGGTTTGCGCATCGGCTACAAAAAAGCAGCGGGACCAACAAGATCCCTGTTGGAAAAACTTTCCTCTGCCACTCTCAAGCCCTATGACAGCCATGAATCCATGACCCAGGCTCTGCTGAGCAGGGAGATTGACGTCATCGTCGCTTGGATGAGCTACGATCATTGGCGCAAGGATAAAATGCAGGGGACGATTGATAACATCTATATTATCGAAGAGTATCCCATAGAAATGGTTTCCCACATTCGTAACGATTGGCCGGAACTGATCCCGATCTTGAATAAGGTCATTGCGGCTATACAGCAGGAAGAACTGCCCCGTATTCTGAATAAATGGTTCGTCGAATGGCCTCAATCAAGTAAAGCTAAAAGCATTTCTTTGACCCCTGAAGAGCACGCATGGTTGAGCCAGGAGCATGTGGTTCGAGTACGTGTTGGCGACAACCCGCCATGGAATATTAATACACCTGTACCTGCCGGTATGTCGGTTGATAATCTGAAATGGATCGGAGAAAAGTTCGGCATTAAATTTCAATTCATACCCGATGACAAACCCTGGATAGACGGTTTCAAAGACATCGCTGGTGAACATCTAAACTATGACTTAGATCCCACAGCTAAACGTACTCCTGAAAGACTCGAGACCCTCGCTATGAGTGACGAATACCTCCACTCACCTTGGGTTGTTTTTACCCGTGATGATGTGTCAGGTGTTTATACAATTGATGATTTACAAGGCAAAAAAGTTGCTGTTGAACGTGGCTATGTGATGGAAAAGAAATTAGAAACGGAATTGCCAGGAGCGGAACTGGTTGTCAAAGGCGGAACAGAGGAGGTTCTTCTTGCAGTCTCTACAAAACAGGCCGATGCTTACGTTGGAAATTTAATCGTAACCAGTCATTTACTTGCACGGCTTGGTATAACCAATATCAAAGTGGCCTGTCCCACGCCCTATGGAGATCACAGTCAGGCTATGGCTACCCGGAAGGAATGGGCACCGCTGATTTCGATTATTAATAAGGGCCTGAAACATATTCCCCAGACGGAAAAAACAAGAATCCAGAACAAATATACTGCGGTGCGATATGAACACGGCATCAACAAAGCGGAAGTCTTGCAATGGATTTTGATCGCAACTGGAGCGACTTCCGTTGTTTTGCTGTTCTTTATTGTCTGGAATAAGCAGCTTGGCCGCAAGGTAGATGAACGGACTAGCCAGCTCATGGAAACTGAGTCGCGCTTCCGCGCCACTTTTGAACAGGCCGCGGTCGGTGTTGCCCACGTATCACTGGAAGGTAAATTTTTACGAATCAACCAGAAGTTTTGTGATATTACTGGATACTCGGAGGACGAGATACTTGACCTGTCCTTTCAGGGTATCACCCACCCTGAGGACCTGAATACTGATCTCGAGCATGTACAGCAAGTAATACATGGGGACATTGAAAATTACTCCATGGACAAAAGATATATTCGTAATGACGGTTCAGTCGTCTGGGTCAACCTGACCGTTTCCCTGGTGTTTGATAGAGGGGGCAATCCGAAATATTTTGTCTCTGTTATTAAGGATATCTCAGAACGCAAGGATATTGAACAAGACCTTGCCAGAAGCGAAGCCAAGTACCGTGAGCTTATCGATAATTCCATCGTCGGGGTCTTCAACTCCAATGTCAATGGTGAATTCCTTTTTGTCAATGAAGCCATGGTGGAGATGTTCGAATTCGACGACCCCGAACAAATGCAGGCTGAAGGCTCCCTTTCCTGCTGGGTTGATTTGAAACATCGCGAAAAAATGCTGGATTTACTCAATGAGCACGGAAGTGTATCTAACTATGAAGCGGAAACTATTACCAATACAGGACGACACATCCACGTAATTTTCTCTGTGAAACAGTTTGGTGAAAATATCATTGGCATGGTGATGGATATCTCCGATCGGAAAATGGCTGAAAACAAATTGAGTGAGGCTTTTGGAGAGATAGAGCAACTGCAGAAACAGCTTCAGGCTGAAAGTATTTACCTGCAGGAAGAGATTAAGCTGGAGCACAACTTTGAAAATATCATCGGCCAGAGCGAAGCACTGAAATATGTGCTGCACCGGGTTGAACAGGTTGCCCCACAGGATTCCACTGTGCTTCTCCTGGGTGAAACCGGCACAGGAAAAGAGCTGGTAGCAAGGGCTCTTCATCGATTGAGTGCCCGCAACAACCGTCCGCTTGTGAAGGTTAACTGTGCGGCCCTACCCGGAGAATTGATCGAAAGCGAGTTGTTCGGCCGCGAAAAGGGGGCTTTTACCGGGGCAACATCGACCCAGATCGGCCGTTTTGAACTTGCCCATGAGTCAACGCTTTTTCTGGACGAAATAGGCGAAATGCCTCTTGCGCTTCAGGCCAAACTGCTACGCGTAATTGAAACAGGTGAGTTTGAGAGGCTGGGAAGCTCGCGGACATTAAAATCCGATGTTCGTATTATCGCAGCTACCAACCGTGATATTGAAAAAGAAGTTCTTGATAACCGCTTTCGTGAAGACCTGCTGTATAGATTGAAAATTTTTCCGATTACAATACCTCCTCTCCGTGATCGCATTGATGATATCCCCTTGCTGGTTAAGGATTTTGTCCAATTCTTCTCCAGAAAAATGGGGAAGTTAAATGCAGTCAACATCACCAAAAAATCTCTGCATGCGTTACAGTCTTATTCCTGGCCAGGCAATGTGAGAGAGCTGAAGCATGTTGTTGAAAGCGCCTTGATTTCTGCCCATGGAAGTAAACTCCATTTTGATATCCCTCAAACAGCAGACTTTGCAGAAGGTGGCTTGAAATCCTTTGAGGAAATGGAGCGCGAATATATCCTTAAGGTTTTGAAAGCAAAGAACTGGAAGATCGAGGGTAAGGACAGTGCGGCTTCAACCCTTGTAATGCCCGCCAGTACTCTACGGTCCCGGATCAAGAAACTTAGACTTAAACGACCTTAGTTTGTTCGAATTTCAAGAAATTTCCTCCTTCTTTCTCAACCCTGAGCTTTTGTTTCTCATGTTACTTATATTTTCCCTTGAAAGTATTCAGGCCTACGAAGCACACGGAGGAAGCAAAGATAAAAGAGAAATTTAAGCCATCTTACAGACTTTCCTATTTTCAACCCTGAATCCTTATTTTTCTGGTTCTGCAAACTGATTAATGCATCCTCAACATTCAACAAACAGGAATAAATCGCAGCCTCGATTCATATCTTTCTTCAGCTTTCTCCTGCCACGATATTTCGCGGCAACCACGATAAGCCGCGGTTTAAACTGTGCTTTTCTCATGACTGGAATAGTAGCCACCAGGCATTCTTTTAGTGTAATTTCATCAAGTTAAACCTAGAAGATGAACCGTCTTCAAGAATGGCACGTTTGTTGATTAGTTAAATTCATTGCTGTGCAAAGCACGTCCTCTAAACAAGGAGCATAAATTGATTTCATACCAATTAAGGATAGTTATCAAGCAAAACAAACTTGATGAATTTATTGAAAGTCTTCTTTCCATGTTGGACGATTTTCGAAAAGAGGAAGGGTGTCTGGATTTTAATTTGTACCGGGATCTTGAAAAAGAGAACACCTATGGCGTAATTGCAGATTGGAAGTCACAACTGGACATGGATAAACATTTTAAAAGAAATAATTATTCTGTGCTGATCGGTGCCGCCAAGGTTCTTGGTGAGGATTTAGAGATGAAAATTGGTGAAACTCTCGAAACAGGAAACTCTCATATGGCGAGAGAAAAAATAAAGCTTCAGCCAACGAATGATAATGGATAGGCAGTTTAATAGCGTTGTAACCAGTTAATTTTAACAACGAGGGAAATATTATGAACATGGACCGAAGGAAATTTATCAAAGTTTCATCATCAGTGGCTGGGTCGTTAGCAATGTCACATGTCGGAGGCTCTTTTTTGGCTCATGCCGAGGAAGCCACCAAGATGGCTGAGCTTGGTCCTTCAGGATCGGGCAAGGTTCCGGACTTTGCGAAGGATATGCTCACATCTGACATGCTGGGCCTCGGACCCGACGGTAAACCGACCGGGCAGAAAGCCACCTTCACGGGGGCTTCGATGGCGAACGCCACGGCTGAAAAAGCCATGAAGCACCAGATGAAACTGACCGCCGAGGAGCAGGCAATGCTGGACGGCGAGAAGGGCGAGGAAATTGCCAAGCTGATGAAAATCCTCGTGCTCTTCGGCAACACCTTCGGTGCCGAGAAGCTGGTCGATCTCGGTGGGGCGCCTCACAGCAATCTCTATCCAGGTGCCCCCTACCTCGGCTCGATGATCAAGATGCTGGATGAATGTGCCGAGGCCGGGCTTAAGTCCTATGCCCCTTACACGGTCAACCCTCGACCCTACGACGTGTACAACGTCCAGAATAATACAAAGGAGATGGAGATCGTCTACGATGGCTATCCGCTGCAGAAGGATCTCGACTGGGTGCACGCCCGCCTCGGGTCGCCGGACCTGAATATCCGCTCCTGTGCTTGTTACATAAAGGAGATAGGCAACGCTCCAGAGCCTGGAACCTATGTCGCCTGGGCGGAATCCTCGGCGGTGAACTACGGCAATTCCGCGCTCGGCATCCGTACTAACCGCAACGGAGCCGGTATCGACCTGATTTGTGCCATGGCTGGAAAAGCACCTCTCTTCGGCCTCATGACCGACGAGGGCCGCATGGCCAAGTGGCTGGTGGACGTCAAGACCTCGAAGACGCCTGACTGGGGCGTTCTCGGCACTGCCATCGGGCGCAAAGTCGTGGAGGATGTCCCTTACGTAGTCGGCATCGACAAGTACTTTGAGGGCGGCGAGATAACCGAGGACAACCTGCACCTCTTGAAGGCCATGGGCAGCGCCACCGCAGCTTCCGGCGCGGTTGGCCTCTACCATGTCGAGAACCTGACCCCTGATGCCAAGGACAAGGGCCGTAAGCTGCTGGTCGAGGGCTACCAGACCTACGTCTACGACGACGCCGAGGAGCAGAAAATCATCGCTACCTTCGACAACCTGTGGCCGGAAAAGGACAAGGGCCCCACCGCCGCCTTCATCGGCTGCCCGCACAACACCTACCACGAAATGCTGAAGTGGGGCAAACTGGTCACCGAAGCGCTCGAGAAGGCCGGCAAGGAAAAGGCAGCCATCCCGGTGTACATGTTCTGCGCCAACGTGGTGCGGACCCGAGTCATCGAGGAAGAGAGTGAACTCGCCGGAAAGATGAGGCGCGCTGGTATGTTGCCGACCCCCATGTGCGGCGTCACCTGGGCCGGCACGAAGGGCTTCTCAGACCGTGTCCGAGGCGTCACCAATTCCGCCAAAACGCGTAACTACTCGACGATCCGGTATTTCCCGGACCAGACCCTGGTGGACATCATCGTGACGGGCAAGGTACCGGCGTGAGCATAAGAACCGAGATTGAGAGCAAACCTGATAAAACTATCCAAATGGAGATGTAAATAATGGCTAAGAAAACATTCAAAGGACGTCCTATTCTTCCCGGCAAGCTCGAGGGCAAGGCACTGGTCTCGAAGATGCCTTTCAACCTCACCGGGTCCTATTTCGAGAACATGTTCGCAGGGAACAACGAGACCGCTCCCTGCACCGATGCCAACAACCCGGATCTCTTCAAGAAGGACATGAAGGGGGCGATCATGTGCACCTCGCAGTGCGTCGGATCCACGATGGGTGCGGGTGCGCTCATGGGGGTGAGCGAAATGGGCGTCGGCCTCAAAGCCTTCTTGTTCTCCTCGCACATCGACAGCATCGCAGCCGGAGGGCTGATCATCGATGATGTCTGGTACAATCGCCGCGTGATCACGATCGACCTGCTTGGTGATGATTTCCTCAAAGCAGTGAATACCGGTGATCCCATAACCATCTACGAAGACGGAACGGTCGAGGTAGGCTGACAAGGTAATTTCAAACAATCCACAGTCCCTTCTTTATAAGTAACCTGGACAACACAATCAATACAGGAGTATGAGATCATGAATGAAGAAATGAAAGAAAAGGGAGCAGCAAATTTCGATCGTCGAGATTTTCTCAAGGTTGGTGCAGCCGGAGCGGCAGGTCTTGCAGTAGCTGGAATGGGTATGCAGACAGCATGGGCACAGCCAAAGGCACCGGATCCGGAAAAACTCTGGTCAAATGCCAAAAAGGGTGGAAAACGTGTCGCGATAATAACTGACACCCAATTGAATATCGGCCCGTTCCTGGCCCGTAAAATGGCAAAAGCCAACTACAACCTGGTTATTGCTGATGCGCTTAAAGGACTTCCCGAAGAGCTTCGTGCCATGGGTGCAGAAGTTACCGTCGTCCCCGGTATTGAACAGGAAGCACCGAATCACGAAGGCAGGCCGGGTGTTATCCAGAAGGTTGTTGATGCTGCGATGGACAAATATGGGGGATTCGATTCTGTCTTCATCAGAACAGCACTTCATGCCCCCGGGGGGACTATCCTTGAGACCAATGCCGAGGGAATGTTCCAGCATTATGAGCAGAATTGCCTGGCTGTCATGTACGCACTGCAAGCTGTGCTGCCGCCCCTCATGGATGCAGGGGCAGGACAAGTCGTGGTGCAGACCAGTGCAACCGGTGAAAAGCCCCAGCCGACCATGATGGCCTACAGTGTTATGCGCGCGGCTGCCAACATGATGTGCCGCTGTGCTGCTATGACGGCCGCACCAAATGGAGTCTGCGTGAATGTCATAGGGACGAACTTCATGAACTATCCCGGCTTCAGGGAGGCCGCTGGTGCCGAAGACGAGAAGGTATATCAGTCCATTCTGAAAACCATCCCGATGCGGCGCCTGGGCGAAACCGAGGAGGCGGCACATCTCGCCATGTCCCTGCTTGATGGCTATAACATGTACACTACAGGTAATTTCTTCCCGGTAGCAGGTGGCTTCAACAATGCCGGCATGGAACCGTTCGGCGCATAACATGGCGGCTTGGGAAGAACATTTATCCGCGCCAAACCCGACATATTAATCTTGTATCCAATCCGGGCCTGTCTGGAAGGACAGTCCCGAGTTCTCTCCGGGTACAGAAATCAGCCTGCTCAAAAGCCAAAGGGGTTGTCATGAGAACATCTTTTTTGATCCACTCCCTTCTTTTCATGTGTGGAATCATCGGCCTGTTGGTTCCGGCTATGCCAGCGTTCGGCCAGGATGCCAGCAAACTTCAGGAAATGCAACGCGTCATTGAGCTACAGCAGCGACGGCTCGAGGTGCAGCAGAAACAGCTCGAAATGCAGCAGAGGCAAATTGATGAACAAAGACAGCTGATGCAGGAGCTTCAGACCCAGATCAAATCTTTGGCCAGTGATGCTGAACCAAAAGAGGTCCCTGCTATTGCTGATAAACCTCCTGAAAAAAAGCCTGTGCAAACAGTCATGGCACCGACACAGGAAAAGACAGGACTTTCAGAGGCGGGCAAGCATGATCGGGAGAGCCCGTCCGGGTCAAATGTCAGCTATTTTGACCCATCAAAGGTCATTAACATACCCGGTTCAAAAACCAGCATCGGATTACATGGGTTTGCTGAGTTCCAGATACTCAATGACACGGACGGCCTGAACAACAACAGGTTCGACACTGCCACAATCCCTGTGGACGGTGCGCCCTCACAGACCAAGTTTAATGTCAATCCAACTCAAATTGCTCTTTCCAGCACAACACCTGTTTCAAATGGCAGGCTGAACACAATGATCTCAATGGATTTCAACGGCCAGGTGGACCGTCCGGAGCCGAGACTGCGTGTTGCCTATGGTGAGTTCGTCAATGGGCAACAAGGCTGGGGACTGCTTGGAGGCCAGACCTACGCCACAATGCTTGACTTGAGAGCAGTGCCGGAAACCCTTGATTTCGCGGGACCTGCCGCCATGTGGCAAACTCGTCAGCCGCTGGCACGTTTTACCAAATCCCTCGGCAAGAGTGTTATTTCTGAGATTGCTCTCGAAACTCCTGAAAATGTCACCTACATTGACGCTGAAAAACTTACCCGATGGCCAGATCTTGCAATCGCCGGAACATGGCTTGTCGGAAACGAATACATCAAGCACCTCAGGCTGGCTGGCCTTGTCCGGGATCTGCGCGCAGAAGATATCAACGGTATGACGGATTCGGCACTTGGCTGGGCTATAACCGGTTCTGCAAAACTTGGACTGCCCTTTCTGGGAGCAAAGGACAGTTTCAAATTCACCCTGCATTATGGGGACGGTTACGGCACCCAGATAAAAGGCGGGCCGGTTGAGGGTGCTTTCAACACAATCAATTCGACATTGGAAACAACAAAAATATTCGGTTCATTTGGCGGTATCCAGCATTTCTGGGCTGACAAGTGGCGGTCAAACCTGGTCTATGGATATGTTGATTCTGAAAATCCTGAATTTGTCAGCGGAGATACATTTGATAACACCAGCTATACGGCCGTTGACCTGATCTGGACGCCATATGAAAAGGTTACCCTTGGGATTGAATATCTCTGGGGCCGGAGAGAGAACAAGGACGGCGCGGCCGGGGACGCAAACAGGTTCATTGTCTCGTCCAAAGTGGCTTTTTGATAAGGAAGAGGAAAAGTGGAGCAAATGGAGCCCAATGATAAGCGCCATGGAAGATATGGCTGAGGAAAAGAAGGAAAAGAAAGAGCAGGAAGATAATTAGAGATATTCGCTCCTTATATAATCAACATTATGTCAGGATTCATACGAGTTAAGTAATTAAGGTTAATGTTTTTTTTATTTCAACCTGAAATGATATAATAAGTAGATTGATGTTGTTGTTTTTTTTTACAACTGCTGAGTGAATTGACAGAATAGGAGGGAGGTAAATGCGCATCATAAAATATCTGCAAAAAGCGATTGTTCTGACCCTGGCGGTACTGCTCTTGCCTTTCCTGGCAATGGCATATGACGCGGGAAGCCCTGACCTGGAGACCCTCAAGGGACTCTATCCCGGAAAAACTTTTTCACCCTATGCCAAGCGCACATTTCCCAGCCGGGTCTTCTGGGGAGAGACACACCTGCACACCGGGGTGTCGCTGGATGCCGGGCTGTTCGGCAACATCCTTCGCCACGAGGACGCCTACCGTTTCGCCCGTGGTGAAGAAATAAAGTCGTCGACCGGGCTGCGGGTCAAACTGGCCCGGCCGCTCGACTGGATCGTGATCGCTGACCATTCCGACATGATGGGTATTGCTTTTGACATCCAGGATGGGACGCCCAATATTCTGGCCGATCCAAAAGGCAAGGAATGGCACGAGGGGTTCAAAAAGGGCGGCGAGGAAGCCGGCAAGGCGGCCTTCGACCTGATAACCAATTTCGCGCAAATGACCATTCCCGAACAGCTCCTCAAGGACTACTCTCCGGGTTCCAAGGTCTACGACACTGTCTGGGAGGATATCACTGAAACCGCTGACCGCTTTAATGAACCGGGCCGCTTCACGGCCCTGATAGGCTATGAGTGGACATCGGTTCCCAAAGGCTTTAACCTGCACCGCAATGTGATCCTGCGTGACGGAGGAGACCGGGCGCGCCAGGTGTCTCCGCTGACCACGCAGCCACCGGTGGGCACCCAGAACCCCTTGGACCTCTACAAGTGGCTGGAGGAATATGAGGCCAAAACCGGCGGCAAGGCCTTGGCGCTGGCCCACAACGGCAACCTCTCAAACGGCTGGATGTTCCCTGTCGAGGATACGTATGCCGGCGGCAAGGTCGACAAAAACTATGTGGAACAGCGCGCCAAATGGGAACCGCTTTACGAGGTGACCCAGATCAAGGGCGACGGTGAAGCCCACCCTGCCCTCTCTCCCAATGATGAGTTTGCCGACTACGAGACCCTGGATAAAGGCAACCTGGACCTTACGGAACTCAAGAAGCCGGATATGCTGCAACGGGAATACGCGCGCGAAGCGTTAAAGATTGGTCTCGCCCTGGAACAGAAGCTCGGCACGAATCCCTACAAGTTCGGCATGGTCGGGGCGACGGACAGCCATACCGGACTGGCCACGGCCGAGGAAGAAAATTTCTTTGGAAAGTCCACCAGCGCCGAACCTTCCCCGACACGGATAACGCATCCCTTTATCAAATCCAAGCTCGGAGCCATTGAAGGCTATGAATTGGCTGCCTCCGGATACCAGGCTGTCTGGGCAGCAGAGAATACACGCAGGGCGATCTTCGACGCCATGGAGCGCAAGGAAACCTACGCAACCACCGGCCCGCGCATTATAGTCCGTTTTTTTGGCGGCTGGGAGTTTAACGTTGATGATCTGCGCAGCCGGGCGCCGGCTTTTCGCGGTTACGAAAAGGGCGTGCCCATGGGAGGCGACTTGACATCCGCCCCTAAAGACAAGGCGCCGACCTTCCTGGTTCTCGGACTGCGCGATCCTATCGGCGCCAACCTTGACCGCATCCAGATCATCAAGGGTTGGCTTGACAAGGATGGCAAGACCCAGGAGAAAATTTATGACGTAGCGGTATCTGATGGCCGCTCAATAGACAAGGACGGCCGCTGCAGGACCCCGGTCGGCAACACGGTTGATATTGAAGCCGCCAACTGGACCAACACCATCGGCGCCTCAGAACTTGCCACGGTCTGGACTGATCCGGATTTCGATCCTGGCCTGAAAGCCTTTTATTATGCCCGCATCATTGAGATCCCGACCCCGCGCTGGGTGCTGTATGACAAACTGCGCTTCGGTGTCGAGGTACCCAAGGATGCAAAACTGATCCACCAGGAAAGAGCTTACACCTCGCCGATATGGTATACGCCAGGGAAATGATAAATGAATAACGAATAATGATAAATGGAAAATGGAAAGCGGCGAAACCCGCTGAAAGATAAGAGTTATCAATTTTCGATCCGTATTGTGAAAGTAACTCAATATTTGCAACAGGAGAAAAAAGAATTTGTTTTAAGTAAACAGTTACTTCGTAGTGGAACCGCTATAGGTGCGCTTATTCGGGAAGCAGAGTTTGGTCAGAGCAAAGCAGACTTTACCAGTAAAATGAGTATTTCTTTGAAAGAAGCTAACGAAACAGACTACTGGTTATCTTTGCTCAATGATACTGATTATCTCACCCAGAATCAATTTGAGAGTCTGCAAGCTGATTGTAAAGAGTTAATAGCTATGCTGGTAGCGACAGTAAAAACATCGAAATCATGAAGGCACATTTTTCACTATTCATTGTTCGTTGTTAATTTAACTGAACTGGTATACGCCGTAGGTGAGGATTTCAGGTAATTAGGCTGGAGGCTGAAGGTAGAAAGATTGTAGAAAAAAAAACTATCATGTAGAAGGCTGGAGCATTCAAGCCGGAAAGGATATAATGGAAATGAGAAGATACTCCTCTTTGCCACTACCACTGTTTATTTTATGAAAAAAGAGATATCAAAAACTGCAAATCCGGACCTTTCCTTTTACGAGGAAAAAGAGCGTATGGATCTTATCCTGTCATCGCTCAACACCGGACTTGCACTCATCAACCCTGACCTGACGGTTGCATGGGTCAATGAAGTGACCCGCAGTATTTTACCCTGGGACGATCTCATAGGTAAACTTTGTTATGAAGCTGCAGCGATGCGGAATGAACCCTGTGAGGGGTGCGGGGCAATTCTTGCGTTTGCTGATGGCCAGGTCCATGAAACTGAGCGTCAAAGCCCTGTTGACGGAAGTTGGCATTACATTGTTTCCATACCCATTAAAGATGAAAGCGGTAACGTCGTAAATGTGCTGGAAAGTGTAACCGATATCACGGAACGCAAGAATGTTGAGATTGATCGGGATAACGCCCTGAAGG
Organism: uncultured Desulfobulbaceae bacterium; assembly: GCA_947259225.1. Taxonomy (GTDB): domain Bacteria; phylum Desulfobacterota; class Desulfobulbia; order Desulfobulbales; family Desulfobulbaceae; genus UBA10518. Next base: position 54,116 of record CAMYLK010000017.1, on the reverse strand, counting down.
AACTCAAGGCCTTGAAAAAAAGACTGGAAGAGGAAAATGTATACCTCAAGAGCGAGATCCGGGAAGCCCGCCTATTCACAGACATTATTGGCTCAAGCAATGTGCTGCAGTACGTTCTCACCCGTGTCCAGCAGGTTGCAGCAACAGACACTACTGTCTTGATCCAAGGTGAAACCGGGGTCGGTAAGGAACTGGTTGCCCGGGCGATCCACGACAGCAGCCCCCGTTCCGAAAAACCGTTCATATCCATTAATTGTGCAGCACTGCCTCCAAACCTTATTGAAAGCGAACTCTTTGGCCACGAACGTGGTGCATTTACCGATGCCCAGCGGCGCAGGAAGGGGCGCTTCGAACTGGCTGACGGCGGTACCCTGTTTCTTGATGAAGTAAGCGAGTTGCCCCAGGAAACACAGGCCAAGCTTCTTCGGATCCTGCAGGATGGAAAATTTGAACGGGTCGGGGGCTCTAAAACACTGCAATCCGATGCCCGTATCATCGTTGCCACGAACCGTGACCTGAACAAAGAGATTAGTGAAGGCCGCTTCCGGGCCGACCTGTTCTACCGTTTAAACGTCTTCCCCGTTACCGTACCACCACTCAGGAAACGGACCCAGGACATTACGCTCCTGGTCGAACATTTTGTCCGGTTTTTCAACAAGAAATTCGGCAGGCATATTGAACAAATAGCCGAATCAGATATGGAAAAACTGCGGCAATATCCCTGGCCTGGTAATATCCGGGAACTGCGAAACATCATCGAGCGGGCCATGATCACCTCCGACGGCCACATGCTGGTCCTGCAGGATATGTCCACCTTTCTACCCATGCATGACAATGACTCACAACCATCAGGCCCGCAAGACAGTATACAAGTCCTGCCCCTTGAGGAGGTTGAACGACAACACATCCAAAATGCCCTCAAGGCGACTGAATGGCGGGTCAGCGGCTTGAAGGGCGCGGCGCGCCTCCTCGAGATAAATCCCTCGACCCTTCGTTCCCGGATGAAAAAGCTGGGGATTAGTAAGCCCCGGAACTGATCGTTCTTATCTGTTTGCTCTCCCGGGCAGTACAACTGTATATTTTCGTGATATTTCGCAGCGACATATAGCGAAAAACAATTTCCTGTACCACTGAATCTAACCTCTGCATATATCTGCTGGCCTCTTTTTCGAGCACAATCTCCCCATTTCAAATACATACGTAGCTAACTGAAAATTATCATATTCTGGAATGCTTCTTGAATTAAGATTCTCTATCATATCTTTTTCCAAGGGGGCATAAAATGGTTGGACTTGAAATCCTGGTCAAGATCGATCCGGAAAAACGGGTTGAATTTCTTCAGGCATTCGAAATGGTCAAACACATTGACCAGTTGAATGTCAGTCGCATAGAACTGGAACTCTTCGAAGAGGTTCAAAGGCCGAATACCTTTCTCTGGTTAGAACACTGGGACTGCAACGAATCCCTATCCAATTATTGCCTCGATAATAAATTCAGGGCCATGATGGGTGCCATCGACGTCCTCGGCCAGCTTGTACATAAACGATCATTTTCAATCAGGGAGGAGAAAGAGGATGCCTAACCGTATCACGCTGCAAATCATTATTTGTATAACACTGATGTTTGCTGCCCAAATTATCCATGCCCAGGAAAAGAGCGGCGATGATCTGGCAGCAAAGACCCAGAATCCGGTTGGGGCGATGTACAGCCTGCCCTTCAAGTTCACTTTTGACTACGGTGCCGATAACGGCGAGGCAACCTTCCTCAACATTCAGCCGGTTATCCCGATAACTGTTGGCGACTGGAATTTCATCAACCGGGTTATCATGCCGATCATAGACACTCCGGGCCTGGTAACCGGCACACCCGAGATCCCCAATCCAGTGCCGGGTGATGGAGCGACAGGGCTAGGGGATATTAATTATTCAGTATTTGTTTCTCCGGCAGAACCGGGCAAGGTCATCTGGGGTATTGGACCTTCAGTAATGATGGCAACAGCTTCAGATGATCAGCTTGGAAGTGGAAAGTGGAGCTGGGGTCCTACAGCGGTTGTTCTTGTCCAGCCTAAACCCTGGACTCTGGGATTACTTGGTCGGCAACTCTGGTCATTTGCCGGAGACTCGGACCGTGGAGTGATCAGCCAATTACTTCTTGAACCATTCATCAACTATAACCTGGATGGCGGCTGGTACCTGATCACCGATATGATCATCACTGCCAACTGGATGGCACCGTCCGACAACCGCTGGACAATCCCCATTGGTGGAGGATTCGGCAAGATGTTTGAAATCGGCAGCCAGAAAATGAACACCAAGCTGGAGCTTTACTACAACATTGAAAAACCAACAGGCGCTCCGGAATGGTCCCTGAACTGGACTTTGCAGTTTTTATTCCCTAGGTAAACATAAGGAAATTTATGGCATCTATTATCACGGAGGTACATTCATGAATATGCTCCAGAAAACCCTGGTCTTTATTTTTACTCTTTTTTTTATGGCTGGAGGGCTCGCCCAGGCAGCGACCCAAAATGAGTACTGGAAAGAACTGCAGTCCCTGCCGTTTCCGGAAAATTATCCAACTCAGGAAACTGCAGACAAGCTTGTTGACGAAATGCTGTTTCACCGCGCCACCCAGGTTGTTCTCTGGTCATTGCCGGCTATGGCACTCTGGGCCATGAAAAAGGGTTCTGAAGCAGAGTTTGGTGAGGGATCAAATATTTTCCCGATCTGGAAAGACCGCTTGAGTGCCGAAACGATCGTCAGTACGCCTAATTCGGATGTGATTTACGGCATGGGTTATCTGGACCTGCAAACAGACGGACCAACCGTCATTGAAGTCCCACCAAAGTTGCAGGGGATACTCGATGATTTCTGGCATCGGCCGCTGACCGATGTTGGTTTTGTCGGACCTGATAAAGGTAAAGGCGGCAAATACCTGATCTTGCCTCCCGATTTTGCAGGAACCCCTCCTGAAGGCTATCACACCTTTACCAGTCGGACCTATAACGTGTTTGTTTTCTGGCGAGCCTTCAGAGATGAGGACGGCGGTACAAAAGAAGGTGTTTCACTCATGGAACAGACCAAAATCTACCCTCTGGCGCAAAAAGACAATCCTCCGAAGATGGTTTTCCCCAATGGGTCCAAACGACCGGCCAATATGCTTTTCCCCATGGATTACAGCTATTTTGAAGGACTCGCTGATTTCGTAGCAGAAGAATATGTTGGCCCGGAAGATTGGTCGATGCGCGGCATGATGGCATCTCTAGGTATTGTTAAAGGCAAACCATTCGAACCAGATGCACACATGAAGGAAATATTGATAGCTGGTGCGGATGTTGGCATGAAGATGGCCCAGGCGTTGCGTCATGGTGACAAACTGCCAAACACAAAATATTATGAAGATAGGCAGTGGCACAATGTTCTCAATGTCCTGGATGTAGAGTTCAAACAGGATACATACATGGATATAGATGCCCGAGTGGGTATGTTTAAAATCGGCTACTCGATCAGTCCGGCAATGGTTATGAACATGGTCGGCAAAGGCTCAAAGTATCCATTTGCATATCGTGATTCAGCTGGAAACCACCTCTCAGGCGGTTCTTCATATAAGCTCCATCTTCCAAAAGACGTACCTGCTGAAAACTTCTGGTCTGTTACTCTCTATGACGGGGAAAATGCTTCTGGATTAAAGAATGGTCAACCGTTTCCGTCGATTGGCTCCTTAGACAACCTCAAGTACAACAAGGATGGTTCCGTCGATTTGTATTTTGGTCCGGAACTGCCAAATGGCGCACCAGAATCAAATTATTTAAAAACAGTACCCGGTAAAGGCTGGTTTACCTTGCTTCGTCTGTATAGTCCAAGCAAACCATTTTTTGACCAGACATGGAGACCGGGTGACTTTGAAAAGATCAACTAACAGGAGACTCGTATGAAAATAAGAAGTTATACTATGGCGATTGCCACTGCAGTGTTCTTCCTTTCGGGAGTGCACTGCGCTCAGGCCGAAAAAATGCAAACACGAATCGGGGAACTGGAATTCACGCATGATTTTGCTAATGGTTATCCAACTAATGAAACGGTGGAAAAGTTATTCGAAGAGATGGATTTCCAACGCGCGTGTCAGGCTTATATCTGGTCCATTCCCGCGGTTTCCATGTCGCAGTGGCAGCATGAGCATATGGAGACACTAGGGGCCGAAAACGGTCAGATTGTATTCATAGAATCATATGATGATCGGGCTGGAGGCTTGACGTACAACTCGACAACTCCCTACGTCCTGCCTTTTATCGATCTGGCAGATGGACCCTGGGTCGCAGTGATGCCCGAGGGCGAGGTCCGCGGCGCCGCCCACGACATGTGGCAGATCGCCATGACCACCCTAACCGAGCCGGGCAAATACATGTTTGTTGGCCCCGGCCAGGAAGTGCCTGAGGGTGGCGAAGCTGAAGGATACAAGATTACAAAGTCACCAACCAACAGCTTGCTGTTGGGAATCCGCCTGATGTCGACAGACCGCGATGAAAGAATGAAACAACTGGAGAAGATCGAAATTTACCCATGGTCCGAGCGGAAAAACCCGCGTCCGCGTGGCTACATTACCCCTAACGGAAAACAGTGGCTGGCCGCGCAACCACGTGGCATGGCATATTGGGAACGACTGGCGGATGTCGTCAACCGTGAGCCTGTGTTCGAGCGCGATCGTTTTTTCATGGCCATGTTAAAGGAACTCGGCATCGAGAAAGGGAAACCATTCCAGCCAACAGAACGGCAACAGAAAATTCTTACTGACGCAGCGCTCGTCGGAGAGAGCATGGCCAAGGCAAACAACTTTGCCAAGCGCTTGAAGACCGGAAAGTACGTCAAGGGGTCCCATTGGTATTTCGCCACGGTGGCCTTTCCAGACCAGAAAGCCGAGCACTACGACCAACTCGACGAACGTGCCGCCTGGTTTTACGAAGCGGTGACGAACAATGCAGCCATGCACGGCCAACGCACCGGTAAGGGGCAGGTCTATTTAGCCACCAACAAAGACAAGGACGGCGATTGGATCGACGGCGGCAGGAATTATGTCCTGCACGTTCCGCCCGATGCCCCGGCGGAAACCTTCTGGTCCATCACTCTTTACGATGTAGACACTCGGTGCCTTATTCAAAATGAACAAAAAATTGCAGATCGTTCCTCTCGAATGGACTTGCTAACGAATGCCGATGGCTCTGTGGATATCTACATGGGGCCAAAAGCGCCGAAAGGGAAAGAAGCAAACTGGATTCCTACTGTACCGGGCAAGGCATGGTTTCCGTATTTCCGTCTTTATTCACCCAAAAAAGCTTTCATGGATCGCAGTTGGGTACTGCCAGATATTAAAAAGGCTGAGTAATCAGGCAGCTAACAACTGATGCAACTGAATAGTCCCTGAAATGGACCTTGCAGTTCCTGTATACGAGATAATTATTAACAGTAGGATTACATTCAAAGAATATAAGCAATATATCAGTAACCAGAAAACTGGACGAAAAAGGAGGAATTCATCATGAAGATCGGACCTGATGCGCCGCCCAAAGGCTGGTACACTAACTATGTCCGTACCCTTCCGGGGCACGACTGGTTCCCTTACTTACGAGGATTCGGCGCGGACCGGAGTTCTTTAATGATGAGTACAAGCTCCCGACGGTCAAAGAGGTAAAGGATATTTCTAAATACACCAAGTGATACGGGTGGGCTAGGACGGGTCTAGTCCCGGATTAAATTTCGGAAGTAAAAAGGGAAGAATTTTACGTTTAATTTTACGATGGAAATCAACTTATGATTGTTCGATTTTGTTTTTCACTGGTTGTGCTCGCTTTAGTGTTTTTTGCCAGTGCTTTTTGCTCTGCCGGGGAGGTTGAAGAAGGTTTTGGTGACCTCAACCTCAAGGAACAGTGGAGCGGTGATTTTGACGGTATGGCTGAGCGTAAGGTCATCCGGGTACTGGTGGTGCATAATAAAATGCTCTATTTTCTCGACCACGGTCGGCAACGCGGTGTCAATGTTGACCTGTTTGATGCGTTTGAAAAGTTCATCAACACGAAAGAGAAGACCGGTACGGTTAAAATCGAGATACTTTTTCTGCCGGTGCAGCGTGATCAGTTGTTCACAGCCCTGGCTGAAGGCCGTGGCGATATTGCTGCAGCAAACCTGACCATAACACCGGAACGCCAGAAACTGGTCGATTTCAGTAATCCGATGCTCAAAGGTGTGAAAGAGATTGTTGTTACCGGTCCTGAGCAACCCGCGATAAAAAACCTTGATGACCTTGCCGGCAGGGAACTGCATCTGCGGGAGTCCAGCAGCTACTACCAGCATGCTGTTGCGCTGAACAGGTCTTTTGAACAAAGAGGCCTGGCCCCTATCCGTATTGTTGCGGCCAGTGAGTTTATGGAAGATTCTGACCTTTTGGAAATGGTCAACGCCGGTCTTATTCCAATGGTTGTCGTTGACGACCACAAGGCCCAATTCTGGGCGCAGATATTTGACAAGGTAACCATCCATCCAGATATCGCCATCAACACCGGTGGTGAGATCGCCTGGGCTTTTCGCAAAAACAGTCCCAAACTTGCTGCTGTTGTCAATGAGTTTGTCAAGAAGAACAAGAAAGGCTCTTTGCTCGGCAACATGCTTTTCAAGCGCTACCTCAAGGAAAACAAGTGGGCCCGCAACTCTCTGAATCCAGAAGAGATGAAAAAATACCAGGCCCATATTGACCTCTTTAAAAAATATTCAGATCAGTACGATTTTGACTACCTGATGACGGCGGCGCTCGCCTACCAGGAATCACAGCTCGATCACAGCAAGCGCAGTCATGTAGGGGCAGTGGGAATAATGCAGATGCTGCCAACAACTGCGGCAGATAAAAATGTCGGCATCCCGGATATCAAGCAGCTCGAAAAGAACATCCATGCCGGACATAAATACCTGCGATTTATCCAGGACCGGTATTTCAACGACTCGAAAATCGATACACTCAATAAATATTTGTTCACTTTTGCGGCGTACAATGCCGGACCAGCAAAGGTGAGCCGGCTGAGGCAGGAAGCAGAAAAAACAGGCCTTGATCCCAATGTCTGGTTCCAGAACGTCGAGGTCATTGCGGCAAAGCGGATTGGAAGGGAAACAGTACAGTACGTCGGTAATATCTACAAATATTATATAGCCTACAAGCTAGTGAAAAAGAAAACGGACAAAAAGAAATAAACAGGTTGTGAGCAAATAGACCGAGTAGCGGAGTGTAGGAGTACGTTTGTTTATACTCTCCAAAGCTCTGTTAATCTATTTACCACTTAATCAAAACTGGAGGAAAGTATATGGAACTTAAAACAAATTGGAAATGCCTGGCAGTGGCAGGAGCGATGGTTCTGGCCGTCGGACTTGCCGGACCTGTCCAGGCCGCCACGGAAAAACCGAACATTCTTGTCATATGGGGTGACGATATAGGGTACTGGAACGTCAGCCACAACAACCGTGGCATGATGGGGTACCAGACACCCAATATCGACCGTATTGCTAATGAGGGGTTGAGCTTTACTGATTACTACGCCGAGCAAAGCTGTACGGCCGGCCGTTCAGCTTTTATCACCGGACAACACCCGGTGCGTACCGGCCTGACCAAAGTCGGGATGCCCGGAGCGCCTCAGGGGCTACAGAAAGAAGACCCGACCATAGCTGAACTGCTCAAGCCACTGGGCTATGTGACTGGTCAATTTGGAAAAAATCATCTTGGGGATCGTAATGAGTTTTTTCCGACCGTGCATGGCTTTGACGAATTCTTCGGTAATCTCTATCATCTGAATATTGAGGAAGAGCCAGAACTGCCAGACTACCCGAAAGGCAAAATGCGTGACGCGATAGCACCGCGTGGGGTTTTTGACTGTAAAGCTTCTGAGACTGATGATCCTACTGAGGTCCCTCGCTTCGGCCCATGGGGCAAACAGGTTTGTAAAGACACCGGACCTTTGACCAGAAAGCGGATGGAGACCATAGATGAGGAAGTGCTCGCCAAGACCACCGATTTCATAAAGCGTGCCGTTAAAGAGGACAAGCCGTTCTTTACCTGGTTTAATGCAACACGCATGCATGTTTTTACCCACCTTAAACCTGAATCAGATGGTAAAACCGGCAAAGGACTGTATCCGGACGGCATGGTAGAGCATGACGGGCATGTGGGTGAGCTCCTCGCGTTGCTTGACGAATTAAATATTGCCGAAAACACCATAGTTTTTTACAGCACTGACAATGGCGCAGAAGTCTTTACCTGGCCCGACGGCGGCACCACTCCGTTCCACGGTGAAAAGGCGACTACATGGGAAGGCGGTTTCCGAGTGCCCGCAGTTGTACGCTGGCCCGCCCAAATCCCGGCCGGCAAGGTAGTTAACGGCATAGTTTCCCATATGGACTGGGCGCCTACCCTGCTGGCAGCAGCCGGTGTGCCTGATGTGAAAGAAAAACTGCTCAAAGGCCATAAAGCAGGAAACAAAACCTTCAAGGTCCATCTTGACGGCTACAACATGCTTGATTACTTCAAGAGTGGCGGTGAAGGCGAAGGCCCCCGTAAAGAGATTTACTACTTCACCGACATTGGTGAAATGGCAGCAGTACGACATGGTGATATCAAGGTCCATTTCATGATTCAGGAAGCTCATGGTTTTGACGTTTGGAAGAACCCGTACACCCCACTGGGCTGGCCCTCTATGGTCAATTTACGTTCCGATCCATTCGAGCGGGCCATGCACGAGTCGATTGGATGGGGAGACTGGTCAACCCGGAGGATGTACGCCCTCAGTGGGGCTGCAGTAGTGGCCACCGGGTTCATGAAGACCTTTCTGGATTTCCCACAACGTCAGCAACCGGGTAGCTTCAACACTGATGCTATAATGAAGCAGCTCGAAGCCGCAAGGGCTGCAGGGCAATAGTCATTACTATGGAACGACAACATGTGAAGAGTAGCCTGCTGTAAAATTACGGCAGGCTACTCAACCTATATGTACTTGATGGCTCTAATCCTGGAGATACTTTATCCTCTGAGTTGTACATTAGGCATAAAATTGTAATAAAATATAAAGTACGAGTGGTAATCATCTCGTGAAAAGATGACTGACCAATCCAACATAACTAAACAGGAGAAGTGCGTATGAAATTACAACTCAACTGGAAATACTTGACCGTTATAGGAGCGGTAACCCTGGCACTGGGTATGTCGATTCCTGTGCAGGCAGCCAAGGACAAGCCGAACATCCTCGTTATCTGGGGCGATGATATCGGCATCGAAAACATCAGCCATAACAATCGCGGCATGATGGGGTATATGACGCCCAATATTGACCGCGTTGCCAAAGAAGGCGTGGGCTTTACTGACTATTACGCTCAACAAAGTTGCACGGCAGGTCGAGCGGCTTTTGTCAGCGGTAGTGTCCCTGTACGCAGTGGCATGACCAAGGTCGGTTTACCCGGTGCGAAGGAAGGCTGGCAGAAAACCGATGTGACGATGGCTACGGTGCTTAAAAGTCAGGGTTACGCAACAGGCCAGTTTGGCAAAAATCACCTGGGAGATCTCGATGAACATCTGCCGACGATGCACGGTTTTGACGAATTCATGGGCAATCTCTATCATTTGAATGCCGAAGAAGAACCGGAGCACAGAGACTATCCGAAAGATCCCGAATTTCGTAAAAAGTATGGCCCGAGGGGGGTCATCCATTCCTGGACTGATGGCAAGGGTGGGCAGAAGATTGAAGACACCGGCCCGCTGACCATAAAACGCATGGAAACCATTGATGAAGAGACGGTAGCAGCCGCGAAGAGGTTTATTACAGAACAGGTCAAAGCCGACAAACCATTCTTTGTCTGGTGGAATGGCACGCGCATGCACTTTCGCACCCATATAAAGGAAGAACATGTCGGTATTTCTGGACAAGATGAATACGGTGACGGCATGGTTGAACACGACATGCATGTCGGCGAGTTCCTCACCTTACTGGATGAGCTAGGTGTTGCCGACAACACAATTGTTCAGTATTCCACAGATAACGGTGTGCACTACAATTCATGGCCCGATGCTGGAACCACTCCATTCCGCAGTGAAAAGAACACCAACTGGGAAGGTGCTTACCGTGTGCCTGCCTTTGTACGTTGGCCTGGTCATTTCCCTGCAGGCGTAACCCTCAATGGTCTTGTTGCACACGAAGATTGGCTGCCTACCTTTGCTGCTATCGCCGGTGCTCCTGACATTAAGGAAAAGCTTTTGAAGGGTGTAGAGCTCAATGGTCGCACGTATAAAAACTACATTGATGGCTATAACCAGCTTGATTATCTGACAGGCAAGGTGAAAGAGTCGCCACGCAATGAGTTCGTCTATGTTAATGATACCGGCGGGATTGTTGCTGCCCGTTACCAGGACTGGAAGATTGTCTTCCAGGTGATGCGTGCTCAAACAATGGCTATTTGGCTGGAACCATTTGTGGAATTGCGCGCCCCATTGATTTTCAATCTGCGACGCGATCCATTTGAAAAAGCCCAGCATAACTCTAACACCTATTACGACTGGTGGCTCGATCACGCGTTCGCCATGGTGCCAATCAGCCAAATGGTTGGGGAGTTCCTTCAGACCTTTATAGACTATCCGCCCAGCCAGGCAGCAGGATCGTTTAACTTGTCGAAGGTGCAGAAGCAGATCGAAGAAATGAATAAAGCCACGACTAACTAGTAGTTGCAAACAGCATATTTACACCAAGGTCGCACCTGTTACGGCCTTGGTGTAAATTCGTAAAAGAAATTACATAATGTAAAATTTTGACATACGAAACCCCTTCGCCTCAGTGCTGTTTTGTGCGCTGGCGTATTGGGCAAACATTACCTGGCTTGCGGATCTTTCTCTGGGGTTAAGGTGGTTTGGCCGCAAAAATAGCATATACAAACTATATGTTACACGGGAAATAATCGGGATAGTTTCAGTGTGTAAACGATGATATGAAACAACTGTACATCAGGGTCTGACCAGAACCCCTTATCAAACACAAAGATAGAGGAATGCAATGAAACGAATATTACTCACCATATTCACACTGGGTTTCGTCCTGGTTTTTGGTAGTCTGGCGGCAGCTCAGACCGTTGATTCGCTTCCATCATGGAACGATGGCAAGGCCAAGCAGTCCATTATCGAATTCGTGGCGACGGTAACAGAGAAAGGGTCGCCCGACTTTGTACCACCCGCTGAGCGCATCGCCGTATTCGACAACGATGGCACGCTGTGGGCCGAACAGCCGATGTATTTCTTTGTTCTCTTCGCGATCGATCGTGTCAAGGAGCTCGCACCACAGCATCCTGAATGGAAGGACAAGGAACCCTTTGCCTCGCTACTGAAGGGCGACGTCAAAGGCGCTCTTGCCGGCGGTAAACATGCGATCCTCGAAATCGTAATGGCTACCCACGCAGGTATGACAACAGAGGAGTTCGAGAAGATCATGAAGGATTGGATATCCACGGCGAAACATCCCAACAGCAAACGCCTGTATACGGAGATGGTTTATCAGCCCATGCTGGAGTTGCTCGATTACCTGAGAGCCAATGGTTTCAAAACCTTTATCGTGTCCGGCGGCGGCATCGAATTCATGCGCCCGTGGACCGAGAAAGTCTATGGCATCCCACCTGAGAAGGTGATTGGCAGCAGCATCAAGGTGAGGTTCGAGATGCACGATGGAACGCCGGTTCTTGTCCGCCTGCCGGAACTCGACTTCTTTGACGACAAGGAAGGCAAGCCGGTTGCGATCCACCAGCAAATCGGCCGCCGCCCTATTGCGGCGTTTGGCAACTCCGACGGTGACCTGCAGATGCTGCAATGGACCACTGCCGGACAGGGGCCGCGATTCGCACTCTACGTCCATCACACCGACTCCGAGCGCGAATGGGCCTATGACCGCAAGTCCAGCGTGGGCGGTCTTGACAAAGGCCTCGACGAAGCACAGGCGAAAGGCTGGACAATTGTAGATATGAAGCAGGACTGGAAGGTCATTTATCCGCATGAGAAAAAATAGCAATTGGGAAAAATTGGCTAGGCCAGCCAAAGTTGGCTTCAGCTGCGGTCGCCAGGCTGGCGCGGCGGCTACAGTTTGGCCACAGCTGGCCGGCCGCCAGCTAATGGTTTTCTCAATGCTTGCCCAGGCCGGCGGGCGAGGAACACAAATGAATGATGAAGGTTGTTGTTGGGGATAACCCAAGGACAAAGACAGGACAGAGGAATATGGGGAAAAAATTTGATAACAAAACTGCACTTGTTACTGGTGCCGGCTCTGGTATTGGTCGTTATTCGGCTCTGGCGTTTGCCCATGAAGGGGCAAGTGTGATGGTTTCTGATATAAATACTGAAGGGGGAGAACAAACTGTTCAAATGATCCGGGAATCAAAAGGAGCAGCTCACTTTTTTCAGTGTGACGTATCTCAAACAGATCAAGTAAAAAATTTGATCCAAGCTACCACTGATAAATATGGCAGGCTGGATTATGCAATTAATAACGCTGGAATATCGATGCGCCCATCTTCAACAGTTGAGCTTGATGAAGCTGAGTGGGATCGGGTGATCGGAATCAATTTGAAAAGTGTCTACCTTTGTATGAAATATGAGATTCCTCAGATGCAAAAGATAGGCGGTGGAGTAATAATTAACATGTCCTCTTTGGCAGGTTTTCGAGGCAAGGAAGGCACACTTGCATATTCCGCAAGCAAGCATGGTGTAATAGGAATGACCAAAACTGCTGCCCTGGAATATGCAAAAGAAGGTATCAGAATCAACGCTATTTGTCCTGGACTCACCAGATCAGGTATGACAGCTGGGTTGGATCAACGGCCCGAATTGGCAGAGTCTTTGCTTGCTTTAATTCCAATGGGTCGTATGGGGCTATCCCAAAATATCGCAGACGCTGCGGTATGGCTTTGTGATGACACCGCCTCTTTCATCACCGGTCATGTACTTGTCATTGATGGAGGTCAAACCATCAGGTAATCAAGCGACCAGAAATCCAGACTTTCCGGTGCGTGTGTTTGGCGGTATGTTTATAACCATGCCGAGTCTGGAAGAAGTTGCGCTGTAAATCAAGAAATATGAGATAGCCCTCTTTAAAAAGACCTGGACGGACGGTCCCACCCAGGGCGGTACTGGCTACTTTACATAACCATACTACAAGTTGAGGTTGACACAAAAAAAGGGCTCGCGGCACAGGAAGCAGGGGAGGAAGAAAATCCAAGATAACAGAACATGATCAATAATGGTTGGCGAGCAAGGAACGAATGGATAGTGATAAACAATCAAGAGATAAGGTTACTCAGTAGTTGACCTTCCCCCCCTGAAAGGAGTTTAAAGAAGAAGCTACTATTTGGACACCAAACAGAGGAGAAAGATCATGGCAAAGTTTTAAGGAATTCCCGCCGGTCAGTGGCAACACACTTGGTATTGACTGGTTTATATATAATATAGAATATGTGAGGTAATAACCTTGTGGAAAGAATGAATAATCACCTCAACAAAACTGGAGGAGAGCGTATGAAATTTTCACTCAACTGGAAATACTTGACCGTTATAGGAGCGGTAGCCCTGGCACTGGGTATGTCGATTCCTGTGCAGGCAGCCAAGGACAAGCCGAACATCGTTGTCATATGGGGCGATGATATCGGATACTGGAACGTCAGCGCTTACAACCAGGGGATGATGGGCTATGAGACGCCCAACATCGACTCTGTGGCAAAAGAAGGGGCACTTTTTACTGACTGGTATGCTCAACAGAGCTGTACAGCCGGACGGGCGGCCTTCATAACGGGCCAGCATCCATTCCGTACCGGCCTGCTCACCATCGGAATGCCCGGATCGGACCAGGGGATAGCAGACGGTATGGTCACTCTTGCTACCCTACTCAAACCATACGGTTACACAAGTGGGCAGTTTGGCAAGAACCATCTGGGCGATCAGGACAAACATCTGCCGACTGTCCACGGCTTTGACGAGTTCTTTGGCAACCTCTACCATCTCAATGCAGAGGAAGAACCGGAGAGCTACTATTATCCGAAAGATGAGGAGTTCAGAAAACGGTATGGACCTCGAGGGGTTCTCCATACTTGGGCTGATGGAAAGGGCGGTCAGAAGATTGAAAACACTGGTCCCATGACCAGGAAGCGGATGGAGACGGCAGATACCGAGTTCCTTGATGCGGCGCTTAACTTCATCGACAAAGCCCACAAGGAAGACAAACCATTCTTCACCTGGATAACCACGACGCGTATGCATGTCTGGACCCATCTCAGTGAGAAATGGGAAGGAAAAAGCGGTATCGGTCTCTATCCCGACGGCATGCTCGAGCACGATGATGGCGTAGGCCGTGTCCTGGCCAAACTGAAAGAACTCGGCATTGAGGACAACACCATTGTCTTCTATTCCACCGACAACGGCGCCGAGACTTTCACCTGGCCCGACGGCGGCACCATCCCCTTTCACGGTGAAAAAGGAACAACCTGGGAGGGAGGTTTCCGTGTACCTTCTTTCATTAAATGGCCCGGTGTCATCAAACCTGGGACAAAGCTCAACGGCATCGCATCCCACGAGGACATGATTCCCACCCTGCTGGCAGCATTAGGAGAGCCGGAAATTAAAGAAAAACTCAAAAAAGGACACACCATAGACGGTAAGACGTACAAAGTTCATCTTGACGGCTACAACCTCCTTCCCTGGTTTAAGGGAGAGGTAGAGGATTCACCCCGCAAGGAGATCATGTACTTTGATCAGGCAGGTAACCTGAATGCCATCCGCTACAATAACTGGAAGGCACACTTTGCTATTCTTAAAGGGAACATCGCCTCTGCCATTCGCGAGCAGCCGGCGTGGCCAAAGATCATTAATCTGAGAGCAGACCCGTTTGAAAGGGGCTGGCACGAATCGGAGATGTACCTCCGCTGGATGGCCGAGAATATGTGGGTCTTTGTGCCTGCACAGGTCTTCACCAGGCAGTGGCTGGAATCCTTTAAGGAGTTTCCGCCTGTCCGTGGCAACACACTGGGTATCGACGGTGTCATTAAGCAGCTTGAAAATCCGGCGTCAAGGCAGTAGTCTTTACTGTGTAATATAATTCTGCAATTGAAAAACCCGTCGTATTCTATGCGACGGGTTTTTTACATTCACCTTAACTGATGGGTAACAATGGGCAACCAATGAAGACAACTGAAGATGTAACCTGGCGATTCCGCCTGGGTGTTATACTCTTCATCCTGGGGCTGATATTTCCTATTTTTATCCCTCTGGCTCATATGATCGAAATGTCCGCTGGGATGAAAACTGCTGTCACAGGAATCATGGCAGTAGGTATTCCGGACCTGCTCTGGATCGCTGCAGCTGCAGTAGTTGGCAAAGAAGGCTTCAAGGCCATCAGGGATAAATTTTTCGGGTATTTTAAAAAATTCGGGCCACCGCAGGAGGTGAGCAAAACCAGGTACCGGATAGGTCTGGTCATGTTTATTGTACCGCTTCTTTTTGGCTGGCTGGAACCTTATACAGCAACAATTCTTCCCGGTTATGATTCGTATCGCCTGGTGTACAATATCAGCGGTGACGTGCTTTTTATTTCCAGCTTTTTTGTTCTTGGCGGTGATTTCTGGGACAAACTGCAGGCACTGTTTGTCCACAATTCAAATAGATCGGGCCCGAAAGAATATAAAAATCTCTGAGTGGTCCACAATACATCTTATCCTCTCTCAATCTCCATCAGGTTGAACCTGCCAGTTCAAATCACGTTTTGTCCTGTTATTAATAAACGGTCACCTTGAGGTACTTTTGAAATATTTCAGTCAATATGGATGGGTCAAACAAGCAGGCAGCCGAGAGAGAGCAGGATCCTCATAGTACGGATCATAAAATATACATACCAGAAGCTTTATAATTCCTGCGAAAGCCGGAATCCATAATGTTTCAGTAACCTGGACTCCGGCTCTTCTCTTGGCTCAGTCCGGAATGTTGCATTGTAGAATAAACAAAGGTAATCCATGGGCACCTTACGAACTCGAATTGAGGAAGGCGAATAAGACCACATGTGACACCGACGTTTATGTCGCAATTAATGGCCTTAATGAGTTTCACTGATAATCAGGAATAAGATTATTTGTTTAAACAATCATCAATATTCTGATACAAAAAACATATAACGATTTTTTGAAGTTTTTATTAACAATGCATTCAGGATCCAAATTAATCGTTTGAGACATTAAAAAACTAAAGGGGGGCTAACATGTTCAATAAAAAAATCTCCGTGACGCTTATTGTTCTTCTCTTTTTTGCTTCGTCGGTCTTTGAGGTCTTTGCTGAAGAAATAGTGGTCTACTCTGCAAGAAGTAAAAGCCTGACACGAATACCGTTCAGCAAGTTTCAATTTCAGACGGGAATTAACATTAAGCTGGTCGAAGGAAATATTGATGAATTGCTGGAGAAGTTAAAAAAAGAAGGAAAAACATCTCCCGCAGATGTACTCATAACTGTTGATGCAGGGAGCCTATGGAGCGCAACACAGGACGGTCTCTTTCAGCCCATAAACTCGGATACCCTCACCAAGAACATACCTCCGCATCTGCGCGATCCCGGTAATCACTGGTTCGGTTTGTCGAAGCGCGCACGGACTATTGTTTATAGTAAGCTTAAGGTTCGCGCTTCGGAGCTGTCAACGTACGAAGACCTGGCAGACCAAAAATGGGCGAATAAACTCTGCCTCAGAACATCTCAGAAAGTCTACAACCAGTCACTTGTCGCAATGATGATAACAAAGCACGGCATTGAAGGAACGGAGGAGATCATCAAAGGCTGGGTTCAGAATCTTGCAGAACCGCCGTATAAAAAAGATACTGATGTTATAACTGCTCTCAAGGAAAAGAAGTGCGCTGTCGGAATTGTAAACCATTACTATTTAGGTAAAATGCTTAAGGCAGATCCCAAAATGCCCGTTGGTTTGTTCTGGCCTAATCAAGGTGAAAATGAAGGCGGCGTGTTTGTAGATATTTCTGGTGCAGGAGTATTGAAAAATGCTAAGAATAAAGAACTTGCCATCAAATTTTTGAACTGGCTTTCTTCTGAGAAGGCGCAGAGTTTATTTGCTGATTCGAATTTGGAATATCCCGTCAACCAGAATGTGAAGCCCAACTCTCTCGTTCAAGCTTGGGGGGATTTTGAGCAATATACTGAAAATTTGGGACAGTCCGGGGAAAATCGGCGTGAAGCAATTGAGCTGATGAAGAGGGCCAAATATCAATAGACCAACAACTGTTTAAACTGCAGACGATTGACATCCCTGAAGATGCCCTTCAATGATTGATGGTAAGGATATGCCGAAACAAAAGTCTGATAATATGAAATTTCTTGCCCTGTTCACCCTGGGCTTGATTGGTGCCTCTTTGTGGATTTTCTCATCCTACCTCCATTTTATACTCGTTGCCGGGGTTCTCGCCCTGGCGACCAGCCAGGCTTTTACCTTCCTGATGCAGTTTTTGGATGATCGATGGAGGGGGAAATGGCTGGGCAGAAACAGAAAATTGATTGCCACAACCCTGCTAACCTGTTTTTTTCTGCTCATGATCTTCGGTCCTTTTCTGTACTTCATCTCCGTAACCTACGAACAGGCTAATAGTCTTGACCTTGAACAGATAAAGCAGACCGTCCTTGAAATGGTTGACAAAACCATCGCCTTCCTTGACCGCATCCCAATGCTGCAGGAACCCCTTTCCCGGATGAAGAGTGAAGGGGTTTCATTTATCACCGGCCCTGCGATCGAAGTGGCTTTTGATTCTCTGAAGGGTATTGTATCCGGGGCGGGAAGCCTTCTTGTCCAGATTGTCTGGATACTGGTTTTTTATTTCCTGTTTAATTTTTATGGTAAATCAATACTCATGTTCCTGTCCTCACTTCTACCATTGAGTTCTGAACATGAGGAATACCTGTACCGTGAATGCACTGGTACCGTATCTGTTGTTTTTTACGGGACCCTGTTCAATATGGTCGCCCAGGGATTTGCGTTCGGCATGCTTATGTTATTTATCGGTGGTTATAATGCCGGATACCTGGGTGTTCTTGCCGGTTTCTGTTCAGTAATTCCGATCGTCGGTGCCGCACTAGTCTATGTGCCGGTCGTTGCTCTGGAGCTCCTTGCCGGCCACTATATCAGCGCCCTTGTTATCGTAGCGTTTGCCTGGGTGGTCATGGGATTTTTTATTGATAATATTCTCCGGCTTGTCTTCATCGGTTTCCTGAAAAAACTGTTCGGGTTCGAGTACACCATGAACGAAATACTCATCCTGCTGGCCATTCTTGCCGGGATAGCAACTTTTGGCTTCTGGGGTCTGGTAATAGGGCCTTCAGTTCTTGCCCTGACCCTAGCCACTGCAAACCTCTACAGTTCTCAAGCATACGAAAAGGGGTAAAATTTCGTGTTGCAATCGTAACAAGGTTTGACTTTCATTTTCTCAAAACAGTATAATTAATACAAGTAGGTATAAGATAAAGCCAAACCTGTTGAAAAACAGGGACGGAAAGCCACGGGTCTTGTCAGACAGCCGGGTCACCTTAAGCCAGGTGGCCCGGTTTTTTTGTAGCAGTTAACTTATTAAAAAAGGGGGGAAGAATGAGAAAGGGGATTGTTTTATTTTTAGCACTCTCGGTATGTGGATTCTCAGCTGTACATGCCGTAACAGAAGAAATTCAATTGACGCCTAAAGAAAAGCTGGGGAAAGCGATTTTTTTTGATCAGGATTTGTCAATTAACGGGAATCAGTCCTGCGCTGCTTGCCATGGGCCTGAAGCAGGTTGGACCGGCCCGATATCGCTCATCAATGAAATTGGTTCGGTTTACGAAGGATCAATTGCCGGCCGGTTTGGCGATCGAAAACCTCCGAGTGCAGCTTATGCCACATTAAGTCCAATTTTTCACATGGACAAAAAGGGGTTGTTTACCGGCGGCAATTTCTGGGATGGACGTGCTACAGGCGAAATACTTGGCAATCCAGCTGCGGACCAGGCACTGGGGCCTTTTCTCAATCCGGCCGAGCAGGCATTACCCGACTCAGCCTGTGTCGTCTATTTCGTCTGCACCGCGAGTTACCCTGTAACAATTCAAGATGTTTGGGGCCCGGAAGTTTGCGATATAACCTGGCCCAGCGACATCGAGGTTGTGTGTGCCAGTGAGGGAACAACGGTCAGCTTATCTGCTGAAGACAGGACCACGTCCGACTGGGCATTCGGTAATATCGGGCTTTCTGTTGCAGCCTATGAAGGCTCACCTGAGGTGAACGCCTTTACATCCAAGTTTGATTACGCAAAATCAGGGGTGACCAAGCTCACCAGGAAAGAACAACGTGGCTTCAGGCTCTTCAAAGGAAAAGGAAAGTGCCGCCTGTGCCACCTCAGTTTTGGCAAGGAGCCTCTTTTCACTGATTTTACTTTTGACAACTTAGGCATACCCCAAAACCCTGAAAATCCTGCAGGTATTTCACCAGCGTTCGTCGACCCGGGTTTGGGAGGTTTTCTTGAGTCAGCCGGCTATCCTGAAGAAGTTTACGAGGAGGAAATGGGCAAGCATAAGGTGCCTACTTTACGCAACGTTGATTTACGGCCAGATGAATTTTTTGTGAAGGCGTTTGGCCATAATGGTTATTTTAAAAGCCTGGAAGGAATTGTTCATTTCTATAATACCCGGGATGTGAAAGACGAGTGTCCCGGTGCTTATACGGAAGCAGAGGCAATGGCGTCAGATTGCTGGCCACCTCCGGAAGTCTCAGAAAATGTTAACTCGGATGAGCTTGGTGACCTGGGGTTAACCCCTGAAGAGGAAGCAGCTATAGTTGCTTTCCTGAAAACACTTTCAGACGGGTATCAGCCTTAAAAGGAAAAAGGCATCTTTTTGTTCATTCCAAAATAAAAAAGCCCTTCCTGTGAATTACAGGAAGGGCTTTTTATTATAGCTGATTTCTCTCTGCTTATTAGTGCAAACAGCAGTCAAAGTCTTTCAATATATTATCTGCCACTGTCCAGCATTTTCAATAATTCTTGAGCATCCGGATGGTCCGGTACTTTTTCTAATGTTTTAATAGCCAGTCTTTTGGCCTTTTCAGTCTGCCTGAAATTGATATAAAAATTTGCCAGGGTGACAAAGTATTCCCTGTTTGCGGGCTCCACCTGCAGGGCCTTGTTCAAAGCAGTTTCTCCTGCCTCCCATTGCTGCAGCTTAAGCAGGGCAAGAGCCTGGTTATAGCGGGCACGTGTGTAGCTCGGCATACCGTCTGCCGCCCTGCCCAGGTATTCTGCAGCTTCTTCGTAGTTATTCATTTCCGAATGGAGCAAACCAAGGGAATAGGCAATTTCATAGAGTTCAGGATGTTCTGAAATAACTTCTTGAAGCAATATTCTTGCCTCGTCATTTTTCCCTGCCTGATTGTATGCCATGGCAAGATTGACCTTGGCCGGATAAAACAGGTCATCGATCTCTATAGCCTGAAGGTAATATTCAATCGCCTCCTGCTTGTTGCCCAGGTTGGAAGCCAGGTTCCCCAGGTTGAAACACTGGGCGGCAAAATCCGCATTGTAGAGCATGGCCTGACGGTACTCTTCCAAATTCTTATCGAGCGGGTCCCTGTCATCCTGGCGGATTGAATCACGAGGAACTGTGGCAAGCACAAGAGCAGCTTCCAGCCGGACAGCCTTCACCGGATCGTACAGCTTGGGCGCGACAAGTTTGAGCCGGTTTTCCTGGTCAAGATTGTCCAGATTACGAAGAGCAGTATAGCGTAAGAGGGCATTGTCATCTTCCAGTGCCCTCTTAAAAGCAGCCACGGTTGCCTCTCCTTGATAATTCCGCAATAGAGACAGGGCGGTAGCCCTGACAATTGCCGGCAGCAAAGTATCCTCGGCCAGCCGGATGAGCTCATCCACCGCTTCAGGGCTTCTTGACCGTCCTTCAGCTATAACTGTCCCATAATGCGGCTTGCGGGTTTCTCCATACCATTTTGTGTAATGCTCGATGTTCCAGTCCAGTGATTTATCATCATGGCATCCTTTGGCAGAGCAGGCGTTGGGCGTATCCAGCTCCTTGCTCAGGTCGGGACGAGGGATGCGGATGCTGTGGTCCGGGCGGTAATCAATACCCATGTAATACTGTCCCGGCATGTGGCACTTAACGCAGAGGTAGCCGTCACTGGGTTTGCCTTCATGTTCGCGCTTGTGAAAGTGATGCACCTTGGAATCATAGATTTCAGTCCGGTGGCACTGCAGGCAGAGGTCGTTTTTCTCCTTATGGAGCTTCAGGCTGTGCATATCATGACAGTCACTGCAGCGCACGCCGTGCCGGTACATCTTACTCTGGGTAAAGGAGCCGTAGACATATACCTCTTCCTGAATCTGGCCGTCCGGGTAATAAAGGCCTTCTTCCAGGATGCTGGGTACCATGAAATCCAGGAGTTCACCCTGTTCGTGCCGGTTGTCACCCAGTTGGAAACGGCGGGAGTGGCACGGGGCACACAGCACTATCTGCTTGTCCGGGTCAAGTGTATTAGTGTGGACTTCCAGGCCGTAATTTTCAACCGGTAACCTGGAAAAAGGCGGGTGGTCCGCCCAGGTTATATGATTTGAACCCGGACCGTGGCAGGCCTCGCAACCAACATTGATCTCGAACCAGGTTGTCTGGTAGACGCTGCTGTCAGGATTATACCCTTTGACCAGGCGGGTGGAATGACACTCTGCACACATACCGTTCCAGGTTTGCCCGCCCCTGGTCCAGTGCAGCCAGTCGTCCGGACCCTGCACTTCATAGGGGGGCAATCGGTACCAGGTTTTCTTCTCCACATCCCAGGCGATATTAAGGCTCTGCATGCGGCCGCCAGGAAAGGGTACCAGGTACTGCTGGAGAGGATAGACTCCAAATGTATGGGTTATTTCAAACTCGCCGGACTGGCCTTCCGGTCCTTCCGTTTCAACGTAGAACTTGTTGTCACGTCGATAAAACCTGCTTGTAACCGAATTGTATGGGTCTGTATATTCTGCATCGTTGAAATCACCAAGTACGGTTAGCTCCGTCGCTTGCTGCATGGCCAGGTCATGATGCGAGCCTTTCCATTTGTCATAGGCGGCCTGGTGACATTTTTTACATTTTTCAGCACCGGCAAACACTGCTTTTTCTTCAGGCGATAAAGGCGCTGTATCATGCCTGGCAAGGTAGAGAAATGGAGCTGCCAGAATGACAAAAGCGGCAACTAGAGCAGCCAATTCCCAACGCTGAAGGCACGATTTTGAAGTTATGCTGTTGTTGGTATCAGGATCTTTCATCCTAGCTTAACCGTGTCGCTTGAGAGGGATCAAACCGATCCCGTTTGCGGGTCTGTGATATGTTTACCTTGATAATTCTGTTTTCAATCCGCACCGGATAGGTGTCAAGCGGCCGGGGTGCAGGCGCGGTCAACACTTCACCCATCAAGTTGAAGGTTGAGCCGTGGCAGGGGCACACAAATTTATGCTGCTCTTCATCCCAGGGAACCGAACAGCCAAGATGAGTGCAGATGCGGGACATGGCCAGAAAACTGCCATTCTCCAGGCAGGCCAGGTAAAATTGTCCCTGCGGTATCGCGGTGACTGTATTCGGTTTAAAGTTGTCCATGCTGCCAACGACAACGATGGTTTCTTCCATTACAGCTTGCTGCCGGTTCCTGCGGGAACGCATTGTCGAGACACCAAGCCAGCAAAACTCGGCCAGGGCCAGGACACCAATAACAGCCCAGAGACGGTTCAGAAATGTCCTGCGGGAAGTATTTTCAGGAGTGTTCTTTTCTGTGTTTTCTTCAGGTTGAGTCATTGAAATTATTTATTCTGATAGTCATTAATTTTTTGCTAACTTGAGTGTCACAAAGCACAACTTGTTGATATTACGTGTTAATGTCATTTCTCCGAACACCAGACATTCCTCTTGCTGAGTTTCAGTGGTAAACATGTCTATTTACAACCAGATCAACTTCATACCAGATCCGCGAAACCAGACTCCGACAATGGTCAAGGCAAACAGAACAGCAAGGCAAAAAAGCATGCCGGCCATGACAGCCTTAGCACGGGTAAATCTCCATTTACGGACCAGCAGTTGGTATCCCGCGGCAAGAGCCAGAATAAACAATACAACAGGAAAGTATCCGCGGCTGATTATATCTGTCATGCCACTCCCGCTTTCCACTGTACGGAGTAGTTTATCGTCCGCCATTACCAAAGCAAATGTGAGCAGGGTGCCGGAAACACAAGACCACAGAGCAAGCTTTCGTCCGTCTTTTCCGCCAAACCAGATCCCTTGCGGAAGCACTGCTTCCTTCCAAAAGGGCAGGAACAGCAGCAATGCAGCAGTCAGTACCGGCACTACACAGACAGCAAAGAGGGGATGCAGATGCAGCAGCAGTTCCTGGAAACCGACAAAATACCACGGCGCTTTTGCTGGATTCGGACTCATACCGGGGTTGGCCTGTTCGTTAAGAGGAGCGTCCCAATATACGGACAGGAGCATAACAAAAGCAACCAGGCCAAGCCCGACGGCAGCTTCTCGAACTAACAGGTCCGGTACGGCAGGAGCACGTTGAACGGGTGTATCATTATCAGTCTCTCTCTGGATCAATCCCCCAGATTTGCGAACCAACCAGAAATGCCAGATCATGAACAGGACGAATGTGGCGGGAATAACGGCGATATGCAGACTATAAAAATTGGCCAGCGTAGCACCCCCCACCTCTGTGCCACCGCGAAAAAACTCCATAAGCCATGGCCCGATACCAGGTAAATAGGCAATCATACTTGTGCAGATGGTCACGGCCCAGTAGGCCAGCTGGTCCCAGGGAAGAAGATAACCACTGAAGTTGGCGGCCAAAACCAGGAACAGCAGTACCAGTCCAATGATCCAGTTGAGCCGTCGTCCGGTTCCGATGGCCCCCGTTAAAAAGACCCGCAGAAGGTGGAACATGGCAACAATTACCAGCAGGTTAGCGCTCCAGTGATGGATATTGCGGATCCAGCCGCCAAGCGGTACCTGCCCATACATAGCCAGGACAGAACCATACGCCCCGGCAACAGAAGGTTCGTAGGTTAATAATTGGAGTATTCCCGTGATAAACAGGAGAAATATCAGCATGGCAGACATGCCGCCCATTCCCCAGCTCAAGGTAAAGCGCAGGGTATCCTCCGGCACGGCCCGGGGGTGAATATGAACCACCAGATCTGTAAAAGACCTGCGGCTGGCCCGTTGGGGAGCTTTGCTCATATCTTGTGATAGTTGTCGGTACTGAACATTTGGATTTAAACAGCCGGCCATAAGAGCAGACTATAATATGCACCTGCAAGTGTTATTGTATATTACGCGCTTTTTCAAGCGAATTAAAATCGAGAGAAGCCTCTAGTAACCTGTTCAGAGGTCTTCGTGCCGGTTTTGCTATTAATTGACAAGTAGAGTATAATTAATAAATAAGAATTATTATTTTGTACTGAGAGAAAGCCATACCTGCCGAGAGGCAGGGTCGGAAAACAACGGATCTGTAAAGACAGCCGGGTTGCCTTGGAGCAAGGTCGCCCGGCTTTTATTTTTGGGACTATGTAACGAAACCACTGACTTTTACACACTACCTCCACCGGCATTCTGACCTCTCCCTGCGGCTTTATCATCTCAAGGAAACCATTTATCATGAAAATATTACTCCTTTACCCTGAATATCCGGATACGTTCTGGAGCTTCAAACACGCCCTGAAGTTTGTTTCCAAGAAGGCCGCGTTCCCGCCCCTGGGTCTGTTAACGGTTGCCGCCCTCCTCCCAGACACCTGGGAAAAAAGACTTGTCGACCTGAATGTAGAGGAGTTGAAGGATGAACATATCGCCTGGGCAGATATTATTTTTCTTGGTGCAATGCTTGTCCAGTCAAAAAGCGCTGCTGAAATCATCCACAGGTGTAAGCAAATCGGCAGGAAAATAGTGGCCGGAGGACCGCTCTTCACTACGCAGCATGAAAAGTATCAGGACGTTGACCACTTTGTCCTGAACGAAGCGGAAATCACCCTGCCGCAATTTCTTGACGACCTTGCTGCCGGTCACCCCAGGCCTCTTTATACGAGTGGCCTTAAACCGGATATCACACGGACGCCAATTCCGCTCTGGCCTCTTATCAATATGAAGAATTATGCTACCATGCTGGTGCAGTATTCCAGAGGTTGTCCCTACAACTGTGAATTCTGCGATATTGTCATCATGAACGGCAGGATCCCCCGGACAAAAACCCCGGAGCAGGTGGTCCGGGAATTCCAGGCACTTTGTGATGCCGGGTGGCGTAAATCGGTGTTTATTGTTGATGACAACTTCATCGGCAATAAAAAGAAAGTGAAGCAGGTACTTCCTGTTCTGGCCGACTGGCAAAAGGCGCACAAATATCCCTTTACCCTGCTCACCGAGGCAAGCATTGATCTGGCCGGGGATGAGGAACTGATGCAGCTCATGAGCAAGGCCAATTTCTTCAAGGTTTTTGTCGGGGTTGAGTCCCCCAACACAGAAAGTTTACAGGAATGTGATAAACATCAGAACACTTCGAACGACCTCGCGGAAGCTGTTGACATTATTCATCGACATGGAATGCAGGTAATGGGAGGCTTCATCGTCGGCTTTGACAGTGACCCGGAAAATATTTTTGAAATGCAGATATCATTCATCCAGCAGGTGGGTATCGTCACTGCAATGGTAGGCCTTTTAACTGCTCTGCCCCAGACCCGCCTCTGGCACCGCCTGAAAGCAGAAGGACGGTTGCTCAGCGATGCGAGTGGTGAAAACACGGACGGCTTCTTGAACTTTCAGCCAGTCATGGACAGAGACAAACTTCTTGATGGGTACAGGAAGCTGCTCACGAACCTGTATTCCCGGAAACAATACTACCAGAGGATCAATACCTTCCTGAGAAATTATCGCCCCACGGTCAAAGCCAGGATAACCAGAGAAGACATTGTCGCGCTGCTCAGAAGCATCTGGCAGCTCGGTATAAAATCCAAAGCGCGTTTTCATTACTGGAAATTACTGGCCAAAACATTACTGCTTAAACGAAAGGCTGTTCCCATGGCAATTGAGCTTGCCATTTTCGGCCAGCACTTTGAACAAATTTTACAACGACTGGACATAACCCGGTCTATTGATTACAAAGAGAGTTAGACTTTTCAGGGGCCAATATAATAAACCCCGGACATGTTCGGTAGAAGATCTAATAAAGGAAATGGTGTTTCCCTTTGAAATACCTGTAATTCCACAAATACAAGGACAGTACATTGGCAAGAACTAATTATAATTATGAAAAAAGGCAGAGAGAATTAGCTAAAAAAAAGAAAAAGGAAGAAAAGAGACTACGCAAGCTGGAAAAAAAGAATGCTGCTCAAACAGATAATTCTGATCAGCCTGAAGAAACTTAAAATCGTCGCAATACTTTCTTTTGAATACTTTCTAATAGACCCATTGCAGGACATCCCGGATAATTGACCAGCGGGGGTTTTTTGTATCCCCCGATTTCCTCAGAATCCAGTATTCATAAAGCTTTTTGATGGTCATGTCTTTCCGCTTCAGTTCGATCCAGGCATCAATAAAGTTCTTCATTTTCAGATCGTCGTGCGGTAGAGCAAAAGCCACCGGCGTACTGACAATATCCGGTCGGGGGATGGCGACAGAATACTCAGGATATATAAGGCTCCAGGCTGAACCGCTCTCGGCAGTGTACACAAGAACGTCCAGATCTGTTGCGCCCCGAAAAAATGCCCGTACGGAATCGACTGGCACAATCTCGGCCTGGGGCAGATACCTTTCCAGCTTGGCTATGAGATACGGCACATTTATTGCGCCAATCCTGGGTTTCAGCATGGCCTGGACTTTTGGTCGCACAGGTCGTCCGTTAAACGAAAAAGAAAAAATACATGAACAAGGATGAAATTTTCCTTGGACAGGTCCCTATTGCTGTTGGTTCCAGGGTTGAAATTAAATCACTGACCATGGATCAATTGGAGAAAATTGTCACAGGCATACATACTAACTGGAAAGAGGTTGGCGGACCTGATGCGGAAATTGTAAACGTCGGGCGCGAAAAAACTGAAGCACTCTACTCTATACTCAAAAAGAACTACCCTTTTTACAATTCGGCCAAATTCACTAAAATATTTGCCAAAGACAACCATGTGGTAGATTTTCTAAAAAATTCTTATGGGGATTATGCCATAACTTTTGGTGCAAAACCAAATTTTCAAGACATCAACAAAATAACAATCCTGAAAATCGACAATTTTTCTGCCGGTCAGCAGCTTGGACTTGTTTATGACCTGTCGAACAAAAACCATCCTCTTGTTAAGTCTGCCGCACAGTACGCCGGCAGTAATGAATGGCAGCAGATCGTCGCTACGCATGGTAACTTAAAGCCAAACAAGGAGCTCTCATCCACATATAATTAACCAAAGTATCATCCAGAAGAAACCAGAAGGTGACGTACCTCACCACCTGGTTTCTTTTTTTTCTTATTTCATTATCAATCACATTACATGCTGTTCCGCACCATCAGAAATCTTACCAACCTGCAAGGATGAAAAGTCCTTATTATCCATAAGATCCAGGACGTGTTGCTCTCCTTTCCTTGATTTATTTTTCAAGGACTGTATCATATCAGCAGAGTTATAATAATTAGTTTTATTCATAACTTATGCTTGATCATGTTAATAATAATTATATCTTTTTTTCAGTTTCAGTCTCATGCTTTACTGGATGTAGAGTTTATCTTGAGCTTTGATGTAATAAAGGAGAAGTTTACTGAAGCATGACTGCTGATTTTAAAATCGATGTCATGCAGGATAAAAAGCGTAACCAAATGACTTTAACTTTTCATAGTAAAATATGGCCCATTTACACAGGGTTAACCATGCTCCTTAGCGAGTACAGTTAAACTGTATTATTGTATAGAACCAATACTGTGAAAAATATATCCCTTTACCTTTGCGCTTTCTTTACGCTTACCTTGTATCCCCTCTTTTCTGGCCTCGCCCATGCAGAACAACTGGTTTATGGGGCAGGACCGTCGACTGAAGTCGTTAAGCTCTTTTTCAATGAGTTTGGGAAACTGCCTGTATCAGAGGACATTAAATTTGAAATACCGTCTCAATCCATTAAACACGCCGGTGGAGTCAATTCCTCCACACACTATCTTTTTGGCAGAACGGGCCGACCCTTGAATGACAAGGAAAAAAAGATTAACAAGGCCGAGATCTTACTGGGCCAGGTGCCGATTGTTGCTGCGGTCGGCTCCGGAGTAAATATAAATTCTTTCGATCTGGGGCAGCTGAAAAAAATTGTTACGGGTGAGGTAACGAACTGGAAAGAGATAGGGGGGCCAAATAAGGAAATAATGAATGTGGGGCGTGAAGATAATGAAGCTCTCTACTCAATTCTCAAAAAAAAATACCCCTTTTACAGAACTGCAAAATTTTCCAAATATTTCGTTAAGGACCATCAAGTTGTTGACTATCTCAAAAGTCCCTCTGGTAGTTATGCCATAGCCTTCGGGGCTGAATGCCATTTTAAAGGTATTGACAACGTCACCATACTGAAAATCGACAATTTTTCAGCCGGCCAAAAACTTGGTCTTGTATACGACCTGTCGAATAAAAATCACCCGCTTGTCAAGGCAGCTGAAATCTATGCCAAAAGCCATGAATGGCAAAAAATAGTAGTGGAAAATGGTTTTTTGCCGGTAAATTAATTCTCACCAAACACAATTCCGGCTCCTTGAGAGTGAACAAATAAACCGGGCCGGGTATTATCGAACTGCCAACCCCGGTTCTTCATGTTTCAAGATCCTGAAGATCTCCTTTTGCTCATCCTTCCTGAATCATTATTTACTCTTCCACTGGACCCGGATTGTTTTTTCATTGTCCCCGTAGGTGAATGACATGTCTCCCTGGTAGGCCCTGACAACGGCTTCACCCAGGCGACGGGCAATATGGACACCGGTTGTTGTAATGATAGTGAGGTCCTCCTGGGGAGTGATGGCCATGATCCTCTCCAAGGGGTGCTCCCCTTTTTCCTGTTTTTCCTCATTACTGACAAGGTTCATAATCTCCTCGCGCCGCTGTTCGAAAAAATCACCCTTAAATTCAACGTACCCGGCAGGAAAATTATCAGCAATGCGCATACAGGCCGGACATTGCTCCCTGATCGCACCTTCAGGCGGCTCAGTCCAGGTCCATCTTCCCCCTACAAAAACCGCCCCGCACTCAGTACAAACCGTGGGCTCGGTCCTTTTTTTTCTTTCCTTGTAGGTATCGTGCTGCTTTTCTTTAACCAGCCGGTCACGCCTGCGATAATTTCCCTTAACCATGCTTTGCCTCCCTTATTATAAAACCCTCCTTGAGAATTAGGGCCAAGTAACCATATAATATTATATAACATCAGGATTTCTGATTAAAGGTGAAAGAAATTGACCATGCTTGAAGTGAATGATCTGCATGTTGCCGTCGCAGGCCGGAATATCCTTCAGGGGGTTGATCTTACGATTAATACAGGGGAAACCGTAATCCTGTTCGGCCCAAACGGGTCAGGAAAAACCAGCCTGGTCATGACGATCATGGGCATGCCTGAGTATACCGTGACCAGAGGAACAATTTTGTTCAAGGGGCATGATATAACAGATGCGCCTTCATATGAGCGGGCCAGGCTCGGAATAGGGATGTCATTCCAGCGTCCTCCGACTATTCATGGTTTAAAAACACGCCAGCTTATTGCGTTGTGCGCCAGGGAAAAAACTGTCGATATTGACTCCCTGGCTGACACTCTTAATTTCAGAGAACAGCTGGACCGGGATATCAATGACGGCTTTTCAGGCGGCGAAATAAAACGCTCCGAACTCCTGCAGATAATGGCCCAGCAGCCTGACCTGCTTCTATTTGACGAACCGGAATCCGGTGTCGACCTTGACAACATGGCCCTGGTCGGCACGACAATCCAATCGCTGCTCAACCGTGCTCAGCCAGCAACGGCCAGCCTGATTATCACTCACACCGGCTACATACTCGACTATATCCACTCAGACCAGGGTTACATTCTGTTTGACGGCAGACTGCAGTGCAATGAAAACCCCCGGTACATACTCGAGCATATCCGCAGTAAAGGATACAGGGAGTGTATCCGCTGCCTGAGGCGAGAAAAAGTATCATGAGCGACACACAACTCACAAAGTTTCTCTTTGACGGCCTGACTCAAAAAAAAATCACGAGCCTGGCAAGCCTTGATCAGGAAGACCGGGAAAGGATGCTTATGGCCGGGGTGGATATCGATGAAAGCGGACACAGCGCAACCTTTCTCCACCTTGATCATGGCGGTGTGTACTGTAACAGCAGAGAGGATGGACTGGAAATTCTCGATACCAGGGATGCCTTAAAAAAGTATAACGGCCTGCCGGACTACTTCTGGAAAATTGCCGATCCTGAACAGGATGAATTCACCAGCAAGGCTTTTGAAACTCTGCAGGGAGGATACTTTGTCCATGTAAGAAGCGGCATGAAAATCAGGGAGCCGGTACAGTCCTGCCTGTTTATGAAGGCGGACCATGTCGGCCAGAGCGTGCACAACATTGTCATTGTTGAAGAAAATGCGGATGTTCATATTGTTACCGGCTGCGCCACATCCAGACCAATGCAGCACGGTATGCATATAGGCATCTCGGAATTTTATGTAAAAAAAGGTGCCAGGCTGACTTTTACCATGATCCATAACTGGGGAGAAAATGTGGTTGTCCGGCCACGTTCTGTGGGAGTGATTGAAGAAGGCGGGATCCTCCTGAATAACTACATCATGCTCAACCCGGTCCAGTCCCTGCAGATGTATCCGACCCTCTATCTCAACGGCAGGGGGGCGAGGTGCCGCTTCAACTCCATCATGGTTGCCCCCAAAGGTTCACATATCGATGCCGGCAACCGGATTATACTGAACGCCCGGGACACAAAAGCCGAGATTCTTTCGCGCTCCATCACAACCGGGGGTACAATGTTCGTACGGGGTCTTATACAAGGGAACGCTGTTCCCAGCCGAGGTCACCTCGAATGCAAAGGGCTGATCCTAGGTGACGGGATAATTCATGCCGTTCCAGAACTGGAGGGACGTGCAGAAGGAATTGAACTGTCTCATGAGGCCTCGGTCGGCAAAATAGCCCAGGAAGAGATCGAATACCTCATGGCCCGAGGACTTGATGAGGAGGAGGCAACTTCAACGATTGTCCGCGGTTTCCTGAACGTGGATATTATCGGGCTGCCGGAAAAGCTTAAAAACACCCTTGATACAATGATCGACCAGCTGCGACATAAAAAGGCTGCTGCCTGAGGGCTTCATTCATCTTTATTTCCTACCCACCTTGTTCCCTCCTTTCCTGCCGGGCAGTCTTACCTCGGCACAATACTATCTTTTTCACCTGCCTCCAAAGAGACTTCCGAGGCTGACCGTAAGCTATAATTTCCAGTTTTTACAATATTTAAATATCCTATTTTTTGACTCAAACATAACCCATCAAGTATAATGAAATATGAAATAACAGTATTATACATATGGTATTTCTCAATGATGAAGGCCCCAAAAAACCAAAACTGCCCTCTGTCAAAACAGAACTTTATCTGGCTGGGGGTCATTCTCGGTTTGAGTTACTGGATTATTGAATCCTGGATCCATGTCGTCCTTTTCAAGGAGGGCACCTTCACCTCGCAGATTTTCACCACAGACCTCCATGAAATCTGGAAACGCCTGCTGGTATTGAGCCTGTTTACATTTTTCAGCCTTTACGTCCAGTTCAGTATGAATTTTCGCCGGCGAACAGAAGCAGCCCTGCACGAGCGTGAAAAGGAGTTGTCCCTGATCATGGAAAATAATCCCGCCGGGATTATGCTTGTTGACAGTGCAACAAGAACCATAAGCAAGGCTAATTCAAATGCTCTGAGGATGATCGGTTCTTCCAAAGATTCTATAGAAGGTCATGTCTGCCATACCTACCTATGTCCCGCGGAGACCGGTAATTGCCCAGTACTTGATAAAAACCAGGATATTGATATTTCCGAGCGTACATTACTTACCTCCAAGGGTGACTCTCTGCCTATACTCAAGAGTGTTACCCAGGTTAAATACAATGGCCGGGATCACCTGCTGGAAACATTTTTTGACCTGACTGAACGAAAAAAAATGGAAAACGAACTGGAGCTGGCCTATACCGAAATGGACCAGATCTTCCAGACCGCATCCACTGCAATGCGACTGATAAGTCGTGATTTCAACGTGTTAAAGGTAAACAAAACATTTGAGCAATTAACCGGTGTTGGGTCACAGGAAGCCGTAGGAAAAAAATGCTTTGAAATTTTTGAAGGAGAACTGTGCTCTACGCCTGAGTGTCCCCTGTGTCTTATTGTTGATGGGAAAAAAGCTGTTGAATACCGCGTCAATAAAAAAAGGATCGACAAGAGAACAATTCCGTGCCTTTTGACTGCAACGCCATTCATCGGCCGGCATGGTGAAATTATTGGAATTGTTGAGTCATTCCTTGATATTACGGAAACAGAAAAGGCCCAGAAAGTAATCACAACCGAGCGTGACAAGCTCAATGGAATTCTTTCTCACCTGGTCGAAGGAGTATGCATTATCAGCAATAATTACACCTTTGAATACCAGAACGATATCCTCTCAGAATTTATTGGGGACAGTAAAAATATCCCCTGTTACAAAGCCTTTCACAAGCAGGACAATCCCTGTGAACCCTGCCTGATGAAAAAAGTGATCAGGACAGGAAAAACACAGCATGTTGAATTTGAGAATCCTGCAGGCCAGAGCTTTGAACAAACATATACCCTGATTATCGATGTTGATCAGACACAGAAAGTCGTTGTGGTGACCCGGGATGTTACAGAAGAAGTAGATGCCATGCGAGCCCTGATGCAGACAGAGCAGCTCGCTGCTGTGGGAGAATTGTCCGCCGGAGTTGCCCATGAAATCAACAACCCTATCAACGGGATAATCAACTACGCTCAAATCCTGCTGAACAGCAGCCAGGAAGGAAGTACCTTCCATGATATTTCAGAACGCGTCGTCAAGGAGGGGAACCGGATAGCTCGTATTGTTGAGGGATTGCTTTCTTTTGCGCGCAGGAGAAAAGAAGAAAAAGGTCTAATGTTCATCAACGATTCCCTGGAAAATTCGCTGTTGCTGACTGAAGCCCAGCTTCGAAAAGACCATATCACTGTAACAAAAGATATCCCTGTGGATTTGCCCCTGATCATGGCCCATGCCCACGAAATAGAACAGGTGTTTATTAATATCATCAGCAATGCCCGCCATGCCCTTAATGAAAAATACCCTGGATCTGACAACGACAAAATCCTACAAATCACCGCTGAAAAAATAAATCCGTCCGGCAAACCCTTTTTACGTATTTCCTTCCACGACAAGGGCATCGGTATTCCATCTGATATCATTGACAAAATTCGAAATCCGTTTTTTTCAACCAAAAATGACAGGAACCGAACAGGACTTGGCCTGAGCATCAGTCACAGCATTATTGATAAACACGGCGGAAAACTGGAAATTGAAAGTGAGCAGGATAAATATACAAAGGTACACATTGATCTTCCCTCACTGCAGTAAAAAATCTGGTTAAGGTGACCTGGATGGCCGAAAAAATACTTGTGGTTGATGACGAGGAAAGCATACGCTACACCTTTGATATTTTCCTCTCTGAAGAAGGCTATGAAGTTGCTACTGCTGAGCACTATGACCAGGCGATGAACCATATCATCAGCACTGATTTTGACCTGATCTTTGTCGATATCATCATGGAGGGAAAAAGCGGCATTGACCTGCTCAAAAACATCTTCAGCATGGGGCTCAATGTGCCCGTAGTCATTATCACAGGGGCACCAAGCATAGACACCGCGACTGAAGCTCTGCGCAAGGGAGCGTTTGATTATATTATCAAGCCAATCCACCAGGATACCCTTCTGAGGACAGTAAGGATGGCCCTCATGCACAAGTCCTTGATCGATGAAAAGGAGAAATGCCGCCTGAATTTTGAAAGCATCTTCCGCAGTGTTAAGGAAGGAATTATTACTTTTGACAGAGGCATGGGGTTGACCGAAATTAACGAATCAGCACTGGCAATCTGCTGTCTCCGCCGTGAAGAGGTACTCGGCAACACCCCACGGACAATACCGTACAGCTGCCAGAGGAAATGCCTGGAACCCCTTCAGAAGTCCTTTGATAATCGCCAGCCACATCAATCTACTTATATTGAATGTTACTCAGACCCGGATATGAACCAGGTCGTCACCATTGCTACCACTCCGCTGCTTGAGGCAAACGGTGAGTTTACCGGGATCGTGATGCTCATTCACGATGAAACGCAACTGATGCAGCTCAAACGCAGCCTGGAAGAGCAGAACCATGACACCAGGCTGGTCGGCAAATGTGAATCCATGCGGAAGCTTCGCGACATGATCCGGAACCTGGCTGATATCCAGACAACAGTTCTGGTGACGGGGGAGAGCGGAACCGGCAAGGAACTTGTGGTTGAAGAGCTGCACAATGCCAGCGAACGGCGTAATAAACCATTGGTCAAGGTTAACTGCGCAGCCCTGTCGGAAGAGCTTCTGGAAAGTGAATTATTCGGCCACGTCAAGGGAGCTTTCACGGGGGCAATAAAGGATAAAATTGGACGGTTCCAGCGGGCAGACGGCGGCACACTTTTTCTGGATGAAATCGGTGATATTTCTCTACGGATGCAGGCCCGGTTGTTAAGGGTGATAGAGACTATGGAATTCGAGAGGGTGGGTGACTCTACACCTGTTAAAGTCGATGTCCGGATCGTAACTGCCACCAATAAGAACCTCAGGAACCTGGTCACCGAGAATAAATTCAGGGAAGATCTCTACTACCGGCTCAAGGTCGTTGAGATACAGCTCCCGCCTTTGCGTGAGCGAAAAGATGACCTCTACCTTATTACCAATCACTTTCTGGAAAAATATAACCGGAAGTTCAATAAACAGGTCAAAGGGATATCGTCTGACACTTGGTCCCTTTTTTTTGACTATCAATGGCCAGGCAATGTTCGGGAACTGGAAAACACCCTGGAACATGCTTTCGTTTGTTGTCATGATGAGGTGATCACAATGGCACACCTGCCGGCTGACTTTAAGAAATATCAGGTAAAATCAACCCGGACTGAAGGAATGAGCGAAGATCAGGAGAGCAAGGCCATTCATCAAGCTCTCCAGAATGCACGCTGGAACAAATCAAAAGCTGCCGACCTCCTTGGCATCAGCAGACGTACTATTTACCGCAAAATGGAAAAATATGGTTTAAGCTCAATGGATTCATAGCTGGTTCCATAAAAAATTCAGCAATTGCTTTCCTGATCAAATTGTTTTCAGACAAACCTGTTTGAAATCGTAACCGGCTTTCAGTCCTTAACCTATCTGAAAATCAATTCCGCCGCTTACCGTGCCATGGCACAGTCTGTGCCACAAAACACTGTGCCATGGCACACTTTTTTCTTAATTTTTCCCATAACCATTCCCATCTTTTGAAATTATTTTCCAGCTTAATCATCTGTTATTATTAAAGAAAATTTTATAACTGTTACTTTGCACCCCATAACTATACCTCTGGTATGGATTTTGTAAGTTGATGATTGAATACAGTCATCAATTTTAAACAATTCGCCTCAGAACGAGGTTCTAAATAATGGTTTTGCACTGGAGATAATCCTGTAAAACAAAAAAGGAGGTAAAACATGAGTATCAAGAAAACAGCTTTGCTTGTACCGATACTTTTATTCGGTCTGGCGCTTTTTTTCACCGGAACAGGTTTTGCCCAGGTAGGCGGCCCGGGCGGCCTGCACACAACACCGCTCTATGCCGGCCAGACAATTGATGCCGGCCTGGTTAAGGTGTGGAACAGCAACCAAAAGCTTTATGTCGAAACCGCAACGCATGAAGGGTGGCTGATTGAAGAAATCCACATCTATGCCGGCTACCCGGAGGATAACCCTATCCCGCTGACCAATAAAGGCGCTGCGAAGATCGGGCAATTCCCCTACAAATATTATTTCGAGAATCCAACCTCCATAGACTTACTGGAGCTTGACCTGAAAGAAGATCTTGACTTCAGCTGGGGCTCTTCAATCGGCCGCCGGCATCCGACGTTTGCAGTGCATGCCTCACTTATACAGGTGAACGATGACGGCCTGATTATAGGTGGGGAAGGCGCCTGGGCCTATGGGCCGCATGAATTCGACAAATCATGGGGCTGGTATTCAAGCTTCAGTCTGGCCCACCCAATGCGCGGCCAGTTCATTGACGCTCCGGTGCAGGGCCTGTCCTACAGAGGTCCCACCCAGCAGGGCGTAACCGGCGAGGGCACCTCAGACGGCGAGCAACAGGGAGGTTTTCTGTTCTTCCCGGATGAAAACATTGACTTCAGTATCGGTTCTGTACCCCTTGGGACTGCAGAGGGTGCCAAGAAGATTTCACCCCTTGATCTCTTCTCCGGGGCTGACATCAATGACCCCTGTGTGGTCGGAGTCGCCCAGGTCCTGCAGAGCCTGGATGCCAACCAGACTGACGGCAAGATAGTGCTCCTGCCAGAGGTCGTGGCATGTTTTGAAGGTGTGGTTGCCAGCTTGGGACTCTCAGCTGTCGACTATTGCGATCCCGCGCTCATTGACAGCCTGATCAATGATACTGTGGCGGAATGTGACGGCCTGGGAGGTGCTGAACTGCTTGCTGTTTCAGCTGTTGAGGCCCAGGGCAACCTGGAAGCAGGTCTGAATGCCAGCGGCATTTTCCGCAAGAACATTTCAAAGACCGAGGATTGGGGTGAGACCAAGCAGAAACTGGATGTCATGCCGGTCTATTTCCCAGGCGTACGCTCGGACGGGACACCTTCATTCTGCGATCTTGACGCCAATGGTGTGTATGATGAAGGAACAGACCAACTGGGAGTACCATACGAAGAATGGCGTTTGAACGGCGACCCGGCGGATATGGAATGCGATCCGCGGGATGACTCAAATGATAACGGAACTCAAGACGGTGATGAGGGTCTCTGCCTAGTAACACTCATCGAGTGCCGCGAGGTGGCAAAGCCCATTGTCGTGACCTATCTGGAAAAGATCGACATCTATGATGACCAGGTCACCACCGGGTTTTGGCCAGGCCGTTTCTCCTGGGACGTCTATACCGCGGTTTCCCGTGACGATGGCACCACCTGGAAGCGGATGAACGTTTCGCGAATGGCCGACCTGTCGTCATTCGACCTGGAGACCGGCGAGCCATTCCCCGGGACCTCCGGTTCGCCTTACCTCAAAGTCAACGACAACTACATCCTGACGGTGTGGGAAAGCAAGTTCTGCAAGAGCGGCAACCCGCGCTACGCCATCAACACCTGTGACGACCCGGCTACCGAAGAGGTCGAAACAGACGACCCGACTACCAGCAACAGTGATTGTGTTGGTGCAGGAGACCCCTATCCGTGCTGCACAGGCCCAGAGGAAGGAACATGCAATGAATGTGCAATATACTGCCGGGGCAACGCCGAGCAGGGCACCGAGGTCTGCGAGCCCGACTACCCATACGATGATCCGTACGCAGTCACAGACATCTGGGGCGTCCGCGGCCAACAGCAGTCGGTCGACTATAACGAGGTCGATGATGTAGCTGAACTTGGCATCGGCGAGATACCCTACAGCTGCCTATGGGCGGCCCGGGGAGTCATCGTCTCCCAGCGGGAACTGGCTGCGGGTACATTCGCCTCGCTGAACGTGGAAGACGATCCGGTGACTGATTCAACGCAGTGCATCGGTCCTGCCACTCCATTCGAGTGCTGCACAGGT
Organism: uncultured Desulfobulbaceae bacterium; assembly: GCA_947259225.1. Taxonomy (GTDB): domain Bacteria; phylum Desulfobacterota; class Desulfobulbia; order Desulfobulbales; family Desulfobulbaceae; genus UBA10518. The sequence goes on along the minus strand of CAMYLK010000017.1, from coordinate 16,146 downwards.
CCCGGAGAAGGCGACTGTGACGAATCCAAGACCGTCGGGCTCGGCGACGTTGTCTGGTTCAAACCAGAACGTATCACCTCCGGCCGCCGTGATGTCTACATCCCGATGGTAGGCTCGGCCCGCGGCGCAGGCTTCGCCATCGCCTGGCAGGAAGACCCCAGCGGTCTGCGGCCCGGCAAAGGTAAAGGGCCCGGCGAGGGATGGTCCGGTGCCATCTCCAACCACAAGACCGACATCTGGTACAGCTTCATCTCATATGACGACTTTGCATTGGTGGACACCAACTTTGTCCCCGGCGGCCCGCCTGACGACGGTGGTCCAGAAGATCGGCCCGGGGTCGGGCGGCCCAAGTATCAGGCCCCCTTCTCCCTGCCGGTGCGCGTGTCGGATAACGACATGGTCAACACCCACACGTTGAAGGTTGAGGAGAGTTCCAACTGCGTCACACCACCTGGCGGAACTGATCCCGTCTGCTTCCCCGAGGTGGTGGACGGTAATTTTGTACCCATCGACCTCGAGGAGATCGCCAGGGAGTTCTGCGGCCACCCCGAGGCCGACCCAACCACCTGCTGCGATCCTGACAACCACGAAGGTGACCCCAACTGCGAGCATCTCAAGGGATTTTTTGGCAATATGTCAGGCACCAAGCGGTACGCCTATCTGGCCCGGAGTCTGGACGACGACGGGGACGGCGTTCCCGATTACCAGTACTTCGTGGAACGCGGGGGAACACTCGATCTCTGCGACCTTTCCGGTGCTAACTCGTACATGGAGGAGTTGCCTGGCACATCCGCCCACGAGCGGTGGTTAGGCTTCACCAACGTGGCAGGTGCCTCCAAGCTTGTATGCGTCGCCTCTGATGGACGGCTCCTGGATGGCGATGTGAGCGCATCGCGCCCCATGCTGCAGCTCCAACCATATAACAAAGAAGTGTGCGATGAAAATGGTGAGAATTGTGTAACCAAAAAAAGCGCCTGGGCGCTCCTGGGATACGAGGAATCCAAGGGCATGGGTCATTCGCTGGCTGCCGAGTCGCACGATGACACGGACAACCCGGTGGATGAAATCATAAACGACGGGAAACCCGATGAACCCGGCCAGGAAAAGCCGATCAAGCAGGACATCGGCAAGAACACGATATATCACTCCTTTGACTTCTCCCAGCCGGACCTGGTGGCGCCGGGCCACATCACTAACCTGCCGGCCCTGTGCGGCGGGTTGTATCCAACGTACTGCGACGACACGGAAAACCCGACATGCACCTGCGAGTTGGGGCAACCAATCCCCCTCTACTTCGACTACCAGCAGTGTGCGGATCCGAACGATCCGGCCACCTGCGAGTGGATGCCGGACGACACCAAACTGCTCCAGTACCGCACCGAGATCGCCCGGCGTATACGCTTCATCATGCAGTCCCCCGGCAAGATGGGCCCCTCCAAGACCCTGGGCGCTATGATCTACAAGCAGGGCCAGGAAGGACAGGGACGGCCGGCCGACGTAATGATCCGGCGGATGGTCAAGTCCGGTACGGGCAACCCTTACAAGTTTGAGAATTTCGAATGCAACAGGTATCTTGATGAGACATTCACCCTGCCGGCGTGCCCCAACGGCGCAGGCGACAAACCATCGGCTGTAGGCTACAGCTGCAACGTGTGGGGCGAGGCCTACGGCGACCGGTTGTGCGGTGGCGTCTTCGCCGACCCGTCAGGCGGATATGCACGACGCGATCACATCAACCTGACCAGCCACAACATTGACCTGGCGGTTGACGCCGGGCCCGAGGATGACACACCTGATGATCCGACGGACGACATCTACGGCACGGAAAAGGTACTGCTCTGGTCACAGTTTGACTACAACCTGGGTCAGGAGTCCTACGGTGTTGCGGACACATCGACCTGCACGGAAACAAGTTGTGCCGGGATGTACTCAAACGCCCGCAGCCACCGGGGTTTCATCCGCGGCGACATCTTTGTCACCGCCTATTCCATGTCGCCCAACTGGGCGGCGGGGCGCAACGGCAACGACCGCTACAACTTCTACGTCCGCCGGTCCTTCAACGGCGGCCAGACCTGGACGACCGACCCGGCCGGCTATGGTGTGATCGTATGTCCCGAGTGGCGGTCAGACCCGACCACCCCTGATCCCGAAGGCAGTGGGAACCTGCCACCGGAAGGCATTGATCCTGAGTGTGATCCATGTCCCTATGTCGAAGATGGAACATGCACTCCTACGGAGTCGACCATTTTCTATGGCGCAGGCCAGTTCGAGCCGGCACGTAACGTTTCGGAGATCAACAACAACAAGGAGTCCTCGGGCGACCCGCGGGTCGGCACAACGCCACCCACCTACCCGCTCGATGGACGCGACGCTTCGCTGCCTGTGCTGCGCTTTGTCGAGGATGAGTACCTGAACAACATGTTCTTCGTAGCCTGGGGCACAGTGGACAATCCCAAGTCCACCGGCTCAGAAGGGGTGAAGCCAGAGGGTGCGCCCCTGGACCTCTACTACACCCGAACCGTGAACTACGGAGACACCTATCTCAAGATCCCTTGGGTCATCGGCGGCGAGAACAGCAACCAGGGTTACGGTGAGACGGTATGGCGTTACGATTTTATAGTCAAGGGTGAGCCCGAGGAGCAAGGCGAGTGCCAGCTTCGGGCAACGCCCGACGGCTCGAAGGTCTATGCCATCTATCACTCCGCCATCGCGGAAGAAGATGATCCGGATGAGGTATACACCCGGTGGTATCCATGGAAACCAGAGGTGTCTCACGAGAATGACCTCTGGTTCAGGAGAATTATCTTCTGGCCTGATACGCTAACGACCCCTTAACTACAACAGCGGCCTTAACCGGGGCAGGGAACTCTTCCTGCCCCGCTCCCGGCAGGACCGTTTTGGCCCTGCCTTTTTTGGGGAAAGCAATGATTAAACAAGTAATTCCCTAAATTATGTAACCTTTACGCCCTGGCAGCGTTAACTCTTATAAAACTAAAGCGCCAACCATTGTAGGATCATAAACAATAATAAATCAGATCTGGAATACTTAAAGATTGGTGTACGAGATTTACTGCCGGAAAAGTTTTGAGAGGGTTTCTGATTGAATACTATGGATCGGAGAAGCAAAACTATAACAATTGCTGACATCTCCACATTGCTCGATTTGCTTCGTATTGATACGGAATCTTACGGTAATTTGACAGATGACCTCCCTGTATACATATGGGTGCATGACGAAAACCACACTGTCGTTTACGGCAACAAGCATTTTCTGCAGAGCTACGATCACTGCCTGAAAAAGTCCTGTTACCAGTGCCTCATGGGTGAGAAAACACCCTGCCGCTGCTGCCAGTCCAGAAAATCCTTTGCCACCAACAAACCGCAGAGATGTCAGCTCTGTAAAAGGAACGGTTTCGGATACGATCTCAATACATTCCACACACCTCTTACAAACAAACACGGTGACAGCTTCATCCTGAAATCGAGCCTTCATCTTGATGACACAGGGGCTTTAGCAGAAAAAAATTTTGCCCGGAAACTGAGAGAATACTCGGCGAACATCTTTCTGGTCATGTGTTCTGCCTGCAATAAAATCAAGGACAAGGAAAACAACTGGATCAGTATTGACAATTATATCCTTGATAACTTTAACGTGAGAATCAGTCATGGGATATGCCCGGAGTGTACCGACCTCCTGTACCCTGGTTTGGATATACCGAATAAAGATGACGATCAGACAGCATGAGTGCTGCGCATGAACGTAATGAGCCTTTACCATGTCAGAAAAGTATCAGAAATTCTACAGAGAATATAAAAATAAGCTCTTCAGTTATTTAATATATAAAAGCGGTGATTCAGAAGTAGCCAAGGACATAATGCAGGAAAGCTTTACCCGTCATTTCAAGCATTACGGACATGAAGCAGCTATGTCTCCGGCTCTTCTCTTCACAATAGCCCGCAATGCCCTTGTTGATCACCAGAGGAACCAGAGTAAATTTCTGAGAGCAGAGCATATCACCCCTCAAACTGCTGCTGACGAGGAAGCATGTTTATCAGCTAAAGAACTTACAGCCAGGATACATGAAGCTATGGACAAACTTCCAGAACTGGACAGAGAACTTCTTACTCTGGCTGTAGGGGGGGTCGCCTATAAAGAAATAGCATCCACTTTCGGCCTGAGCGAGGCAAACGTCAAGGTCAGAATACATAGAACGAGAACAAAACTACGGCAAATGCTGAAAAATGAGGTGCAATAATGGATCATTTCATAAGCATGTATATTGACAACGAACTTTCACTTGATGAAAAAATACTTTTCCTTGAGCATTCGTTTAACAACAGGACTTATATTGATGATGCGATTTCCCTGATCAAACAGGAAAAATCACTGAGTGAAGCGCTTAACCCTCCGGCTTTGGAAATATCGCGCCCCAATCTTCCCAGGCTGCGATATTTCCCTTCACTCGGTCTGGCCGCAGCCGCGTGCTTTTTGCTTATTTTTTCCTTTCTGGCCGGCATGAACTATACTCTGCAAGAAGACCAAACACTGCAACACGCTTCAATGACACCGGAGACTGTTCAGCATCGGTTTGTCATCCATCAACTGGATACCGAACAGGTCGAAATTACCGGAAGTTTTACAGATTGGCAGAGGGTTCAGCTGGTCCCGACCGGGTCAGAGGGGTACTGGGAAATTACTCTCCAGGTGCCTTCTGGTGAACACAGGTACTCATTTATTGTCGACGGCGCCAAACTTCTTCCTGATCCCACTGTTGCTTCGCAGGAGTCGGATGATTTCGGGTCAATCAATTCAATTCTCAAAGTGGAGGCATAACAATGAAACCTTGCTTTTTCCGGAAAGCAGCATGTACGCTATTGGTGTCTATTACCTTACTTTCAGCTGCATGTTCGCCCAAGCATTATACTGAGGCAGATGAAAATTCCGTTTCTCTTTATTGTGAGTATTCAGATGCCAATGAAGTTATCTTTGCTTCTTCCATTGACCAATACCAGTACCATCCCGCCAAAATTGTTAAAGATAATTTATGGGAGGTAACAGTACCCATGGAAAATGAATTTAACTATTTCTATATTGTCGATGGAGTGGTTACTCTGCCTGACTGCAAACTCACCGTTTTGGATGATTTCGGTTCAAAAAACTGCCTCTATGCATATGACATGTAACCATTTGGATGCTCCAGCGTTTAATAAGCAAACAAAACGAAAAGTCATTTCAGGAGACAACAGATCATGAAAAAAATTATTTTCCTCATAGGATGCATTCTTCTTGCATTCGCATCAGTATCCTTTTCTGAAGAGCCCTACCAGGAAAGTACGCAGCTTCGTTCGGAAGAACGTGCGAGAGAGTTATATCAGGCCCAAATTGACCCTGATGAAACTCCGGCTCTGCTACAGGCGATGCATCAGCACCGATTCACGCACAGAAATATGGTGCGTGTCCGGAACATGATCCGGAAGGCACACCAGGATGATCTGCCGACACAACCTTTAATGAACAAAGTGTATGAAGGAATCGCTAAAGAAGTAGACGAGAAAGTAATTGTTCAGGCAGTGGAAAGGGTCCAGAACAGGTATGAACACGCTTACCGTCAGGCAAATGAACTGACCAAGGACAAAAATCAGGTTAACCGTCTTGGCGGATTAATAGCAGGAGCATACACCGCCGGACTCAGTGATGAGGAATGCGCAGAAATAATGACTCAGCTGCGAACACGTACGAGAACGATGAACCAGCAGGAGGCCCATGAACTCCGGGTGGAGACCATGGCAACTGTTCAGACAATGGCCCGGCGGGGAGTATCCCCCGGTACTGCTACTGAGGTTGCTGTCAATGCCCTCCAGCATAATTATCAGGCGCGTGAAATGCATACCCTGGAGCATACTTTCAGGTACCAGTCAAGGTACAAAACACCCGAAACAGTAGCCCGCGACTTTTCCGCTGATATTGGACATGGCTTCGGAGTTTCTGACTTGGGCAGGAGTTCTGAGGTTTCCGGTGTTTCTGCTGGGACTGGCCTTTCTGGCGGATCTGGTGGCGGTTCAGGTGGCGGTTCAGGTGGCGGTTCAGGTGGCGGTTCAGGCGGCGGTTCAGGTGGCGGTTCAGGTGGCGGCTCCGGAGGCGGTTCAGGTGGCGGTTCAGGCGGCGGTTCCGGTGGCGGCGGAGGTTCCGGTGGCGGTTCCGGTGGCGGTTCCGGTGGCGGCGGAGGTTCCGGTGGCGGTGGAGGTTCCGGTGGCGGTGGAGGTTCCGGTGGTTCAGGCGGTGGTTCGGGCGGTTCAGGCGGTGGTTCGGGCCGCTAATGTCAAACAAATATGAACTCTCAGGGAGGGCAGGATGAAGACAATAACCAAAACAATCTTTATATTACTCTCTTTTGCAGCAGTTCTCTGTTTATCTTTTAACGGCCTGGCAAAGGGTCCTGGCGGCGGTAATAGCCCTGGTGGTGGGACAGAACTCGATTATAACGAAGAAACTCACTTGAGGTTCATGCGGGCAGAAGAAAAGCTGGCACACGATGTTTATCTCCTGCTCGGTGTGATCTATCCTGACTATGCTTTTGTTAATATAACCGCATCAGAGACAAACCACACTGAGGCCATGATTGACAAACTTCTGCAATTTGGGCTTGACGACCTCAATGAGAATGATGAGGCAGGGGAATTCGCAGAAGCAAATTATGGTGAATATTTTACAGATAAATATGCGTATTTGACTGAAGAAGGCAAGAAAGGGCTGCTGGAAGCCCTCATGGTCGGAGCCCTGATAGAAGAACTTGATATGCATGACATTATACTCTGCCCGCTCATTATAGTTGATACTGACAACGGCGTAGGATTAGAAGAATGTGGGTTGAATTATACCGATGAGAAAACACTGATAAACAGTTACGAGAACCTGGTTGAGGGTTCTGAAAATCATCTGCGGGCCTTTGTCCGCCAGATCGAAAGCACATTCCCGGACCAGTATCCCTACCAGGCACAGTATCTTCCCCAGTGGCAAGTCAATGAAATATTAGGACGATAAAGGAGGTGCATCATGAAAAAAATACTCGGTAGTCTTGTCGTTGCATTTACTTTTTTCCTGTTCACCACTTACGGGGCGTTCTCTCATCACATGGCCGAGGGCATGGTTGACGAAGAAGTGTATGCCATGATTGATGACCTTGTTGCCGATACGCCCCATACTGCAGTGGATTTTTATGAGATCCCGGAAGACGGCATGACAGTGACAGCGATTACCACCGAAGCTATAAAATTTTTAGAAGACATGATTGACGAGGGGCTCATGGATTTTATCCCAATGCTCGATGGAAACATAACGGTCACGATAGAATACGATGCAGATACCCGCTCTGCGTTTATGAGCATAACTCAACTTGAAGAAGTAGAATAAATATTCCTGCCCGAACATAGAGGGTGGAAAAAAATTTTCGGGAAAGAATCATGGAAGCTAATCGAAGAGTTGCCGAACGACTTGCCACTATGGGCTTGATGTCCAGTATCTGGGACGGAAAATCGGCCTGTATTGGGGTTATTGAGGATGTCTCCGCCACCGGTTTGCGGGTCTCACAAATACCATTACATTTTGGCTACCGTGCTGAAAAATACACGAGCATCGTACATGGACCGAACCGTGATTACAAAATACAGCTCCAGCCGTGCTGGAAAGTAGAAACCAACAGCGGTATGTACAAAATGATTGGTTTTCGTATCGACAACCCTTCGACCCCCTGGAAAGAGTTTGTCTTAAAAAGTCGGGATCCCGTCAGACTTCTACAGCACAAGGCTTAAGGATGCTGCAAGAGAACACGGTGGACTGACTTTTCAACCCTGAGCATTCCAACCTAACCTCTTAAAATCAAAATTACTGATTTCGCCCGAATCCCCAGGAAAAGGACTGTTTATACATTTCATGTCCACCGCGCCGGGTTCCCTGGAACATGGTTTCCGCCATGCTGGTTGAACCGGTCAGACAGGCAATATCAATCATCAGCTCTGCATCGGCAGAAAGCCGGGCAATTTCTTCACCCGGATAGCCGGCCCAGTACTTGAGATCATGGAGAAAACAGGCGGGGTAAAGACTGACTCCTTTCCACGTGCCGAACCACATAGAACAGCCATCACTTGTGAATGGATTAGGAGGAGGGTCTTTTTCAATCTTTGTCAGCAAATCATTCAGGCCATAGTTTACACAAATTTCCTTGATCCGGCTTAACGATACATTGCTACCTTTCGCAGGGAGATCCAACTCGCTGCCGGCATTAGCTTTTCCACATGACGAGCCCCTGCTCTTCACGGTCAATTCGGTGCTGGCATTAATTTGTTCTTTAAGTATATCAACCGGATCCGCATCACCTGAAATCCCGGAGACTGACTGTAAAAATGATATTGTGCTGCCGGAAAGTACAAATGCATCAGCAGAGAGGTATGAACCGCTGCCTGCATTGCGGACAATAACCACGAGTCCCAGGTCCCCGTGGTTATCCAGATCAACTATCGCGAGCTTCTCGACAAAACCGTCCCGGGGCCGCACCAAGCCTCCCAGAAAATCATCAAAGGGGAACTTTTTTTCTTTTCCGGAATACAGCCGGACACTGTAGCTGCCTATGCTTCTTGGTTCGCCCTGCCCTTCAGCTACGACGACAAACTGACCGGTTTCCAGGATTACTTGTTTAAAGAACCCTTGCGGAACATCTTCAGCATTGGAAGTTGGCGGAATCATAAGAATCGCAAGAATTAAAAAAAATCTTCGCCATCTCAATGGGTAAAATTTTACCACAACCAGGAAATGGCGAAGAATGTTAAATATATCTTTTACGTTCATTTGGACTGTTCCGTTTCTTCCTCCTGTTTTGCTGCAGGCTTCTCGTCAGTTTTTTTCATGGAATCTTCACCATAGATTGTGAACACCCCATCTTCACCGGAGAACAAACCAGGACCGGGAGGGCTCTCCTGAGGAGGTTCGTAGGTAAAATCTTTACCTGCGGAACAGCCGCTGATAATTAAGGTACACAGAAGAATGAGAGGTATCAGCCTTTTCATTTTCAGTAGTACTTAAAATTTAACCCGGGCACCACTCATCACAGTGTTAATATCTCCAAAATCTTCGTTATCCCGATCAAGTTCATGCCACCGGTACGCAATGTAGAGCTCCGTGCCCCAGTCTTTTATATTTTGAACAAAGGCCAGGCCAAAAGTAGAGGCCGTGTCATCATTCATAACCAAATGTTGCGACTGGCCATAATCAGCAGAAACATTGCTTTGGCCAAAGGTGAACACTTTGGCCTGATATCCAAGTTTTGCATACCAGAAATTAGTATCATCGCTGCTGTCATCCTTCATTGTTCGAAATCCGCCTGCAAGAGTTGCATTCAATCCGTTTTTCAACAACACCGACAGCGATCCATTATATTGATCATCTGCGACAGGTATGAAATCACCCGGGCTTGACCAGGCAGCTCCTGCAGCAAACTTTGCTCCTGAAAAATCACGGCTGTAGCGAAGAGCAATGTCGCCCATGTAATTTGAGCCATAGGAACCGGAAACACTGAACCCGCTGAAACTTGGTGAATCATACCTGATCCTGTCCCGACGACTTAAACCATCTATATTAGTAAATACGTCACCTATATCAATTCCGGTCAGCATATTGTTCTGCTTATCGTAAAACAACTGACCACCGGCAAGATCTGAAATGGCCGAGTAAGTGACAACAGCTGTCCCGGATAAATCGACTTCCGATGTTCCGTCAGAGGCAGTGCTGCCGAATCCAAGTGCTACCTTTCCGAATTTCTTGGACTTGAGATACAGGTCAAGTTGGCGCTTTAAGATGTCTCCTTCAAATGATGTTTCATCGAGTTGATCAACGACTGTTGAAGGATTGGTTCTAATACCATATTCGATCCAGGTGCCCACACTGAAATCATCCGTTGCCTGAACCTTCCCTTTAATACCGAGCCGAGTCATGGAGTTAGAGTTGTCGACAAAGTAGGTTTTTGAGGAGTTGCCGTCATCCGCCCAGAGAACAGCCCGGTTGACGTGACCGTACAGCTGGACCTCGGCATGTTTGTTGCCGGGAGAAACAGATACTTTATCACCCTGTGATTCTACTGCTGCCAGCTTTTCCGAAACAACGGCCTGTGTACCATTCAATTCAGCCATCTGCTCCTTCAGCCGGGCAATCTCGCTGGCCTGGGCATCGAGCTGTCTCTGCTGTCTCTCCACCAGATTTTTGAGTTCCATCATCAAATCATCCCTGCCGGGGCCTGCCAGTGCCAACCCTGTCATACCCCAAACAGAAATTGCGATAATTGCCGCTACAAAAACTTTTTTCATCCCATCCTCCTTGTAAAATAAACAGACAACAGCGGATAAAGTTGATTATCGAAAATTCGCCAAACAGGACAAACTCTCATTGAAACTGCACAAGTTTGTGATTACCTCTTAAATCATCGATCACAAAAGTACAATGTTCCGGTTCTGGGCCGGCTGAAAAAAACCGGAAACGGCTATGGCAAACAGGGCAGAAAAAATAAAAACTGAAAATTTCTCCTATTATGTATTTTAACATTCACCAACCGGGCGGGTCAAACAGACAAATATCTTTTATTTTCTCCCCTTATGTGCTACATGGTGGTATACTATAAGAGGAATTATCCAGTTAATTCTACTGATTAACAAAATAAAAAAACGTGACAGACAACACACACACATCACTCCAGGTTGAAAAAAAATTTTTCACCTTTGCCGAACCGCCGGACGAAATGGTCCTGGATTCAGGCGCCAGGCTCGGGCCGATAACCCTGGCCTATGAAACCCTTGGCACTCTCAATGAGGACAAGAGCAATGGTGTGCTTATCCTGCATGCCTGCTCCGGTGACTCCCACGTCGCTGGATATTACAGTGGTGAAGACAAGAGGCCAGGCTGGTGGGACAGTATGGTCGGTCCGGGAAAACCGGTTGACACCAACCGATACTTTGTAATCTGCTCCAATATTCTCGGGAGTTGCATGGGAACAACCGGACCGACATCCGTTAATCCTAAAACCGGCAAACCTTATGGATTTGATTTTCCCATGGTCACAATCAAGGACATGGTGAAAGCACAGAAACATCTCATGGACCATCTGGGCATTGATAAAATAATGTCCATGATGGGCGGCTCTGTCGGGGGCATGCAGGTACTTCGCTGGTGTGTCGATTATCCGGAAATGGTCCGGTCCGCCATCCCCATTGCCACCACAACCCGTCATTCAGCCCAGGCTATCGCTTTTAACGAAGTGGCACGCCAGGCAATCATGACCGATCCCAATTGGCGTGGCGGCAACTATTACGATGGCCAGGGCCCGGATCACGGCCTGGCTGTCGCCCGAATGATTGGCCATGTCACATACCTGTCTGACGATTCGATGCGCAGTAAATTCGGACGGCGGCTGCAGAACCGATCCACTTTGTCGTATGATTTTAACGGCGATTTTGAAGTGGAAAGCTACCTGCGCCACCAGGGCTCAAAATTCGTTGCCCGCTTTGACGCCAACTCACTGCTCTATATAACCAAGGCTTCAGATTATTTTGACCTGGAACGGGGCGATGGAAACCTGCTTGTCAACGACAAGCTGGCAGGTGTACGCTTCCTGGTCATCTCGTTCTCCTCGGACTGGCTCTACCCTACGTATCAGTCCAAGGCCATTGTTGCCGCCCTCAAAAAGAACGGGAGTGATGTCAGCTTCTGTGAGATTGATGCCCGCTGGGGCCATGACGCGTTTCTGATGCCCAATGTGCAGATGGATAAAATAATCAGTGGTTTTCTAGATAGGATCAGCCGTGAATGTTGAAACAGAACAGCTTGAAAACACCCGTTTTGACCTGCAGATCATTGCTTCCTGGATCAATCCGGGTTCCCGTGTGCTTGATCTCGGCTGCGGCAATGGTGACCTCCTGTACCATCTCACCCAGTATAAGCAGATTCATGGCACCGGCATAGAACAGTCTGAGGAAAAAGCGACTAAATGTATCGAGCGCGGGTTAAACGTACTGCAGGGCAACTTCATGGAAGAGGTGCATGATTACCCCGATCTCAGTTTTGACTATGTTATTCTCAGCCAGACCCTGCAGCAGGTGATGGACCCGCAGGAACTTATTCCCGAACTTCTACGGGTGGGAAAACGGGTGATTGTCAGTTTTCCCAACTTCGGTCACTGGCTTGTCCGCATGCAGGTTCTTTTTACCGGGCACGCCCCGGTCACTGATCAGCTTCCATACGAATGGTACAACACGCCAAATATCAGGGTTATAACCATCAGTGACTTTAAACGGTTCCTCAGAATGACAGGTGTGCGTATAGCTCGTGAGGTGGCAATCAACACTCATCACCATGATCGGGAAGGGCATATTATTAAATATTTTACCAACCTCCGGGCAACCTACGGCATAATGATGCTAGAGCGCCCGGCCTGAATAAGTGGTGCGGAACATGAAAAAACTCAAAGTTATGGGAAAAAAAGATATACTGTCCGGCGAATGCAATACTGATGTCCAGCCGGCTGAAAGCCACTTCAGCGTTGTGCCGCCAATTGTTAAAAAGCTTTCCGCCGGATTTGCAACGGAAAAATGGTCAAGCCATAAGGAACCGGTGCCGATTCCCTCAAAACATGAGGTAAAAAAACTTATCCTCCACGCCCAGCAGATCCTTTTTCCAGGCTACTTCACTGGAGTGATACTCGGTAATGAAAATCTGGAATATCACCTGGGCCAGTTGTTGAGCACATTTTACGAAGACCTTGCCAAACAGGTAAGTTCGGCAATCCGCCACGACTGTTTCCGGCACAACAAAACATGCACCAAGTGCGGAGAGCGCTCATACCAGATTGCCTCCGTTCTCATCAAGTCCCTTCCGGAGATCAAGGAACAGCTTGAACTCGATATTAAGGCAACCCTGCAGGGAGATCCGGCGGCAAAGAACGCTGATGAAGTAATTTTCAGTTATCCCGGTTTTTTTGCCACTCTTGTCTACAGGATAGCCCACCGACTTGTTGAACTTGGGGTGCCGATAATACCACGTATCATGAGTGAGTATGCCTACAGCCGTACATCCATCGACATAAACCCGGGGGCCGAGATCGGCCACAGTTTTTTTATCGATCACGGATCAGGTGTTGTTGTAGGAGAAACTACGGAAATCGGCAACCGCGTACGCGTATACCAGGGTGTTACCCTCGGCGCGCTTTCCCTGCCGCGTAATGCCGGGGCTGAACTCCGGGACACAAAACGCCATCCGACTATTGAAGACGACGTTATCATTTATGCAAACGCTACTATCCTCGGAGGCGATACAGTAATCGGTGCACGATCAATTGTTGGCGGTAACGTCTGGTTGACGGAAAGTGTCGGCAGTGATACCAAGGTAATCCTCGAACAACCCGAACTTGTCTATCTTGGCAAAAAGGAAAAAACAAATGGAAAATCTGAAAAATGATATAACCCTTTCTGTCGGCAACACTCCCCTTGTCCGCCTCAACAGCTTGAGTAGAGACCTGGGGGTGGACATCATGGGCAAAATGGAGTCGGGCAACCCTGTTGGCTGTGTCAAGGACAGGATAGCGGTGGCCATGATAGATGCCGCAGAAAGAGACGGCTTCCTGACTTCTGATACAACCATTATTGAACCGACCAGTGGTAACACCGGGATTGGCCTGGCCTTTGTTTCAGCGTGCCGGGGATACAAGCTGATCCTGACCATGCCGGAAACCATGAGCATCGAACGCCGCAAACTGCTGCAGCACTTTGGAGCTCAACTTGTCCTGACCCCGGGAGAACTGGGGATGCGCGGGGCCATAAATAAAGCGCATGAACTGGTCACCGAAACTCCTGGCGGCTGGATGCCAGATCAGTTCGCCAATCCGGCCAACCCTGAGATTCACCGCCTGACTACCGGCATTGAAATCTGGGAACAGACAGAAGGCCAGATAGACATTTTTGTCTCCGGTGTCGGTACAGGCGGTACGATTACCGGTGCGGGCGGCCTGCTCAAGGAAAAACAGCCGAATCTACAGGTGGTGGCTGTTGAGCCTGCCGATTCACCGGTACTGTCTGGAGGAAAACCGGGACCTCATAAAATCCAGGGAATAGGCGCGGGTTTTGTCCCCGATGTTCTTGACCGGTCTGTCATTGACGAGATCGTTCAGGTGACAAACGACGAAGCATTTGAAACAGCCCGAGAAGTTGCTCGACGCGAAGGTATCTTGTGTGGTATATCTTCCGGAGCAGCAGTTGCTGCAGCGAAAAAACTTGCATCACAACCTGAAAATAAAGGGAAACATGCGGTAGTCATTCTGCCTGACACCGGAGAACGATACCTGAGCACCGCCCTTATGCAACAATAATATATGGGAAAAATGGCAACAATTATTTCTCTGAATATCAGTACTGCCAAGGGCGTGACCAAGGACCCGGTTAATGAGGTCCGGCTGGCTGTTGATCACGGCATAGAAGGTGACGCGCATGCCGGCAACTGGCATCGGCAGGTCAGTCTGCTGGCCGAGGAATCCATTGATTTCATGCGGGCCAAGGGTCTGGAGCTTGACCCGGGTGTCTTTGCTGAAAACATCACTACGAAAGGCATCGAGCTTGCCACCCTCCCCGTGGGAACCATGTTGGTAGCCGGGGAAACCGAGCTTGAAGTCACCCAGATCGGGAAAAAATGTCATAAAGGTTGTGCAATTTTTCAACAGGTTGGCGACTGCATCATGCCCAGGGAGGGTATTTTTGCCAAGGTCATTACTCCCGGCATTATTCGCTGCGGAGACAACATCAACGTGAAAGAATCTTCATAATAACCAGTAAATAAAATCTCCTGAAGAGTTTTTTACCCAGGCTCTTCATTTTTTCTTGTTTCTTGCCCGTCAAACCGTATAATCCAAGCAAGACAAACTGTTTAATATCGATGAAATGAGGTTTGCCGTGCTTGAGAATGAACGCCGTAGCTGCCGGAGATATACAATGAACTTTCCCATCATAATCAGCTCTCCACGTGCCATTGCAAGTTCCGATGGTTGGCATTACGGAGAAATTCTTGATGCTGGAAAATACGGTGTCCGCATGCGTGTAGACAACTTCGGATCCCTCCCGGTGGGGACGGAATTAAAACTCGTCTGTCAACCTGCAGCAAACCAGCAGCCAAATAACAAATGCCTGCCAGTACCGATTAAGGGTAAGGTTGTCTGGGAAGATGCAGACACGCACCAGTTTGCCCTGATGTATACGCATTGATGCCCGGTTAAATTACTCGAAAAAATTGTTTGAAATCCCGAAAAGGGAGTAGATTATTTTCTCAATCCTGGTCGTTACCCAGAACCAGGAAGCCAAGCTCCATGCCCGCACCTTCCTCAAGCTGATCTAATATGCTTTGCCAGTCCGGAGGGGGATTAACAATCAGGAAGCCGATAGTTTTATACATGCCCCTGTTCGTAGAACGTGACCAGCACGGCTGGAGAGTTATGGTATAATCTCCGGTAGGACAATGAATAACGGCTGTACAGTGATCAATATCATCGTCAAAATCTGCCGGAATCTGGGCAATTCGCACTCCGCTTTGAGAGATATCCTCCACCACTCCCATAAATGATGAATGCCCATCGGAGACATACGACATCAAGCCCAATGTCCTATGGCGCGTGCTCTTTCTATCGCTTTTTCCCATACATAATTCTCTTTCTTCGCATAGAGGAAAACCTGCCTGGGGAAAAATAATGCTGAATGGAACGGCTTGCTCCTGCAGCAATACTTTCCAGTTGTGTATTTTCTAATCTTTTGCTTGCTATGTCAAGGAATGGAGATGAAAAACCCTTCTATTTCAACATGATTAAGGAGATCACCCTTTTGATACAAGGTCCCTCAATCATTCATCGTCAATATCATCACCTAAAAGTAAAAAAGAAAAATTTCCGGATTCTTTTTCCAGTTCCTTAATAAAATCCTGCCATCCGGTAGGGGGGTTTTCGATTTTAAACCCGACGGTCTTGTACATCCCCCTGTTCGTTGATTTTACCCAGCAGGGATGGAGTGAAAATTTCTGATCACCCGAGGGGCTTTGGATAACTGCCTTACATTCACCAGCAGAATCATCAAATT
>CAMYLK010000016.1 GCA_947259225.1 uncultured Desulfobulbaceae bacterium | reverse complement strand
CTCTGCGGATGGATCCAATCTATAAGCCGATTGCAAAGCGATTCCACGAAAACCCGGAGGAATTCGCGGACACGTTTTCCCGGGCGTGGTTCAAGCTAACGCACCGCGACATGGGTCCCCGATCGCGCTATCTCGGCCCTGAGGTCCCGGCCGAGGAATTGATCTGGCAAGACCCGGTGCCCGCAGTAGATCATGAGCTGATTGACGCACAGAACATCGCCGACCTCAAGGACAAGATCCTTGCATCAAACCTGTCTGTCTCCCAACTGGTCTCGACGGCTTGGGCGTCAGCGTCCACGTTCCGCGGTTCCGACAAACGCGGCGGTGCGAACGGAGCGCGCATTCGTCTTGCCCCCCAAAAGGATTGGGAAGTCAACCAGCCGGCCCAACTGTCGACTGTGCTGCAGACCCTTGAGAGAATCCAACAGGAGTTCAACAGTGCGCAGTCAGGCGGGAAGAAGGTTTCGCTCGCCGACTTGATTGTTCTGGGTGGTTGCGCAGGTGTTGAACAAGCTGCGAAGAATGGTGGCCATGATGTGAACGTTCCTTTCTCCCCGGGACGGACAGATGCGTCGCAGGAGCAAACCGACGTGGTGTCATTCGTCGTGCTCAAACCAGCTGCTGACGGGTTCCGTAACTACCTCAAAACCAAGTACGCCGTATCGGCAGAGGAACTGCTGGTTGATCGAGCGCAACTGTTGACGCTGACCGCTCCTGAGATGACGGTTCTCGTTGGCGGCATGCGCGTCCTGAATGCCAACTTCGGACAATCCCAGCACGGCGTCTTCACCAAGCGGCCAGAGACGCTCACCAATGACTTTTTCGTGAATCTGCTCGATATGAGTACGACGTGGAAGTCTACCTCGGAAGACGAAGACGTGTTCGAGGGTCGTGATCGAGCAACAGGCGAACTCAAGTGGACCGGCACCCGTGTCGACCTTATCTTCGGTTCGAACTCTCAACTCCGTGCCTTAGCTGAAGTCTACGGATGTGAAGACTCCCAGGAGAAGTTCCTGCACGACTTTGTATCAGCGTGGAACAAGGTCATGAACCTTGATCGTTTCGACCTTGCCTAAAATATAAAGGGTCAGAGTAAAATTATTGAAACTTAATTTTACTCTGACCCTAATAATAACCCTAATAATAGGGCCTGCCCCTTATTTATTAATTGGCAAATAATACTGCGACCTTTTTTAGGATTTCATTCTCCTCTTCGAGGCCATTAACTTCCTGTTTCAAGGTCAACAATTCAGATTGGTCTTCCTCGTTTAGACAAAGGAACATCTCCCTTTTTATCCATCTGCTCTTTCCATTTATTGAGTTGATTGCGCCTGACGCCAAGTTGCATGGCAATTTCAGTTGTTGAACGATTTGATTCTTCCATCAAGCGTATGGCTTCCAGCTTAAACTCCTTCGGACAAGTTTTGCAGGGCTTTCGTTTACTGCTCATGGGACACTCCTTACAAAGGTAAATGCCCCTGAAAAAGGAGTGTTCGTTAAACTGGGAGAGGTTCAGTCGCCCCCCAATTTATTCAAACATGAAATAAAAATAGTTGTTCTGCACTTTGTGCCAAATATATTTACATGTGCAGTCTGGCTTCGTCTATTTACTTTACAGTTCATCCGTCAGCTTACTTTAAGAAAGGTAATAAATCGAAAAGATATCTAAAACTCAAATCATAAATTTTCTAATATAATCAAAACATTGCATCTAAGTAAAATGGCATTCTAATTCGATTGAGCAAATTGGCATAGTAGGTGCTATCCGTATTTCATAGAAGTTCAGAGAAAAAAAAAGAACTACATAAAAATTAAATAAAGGAGATTGAAATATAAAGTGAAATAAAAAGGGTCAGAGTAAAATTATTGAAACTTAATTTTACTCTGATCCTAATTAATATACACACTGATACACAAACTACTTAGTAGATAGCAAAACTACCTGATTTGACGAATAACAATTAGTATTACAACAAATAATATCAGTTAAAGCTTGTTCAAATAGTATATGTCGGTGAAAAAGGCTTTTACTTCTACAGACAGAATATTTCTCCATGTCGGAGATAAATAGTAATGTATAGAGGTCCGGCCCTATTTATATTAATTCTATGTAAATTCAGGAAACAAGAGTCGCCCTTTTTAGTTTCATTTCATCTTTATACAAGGAGGTTAGGTATGGATATTCGACGCTTTGAATTAGGAACACTCATTTTTTTAATGCTCATATTTATTGCAAGCAATGCATCCGCTACAAAATCTAAAAAGGTTTGGGTTAAAAACTCAACACCGATTGGAACGCATCAACTTGACAGAACCCAACATACTCAGGATCTAAATGTCAGTATTGAAATGATATGTTATCCTAAGTTAATTATTACTCCGCCAGAACCGGATGGAACATCAGTAGGCGTTACAATTTATGGAAAATGGATAACACCCACTGTTCCTGAAGGAAGGAGCAACAACTCGGATTGGACTAGAATTTTAATCCATAAATTTGAATTTATGAAATGCAACTCGACTAAAAAGCATGTTTTTAGGGTAACCATACCTGATGCTCCACAGGATTACCAACCTGGCGATCTTTATCACCTAAAGGTTTGCGCTGCTGACCCCTTACCAGTACTGGAAAATGAATGGTATTCTCCTTGCGATGACGTACTTACGAGGGTGGATCTTTCCTCACAGTTGAAACCCGATCTCGAACTTGAGCACCGCAATATGTTTAAAAAAATTGAGTCAACCTGTTCACTAAGAAACACAACAATTATCAGAAATACAGGAACGATTACGGCAAAATCGTTCCCTTTGTCATGGGAATGGAAGCATAACGGTGCGTGGAAGAAACTCGTAGAAAAACAGATTGGTGGAATTAATGCTGGAGAAAACAGGAGAATAAGTCATGACTTTCCTATTGGAGTAACAGGCGGCCTTAACTATGAGAACTGCCGCCAGGAGGATGACAAAGTTGTGTGTGATCCTATACTATTAAAAGTATGTGCGAATCGACAAGATTCTTCTGCACAGGAAGAGTTTTCTCTTGAAAACAACTGCCAAGAATACAGGTTAAATAACACACCGTTATGGGACACCACGCCGGATAGCTGTCCAGATTTGACTGCCTTGAGTAATTTAAAGCTACCTATACATGGTGGCATACAGACCAACACTGGTAACCGCCCTTTTCTTAACCCTTTTATCAATGTTACATCACCGGCGTTAAATGAACAGTGGTGCATAGGAGACACGAAGCAAATCCTATGGAGACGTTTTGGAAACATGTCTGATACAGTTAGGATTCGTCTTATGCCTATTGATGAACGTATCGAAAATAATGTTACGAACAACGGTTCCTTTCCATGGCCAATAACTAACAACTATGAACCAGGAACGTATTTCATTAGAATAATTACTTCTAGAACTCCACGCATATCAGCCGATAGTGATGAATTTCAATTGGTTGAATGCCCATAAATCTCTTTAAATCATGAAAATGGTGAAAAATCTTTATTTTTGATACTTGCAACAAATCAAGTTGACAACATGCTTACTTAACCAAAAAAACACACCGGATGAACCGGAGTTTTAATAAAAAGGGCCAGAGTAAAATATTGAAACTTAATTTTTACTCTGATCCTAATAATATTAATAATACAAGGCCCCGCTTTACCATTAACCTGTTTTCTATAAACATTGATATCAACAACAAGCCCTTAACTTATTAACTTTCCAAGGGGTTAATTTAATTGCGGTCAAACCAAATTTAATCCATTCAAAACAGCGTGAAAAAACTGGATAATGACGGAGATCATAATGCACTGCATCCATAGATTTATAAAAATTAACTGTCTTTTCCTTTTCCTTTTGTCACTATTAGTAATCAACACCGACTGCCTGGCAGCAACAGCCCAAATAAATTGGAATGATAAAACTATTAATTGGCTGGGGTATAATGAGGGTCTCGCTATTGCCAAAAGAATGAAAAAGCCAGCAATTATTGTATTTTACTGACTGGTGTCCAACATGTAAAAAGTATGGAGAGGTCTTTGAAAACAGAGAGATAATTAAAGTGGCTTCCGACTTCATAATGATTCGTGTCAACATAGATAAGCATGCCGATTTAAATGAGGCTTATGGGTTTGATGGCAAATATGTGCCGAGAACATTCGCGGTTAACCCTGACGGTGAAATGATACATCAAATTTATCCCCCCAAACAATATAAATATTATATTGGCCTGAACCCTGCAAATTTGCTCACGTTAATGCAGGAGGCACGTTCTAATACATAGTTGTTGAGTGACACAACCCCTAGTACAACAAAACAATGCACCAGATGAACCGGTGAACTTGCCGTCAGGCAGAATTATTCATGAGGGAACATATGGCAAATATTATAATAACAGCAAAACAGATATGTATTATTGCGACTTTTTCAACAATTACTATCTCCTTAAACTCCTTATTTCTATATGCTGCTTCCGAACATGAATATACCTCAAAATACGTCGGACAAGAAAAAAGAGAGATAAAAAGTCTATCAGATGAGGACATAAAGGAATTAAAAACAGGAGCAGGCTGGGGCTTGGCAAAGGCTGCTGAACTAAATGGACTTCCGGGACCTAAGCATATTTTAGAAATGAAAGAAGAAATCGAACTGACAGCTGAGCAAGAAAGAATGATAGTCGGTTTATACAATGATATGAAAAAGGAAGCTATTACCTTGGGTAAAAAATTAATTGGGTATGAAAAGGATTTGAACAACAGATTTGCTGAAAGAAAAGTTGACGAGAAAGTATTGGACGAGTTACTCACAAAGATATCTGAAACATACAAATCATTGCGCTTTACACATTTATCCTCCCACCTGAAGACACCTACCATTCTGACAGAAGATCAGATCAAGAAATATAATGAATTACGGGGCTATTCATCGGATGATCCATGTGCAAATATCCCATTGGGACATGATCCAGTAATGTGGCGTAAACATAATAATTGCGATTAGTTGAACCGATCCAGGACATAAGTAACAGATTATTCCAGGTAAAGGATAAATAGGGTTCAGGACCTATTTTATTCCGTCTTTCGGGCTGAAAAGAGTTATAATAAACGAAAAACACCTACCCTAGAGAAAGAAGACTTTGAAATCCCGAATGAGACGACCAGCAATGAAGGGCTGTCCATGAAGATTATGGCTGCCTTGGACCTATCTGATTACGCGAATTTCGTCCTGAACAAGGCGATTAAAACCGCCAAACAGCAAAACGCCAAGATGGATATCGTGGTAGTGGCCGAGGACCACAGTGACGAGAGCGATTCCGCTGGGCGGGAACGGGCCAACGAAAAGCTGCTTCAGGATGCAACCCGGGCTGCTCGGTCCTACCAGCAAAAGGCCCTTGCCCAAGGGGTGAAGGCAAAGGTACGGATTCGTTCCGGCAAGTCTGCTGCAGAAGAGATCATCAAATACCAACAGTCGGAAAATCTGGACATCATCGTCCTGGGCCGTCGATCCCACACAGGTCGGGCAACCTTTCCCATGGGCGCTGTAGCTCAAAGAGTCGCTGCTTATGCCACTTGCACGGTCATGGTGGTACGCTGCATGGAGAAACGGGACCTTGCAGATTGGAATGCGATTAGTCTTCTATGATTATTTCTGTCAGTGCTGAACTTCCTGAAATTTCATCGGCTCCAAGGCCCGGGCTACTGAAGAGTTGTTTAATGTCGATGATTAATTTATATAAAATGACAATACATATCAAACACCTTAGCGGTATCATTTCTTTCTTTTTGCAAACTCTACCAGGCTTATTGTTATGAAATTACTATTCGGTGCGGAGCACGCAGCTATCTTAAATCAATTCAAAAAATATGAAAGTGAGCACTTGTCTGCTGACGCTATCCAGGGTCTGACGAATATCGAACCAGTCCGTGTTAATGTAATTCTCACAGACTTGGTTGAACATGACCTGTTAATCGAAACAAACACTGACGAAATTAGAGGCCATTGGTTATATATACTCTCTGAGAAAGGTAAAAAGTATCTGCAGGAGCACACGTAATAAAAATAAAGACTATGACATGTAAACAACTTGGCGGGGCATGCAATAAAAAGTTTAAGGCCTCTACTTTTGAAGAAATCGCAGAAATGAGCAAAACTGACTAAAAGGGGACTGATTTGTTTTATTGGAGGATAAAGTGACACAACCCCTGGTACAACTAAACAATGCACCAGATGAACTGGTGATCTTACTGTTAAGTATTAAAAAAATATTATGCCAGCTAACCATCATATAGACAATAAAGCTCAACTCATTATCACAACATGGGATGGTGAGGCACGTGATATTGACTTCATAGAAGCAATACAGAAATATCAGAGAGATATTCAAAATCACCCGGATTATTCCAGTTACAATGAAGTAGTTGATTTGACTGAAATTACTGGCATTAAACTTACTACTCAAGGGTTACAAACTATTGGAAACATTGCCTCAACTACTGACCAAAAAGAAATCAATAGAAAGCTTGCATTGATTGTCAGTTCCAACTTGGCATATGGTCTTGCGAGAATGTATGAAGTTTATAGGAGTTATGCAAAAAGAGCTCACAAGGAAATACGTATATTTAAAAATAAAAAGGAAGCATTTGAATGGGTCAATAAATAATACATTACAAATCGCTTAAGAGTGACCGGCGCTTCGCACCAGCCCCTTAGCCCAAACGTTAAATTTCAACGATTAATACAATTAGAAATAATTATGGATGAACAGGAGTTAAAAGATTTTTTCAAAAGCACATTTAATACTGTTGCCGATGGATATGACAACTCAGCAATGCGTTTTTTCCCTGAAAGTGCCCGGCACATCTCTTCATACTTGAATCTAAACGGAGATGAACTTGTACTCGATGTAGCTACAGGAACTGGAAGTGTTGCGCTAGCTATTGCCAGGGACTTACCCGACGGTCAGGTAACAGGGATCGACTTTTCAGAGGGTATGCTTTCCCAGGCAATGAGAAAAAAAGCTGAGTGGGGCCTGCGCAATGTAACCTTCACCGAGATGGATATGCAGGCTATTGATTTCCCTGATAAACATTTCGATATTGCGATAAGTGCTTTCAGTATCTTTTTTGTTGAAGATATGAAAAACCAGCTAACCCATATAGCTGAAAGAGTAAAAGATGATGGAAAAATCATCATTACAACATTTTACGACAATGCTTTTTCCCCTCTTGTATCTCTTTTTCTTGACCGCCTGAAAAAGTACGGTGTTGAGCCGCCAACTTTGGCATGGAAGAGGGTTGCAACTCAAGAACAATGCACATCACTATTTAACGATGCGGGATTGCATAACACAAAAAGTGAACAGTTGGAATGCGGGTATTATCTCAGCAATGCTTCTGACTGGTGGTATATAATCTGGAACGGCGGTTTTAGGGGATTAGTAAAACAACTTACGCCTAATGACCTGGAAAAGTTTCAGGAAGAGCATTTAGCGGAGGTTGAAGAACTGGCATCTGACATGGGTATATGGCTTGAAATGAGTATTTTATATACAATTGGTACAAAAAAAACATAACAAGTCAGTCAAAAGGGACTGCGAACCTCCCCCGTTTTTACGGACACCAAAATCTAACTAAAATGAGGTGTTAAATGCCAAAAGTAAACAATCTTATGAGAACCTGGAGATACGAGAACGAGTTCAGGGTAAAAGGTGTTCAGCTAAGCCTTGAAGGTGGAGTTCAAGTAAAAGAAGAGGGATAAGAAGAAATGGATATTCATGCCTGGATAGCCATCGCCACGCTGATCGTGGCCATGGTACTCTTCATCAGCAAGCTGGTGCCCCTCGAGGCCACCGCGCTCTCCATTCCCGTCGTGCTCGCGGTCACAGGGACCGTCACTCCGGCCGAGGCTGCACTCCGCGGGTTCGGCAACAATGCGGTGATCGCCCTGGGAGCGATCTTCGTGCTCTCAGCCGGCCTCAAAGAAAGCGGTGTCGCCACATTAATGGGGCGT
Organism: uncultured Desulfobulbaceae bacterium; assembly: GCA_947259225.1. Taxonomy (GTDB): domain Bacteria; phylum Desulfobacterota; class Desulfobulbia; order Desulfobulbales; family Desulfobulbaceae; genus UBA10518. The sequence continues at coordinate 61,752 of CAMYLK010000016.1, read as the reverse complement.
ATGCTCGAGCGGTTCGGCGGCAAGAATGAATGGACCCTGGTCCTGCTGATCATGGTCACCACCTGCGTCCTGTCGGCGATCATGTCGAACGCCGCCACCGTTGCGGTTTTCCTGCCGGCGGTTCTGGTCCTCTCGCGCAGGGCAAACATCTCCCCTTCTCGATTGATGATGCCTCTCGGATATGCAGCGATCCTTGGCGGCACTCTCACCCTGATCTCGACGACTCCTAACCTCATCCTCGGCAGTGAGCTTGAGCGGCTCAGCGGGGGTGCCCGGACGCTCGGGATGTTCGAATTCGCCATCGTGGGGATTCCCATCTCGGTCGTCGGCATCGCCTACATGGCTCTTATCGGTACCAGGTTGCTCGGTCGGGGTGGGTTGGACGACGCACCTAAGAGTGCAAGTTTCCTGGATCGGATTTTAAAGTTGTACAAGCTTGAGAAGAAACTTTTCAGGCTGACCATTCCATCGGGGTCCGAATTTGCCGACAGCACAATTGCAGAAACGAACCTCGGAAAACAATACCGTGTCGAGGTGGTCCAGATCGGCCGCACGAAGGGCTATCGGAATCAATTCTTTAACGCCCAGGTGGATCTGACGATCAAGGCAGGTGATGTGCTCTTTGTTGAAGGGAGGGATGAGGATGTGCAAAAACTGGCCGAGGAGCACGCGATTCCCATTGAAATTGCCACAGATGAGGAGGTTGAGGGTCTGTTGGGGCGCGGGATCAACATGGCTGAGGTGGCTTTCTCGCCCCACTCCGACTTCCTTGATCGGACCCTGATTGACCTCAGCTTTCGCGGAGTGTACGGTCTTTCTGTCATCGCCATCTGGAGACGCGGCGAACTTATCGAAAAGGACGTTGAAACAACCCCCCTTAAGCTCGGTGATGGCCTGCTCGTGTACGGCCCGACCCGAAACATCCGAAAGCTGGAGGAAAACAAAGACCTGGTCCTCCTGGATCGACAACAATCTGAAGAGGATGTCCGGCGCGCACCGGTAGCGCTGCTGCTTCTGGCAACGGCCCTTTTGCCTCCGGTTCTCGGATGGTACCCCCTTGCGGTAAGTGCCCTCGCCAGCGCGCTCCTGATGATTGCGACCGGCTGCGTCTCGCTTCGAGGTGCGCAAAAAGCAATTGACCTACGCATCCTCTTTCTGATCATAGGTACGGTACCTCTTGGTGACGCACTCTTCCAGACCGGTGTAGCAGGCAAACTGGCGGCGACCCTGTTCCCGGCGGGGATGAACCTAAGTCAGTTCTACGTGTTTGGTGTACTGTTTGCCGTTTCTGCGCTGCTCAGTACCACGTCGAACAATGCTGCTGCAGCGGTTATCCTTGCGCCGGTTGCCTACGCAGCAGCTGAGTCCAGCGGCGTCGATGTAGGCATGACGTTTCTCGCAGTGGCCTACGGCGCCAGCTGCGCCTTCGTCCTCCCGTTCGCCCATCAGTGCAACCTAATGGTCATGGGACCCGGTGGCTATAGGACTAAGGATTTCGTCAAAGTGGGATCCGGCCTGTCTATTGTCATGGCAGTGACAGCTGTCGTTCTTCTCTCACTGTAAACTACTTTCGCTGGAAATAAATAGGGTTCAGACCCCATTTAATTTTTTGCCGCCTCTTACCTTTTCTTCATTTTTTCAGCAAACAGTGGGGTTGGGGCAGCGACGATTTCACCTGGAAATGGAAATCTAGGGCCAGGATGGAAATTCCTTCCTATTGTTATCGATGATCCTTTAAATAAACCAAGCATGGTGTCAAAATTTTCTAGCGTATCCTGCTCCTGAGCGGTAAAAAAATGCCAATCCGGAAGTTTGACTCCTGATTTCCCATAAAGATCCTTTACGTCCTTTAATCCGTTTGCCTCGGCGAGCCCTTTTGCATCTTGATACCCATAGGTTTTAGCCACCTTATCAAGGGTATCCCACGGCTCCAACTGATATTCGGCCACATAGGACTGCCTGTCAATTAACATGGAACTCTTTTTCAGTGGCCAAACCCGCATGTGCAAACGTACTTTCTGCCCGGCAAGTGGTCGCAGACAATGCACAACAGCCCGCGAACCTGACTGGCCCACGATATACGCTTCGATTTCACCACTGGGCCGATTTGCAATTTGGATATATCCATTTTCGTCGGTATAAGCACTTTCATCCAATCGAAAGCCGCCAGTACCATGAGGCGTTGAGTCCTTTGAATCCCAATGCCAAATTTCAACCTTAGTCTTAGGAAGGGGCTTTAAGGTAAGTCCGTCGATGACCCGAATCGAGAGGCTGTAAATTTCCTTGGTCACGCTTTGTTTCCAGTCAGGATGACGTTTTTCCAGGCGTACACCACCAACATTTCTGCCGTCAGCATATTGTATCGCATCGACCTTAAGGGGTTTGTCAATCGAAATGAGGGTGTTTGGCACATGGAGATCGGCTTCGACCGGCTTTATCTGGTCGAGTCGTAGACGGGGAATGACTAAATCCTGCCATGGAGAAAACTCAATAACTGTTTTCTCTGGATTGATTTCAACTCGCTGGGCTCCTCGGATATAGGTAAACTTCTCAATTTCATTTTCGCCCAGGATTTCGATAGGCGGATCAAAGTATGTCTGGCCGTATACCTGTGAGGCGGAGTAATTTTCCTGCTTTCCTCCAATACTGTCCTGAAATCCGGCATCTGCATAGGTAATACACAGGGTAGGTAAGGTTAGCCTGAGTAAATGCTCTATTTTCAGATAATTGGATTTGATCCTTAACGTATCCTCATGAAGCCCACTTCCATTTATCCGAAAAATGTAATTACCCGACCAGGTAATTGGTGTTGTAGTCGTTGCCATAATCTTTCCCTTTCTTATTGGATATGGAGATTGCGAAGAGCTACATTATTCGTGCCTTTGATATTAAGAGACCAGGCAGGACCTCCGTCTCTTTCAGGCTCTAAGTAGACTAATGGATCGTTGAGGTGATCAACCTCAACCAGCAGGCAGAAATGGCTAGTACCCGCTGGGGTATCCAGATCAGTTGTTTTAGGGCGCCAAAGAAATTCAATCCAGGACTCGTTCATTGCACCAACGAATACTATCGTATTTTCTAATTTGTTATTATCCCTATCTTCAGCATGAAACCAGGTGTTGGGGGCGGTATAAGGTAAGGCGTATTTGAGACGGACAGTAGCGTCTATTGCATCCTGGTCACCAAGGTTACGTATGCGAATTTTAATACGATACGTATTTCCCCAGATTATTTCGGTTGTTGTTCTACCAGTATTTTCCTCTAAAACGCGAATGTCCGGAGCGTTCCAGAAGCAATCACCCAGGTAAGGCATTTCACCATAATCATCATCTGCAGTACGTATCCAGAGGTCATTGTCAACCGGCGGAAGCATATGGTCGATCGGACCGATCATTCGCAACCTGCCAAAGCCATAACGGTTTCTTTCTTCAGCAACATATCCATCCTGAGCAGGATCCAGGTGTAAATCCTGTCTATTCGCATATTGCGTTACAAGTGCCTTGATACTGTCCTGGTTCAGCCTGATTCCTAAACCTATTGGTGGTTCATGGTTATATTCTTCGAAGAGAAGTGCAACAGCTCCGGCCACCAAAGGCGCTGCCATGCTCGTTCCACGCTCCTCTGTGTACCCACTATTTTGGTCCGATGCCGCAGACAGAATCAGCCTAAATTGTCCGCCTGTAGCAACAATCTCAGGTTTGATTCTGCCATCAACGGTTGGGCCAGCCCCACTGTAGTTTGTTATCTCCTCGACTATAGGCCTGTTATTAGGTACTTTTTTACAAGAGCCAACCGTGAGAATGGCTTTCCCGCATGCGGTATCAGCTAACGTTGCCTCGTTTTGAGTGAAGCCCGAGAGATCAGCCTTCCAACCCTGGTGCCCGACCCAAGAGTGATAGTTAACCATTCGAGATGGATGAGGATTGCGGAGATCAATGGTGTAAATCTCGTTTGAGTTTGCATTATCAATATAGATCCGGACGCCGCGAAGATCTCCTCCCTGCTCAATATCACGCTCGACCTCGATATCCCGGTCGCTCACAGCTCCACTATAATCTTGTCCGGCCATGCACCATCCCGTACTACTCCCGTCAAAGGTTGTTACCCTGTAGTCTAGCTCCGGTCCTGTGTACCAGATATCTAACCAGACAGGCCTGTCTACCTGGTCTGTCCCGTCTTCATTGAGCCCCATTGTGAGAGTGAAATCAACGTTGCCGTTACCCGAATCAACGGTTCCTTTACGATATCCTTTAGCATTATTGTCATTCCCGGCTGCCCATACTATGGAACGACTTTGGTATGAGTTGACTAAGTTATCACGTGCCTGGTCAAACTGTGTGGTACCATTATGAGGGCCCCAATTACTGCCTTGGCTTACATTAATAACAATCGGCATATTATGAAAATCCGCTGCCTGCATGCAAAAAAAAATTGCATCAAGAAAGCTATCCTCATTAGCAGCATCCGCATCAATATTATTTGACACTGCATTGGTTCGGACATGGATAATGCTTGCCTCTGGAGCTGCTCCAACACCCCAAGGGGGTGCTTCCCAATCAAGCACGTGACCACTGCCAGCAGCAATACCCGCAACGTGCGTGCCATGCTCAGTATCATCCCTTGGCTCGCAGCAGATCTGATTATTGCCGTTTCCGTACGGACTGGCCTGTCTCAGGGCAGTGTTGATGTAGCCATTGGTATATAAACGCCCATATTCCAAGCCCTCAAAGTTTGGCCGTGACTCTGCCGGGGGGGCACTATTGCTGTATTCCTGAGGTGTTTCGCCTGGAGGGTTTTGTTGCTGTTCTGTTTTACCTTCAGCGTTCTGAATATGGGTGTCCTGTGCCCAGTAGTAAAGTACACGTGAATTATGTTCCGGTTCATTTGGATCACGAAAGCCATGGTGGGTGACGTCCAATGGCGAGTCGATGATTGCCACAAGTACGCCATTTCCCCGAAATCCGTTTGGATGTTCTGACCGCGGGCGGTGAATTTCTGTGATCTCAGCACGAGCGGTAGCATCCTCGACAGTTGGAGTAAATATGCGAGGAGTACGCAACCGTCTACACGAGGGTCTTTTTACAAGATCTTTCAGTTGTTGTCGGGTGCCGGTGATAGTGAAGACATCCTGGGCCTGGGAGCGAACCTTAATGCCCATGGCTTCCAAGTCGTCACGGTTTCCGCTAAAATGCACAATCGCCCTGATGCGTATAGGATTGAGGCTATCAGGAATTATAGCGGTCAGGTCTCGGTGGGGCATCAGCTCTTTGAGACGTCTTCTCATTGTCCTTGCAGCCGCTTTTATATCTGGCTCAGATACTGTTGATGACAATTTTATGAAATCATTTTCAATTTTCTTTTTCTTTCGTGTGAGCCTTTTTTGGTCATGATTGTGCAGCTTGAGGATCTCGGCTTCGCTTTTTTGTAAAAGACGCCGCATACTACCATCCATCTTACGTGCCCCAGTATCCTTGAATTCATCATTGTTTGGAGATTGATTTTTGTCTTTCATTGTGAGTTATGTCTCCTTTTTTAACTTTTAATTTGAATTGTCGAACAAGTTAAGAAGTAGGTTCAGAACCCATTTAATCTATTAAACAACAGACGAGACAGTCAGTATGATGTTCTCAAAATCGGTGTCACTTTCAAAGGGCGTGGTGATAATCCACATTGTTTAAGATGTCATCCTATACCGTATATGGCCGGGAGCAAAAACGAAAGCACCCCCCATATTATCAGCACCAATGGAACACCGGCCCGAAGAAAATCGTTGAAAGTATAGTTCCCGGCATTCATCACAAGCAGGTTGGTCTTGTAGGCCATGGGAGTTGCATAACTCATGTTTACCCCGAACAGTACCGCGAGAACAAATGGTTCGGGAGGTTGCCCCATCCGGGCGGCAATGGATATGGCAATAGGGGTGCCGATTACCGCAGCCGCATTGTTGGACACAATGTTCGTGAGTATTCCCATCAGAAGCATCAGACCGCTGATTATTACCCTTGGTGAAGCATCTCCCGCTGAAATTAGGAACAACTGCGCCAGGTACTCCGCACCACCAGTCTTAAGCAAAGCCGCCCCAAGGGCCAAACTCGCTACAACAATAAGAATGACCTGTGCGCTCAGGGCCCTGGTGGCATCACCCCAACCAAGGCATCCTGAAACAATCATAAACAGCGCTCCAAATGGCGCAGCAATAGCAATGGGCAAAGTTCCTGTGGCTGCCGCCAAGATAATACCCAGCATAATTGTTCCGGCAATCGGTGCCTTCCGGGTATATGGCAAATCCATAGTGGCATCGAGCACAAGGAAGTCTTTGGCTTTTTTTATGCTCACGACCTGTTCCCTTGGACCCTGTATCAGAAGGATGTCCCCAGCCTGCAGCAGAATATCTCCGATTTTATCGTCCAGCTTTTCCAGATGCATTCCCGGGCGGTGTATGGCCAGTGTTATCATCCCATACCTTTCGGAAAATTGCATTTCGTTAAGCGTTCTCCCCTGAAGCCGGGACCCCTCGATGACGACTACCTCAGCTATCTGCTGGTCCTCCGCCTTCAGGGGATGTTCATCATCTATGGGCTCGTTCTGTGAATCCTCAGGATAGAGCGTACCCTCAAGAATTTTCTCGAATTCCTTTAGACGCTCGGGAGTGTCACGAATGGCGAGATGATCGCCGGCTTTCAGTACCATGCTGGGTAAGGGCATCATGAAATTGTCAGGCCCACGCTCCACGCTCATAATTTTTCTGACGCCGTCGATTTTTTTCAGGGCTTCAGACAGTGTTTTTCCTTCGGCCGGGCTTCCCTCAAGAATTTCCAGATGGGCAGCGAACACTCTGGGGGAGGTGTCGGACAGGACCAGTTCCCTTTCTGGCAGTATCCTGGGAGCAATCAGCCAGAGATAAGCTATTCCTATTCCACAGGCAATGGACGCCGGAAGGAGAAAATCGAACATTTCCATCCGTTTTAAACCCATATCAGCCGCCACGGCGACCACGAGCAGATTTGTGGAAGTACCAATGGTGGTGCATGTTCCTCCGAGGGTGGTTGCAAAACCCATGGGCATCAAGGCTGAAGATGCTTTCATGCCGGTTCTTGCGGAAACACTTGTTAAAATAGGGAGAAATAAAACGACAACCGGGACATTGTTAATGAAAGCGCTGATAAATGCTCCAGCAAGGAGTGTCAACAGCAGAGAGATATTCGGACTGACCTTCCACATCCTGGCCAGAGCTATCCCGACCGGCTCCAATGCCCCGGTTCGTACGACACCCTGCCCGGCAATCATCAGGCCGCAGACAGCAACCAGAGCTTCGTGTCCGAAACCCTGGAAAAAGTCGACCGCATGCAGAGAGCTCCCATTGACCATGAAAGGAAATAGCTCAAAACCCACGGCCAGAGCAATGAGAATTATGAAACTTGATGTTTCGAGAGGTATTTTTTCGCGGGTGAATAAAATCAGTGCAAAAACTGTGAGAAACAGCACTGCAAGTGCATGGTCATTCGGTGGTGGGGGTAAGTTCATAATGTATATCCACGGTTTGCCTAAAGGCCGTCAACGGTCGTTAGTATAATATCAGTATGATACTAATATCCATTATAAAGTGAATTCATTACGGAATACGGGACAGATTTATTTGTTGTGGCCTATTTCCATTACAGAAAACATCTGTTCCTGTTTGTACTATCTTTCATTTTTCAAGCTTCTTTTACGTTTGACTCTCATTATTTTGAAATGATATAATTTAAAATAAAGATAAAGTCACCCCTACTTGTATGTAGAGACGGAAAGCCACGGGTCAATGGTGATAGCCGGGTTGCCTTTTAGCGAGGTAATCCGGATTTTTTTTATTGATCAGAAGGAATAAAGAGGAGGCAGATCTCATTTATTCCAAAAATATGCGGTAGTTTTTTAATCCAAACATTAAACTGAATTTCTGAATGAAACGAGATATGGAGTTCTCGATTGAAACCCGCGACGACTATCTAGAGGCAAGGCTTTCCTGGCCAGCCGATCTTCGTATTTACAGGAAATTCTTGAATACCATTTTAGACCATCCGGCCTGGACCCCGGAGATGCCTGTTCTGCAGGATCAGACCGAGCTGGACACCGGTGTTCTTACCGTCAACGATGTAAGAACAATCGCGGATCTATGTGTCGCACGGAAAACCGAAGCAGGACCGGCAAAGCCTGCACTACTTGTTGCTCACGACCTGGAGTATGGAATGATCAGAATGTGAGGTGTTTTCGTTGAAGGCCAATGGAATGTTGTTACCAATCTTTTTCGATCGCGAAATGAGGCGGTTGCCTGGTTGACGTCTTAACGAACATATCAAACTAAATTCTGATTACCACTAAAGTTCAGCATGGATTTTGTTTATTTACTGGAAGTTTTTGTCATTCGGAGTCTCGTTCCTCGCTTACCTCGAGTGTAGCGAAAAATCTTATACCACAACAGTCCAGATTTCTCACATTCGTTCGAGGTAAGCGAGCTTGCGAGACTCCGAATGATATAAAAAATATAATGTCAACCAGTTATGCTTTGTGGCACTAAAGCTGGCTGAGGATTAGTGGTAATCAGAAACTAAATAAACAGTAAATAAACAGGGGGAGTTTCAGTCAGACCCCACTTAAACCCCACTTAAACCACTCTCTGATAATCACCTGCAATTTATTTTATGAAGTTTTACTCTCATAGCTTAAGCAACCTGACTTTAGTATCGGCAGCCGTATATATATTAATATTAGCCATTACAGCTAAAGGGATATCTTTTTATGGAAGTCAGCATCCACAAAAGGAAGAATTGCTTATTGTTCACGGAATCGTCAGGCAAGTGAGACTTGGTGGAGAGGGTAAGTCAACCTGGTTTAAAATCGAAAAGGACAGTAGGATAAATCGCTATTCATCTTATTATGGGAAGGTCTGGTCTGGTATGAAGCATATCCAAGAGGGAGACCGAATAATTGTGCTCGCCGAAAGGAACAAGCTGAGCAGGGATGAACTTATCCGCGGCAAAAGTTATTACATATGGGAGCTTATACATGGCAATGATGTTATTGTGGCATACAAAGATGTACATGAGATGGTGCAGAGCAAAGAAGAAACCTTAAATCGATATATCGACGGCTTTTTAGCTATAAGCGCAGTATTTGTAATCATTGCGTATATACGCCAGCTGTATTCGGGGAAAGAACCCGGAAAGTAAAATATTACCATCTCATGCACGGAAGGAAATACGGAAAGCAACAAAAAAGGTCAGAGTAAAATTATTGAAATTTAATTTTACTCTGATCCTAATAATAAAGACTGGTGTTGGGCACAGTAGAAGATGAAATGCCGAACGCAAAAAAGGAGAAAAATATGAGTATAACCCTACAAGACCTTCCTTATGAAAAAGATGCTTTGGCACCACATATCAGCTCGAATACCTTGGCCTTTCATCATGGAAAACACCATAATGCTTATGTTACCAACCTGAATAAACTGATCGAGGGAACTGATCTGAACAGTGAGACTCTAGAGGATATCATTATAAAGACAGTCAATGATGCTGATAAAGTCGGAATCTTCAACAACGCGGCTCAGGTCTGGAACCATACATTTTACTGGCAATCAATGAAACCTGATGGGGGGGGACTACCCACAGGCGGCATCGCAGAGAAGATCGATACCGATTTCGGAGGATATGACAATTTCATCGAACAGCTGAAGAATGCCGGGCTAACTCAGTTCGGCAGCGGCTGGGCATGGCTGGTTATGAACAACGACAAGTTAGGTATTATGAAAACTTCAAATGCTGACACACCCATAGCTCATGGATTGAAACCCATATTGACGGTGGATGTCTGGGAGCATGCATACTACCTTGACTACCAAAACGGGCGAGGTAACTATCTTGATGCCTTTGTTAACAATCTTATCAATTGGGAGTTTGTCAACTCTAATCTCGTTTAACGTTGAACAATAAGGGATAAACGGAAAAAGGGACAGATTTATTTAATGATGAAAAATGTATAATTTCTGATAAAATTGAATGGTAAAAAACATTCTCGAACCCTGATAACCACTTTATCTACTCTCAATTCAATTATGGAGGTCTTGCCATGAAATCGAAAAGCCTTGGATTCGTCGTGTTTTTTGCTTTTATATTGCTGTTCACTGGTGCCGCCTGGGGAGCAGCCAACGTGATTGTTGTTGCCAAAAACGGCGGTGATTTCACTAATCCTGTCGCTGCCGTCAACTCCATTATTGATGCCAGCCGCTCCAATCCCTACCTCGTCACCGTCTCGCCAGGTGTTTACCGCCTCGGTGCAACACCTTTGTACATGAAAAGCCATGTATCACTCGTCGGTTCAGGGCAAAAGGCTACCTATATCATCGGCAAGGTCGATTCAGCTGCTTTGATTCCGGACGGAGGGCCGGGCGTCATAAATGGTGCTGACGCCTCCGAAATACGGCACCTCACCGTGATTAATCATAATAGTGGCACCGCTCACGCTATTCATAATTTGAATGCATCACCGTTGATATCTCACGTTACCGCTATTGCCAGCGGTGGAGGAGGCAGTGGCGCTTTTAAGGCAGGGGTGTGGAATGACAGCGGCAGCAGCAGTACCCTTGAACATGTTACCGCACGTGCGCTTGGCAACGGTGGAGCAAGCCCGTGTATCGGCCTTTTCACTCGTGCCTCCGCCACTCAGGTCCACGGTGGCCGTCTTATAGCTAATGGATGCACCATCAACAACGGAGTATCAGTCAGTGAGGGTGGACAGGTCATGATCAACGACACATCCATCATCGCCAGTGACAGTCCCAGCGGTATTGACAACGGCATCGCCGTCACCTCGCAATTCGGAATGGAGGCAAAGGCCGAGATTCGCAACAGCATTATTCGTGGGAGCGTTATCGCCGCGAACGTTGATTCCAGTGGAGCACCGGCTGTCATCAGAATCGCCGCGTCGACCGTTGAGGGATCAGTAAGTGCTGGAACTTTAGCAGAAATCAAGTGTGTCGGTGCTTTCGATACTGATTTCAACGCACTCGATACAGACTGCCTGGCGGTTCCATGATAAAGATTTTTTCTTGCTGGAGAGTTAATATTTAGAAATTTTATCTCTTTTTTTTGATCATGCAGGTCAATAAAAGTCATAAAAAGCGGACAGGTATGCTTTTGACTATTACTTGAATGATTTATTCTTTTTTTGACTTTCTACAGGTATATTATATATAATTTAAACAAATAAAGATAAAGCCACCCCTACTTTCAGGTAGGTACGGAAAGCCACGGGTCTTGAGTTGACAGCCGGGTTGCCTTTTATTGAGGCAACCCGGTTTTTTTTTGCAGATCAGTAAATAATTATGAGGTGGAAGGAGTAATTCGTGTCGGACATTGTTCTTGAGACTGCTATCACATGCCTGTAAAATAATAATAAGGGTCTGAGGTTCCCCCAACAAAACGGACTGTTTAATTGTGGGAACCTCAAGCGTAATTCATTTATCTTTTTCAAAAATACATATTGGAGATAACTTATGATCAAAGAAATCGATTATCATACGAATGGCATAGCGACGATTCTTCAGTCACCAGATCGCGCACAAATTCTGGTGAAGGCTACTAATGTCGGAACAGTGGTTGAACAAAATGCAAACACCGATGCATGGTTCCATATCCCAATCACGACTCATACCCAGTTAGCCGACATTGTCAATAACAACACGAGCATTTCTTCAACATATCTCGAATCTCTCTATTTAAGTGCTAAGGTAAATGAGAATGCTAAAGTCGACCGAATTCACATGCGTGATGGCACTAAGCTAATCGTTGACAGGGATGTCAATTATATTGATAGGAATATTGAAGAATCTTTGTACCTTTCCAAAAAGGAGCAGGGACAAAGACTTTATGCTGGCCTTGCGATGAGCATTTTCGTTAGATTCCTCTCAGGGGAACCGCGCGGCCGGGTTGAGTTTCGGAGTGCGGGTGCGCGTTTTCGGATAATAGGTCCAAAATAGAAACAAATACAAATCATAGGGCAGAGTGAACCTCCCCTGTTTTAACGGACACCAAATTCTAACTAAAGATGAGGTGTTAAATGCCAAAAGCCAATAACCCCAGGAAGACCTGAAGGAGGTGAATTATGCTGAACCGAATAATCTCGATCGTCGCTATGTTGATACTAACCAGCTGTGCCTCAAGCTCGCCAAACACATCTAAGACCGGAGAGCCCGTCTCCGTCAGAGGGGACGAACTCCTCCGGAGCTCACCGAGGACCCAGTCTAAGGCCGCAGGCATCATTTTAGATGGCATGGAGAGCAAGGACACGGGCAACGACCCGAGCACGGCTGGCTGCCTTGATCTTTTCACAAGCTCGAACAAGACATGTGTCAACCGCTTCGAGCAATGGGGCGATTGGTGTGACCAGAATGGCACCCATATCTACGAGCGCGTCGATCCCCCAAAGTGCAATAACCAGAGCTTTACGGTTCAGCACATTGACTGCCGTAAGCATTTGAACGACCAACGGGCTCGCTGCATTAAGGTTCCCAATCACTGCCCGCTTGGCAATATACTCAACGATCCTGACTCCGCTCATTGCATACTCCCCCCGACTATGTAAATTCTTGTGCGAGACAAAGGGATCAGCCCTTGCAGGTAAATAGGGACCAGACCCAATTAATCTCCTTAATGTGGATATACGAGCAGGATATATGACCCGATAACTGTTAAGCAAGGAGTGACCTATGCCAGATTCAAAATGGTCGAAAATCACTGGAGTCGAAGCGAGAAAGCGTGAGCAGGATTACAACAACAAAGGATTCTCAGCACTGTGGAAAAGGACAAAGATACACAACCCTGAGCCGCAACCTCTGCGGCAAATCACGGACCTTATTACCGGCAAGCCCATCTGGCAAATTCCCCCGGACCAGACGTTCTCCCGTACGGAGACCTTCACCCTCCTCTTTTCCAAGGGCATAACGCCTCCTGCTGCCCGATCCGTAATTCAGTACTGCGACAAATGTGACGGTCACACTGATTCGCTTGTGGATGGCGGAACTCTTGGTCCGATTGCAGTTCCGTATACAAAGGCCCACGTCAACAACGGTGAGTACGGAGATCGCAAGGGCAACCTGTATATGCAGTACAGTATAAAAGGAACGATCCTGCGGCGAACCTGCGCGGTAACGCGTTGGTGGGGAAGCGGAACCGAGCCGCCAATCGCGCCTCCGTCCGCGGAATTTGACAACAATATTCAATGGGAGCGAAAAACGGTTGACCACGTTGAACAATGGCCTTTTATCCACTGGATTTCCCGCATGAAACCTAAAGACTGCAAGCACCGGATGAGAAAACACGCGTTGGATTTCCGTGAACCCTCTTTCGGGGAAATGCTCGCGGCAGACCTGGGCGAATCTCTCCCCCGAGAGGCGTTCAGCTTTCTTGACGACGGTTCTCTTGCCAAAGTTGCCGCCATAACCGACAAAACACCCGACGCAATATTCTCTCTCGTCAAAAACGAGGAGGAAAAACCGCTTGAACTCGAACTCATCAGTGCCGGTTCTGACGGCAAACCTCTTGTCCACGCCCGATTCACCCTCTTTGAGCATGAGGGTGGCTTCTTCACAATCGCAGAGTTGAAGTCCGGTTCTTCCAGAAAAAAACGAAAAAAATAATTCGGGAGACATCATATTTGATTTCAGCCAAATAATGCCCTTGTTGTACCGGTGAGTCAATAGTGGGCAGACCCCATTAAATCCAAAAACAAAATGTTCAACAATGGCATCAAGTGGGATAGCCAAAGCCACGCCTTATGCCTATCGTTGAGCTCTTCAAAAGACTGAGGACACTATGAGTTATACTGGCAGAATTTTGCAACTCGTGGGCACATTTCTTCCGGTGTATGGCATTGCTCTGACAATTACCGCTGCTTACGTTCTGAGGCGAGGTTGGCGAGCGGCTGCTCTTGTTGCTATTCCATTGATTACTCTCTGGCTCTGTTCTGTTTTTGGGGATCGTATTGCTTACGACGGCAACATGCTGTACGTTTTGCTGGCTCTTCTGTATTTCGTGGCCTTATGCCTGTATTATCCGGTTCTTCTCATTCTTGGAATTATCTGGCTCATACGAAAAAGGCAGAAAAAGGCCCAGCAGAACACTTGAGCCGAATCCGTTTAACGTCCACTTTTTTCAATCATTGAAATCCGGAGTCAGCTCCGTTGTGAACTGTACAAAAAATGACCGGTACCAAAGAACCTGGAAGGAAAGACATGAAAGCGGTTGTATACACAAAATACGGACCACCGGATGTGCTTCAGCTCAAAGAGGTGGAAAAACCTGTTCCCGGAGACAATGAAGTCTTGATAAAAGTGCATGCGGCCTCCATAAATTCATGGGATTGGGATATGTTAACGGGGCGTCCGCTTGAGTATCGCCTTCTGAGCGGGCTTCTAAAACCGGCAAAAACTAAAATACTTGGATGTGACATTGCAGGACGAATCGAGAAGGCTGGAAAAGGCATAAAGGAGTTTCATCCGGGTGATGAAGTATACGGAGACCTGTGCCAAGGTTCCTGGGGAGGTTTTGCAGAATATGTATGTGCTCGTGAAAACGAATTAACACTGAAACCGGCCGGTATTACTTACGAAGAAGCAGCAGCCACTCCCCAAGCTGGCCTTCTCGCACTGCAGGGGCTTTGCGACAAAAGAAAGATTGAGCCGGGACAAAGAATTCTGATTAATGGTGCAGGTGGCGGAGTAGGTACATTTGCAATTCAGATGGCCAAATCATTTGGCGCTGACGTGACCGGTGTGGACAGCACCTGTAAATTGGACATGATGAGCTTTCTTGGTGCAGACCATGTTATTGATTACACACAAGAAGATTTTACCAGAAATGGGAAGGGTTACGATCTGATCCTTGATGTTAAAACTGATCGTTCAATTTTCGATTATAGACGTGCGTTATGTTCCAATGGAATATATGTCACGGTCGGAGGTAAAACTTCTCGAATCTTACAACTCGTGTTCCTTGGATCATTGATTTCCATGACCGGAAGCAGGAAACTGACTTTAATAATGCATAAACCAAACAAAAATCTAGACACTCTTAACGAACTTTTTGAATCCGGCAAGGTAAAACCGGTTATAGATAGATGTTTCCCGCTCAGCGAGACTGCTGAAGCTTTCCGGTATTATGGAGAAGGGTGTTTCAAAGGAAAAATAGTAATAACTGCACGAAATAACAACTATTCCTGACAAATACCGGATTACCTACATGCAGCGCTTTCCGGTAACCGCACATACATGCAGTACAGGAGTCAATAACAGGAGAACAGCATATGCAGGCACGCGGACCACTCATGATAGAGCACCGGCTCATCGAACGTATGATCGTTAAAATTCAGGAAATGCTTGCGCAGGTTGAGCAAACCAATAAAATTGACCCGTTGTTTGTCGACATAGCTGTTGACTTCATAAGGACCTATGCTGACCGCACTCATCACGGGAAAGAAGAAGACATTCTGTTTCGTGAGTTGAAGAACAAAAAACTGTCAGATGTCGACAGAAAAATCATGGATGAATTAATTGAAGAACATATTTTCGGCCGGAGCACTACAAAAGCTCTCGTCGAGGCGAATGCCCTCTACCGAAATGGTGATTCATCTGCCCTGAGTGACGTTACGAGTTGTCTACGCACACTCGTGGAATTTTACCCCAGGCATATCGAAAAAGAAGACAAAATTTTCTTCCCGGCTTCCCGTGCATATTTCTCTGATGCAGAGGACCAGGCAATGCTTACCGAGTTCATGGATTTCGATCAAAATATGATCCATGAGAAATATACATCTGTCGTCGATGATCTGGAAAAGTAACGGAACCCTGGACTATTGCACTCACCACGTACTCAGGGAACATTCTACTTGACTCTACCCAAATAATGCACCTGTTGGATCATTGATTGTTACATGGGGCAACTCTTGACAAGGTGGTGAACTGAACAGTGGAAGATGAGTTAAAAAAGCTGGGCGCGGACGAACTGAAAGAGCTACAGTTATGGCAAAAGCGAATGATCATTGTCTTCGCGATCACCATGGTATGCCTCCCGGTTGTCGTCGTCACAGACCTGATCATTGTTTTTTCCCGGACAGAAGCATGGCTTGTCTTTCTGGTTCTTTTGGCTTTGGTTGTTTTGTCCGGTTTTATTCAATTCAGTCAAAGATGTCCAAGATACAGTTACCGCCTTGGGTTTCAATCCAGACTCCTGGTTCCGGACAATTGCAAAAGATGTGATGTCGGTTTAAAATGAAAGGAAGAGGATGTTTTTAAATATTTTTTAGTGGCATATTGGAAGTTTATCACATTATTTGTGATTATAGCTTCCCAAGCCCCTTATTAATTACCAAAAAATCATCCCTTTAAACTCGGAAAAATGTCAGAATGCGATTGATTATACCATTCATTCTTCACACCCGTAGGGACCGAGGAGTTAAACCGTGATGACAAGACCTTTGTCACTGCGCAGGGTTCAGGCTGACAGCGGTTCACTTAAGTCCGTTTCACCCCGCAAAAATAGACTTCTCCTCCTTGTTCTGGGATATGCGGTTTTTACACATGCTTTCATTTGTTTCGCGCAGGTGGATATGTCTGTAAATGATGTGCAGCAGAATGTTCAGGCAAATCGGACCGGGCCACACGTTGTATCTCCACATGACAATATTGCCATCAGAATAACCGATGATCTTGTTTCAGTAAGCGTCGACAATGCGCCTATGCGTCTGGTACTTAATAAGCTATCAACACAAAGCGGGGTCGAAACCTGGGTATCGGAAAATGTAAAACCTGCGCAGGTTACTTTGCATTTTGCAGCACTACCTTTGGATGAGGCATTGCGCCGCCTTCTTAGAGGCAAAAGTTATACCCTGGTTTACGACGGCAAAGGTGACAATGCTACTGTAACTGGCGTATATGTTCTGCCTCCGGGAGCAATGCCACCTGCGAATGTAAAACTTATGCCTGGAGATGACAATCTCGCAGCATCTCAAGTGCTAAGGAATGCCCTGGAATCCAATTCAATACCTGACAGTGTTAAGGCGGCATTGCTGGATCAGAACCGTGCTAACTCAACCGACCTGCAGCAAAATGTTACGGCCCAGCGTACACAGGCAATCCATAAACTACTTGAACAACTTGAAGCTGTTGGTGCAGCGGATCCCGAGACGATACACCAGCTTCGCACAAAGTATGCGCTTCAAAACACCCCGGAACAAGAGGAATAGTGTAACGACTTTGACAGTATGAATATACGTTCTATACAAAATCAATAAAGGATGCCGGAATGAAATTACATGTATTTACAAAAACAAAACGTTTTCTGTCGTTGTCTCTCCTGGGACTAGCCGTGGTATTCATTCCTGCCGGGAGCATAGCAGCCCAGCCGGGTATCATAGCTATGGGTGACAGTCTGGGTGAAGGCGTTCAGGCTGCTGATGCAGCCTGGCAAACACAGGTTTTCAGTTATCTTAACTGGGTCAGTTATCAGATGGATGGTGATCTCTCGCTCCCTTATATAAAGACAAACCTGTTTGGCATTGTCGGCAATACCGAGGACCGTTCACGTATTTTCCCTGCCCGGATAAACACCAATGTTGCTGTTTCCGGGGCCACTGTAAACTCCTTGCTTTATGAGCGAGCCAGTGCGTTGACAGAGGAAGATATAAACACCGAAGCAGAACTTGTCCTGTATCCAAGGCTGCAGACACAAATTGAATATGTGGAATCTGCCCAGCCAGCAATGATAATTTGCTGGATCGGGAATAATGATGTGCTCTCGGCTGCATTCTCCTTCGGTAATATGAACACATCACAGCTTACTCCCGTTGCTGATTTTGAAAGGGACTATATTGCGCTCACAGACAGGCTGGGTGCGCTTGTGACGAATAATGGCTCAAAGGTGGTATTTGCTAATATACCCGACATAACAGATATCGGGTTTCTTGTAGACCGTGCAACAGCAGAGGAAATGACAGGCTTTACGGTTGAACTGCCTGATGGTCACTATACATCTGTCATTGGTGTTTTACTGATGAAGTTCTCGGGGAATGATGATGTGGTCGGGGACCCTAATTTTGTGCTGGATAATGAGGAAACAGCTGAAATACAGGACAGGATACAGAGTTTTAATTCCATTATTCAGCACCAGGCGAGTCGTGTCGGAATGCCGGTGGTTGACATGAACGCTATGTTTGCTGACTCTATAGTCAACCCGCCAATTTTTGCAGGCATCCCCTTAACAACGAATATCCTGGGAGGGTTGTTCAGCCTGGACGGCGTACATCCGTCAAATATTGGTCATGCCCTGGTTGCAAATGAATTTATTAGAACTATGAACCAGGCTTTCAATATGAATGTGCCCGAGTTGAGTCAGAATATTCTGACGCTTTTATTCCTTCTCGACCCCAGCATTGATAAGGACGGTGATGGTAAGGCTAGTGGCCGGCTAGGAGTCGGACTCATAGAAACGCTTGCATTTTTGTTCGGCTTTACAGGGGATTCCGATGATCTTACGCCTAACCAGGCTGCCGACAATTCTTACTCCTATTAACAACCTCCCGACTACGCTCTAATCTGATTATTTACCGGAGCGTATGACAATGGTTACCCTGCGGTTGAGTGCCCTTCCCTCCTCCGTGTCATTGGAGGCCACCGGATCCGCAAAACCATACCAGTAGGACAGCATCCGTTCTTCATTGATTTTGAACTGCCTGCTCAGATAATTACGTACACTGTCGGCCCGTTTTTTGGAGAGTTTGACGTTATACTCCTTGGTGCCAGTGGAATCGGTGAATCCTGAAAGCACGGCATAAGCTTTGGGATGGTCAAGGAGGAACTGGCCCAGTTTATCCAGATCAGGCTTGAACTCCGGCTTGATGGTAAATTTGTCAAAATCGAACAGCACGTTGTTGAACCCGGCCCGTCCGGTATCCATGTACAATTTACCGAAGAGATGTTCGGGTTTTTCGAAAACTGTGTCAAAATCAATGACCTGGGAGCAGGTATTAACAGAGGCGATGGCATCAAGCAGTTTTATTCCTTCCGGGGTGGTGGCCGAGGACACAATAGTGAAACAGACATCAAATTTATCAGCAACTAATCTGGCCTGTTCCAAAGGTTCCGGTTCCAGTCCCTCAAACGTTGAATGTTGGCCGTCAGAGAAGATAAAAACCTCGGTCCGGCCCGGGAGGCCCAGCATGTGTTCAAGTTTCATCAGACCTCTCTGTATCATCGGAGGGCCGGTCGGTCTAACCGGCAACTGTTCGATGGCCTGGGCATAAGCTGTCTGATCATATCGCTTCAGCTCATAATAAGGTTTGAAGGCCATTGGAGAGGCTGGCAGCCAGAGGCCGCCCTTCCAATGAGGATACAAGCCCGCCTGCCATCCCAGGCCAGGAAGACTTGCATTGGACTGCTGGATGATCTGTTTTTCCGCTTCCAGCCGGGTGAGACCGGTGTCCTTGTAAGGGACAGCCATATTGTTCGAGGGATCGTAAATAATGAAGAAGTTGTCGGCCATCATCTGATAGCGACCGCCTTCGTCAATTGCAACCAGTTTACCTGCCATGGAGGGATCTGCACCACATACCTGGCCAGCACCAAACAGAAGGACGAGAAAAAACAGGAGGGGGGAAATTAAATACATTTTCATAAGGGCTCCAGGCGAGTGTAATTGAAATGAATGCCTTGGCGGCGGCCAGCATCTCGAAACCTGTCAAAGTCAGTTTTACACTCTTCAGACAGGTCGGGCGTTTGTAGACCGCAACCCCGAGTTGAATTCTTTTTAAGAATATACCTGCTGGGTGAGCGCTGTCAAGTGATTGAAAGGTAATCAAGCCATGATAATCAGCCGGCACATTTGCCAGCCGGGTCCTTACAATATATGGATTTGATGTAGACAAGGGGTAGTTGACTAATAATCAAATCTAACTTTGAAACGATGTCTATCCTGATGCAATAATTATTTTCTTTAGAATGGAAACAGTCATTTACAGGCTTTGGTAACCATATGTGAACTTAAAGAAATATTATTATTTTACCCCTTCTCTTTCAATAGTATCGTTACTAAATTTCAAGTAACAGGGAATGACTCCTTATATTACTAATTCTGGTCAAAGACTTTTTACTGGGGAGTTTCCTGATTTATTGTAAGAAGTAATGAGGTTACAACATGAAATATTTAGTAGTAGGTTCAGGTGGACCTGGATTCACCTCGTCTGATGAAGCACTCCACATCCTGGAAAACATTATCCTTCCAAGTTTCGATAATCTTATTAAGCTTGAGAATGAAAATAAAATTTCAGGAGGAGGAGTTCCAGTTGGTGACCGTACATTTATCTTCATCATTGAAGCTTCATCAAATACTGAATTAGATGCTGTGCTGCGGGACTTACCCATGTGGGGTTCTCTTGATTGGGAAGTAACAGCACTTCAAACCTTCTCAGGAAGAGCCGACCATGAGCGGAAAGTAATAGAAGAGCTGAAAAACAAATAAAATCCCTCTCTGAAATTAAACACAACATGGCGGTAAGCCGGGTTAATGGTATTCCATCTCTAAACCTGGTTTTTTGTTTTCATGGCTGGAAGTAGCTGCGATTTCAAATAAATGAGAAAAAAATATGGGGCATGAAACAATAACTTATATGTGATGTCCTGCCTGATACGCAGGTGTTATGCCTCATTCATCCATTTACATTGAATTTGTTTACCATTCATATCACATATGATGGAGTCGAAATTCAGATATGCCCAGCTTTAAAAAAATTCTCAATAAACTGTTCTCTGATAATGAAATCGTAACTATTTATCCAACCTACGGCTATCGGGAAGGACGTGATTGGAAAATTCCAGTTCGCATCTGGATCCATGAACCAAGAAAACTAGCCGAAGAAATTGTGGTGATGCTGGCAGATAGTGTTGACACAACTCAAGATCACGATCTGAAAAACCTGGCAGCACGCATCGTTGATATCGTTGCTGACAGTGAATCTCTTGAAAAAGTCATTTTCAGGTTTGACAACGACCCGGAAGAAGAGGAGTGGAGAGTGCAATCTGCGGATGGTGATTATCCCAGATCTGATCTTAACGGAATTATCGAGGGTTTCATAACACTGAGTGATGCGCGGGCACTAACGTTGCTGGAAGCACAAAACACCCAAAATGGATGGTTGACATTTCGTGCGATCTCAAAGGACCATAGTGGAATTGGCCGCGTCAGGCTCATTGAACAGGAAGGGTTGTCTGTCATCTCGGACATTGATGATACGATCAAGATTACCGAGATACCATCGGGTGGAAAGGTTGTAGTTAAAAATACCTTTTTCCGTGACTTCGTAGCTGCTCCGGGTATGGCAGCCAGATACAAGAATCTTGGAGATGCTTGTTTTCACTATGTATCAGGCGGCCCATGGCAACTATATAAGCCCCTTTCCTGCCTTATCAAGGAACAAGGGTTTCCGGAAGGATCCTTTCATATGAAAAGTGTTCCCAAAAACCTTCTCTCGCTAACAACCTGGAAAAATCTCCTCAAACTCATTGGTGATGCCACTGTGGAGCAAAAGACCGACCAGATTAGTGAAATATTGCGTAGATTCCCGAAACGAAAGTTTATCTTTGTCGGTGACTCCGGTGAACATGATCCGGAAGTGTATGGTCAACTCCGAGAAGCTTTTGGCGACCAGGTAAAGGAAATCTGGATCCGTGACGTAGTGAATGCAAGACAAGCAGATCCGGATCGGCTCAATGGAATGATAATAATTGAAAAGGCACAATAGCGACTGACAAAAATTTGGCGTGCATTACTGCCAAAACAAAACTGTTACATATGAAAAACATTATATTATCCAGAATTGTGGCCCCTTGGGCCTTTCTTTTCATCCCTGTTTCCTTTTCCTTGGCAGATACCCAACCATTCATGACAGATTACCCAGCCCTCTGCCCGAAAGGAGACCATCATAAAAGCATTAATATGAATGGTCGCACCATCAGTGCACCGAAAATTCCTGATGAAGAAGAGTTGTTTTCTCAACTGCGTTCCGGGGAAGAAAAAGAATCCCTCCGCGCGGCCATATCCCTTGCATTAGGTGGCAATCTGGAAGCATTCTCGTATCTGCTTGAAAAAAGGGACCTGAACCTGCTCCGGCTTTATGGCTGGAATTATCAGAACCGCAACGGAAGTCGTTGTGTCGACCCCTTTATAGAAAACAAAATAATAGAACTGTTCGACGACCCTGAGCTGCGAGAAGGTCTTCTGGCTTTATTGGGGAAGAATCTCTATCAGGGCAGGGAGCTTTTCGACAAGCTTTTTTCCCTGGATCTTAACATAAAGGAAATACGCTTTTTTACATCTGTGATACGTGCTCTTGTTGCTACAAATCAACCTGATATTGAAGAAAAAGTACTTCAACATGCAGTGCGGTACACAGTAAATGTTGACGTGAAATATTGGCATAATTTTATGCCGATAGACAAATACTACATCGATTTTTTTGTGCAGAGAAATTACAAGCCTGCCGTATCCTACATGCAGAAAATCCTTGATGAAACTCATTATTCCATTGTTTCCAAGACACACAACACACATGTTTATAACAGGCACAGGGGGCTCTATTACGGACTCGACAGATTTCCTTCATTTTTTGTGGAAGGAGTTTTCGCAGAACAACTGTCGAAGCTTAAAGACGTCTCACCTGACGAGATCTTCTTCAATATTGAGTTCGAATCCGCTGTGAGTTATGCTCTCAAACATGCCCTATCCTATGAAAGACGATACAATATCGTTCAATATCTTTCCTGGATACTGACAACAGAACAGGTCGCTGGCCCCACTCTTTCAGAAAAAAATCTTGCCCTCATAGATTACAAGATGCGCTCAGAGGCCATTGAGTTTCTGGCACAGGCAGGTACGCTTGACTCAGGATATATTCTTATACATGAACTCAACAGACAGGTTGAACGTACAGCGGGGCGGAGTTCTTCGTCACTGATTGCCCAGATTCTCAATACCCTTTCGACCCTTCCCGCTTCTATTGGGATTGATGTACCAGCATTTATGAAAGCGGTTTATAAGCTGGATGAGCGATCTCAACTGCTGATCGTGCCCCAAATACTTGGGAAACACCCTCACCCGGAAGGTCACGCATTTCTCCTGTCACAGCTTCAGGGCATCGCAAGAGCAGGAGAGAAATTCAGGGCGAAGCATGGTATTGACAGTAAGTCTGCATTCAAAATGATTTTTGATGTCCTTATCACCTTTGAAGCAGCCGACTATCTTTTCCCTACCCGTCAAAAGATCGACAGCCTGTTTGAGGAGGAATTTCTTGACGAAAAATCTTATATCTCTTACTCCAAACGATTAAATGCGCTTATCGGAAATGATTCGGCGCCCTACTCCGCCCTCATGGAAAAGAAAAAAATCGAAAAGAGCAAAGCCAGATAGCAAGGGTAAAATAATGAAGAGAAGAACCTGTTTTAACTCAAAAATCTTTTTCCGGATAAACTTGAGATTATTATGTTATACGCATTAAGAACTGAATTCTAACTTAATAAAGCGGAGGTAATGATCATGGACAATAAATTAGTATTAATAATACTCGCGCTGTTTCTGGCACCACTGGCAGTATTTCTGAAGAAAGGTGCAGGAAAAGACCTGATCATCAATATTGTTTTATGCTTTTTGTTTTATGTTCCAGCGGTAATTCATGCTCTATGGGTTGTCACCAAGTAAAAAGGAAACGCGGATAACGAGTCTTGTTGAGAAAAAAACTGAAATATCGCGTCATCTCTTAAGCGTAACGAAAGTATTGCCACTTCCAGGACCTGAATCTTTTAACAGGGTTGCACTTTAACATCCCGACACGAAACTTTTTTGACTGATTCTATGTGTGTAATTGAAATGAAAATATATTTGGCTGGGAAGGAACTTTCCCCTTATTGAAAAACCAGAACAGGAGGTAATGGTATGAATACAAACGAATTGCTTCAAATGGGTGCAAAAATATTCAGTAAAAGCGACCTCAGTGGTGATGCAGGCAGCAACCTGGATACCAACTCCCTGGTTTCGGCTTTATCCGGTTTGACCGGTGGTGATGGAGATTTTAATCTTGGAGCTTTGATGAATAATCTGGATGCAGGCGGTTTGGGTGATATAGCTAAGTCCTGGCTCGGTGACGGAGCCAACGAAGGAATCACGCCTGAACAAATCAGCAGTGTCATGGGTTCTGATAAAATAGCAGAATTTGCATCAAAATTAGGACTTAGCGAAAAAGAAGCCGCAGGAGGGCTGTCTGAAGCACTTCCTCAAATGGTTGACAATGCCAGTAGTGGTGGATCATTACTCGATTCTATCGGTGGTGTGGAAGGTGCTCTGGGTCTTGCGGGCAAATTATTTGGCAAGTAAACAGACCATAAACTAACGAACGGGGGCAGACACCAATATTTACCTAAATCTTCTAAGTATTTAAGGAAACTATTATACACCTTAAGTAGAGTTTTCTACTGGCAGTCACAACTCTTTTAGAATTCTGATGGCTAAAGATTTATCGTAATGACCTGAAGTTTTCAGTTCGAATTAATACACATATGTTGTTTATTGATTTCTGACACAAGAATCATCTGTCAAGACTGCCCCCTTTTTTCTCTAAAAAAAGTCGTTAAGCGTTCGGGAAGATGAGACCATATATTTTTATCATTCTGGTGTGGTCTCTTTTTTCTGCTTTTCCGAAATTCATCTTATTGTTTTTTAAGCATTCTTATGGTTTATTGTCTTTTCTCATCGATAGATGAACTTGTGAAAATTCCTCAACGTAGAATAATATGGTGCAGCATAATGCTGCTGCTGAACACCAACACATTGATAATCAAATGAAAGGATGGTAACTCCATGGGAAAAACGCATAAAATAGCGGTAATGGGCGGGGACGGGACCGGCCCGGAAGTTGTAGTGGAAGGACTTAAGG
Source organism: uncultured Desulfobulbaceae bacterium (assembly GCA_947259225.1). Classification (GTDB taxonomy): domain Bacteria; phylum Desulfobacterota; class Desulfobulbia; order Desulfobulbales; family Desulfobulbaceae; genus UBA10518. Next base: position 36,747 of record CAMYLK010000016.1, on the reverse strand, counting down.
TCTTGCGGGCAGCAGCCGATAAATTTGACTTTACGCTCGAGTTGACCGACTTTGATTACGGTGGTGACCGCTATCTTAAAACCGGAGAGGTATTGCCTGATAACGCGGTTGAGGAATTATCCAAACATGATGCTATTTTCCTGGGGGCCATTGGCCATCCGGATGTCAAACCAGGCATTCTGGAAAAGGGGATTCTTCTCAATTTACGTTTTGCACTTGACCAGTATGTCAACCTTCGACCTGTAATTCTCTATCCCAATGTGGAGACACCTATCAAAGACAAAGGGCCTGAGGATATCGACTTTGTTGTGGTCCGTGAGAACACAGAGGGATTATATGCAGGCGCAGGCGGTGTGTTGAAAAAAGGAACTCCGGATGAAGTTGCGGTCCAGGAATCGATAAACACCAGAAAGGGTGTGGAACGGTGCATACGTTTCGCCTTTGATTATGCCCGTAAAAGAAACAAACGTAAAACTGTTACTCTCTGCGGCAAGACCAATGTACTGACCTTTGCTTTTGACCTCTGGGAACGTGTTTTTTACGAGGTGGCCGAGGAATATCCGGATATCAAGACTGATTACGCCCATGTTGATGCCACCTGCATGTGGATGGTCAAAAATCCTGAATGGTTCGATGTCATTGTCACCGACAATATGTTTGGCGACATCATCACCGACCTGGGCGCCATGATCCAGGGGGGGATGGGTATTGCAGCTGGCGGGAATATAAACCCTGAAGGTGTCAGCATGTTCGAACCAATTGGTGGTTCAGCTCCCAAATACACAGGGCAGAACATTATCAATCCGCTTGCCGCCATCGGAGCCGGCCAGATGATGCTCGATTATCTCGGTGAAACTGAGGCTGCAGTAGCGGTCGAAAATGCAATAAAATATGTTGTCTCTGAAAAACTGGAAAGCCTGTCAGCAGGCAAAATGGGACATGGAACTTCAGAGGTCGGCGACCTGGTAGCAGCAGCCGTGTAATTCATCGGGCAGTATGCCCCTGCCAAGGGAACAAATGATTAAACAAAAAAGCTCTGCAGTATGCCTGCAGAGCTTTTTTGTTATTTTTTCATTAAGCCACAGCCCTTCAGAAAGGTTCTGAATTATCAGCTTTGCGAGTTTTTCACATATTTATTCATTTTCTTTGCTTGAGTATTTACTTGCAATTGATTTGGCTTGTTTATTCAATAAACCTTAGCATTATCCTAAATACTCCAGCACGATCTTCAGCATCCGTCGTACCGGTTCTGCAGCTCCCCACAGGAGCTGATCTCCCACGCTGAAAGCAGTCAGGTATTGTGGTCCGAGATTGAGTTTGCGAATTCGGCCAACCGGGATATCGAGCGTACCGGTCACCCTGGCAGGCGTCAGTTCCCGGAGTGTTTCCTCCTTATCGTTTGCAACGGTATACACCCAGTCGTTATGATCGGCGATAACACTTGAAATTTCGTCAAGGGGTACATCCTGGTTCAGCTTGACGGTAAAAGCCTGACTGTGACAGCGCATTGCCCCGACCCGCACACAGCATCCGTCAATGGGCACAGGATTGCTTTCCTGACCGATGATCTTATTGGTCTCGGCTATCCCCTTCCACTCTTCACGGGTCTGACCGTTTTCCATTGCGCGGTCAATCCAGGGGATAAGACTGGCTGCCAAGGGAGCACCGAAATAATCCACCGGCAGTGATCCGTCCCGAAGGGTGTCAGTCACCTTCCGGTCAATATCCAGAATTGCTGAAGATGGATCATCAAGCATTGATGAGGGAGAGTTGCCAATATGTCGCATCTGGTTCACCAGTTCTCGCATATTCTTGGCACCGGCCCCTGAGGCCGCCTGATACGTCATGGAGGTAACCCATTGCACCCAGCCCTTCTCAAACAATCCGCCAAGTGCCATGAGCATCAGGGAAACAGTACAGTTGCCACCTATATAATCTTTAATACCATCTGATAGGGCCCTGTCGATTACAGCCCTGTTCACAGGATCAAGCACAATGATTGAATCAGGTTCCATCCGAAGCGTCGAAGCTGCATCGATCCAGTATCCCAGCCAGCCGTTGGTGCGAAGGGCAGGATAAACAACGGAGGTATAGCTTCCGCCCTGGCAGGACAGGATAATATCCATGTTCCCCAGGAGACCGGTATCATTGGCATCCAGCAATGTATACACATTTCCATTTATCTCAGGGCCTTCCTGGCCTGCCTGGGAGGTCGAAAAAAAGAAAACCTCGTATCCCTGGAAATCGTTTTCCTGGCGCATCCTTTCCATGAGGACCGAACCGACCATGCCGCGCCATCCAATAATTGCTACTTTCCGCATTGTCCTACTCCACCTGTATAATCAAATTTCTATGGAATTTATTAACAGTTTAATTTATTCGAGTCGTAAATAATGATTCAATTCTTCGGCTATAAGGGGTGCCACTGTAAACAGGTCCATCAGCTCATCACTTTGACAACCGGGATAGGTATCGGAACCGATTATCCGCTTAATACCTTTGGCCTGAAATTTTTCCCGGGCTTCCCCGGACAGAACAAGATGCGTGGCCATGATAATCACATCGACTGCTCCGGCTTCGTAACATCTGTCAATCGTTTGCAGCATGGATCCTCCGGTCCGGATCATGTCATCACATATGATGGCAGTCTTGCCCTTAACAGCGCTGGACAGCTGACCGATGATTGTTTTATCCACATCATACCGGTCCTTGTTCGCAGCGGTATGCGGACAATCCAGCAGACCCGCAAGCCGTGCCACCCTTTTGCTGAACCCGTAGTCAGGAGAAACGAGTACATAATCCCTGAATCCCCGTTCCCTGATCTTGTCTGCAGCCAGTTTCTCGGTCCACAGGTGACGGGTCCTGACCTCACCTGCATGGGCATGCAAAACAGCCTCGGAATGCAGATCGATAAATGCCACGTAATCCGGCCTGGTCCTGAATATCTGCCGGGATCGTGTTACCCCCTTCGGGATTTCACCTGACTCGGGTTTGGCTCTCTCCATGGTCGAGTATCCCAGGTACGGAATGACGACATTAATGGATTTCGAGTTCCAGTAGCGGCACCCTGCTATCAAATCGAGGAGTTCCTGGTGGGCTGAATCATCAGGAGTTGCCGCGATAATAATAATGTCCCTGCCTGAAACATCGCAGGGAAAAGCATGGTAAATCTCTCCGTCAGAAAACTCTTTACGAACCATTTCCGTTACTGGAACATTCAGCTCCGCAGAGACCTTACCCGCAAGCTCACCGGAAGCCCTATTGGACAGAAGAAGTATATTGTCACGATGAACCATGTTCCCTCCCTGTTGAACTTAAAGAGCTTCTATTATTGCATTACCCATTGCCACGGTATTGACAGCCCTGCTTTTATCAAGGGCAATATCCGCGGTCATTATATTATTGTCCAGGGTAGCAGACACTGCATTCGCAATGGCTGATGCAGCATCTTCATATCCGAAACTGTAGCGCAGCATCATTGCTGCGGACAGAATCTGGGCAATGGGATTGGCAATGCCCTGGCCTGCAATATCCGGGGCCGAACCGCCAGCAGGCTCATACAGCCCGAACTTATCAGCATTCAGGCTTGCCGAGGCCAGCATCCCCATGGACCCGGTGAGCATGGCAGCCTCATCGGAGATAATGTCACCAAACATATTATCGCAGACCATGACATCGAATTGATGCGGATCCAGGACCAGCTGCATGGTAGCATTGTCGATATATATATGCTCCACCACTACATCCGGATAATCGGCAGCCACCTCGTTCACTACCTCGCGCCAGAGCACCATGGTGGTCAGGACATTGGCCTTATCGACAGAGGTTACTTTTTTATTACGTACTCTGGCCGCTTCAAACGCCATCCGGGTTATACGCTCTATCTCGGAGCGTTTATAGACCAGGGTGTCCCAGGCCTTTTCATCCGGCCCTTCCCCCTCCCTGCCTTTTGGCTCGCCAAAATAAATACCGGAAGTCAGTTCCCTGACCACCAGGATATCAAAACCATCACGTACAATATCTGGACGCAAGGGACATGAAGCAGCCAGGGACCTGAACAGCTTTGCGCGCCGCAGGTTGCAGAACAGATCAAAATGCTTGCGCAGGGGCAGCAGCGCAGCACGCTCCGGCTGCTCTTCAGGAGGCAGAGTTTCCCATTTCGGTCCACCTACCGATCCGAAAAGGATAGCATCGCTTGCCTCGCATATCTTGAGCGTAGACTCCGGCAGGGCATGACCATGATTATCAATGGCAATACCTCCCACGTCTGCATGAGTATATTCAAGGGAAACACCAAACTTTTCCTGTACGGCGCTGAGCACCTTCAGGGCTTCGGCCATCACTTCAGGCCCAATTCCGTCACCAGGCAGCACTGCTATTTTATTCATATCTCATCATCCATTTGTATTTTCGATATAATTATGATCAAAAATTTTTTTACTTACCAAATCAGGAAACTTTTGACCAGTATTTGTTACTCATTGTCCATCCGGATTATTGATTGATGACTTCATTCTGCCTTTCTGAATATCAGAAAATATCTTTTTATCCCGGAAAACGGCAGAACAGTTTCCTTTACATCTATACATTCAAAACCGTAAACCGTTTCCTTTATCTGCCAGTTTTCCTTACCTGTTTCACCCTGCATGCAGATAACCAATGTCTGCCGTGCAACAAGATCTGCTACCATCCCGAGGAACCCGGGCACATCTGCAACCGCGCGTCCGGTTATTATGGAAAATTTATGTTTGGAAAGCTCCTCCCTGTCCTCTGTTCGATTGGCAAGAACGTCTATACCGTCAAGGGAAAGCCGGCGGATAATGTGCCTGAGAAAGGCGACCTTTTTATTGCGAGGTTCCAGCAATACAGTGGCCATGGTCGGACATGCTATCTTGACCACAAGTCCCGGAAAACCGGCACCGCTCCCCACATCAAGGAGAGGTCCATACAGAAGGTCAAGCTCACCTAATACAGGGCGCAGGGTCAGTGAGTCGAGAAAATGCTTTTCCACAAGATCGTGGATTGAGGTATTCTTTGCAACCAGGTTGACTCTTCTGTTCCACTTCTGCAGCTCAAGACAGTAAAGGACAAGCTGGTGAACCTGTTTATCAGGTAGAGCGATATCAAGCTGCGCCAGTCCCCTGCAGAAAAGTTGTTTGGTCTCAACCGTTATGCGTTCCTGATTCTTCACTCCATCAGGATATTATTTAACCCGCACTGCAACAGAGCGCGCGTGGGCTGTCAACCCTTCGAGATCAGCCAACCGACTTATATGCCCGGCGTCATTGATCAGAGCCTGGCGTGAATATGAGATAATGGAACTTTTCTTGAGAAATGTTTCAACACCGAGGGCGGAAGATATCCTCGCCGTCCCCATTGTCGGCAGCACATGGTTTGGGCCGGCCACATAATCCCCTGCCGCCTCCGGGGTAAATCCACCCAGAAAAACAGCGCCGGCATGGCGTATTTTGGGCAGCCACTGCCACGGCTCAGTGACCTGGAGTTCGAGGTGCTCGATGGCAATATCGTTTGCCAGCTGCATTGCTTCATCCAGTGAGCCGACAGATAAAATCGCACCCTTTTCGCGAAGGGAAACCCGGGCAACCTCCTCACGTTTAAGCTCTGTGAGTTGTTTCTCCAGTTCCACTACAACTTTATCTGCAATATCTTCACTTGTTGTGATAAGCAGGGGGAGAGCCTGGGCGTCATGTTCGGCCTGGGCCAGCATATCTGCTGCAATAAATGAAGGATCAGCGGTTTCATCAGCAACAATGAGCACTTCGCTCGGCCCGGCTATCATATCAATGCGGACCCGTCCCATGACCTGTCGCTTTGCCTCGGCCACGTACTGATTCCCGGGCCCGACTATGACATCCACCCGGGGGATGGAGTCCGTCCCATAGGCAAGGGCCGCTATTGCCCATGCTGATCCGATTTTATAGATTTCGCTGATCCCAATTTCCTTTGCTGCCAGAAGAAGCACCGGGTTGACCATCCCTTTTTCGTCGGGCGGAGTAACCATTACCCTCCTGGGTACTCCTGCGATGGCAGCCGGAATACCGTTCATAAGAACAGATGATACCAGGGGCGTAGAACCACCCTGTCCTCCCGGGACATACAGTCCCGCTGAATCAACAGGGCGCACCAGGCGACCGGTCACGGCACCGTCTTCACGGGTCAACAGCCATGAGTCCTCCATTTCCCTTTCATGGAAGGCCCGGATTCTTTCTGTGGCAAAACGTAAACTTTCCCTGAGGTCGCTGTCAACCTCTGCCTCAGCCTGCTGGAATTCCTCATTTGAAACACGCAAATCAGCGATGGTCTGCTTGGGGGCATCAAACTTTCTCGAGAAGTCCAGAACTCCATTGTCGCCCTCTCGTCTGACCCGGCTGATGATTTCGGCAACCGAATCCGCACAGCCAGTGGCGCCAAAGGTAAACCTGTCGAGAAGCCTGTTAATAAACCTCTGCCCTTCTTCCGAATCTACTTTCAGCCTTTGTATCGTCATGGCCACCTCAATATTATCATGAGATCAATGTAAGAGTATTCAATTTGTACTCCAGGATATCCCAAAGTGTATGACCGGTAAAATCCTGACCTGGTCCTCAGACTAGCTTATATTGATAAATAAACGATAATATCAATCAACACTAGCTTTCCCTTATCAACTCCAACAGCTCGTCGGCACTTATCTTGGCACTGACATCCGCTCCTTCAAGCAGAGAATTGGCAAGGTCCCTTTTTTCCTGGTGGAGCCTGACGATCTTTTCCTCGATTGTATTGGCTGTGACAAGCCTGTAGACTGTAACAGGCCTTTTCTGACCTATCCTGTGCGCCCTGTCTGCAGCCTGATCTTCAACGGCCGGATTCCACCATGGGTCCATGTGGATGACATAATCAGCAGCAGTAAGGTTAAGGCCCAGTCCACCAGCTTTAAGGCTGATCAAAAAGAGATCACCCTCTCCTTCCTGGAACGACTCAACCTGTTTCTGCCGTTCCTTTGTCGGCGTTGTCCCGTCCAGATATTTATAGAATATCCCCTCATTGTCAAGATACTCACGAATCAGGGCAAGGTGTCCGGTAAACTGGCTGAAAACCAGGGCTTTGTGGCGACTGCCGATAAGTTCCTCTACAACCTGGGAGAAAACTTCCAGTTTTGTAGAGGATATTTTTGTATCATCCATAATAAGCCGGGGATTACAACAGGCTCTTCGCAGCTTCATGATTTCCGCAAGTATCTGCAGGTGCCGTCCCGGTTTTTCCGAACTGCTTTCTATATTCTCCAAAGCCTGCTGTCGCAGGGCCTCGTAAAACCGGACTTCCTCGGGTTTCATCTCCACCCGCAGGGTTACTTCGGTGCGGGGCGGCAACTCATCAAGTACCTGTGACTTGATCCGGCGCAGCATGAATGGGTGGACGATTTTCTTCAGCTTTCTTCTTGCTTCGCGGTCATGATGCTTTTCAATGGGAATCCCGTACCGGGCATTGAACTGTTTAAAAGATCCGAGCAAACCGGGATTAATAAAGCGAAAGAGGTTCCACAACTCGCCAAGATGGTTCTCTATCGGCGTACCCGTGGTAATCAGTTTGAACCTGCCCTTGAGCCTCATGGCAGCCCTTGAGCGTTTGGTCCCCGCATTTTTAATGGCCTGCGCTTCGTCGAGAACGATTGTCTGCCAGCCCACTCCTTCAAGCAGTTCTATTTCCTGCTGAAGGAGAGTATAGCTCGAAATCAATATATCAAATTTTTTCATGGAACCGACAACTTCCTTCCGGTCGACATCGCTGAGTGACTTGATATTGAGGGTTGGAGCAAAGCGAATTATCTCCTGCTCCCAGTTCATGCATACCGATGTGGGTGCAATGACAAGGGTAGGCCCTTCTTTAGTCATGTTCAGAATAACCGCAAGGGCCTGCAGGGTCTTCCCCAAACCCATATCATCTGCCAGACATGCACCGACACCGAGATAAGCGAGCCTGGCCATCCAGATAAAGCCTTCTGTCTGGTAATCGCGTAGTTCGGCCTGCAGGGTTGAAGGAACTTCCGGAACCATATCCTGGGCTTCCTGAATAAGGTTCAGTTGTCTCTGCCACCCTTTGTCTGCCTCTGTCTTTGCCCCTTGCGTCAGCTCCTCCAGAGCCAAGGTAGCAAGCGGATGGACATATACCTCATTTTTTTCCTCACCCTTTGCTTCAGAGTAAAGAATCAGTTCTTCGAGACGTTTTCTGAACTCCTGGGTCAGGGCCAGAAACTGACTGTCGCCAATGGGAATAAATCTGCTTCGAGAACTCTGGACTTTCTCCAGAAGGGTTTTCAGCTCGATAACCTCATCCTGATTAATTTCCAGTTTTCCGCTCAAGCCAAACCAATCCTGCTGGCTGGTTCGAATATTAAGGTTGAGCTGGTTGACACCGGCCTGTCGGCGAACGGCAAGCTTACCGCCTTCGGGCCATTCCAACACAATCTTATCTCGTATTTCTTCAAGTTCAAGGAGGGCCTGGAGACATTCTTCGGGATCAAGGAGGTGCCACTCACGCTCATTTTCCTGTTCAAGATCAATGGCCAGGTCCAGCATCGGACAACTCTCCTCGATCTCGCGGGCTTTATTCTCTTCGAGTTTGATGTCTCGCCTGGTCTGGAGCCGCCGACCGTTCACCTCAGCCATTATGTTTGCCACCCCGACTCCCGGCTTCAGGTAGGGACCTCCCTTGGAAAAAGGCTGGACAAACATTTCGAGTCGAAAACCGCTGCCATAAGGAATAAAATGAAGATGAATGGTCGGATCTGCTTCGACAAGATCCACACTCTGCCCTTGAATATTCACCCCCACTGACGAGTGAACGGTCATGAAAGAAGCTATCTGACCAATGGCCTCCAGGACCTGCTGACTGGCGGAAACGGGCACCCTCAATCCATCTCGCCCTGTAATCTCGGCCACTTTGCGATGGTTGTCTTTAATCTGAACAACTTTAAACCGGGTTGGGGTTTCCCGCAGTACCGCTATATTTCCCTCCCCGATATCCTGGGTAAAATTTATAAAAAGATATTCGTCCTGCTGTTCAACCAGCAATTCGGGTTCACCCGCAACCACCTCAACAGGTGTCTGGTTCGATTTTTCCAGGAATACATTAGGATGCCCAATCAAGGCTGGCAAAGCAATTTCCTGGACAAAAACCAGGTTACTGTTTTTTGAAGAAGTCTCTTCCTCTTTTAATGATGCGCATATTTGTCTGTCCTGTGCTGACAGAAAATCCAGCTTCTTGTGGTCAGCCAGCCTGCTCTTCGAAATGGAACGGCCCTTGCTCCATTCTCCCGAAACCTTTCTTTTCTGTTCCCTGGGGAAAATATCAAACCTGCCATTCTCATAATTTACCATCCACACAAGCCTGGTATTTTTTTCCTGCTCTCTGACAGTACTGGTCAGGCTGATTAATTCCTGCAGGCTGTGTTTCCAGGATTTTTCAGGTTCCATAATATTGACGATTGATCTGCACTTGAGTTCACGGCCAAGTTTTTCTGCTGATTCGCCATACTCTTCAGGATTTACGTCAAGGACATTGAGCAGCACGGCCGCTTCCATTGCAAACCATACAAAACCCTGATCCATGCTTTTCTGATACAGGGTTACAAGTGACTCCTTAAAGTCATCGGGAATCTCAACTCCCATCCAGTAGAGGCATAAAACAGCGAGAAACTTTGTCAGGCTCCGATCATCAGCTTTTAAATGATCGGTCAGGATCATCATGTCCGGCAGACCGTTGTCCATTGAACTGACAACGGCTTCAACAAAACGGAAAGGTATCTCTTCCGGATATCCCTTGAACCTCGTGAGAACCGAGGCTATATGCTGTTTAATGGCCCTTCTGTCTTCCTCGCTGTTTCTTGCCAGCAGGGCAAGAACGCAAAAGAGGCCGGGCAGGCCGAAAAAGAAACTGTTCCGGTCCCCGGAAAATTCCCGGAGCTGCTTCAGCTCTTCTTCATAGAGCTGCAGGGCCTTCTCCGTATCTCCTCTCAGGAAATACAGGGTCCCGTAAAATCCGGATGCCTGGAAAGAATCACCATGCCTGTCCAGCAGATTCCGCAGCTCATCAAAACGACCCTGGAGAATAAAGTAACCGGCGAGCATGCGATGGAAGGGGACCTGCTCATCAACGGAAACGGTTATGGCTTTATCATCATCAAGATAGTCCAGAACCGGCTGATAATGCTCCAGGCTCGATGTACTGTACCTGATAATCTGGTCCAGGAGGAAAAACTGCATCGATCCGGGAAGACTGCCGAACCAATCAGGGTCAAACGCTTCAGCTGCTATGATAACGGAGGGTGTCTTGTTGTCCAGTTGGCCAAGACAGTTTTCCTCAAGAAACTTAAGGGACTCGTCAATTTTATCAAAGTCCCTGCCGTAAATTCCTATACGAAACTGGCGCATGGCCCTCCAGCAGCGGGTTGTCCATTTCCCATACATATAGGATACCGGCGCCTCTCTTTCCACCAGGCCCGCAAGGGCTGGAAAAACACCTTCTGCAAGCAACTGCCGGGTAAGGTGTTCAACAAGCGGATGCACACAGCGATTTTGTTCATCCAGCAGTTCGAGTTGGCGCAGCCGGAGTATTGTTGCCTGCAGTTCTTCTTTTGCGGGGGAATGAATATCCTGAACAAGGGTTTCTGCTTTTGCTATAAAATGATGCAGAAATGTTATCGAAACAGGTTCATATATTATTGAGATCAGTCGGAGCAGGGACTTTTCAAAGGGATCAAGTGATTCAAAAAGTGAAACTGTATTCTGCGCAGGGTCTGATGTCATAGGTAATTATTTATGGAATAAATGCTGTTTGTATACTTAACGGTCTGCTCTATTATTTAATAAATTCTGTCTACTTCAAGGTAAGAATGAAGAAAGATCTGTCCTCAAGGAATAAAGGACAGGCCAGACTCAAACGGATGAAAAGCTATTGCAGCAGCTGAATATTTGTCCAGATGTCCGCACTGTCCTGCATACTGGTCAACCATGCACTTAAGAGTTTATCCTGGGAGGCCGATGCCAATTGCTCCCGGAGCTGCTCTTTCTGTGAATCATCAAGCGCTTCTTCACCATTTCTTTTCTCGAGCAACTCGTACACGAAAAATGAATCTCCCTGGACGAATGGTTCCTCAGGCAACGGTTTCTGAAGAGACAGTTCAAAAGCCTTTTGAATGATCTGGGCGGGAAGTTCCTTGCCGGTTGAAGCTGCAGACCGCCGGATAAAATCAGACTTCTGCAATACGGCCGAATCACCCGCAGCCTGGGCCAGACCCTTATTTTCCTGAGAGTCCTTTAAAAGTTGTTCAGCCTTCTCTCGGGCAAGGTCAACACTTTTTACTTGTGTATAGTGTTCTACCACCTTTTCCCGAACCGCGTCAAACTCTCGTACCTCAGGATCCCGAATATCATCCATGAAAAGAATGGCATATCCGCTATCGGTCTCTATCAATGAACTCAATTCACCTTTCTTCAGACTGAATGCCTTCTGCAGTAATTGAGGCTCTGATACAGGGGGACCGGGAGGTGTCTTTTGTGAAAAATAATCTGTTTCCTGCACAATTCCCTCACTCTGGGTCTTATATTTTTCAAGGCTGCCTGAACGGATAATATCCTCATAGGCACGGGTTGCCCGATTGAAAGTAAATTTTTTCACATCGTCCTGTCTGATCGCATCAGCAATTTCTTCTTTAACCTCATCATATGACCTGGTTTGCCCTTCACGCACTTCTTCAAGCTTTATTATATGATATCCGAATTGCGTTTCGACAATACCGCTTATCTCCCCGGGCTGAAGCTGAAAAACGGCCTCATCGAATGTTGGCACCATAGCCCCCCTGCCAAAAAATCCAAGATCACCACCACCTGGCCCTGACGGTCCCTCTGAATATTTTTTAGCGAGTTCGGTAAAATCATCGCCCTGCTGTGCAAGAAGCAATACTTCATCTGCCTTCTTTTTCTTGTCTTCCCGGACCTGGACATCGTCTGTTTCCTCCACTTTGAAAAGGATATGACGGGCTTGCCTCTGCTCCGGAATATTGTACCTGTCCATTTGGGTTTCGTATCTGGACCGCAGTGCATTCTCATCAATTTCTATCTGATCCAGGTTATCATCAAAACCAAAATAGAGATATTTGAGACGGATTTGCGGTTCTGAAAGATAGTTGTTTTTGTTTTCCTCATACCACCGGGCCAGTTCCGGCTCCTGAATTTCAACCTTATCAAGGAAATCCGCACTTTTAACTTCAGCGTAGGCAAGCTTTATTTCTTCATTATTAAAATCGATCCTGGACTGCACCTCGCTGTCGGTCACTGCGGAAAATCCACGGATAGACTCGCTTACCCTTTTTGTCAGCAAATCATTGCGGAGACTTGCCTCAAAGGACTTGGGGTTCATCCTGTTCTGACTGAGAACGTTTTGATAGAGGTTCAGATCGAACTGGCCGTTTGTCTGAAAGACTTCCATCTTCTTAATTTCATCCTGGGTAGCCACCTTGCTGACAGTTATCCCCATTTCCCTACCGCTTTGACGAAAAACCGCCGCCTGAACGAGCTGGTTCAAGACCTGCTGTTTCAGGCCCAATGCTTCAAGAAAGCCCTGGGGAATAGAACCCCCAAATTGCACACGATAGTTGTCAATGGTGCTGTCGTATATTTTCTGGTAATCATTAAAGGAAATTTCCTCACCATTGACAGTGGCAAGTGAGTTTCTTTTGTTCCCGAGGTTGCTGCCGACTCCCCAGAACACAAAAACAATAGCTATCACCAGGACCACTACCTGGATGACAATGGATTGAGCCCGTTTACGTAATATATTCAGCATTATTTAATTCTCCTGCTTGATTTCTCATCAGAATAAAAGACACAGTTATTATAATTACCCTATAATACACCCAACTTACCAGCTAAAAATAATCCAGTCCAAAGTGAAAAAAATGATTGGTCATTCATTCAAAAAAAATGAGTATGTCCCTTGACAAAGGTTATACCCTATAGTAAATCAATGCTACTTAAGAGAATAGGTAAATAAATTAGTTTTTACGTTAATAATTTGCCGCAAGGAGGATGACATGGCAACAATTGATCACAATGGTAAAGCTTATAATGTAGATGAAGACGGCTTCCTCGCCAACGGTATGGATGAATGGGATGAGAACTGGGTTGATTATGTCAAGACAGTTGAAGGTATTTCCGAACTGACTGACGAGCATACGAAAGTTATCGACGCACTCCAGGAATACTACAAAAAGAATGGTATTGCTCCCATGGTGCGTATCCTTTCCAAAACCACCGGTTTTCCTCTGAAAAGGATTTATGAGCTTTTCCCAAGCGGACCGGGTAAAGGAGCCTGTAAAATGGCCGGCCTGCCGAAACCTACCGGTTGCGTCTAATTCGAAAGAATTACAAATTGTTAAAGGAAGGCTGAAATTCAGCCTTCCTTTTTTTTTGTCTTCTTTTTAACAATCCCCTCTTTCCGGCAACCGATTCATCCAGCCAGAAGCTGCTCCACCATTGCTGACTGAATGGACTCTACTGCCTGAAGGTATCCTTTCTGCGATATTTTCGCCCCCCTGAGCCCGCCTCTCAGGTTAATTTCATTGAACCAGGTTTCTCCCGAAGGTGTTATCAGCAAATCAATATGGGCGTAAGGAAAATCCGCCCTTTTCATAATTTTTCTGCAAAACCTCTCCTGATCCTCGGTCAAATCCCAGGGAGAACTCTCCCCGCCGCAACGAAGGTTGTTTCTAAAATTGTTCGGATTGTTTCTGCTATATGCTTCGCAATGCTCGCCGAGCATAACCACACGTATATCTGTGCAGCCGTCAAGATATGGCTGTACAACAAAGGGAAGAGCAAGCGTTCCGAGGACAGCCTGGCTGTAAATTTCTTCTATGGATGAATAGAGAAGTATTCCCATACCTGCATTGGCCCTGTCCAGTTTACAGACAACCCCGCCTACTTTTTGTTTGCCGTAGTCTGAAACAATATGCAGCAAATCGTTCAGGGAATAGACAGCAGAAGTTCCCGGCATCATAAAACTGTCCAATACCCTGGCCTGGAAAACCTTGGAACGGCTGAGAAGCTGCGAGGATGCCGAGGGGACAAGTATTACCTCACGAGCAAGGAGATCAAGCAGAAGGTGCTCCTCCCCTGGATGAAGGCGTATTCTACCCACAACGATATCTCCTGATGCTAAATCTTTATAGCACTCAAATAGTGATGTATTATCGCGGATAACTCTTGGCGCCATTTCAGAAGGTCATTTCCTGCAGATGATTAATAAATGCGGAGAGATCGGCGTTGCACTGACCGCAAAATAACCCTACCTTGCCAACTATCTCCGTATCATTATCTTCCGGGGTAAAGCTCCCGTCCATGTTCTGTACATAGCTGGTCGTTACAATGACATCACGTGCAACCTCAATAAAATTACGGTCATTGCCGCAGGAAGGACAGGCTATCCTGCCGATGGGCTGTCCGGATGGAACGTTTACTTTTTTATTGGTCAATTTTTTATTCCTATTATATAAATGCGGGTTAATATCTGATTGTAAAACCACCGGTTTCGCCAAACGGCTGTTCATCACGAGCATCTACACCAGTTACCTGTGACATGGGTGAACCTGTATACAACCAATCGAGCATGTCTGCCACTTTTTCAGCTTCACCTTCAAAAACAGCCTCTACAGTCCGGTCAGGTTTATTGCGGACCCAGCCGTTGAGATCAAGTTCTTCAGCCTGTTTTCTCGTAAAATCACGAAAAAAAACTCCCTGGACCCGACCATGTACTATGGCATGTATCCGCCTGAGACTCTTCACGCAACCTCTTCCTCGCCGAGTAAACGGATAAACCGGGTTTCGTCAAGCACCCTTAAACCCATTTCCTCGGCCTTTTTCAATTTGCTGCCGGGTTTTTCACCGCTTATGACATCTGTAATCCGCCTGCTGACTGCCGATACAACCTGTCCGCCAAGTGATTTTATCCTTTGTTTTGCTTCATTTCTCGACATTGAGGCCAGGCTACCGGTAAAGAGAAAAACCCTGCCTTCCAGTGGTTTCTCCCCGTAATCTTCCACAGTGATCTCAAGACCTGATTCAAGGAGATTCTCTACCATAAATCGTGCTGAGGGGTCCGAAAAATAATCAACCAGACTGGCCGCAGCCTGTTCACCTATTCCCTCAATCTCTAGCAATTCATCCTTTGAGGCAGACATTATTCTTTGTATGGTGTCAAAACGCCTGGCGAGCAGGCTTGCATTTACTTCACCAATATAGCGTATTCCAAGTGCTCTGATAAACCTGGACAAACTGCTCTTTTTAGCTGAATTAATTGATGATACAGCATTTCCAGCTGATTTATCACCCCACCCATCCAGGGTATTAAGGTCTTGGGCACGCAATCTGAATATATCCGGTATATCAGAGACCAGACCTTTCTTTACCAGTTGTTCCATGTTCTTTTTTCCAAGTCCTTCTATATCCATACCGCTTTTACCGGCAAAATATATGAGGGCCTGCAGTCTTTGCGCGGGACAATGGGAATTCACACAGCGTGTTACAGCTTCATCTTGCGGCCGTACAAGGGAGTGAGCACACTCAGGACAGTTTTCAGGAAAGGACACCACGACTTCGTTTCCAGACCTGGCATCGCCGAGTACTTTTATTACTTCGGGAATGACATCTCCGGCACGCTGGATCAGGACATTGTCTCCGATTCGTAAATCCTTGCGTTCTATTTCATCACGGTTGTGGAGTGTCGCACGTTTCACTATCACACCGTCAACATCAACAGGATCAAGAATTGCAACAGGGGTGACTGCCCCTGTTCGTCCAACCTGAAACTCCACATCCAGAATCCGTGTTGTTACCTGTATCGCCGGGAACTTCCAGGCTACAGCCCAGCGAGGCGCCCTTGTAGTTGCGCCCAGGCGATTCTGAAGATCAAAGGAGTCCACCTTAATAACAACTCCGTCAATCTCATACTCAAGGCTATGTCGAAGTTGAAGGAGCTTTTCAAACGAATCAGCTGCCTCATCTGCCGAGCCGCACCGCCTCACATGCGGATTGACCCTGAAACCGAGTTTGCCAAGGTATTGCAGCATATCCCATTGACAGGTTACTGACAAAATGCCCGGTTCACCGACACCATAGACGAAAAAAGCCAGTGGCCGTTTGGCAGTCACAGCAGGGTCGAGTTGACGAAGTGACCCGGCCGCGGCATTCCTGGGGTTGGCAAAAAGAGGTTCCCCCTGTGCAAGCCGCTGTGAGTTGAGCAGCTCAAAACCTGTATGGGGAAGATAAACCTCCCCCCTGACTATGAGCCTGGCAGGTACTTTTATGTCAGCACCCGCCTGCAAACGAAGTGGTATTGTCTGGACGGTTTTAAGCTGGCTGGTAATATTTTCTCCCGTCACTCCATCCCCTCTGGTCAGGCCCAGTTCGAATATTCCCTGTTCATAAATGAGTTCAACTGCCAGGCCGTCCAGTTTGGGTTCAGCCACGAACCTTATATCACCTTCATGCTGGAGGAAGCGCTGGGTTTTTTGCAGGAAACCTTGAAACCCGTCCCCATCAAAAACGTTATCGAGACTGTACATGGGATACGGGTGTGCAACAGTCTCAAAACTGGAGAGCGGTGCCCCCCCTACTCTCTGAGTGGGCGAATCCGGAGTAACCAACCCCGGAAATTGCTCTTCAAGTTCCTGCAGTTCGCGAAAAAGACGGTCATACTCACCGTCTGATATGACTGGATCATCGAGAACATAGTACCGGTGGTCGTGAAAATGTATTTCACGCCGGAGTTCGGCAAGACGCTGGCTGGCCTGTTGTTCATCTCTATTCATGTTTATTATTTGTCCAGTAATTTGCCACCGGATCCGATATTCTCCCGTTTATCCTCATCTATGAATATAAGAATTGAACTTTCAGGTTTTTTTGCCTCCCTGGCAATAACCTTTGTTACCCCTTTGACGATTTTATCTTTCTGCTTGCGGCTCAGTTTACCGGCAACCCGGATATTGACATAAGGCATAACTCTTCTCCTGTTATAAAGTACTTGTTATCATGTATTATTAGTCAGTATTAGGATAATATCAGGATTTCATTTTGAAGTCGAACAGGTTTTCATGGTATAGAGATAAGATCCATACTGCAAATTTAATAAAATGGAACTCACATGCACATAATAGTTACCGGAGGTGCCGGATATATCGGCAGCCATACCTGCCTGGAACTCCTGAATAACGGCCATCACGTCACTGTCATCGACAACCTGTGCAATTCGAGCGAGGCATCGCTTGAACGGGTACAGGAATTAACCGGGCGACCCCTTGCTTTTTTCGAATCCGACCTGATGAACATCCAGGCCCTCGACCGGATTTTCGAGTTGTGCGATGATGCTGCGGCTGTTATACATTTCGCCGGTTTAAAGTCAGTCGGCGAATCAGTTGAAAAACCTCTATCCTATTACCAGAACAATATCATCGGTACCATAAACCTGTGCCAGGTTATGCAGCAAAGAAGCGTAAAAAACATCGTTTTCAGTTCTTCCGCGACTGTCTACGGTGATCCGGCGACTGTACCGATAACCGAAGATTTCCCCCTATCCTGCACCAATCCATACGGGCGGACAAAACTTATTATCGAAGAATTCCTCCGTGACATGAATATAGCCGACCCTTCCTGGAACATAGCTCTGCTTCGCTACTTCAACCCGGTAGGCGCCCACGAAAGCGGTGAAATAGGTGAAGATCCCCATGACAAGCCTAACAACCTGATGCCATATATTTCTCAAGTGGCAATCGGCAAGCTTGATCAGCTTTCTGTTTTCGGTGGTGACTATGACACACCGGACGGCACGGGTGTCCGCGATTATATACATGTTGTCGACCTTGCCCTGGGCCACCTCAAGGCTCTTGATAAACTCAATGAAAATCCCGGTGTTGTTGCGTATAATCTCGGTACGGGAAAAGGATACAGCGTGCTTGAGATGGTGAATGCTTTTTCCAGGGCCAGTGGAAAAGAAATTAATTACAGGATAACTGCCCGGCGGCCCGGAGATATAGGGTGTTGTTATGCAGATCCGTCACGCGCTTCTACCGAGTTAGGCTGGAAAGCCCTGCACGGAGTTGATAAAATGTGTGAAGATGCATGGCGCTGGCAGTCTAAACACCCCACAGGTTACAAATAACCGTAAAACGGATTCTTATAATAAAACATGCCGACATGAAAAAAACTGTATTGATACTCTTTCTTTTGCTGCTTGCAATACCATGTTCATCGGTACTGGCAGCCGAGCAGACAGGCAACTGTCATTGCTTTAGAAACCGTATTTACAACCCCGCTGACAAGTACGCTGCTGACGACTACCTTTTGACAACTGTCTTCAACTCTCTGACAGCTCAGCACTTCTCCATTTCAAAGCGTCAGATTGTAATGATGAAAATGAAAGGGGGTGTACCTCATAATGACCTGCTCATCGGCTTGTACATCAGTAAGTGTACCGGTACGGATGTGAGTGACCTTCTGGCCCAAAAGGGGAGAGGGTCATGGAAGCAGGTGCTTTCTTCCATCACGTCTCAGCCCCTACCCCAGAGCGACTGTGAAAAGACCTGGCAGCTCATACATGATTTGCCGGCAACTGAAGCAGCGGAAATCATAACACAGAAAATGTTCCTCGACCGTTTCTCAGTATCCGACAGTATTTTTCGCTCTCTCCAGGCGCAGGGCCTTGTATCCAGGGAGATTGCACTTGTCCTTGTCCTCGCAGGTCACATGCAGGTTGAGCCAGAAGATATTTATATCCAGTACAAAAACAAGGGATTAAGCTGGAGTGAAATAGCCTATAATTTCGGCCTGGAACCTGCCGATGTCGGCAAATTTGCTGGACAGTCCCCTTCAGATCAAAAATAACTTTTTCACTCTTCACAGGTTTTATTGAAAATGACCAAATAAAGTTTTTTTTGATTTAATATGGCAAATTATTGTATCACTCGGTTGACATATTTTTTTTATTCCACATATAATTTATTTATAATTATGTTTTTTTTTCACCGGAAGTGATGAGAGAACCATTTGAACAAAAGTAAGCAGATTAAATGGGTATAGACAAAATACTTATTGTTGATAATGATCATAAACTGCTGTCAGACCTAAAAAAAGGTCTTGAGAAGTTTGGCCAGTTTCGTATCATGACCGCTATGGACGGTATCCAGGCAATGGCTATCCTCAGAAAAGAAGACATCTCTATTCTGGTAACCGCTTTGAAAATGCCGAGAATGGACGGACTTGAATTACTTGCAGCCATCACCAATGACCATCCGAATATCCTCAGCATTGTGACCACATCATTCGATGACTTCCCGCTTGAAAAACAAGCAGAGGGTGATTCCATTTTCTGCTATATGAACAAACCCTTTAACCACATCAGGCTGCATGGTGAAATCATTAAAATGCTCGATTTCCGGGATGAACTTTATTTCAAGGCCGGAATATATCTGTCATCCATGCTGCCTCTTATAAACCTGGAGCAGAAGACCTGCCTTCTGGAAGTTAAGGCCGGCCTGAAGCGTATAGGATACTTTTATTTCGAGAATGGTGTCATCTGTGATGTTCGGAGCGGAGAAAAGACAGGCTCGGAAGCCCTGGAGGAAATGCTTGAATGGGGACCGGGCCGCTATTCATTCAAGCCGCTGCCGGACGATCCTGCCGTCAAGGAGTTTCATGATGACCTTACAACGCTGATCATGGACGGTAAACTTTTCAAACGATTGAAGACAGCTGCTGCCAGAGGGGCGTAACAAAGCAACACGTATTTCCCCACAGATGATAACGTATCCGGGAAAACGAAGGTATCATTCTTATCTCACCACGCCAGGCCCGTAAACATCCCAAAGTAAATAAACCGTAAAATATTCCTATATTTCAACGGATTTTTTTTCTCACCGTTGACAAAGCCCGTTATGTCGCTTACTTGTAGTTTGCATTCATAACCACGGTTTTTTTTCTTATGGTTAACCTGACAGGATTCAACAAAATGACTGAAATTCTTTCAAAAAACATACAAATAGACTCCTGCAATATTCACTTTCTTGAAGCCGGCAATGCAGAAAATATTACTGTCCTGCTGCTGCACGGCATGAAATTCCAGGCAGAAACCTGGCAGGAACTTGGCACCCTTGAGTGTTTAGCTGAAGCAGGGTTTCATGCTGTGGCAGTCGACATGCCTGGATTTGGCAAATCACCATCCTGTTCCCTTGATCAGGGTGTAGTGCTTGAACAGTTCCTCCAACAGACAGGATTCCACAAGATTGTTCTTGTCGGTCCTTCCATGGGAGGTCGCATTGCGCTTGAATTTACCATTCATTATCCATCTCATGTGCACGGTCTTGTCCTGGTTGGATCTGTTGGTGTTGAGGAGAATAAAAATAATCTATCTGCTGTCAATGTACCCACACTCATTGTCTGGGGCGGAGAAGACCAGGTTTCACCAATGGCCAACTGTGAACTTCTGCACAACTCAATTACCGGATCACAAAAAATTATTATTGATGGCGCACCACATCCATGTTATCTGGACAACCCTGATAAATGGCATGGAGAATTGATTACGTTTCTAACAACCATAGCCGGCTGATTCACCTTTACCTTTTACTTGTTCAATGGGAAAAACTTTAATAATCGCCGAAAAACCAAGTGTTGCTGCAGATATTGTCAAAGCCCTGCCCGGCACCTTCAAAAGAACGAAAACCCATTATGAAGGTGATGACCACATTGTTTCCTATGCTCTTGGCCATCTCGTTTCAATTGCCTATCCAGAGGAAATTGATCCAAAATTCCAGAAATGGAGCCTGAGTAATCTGCCCATCCTGCCGGAAACTTTTCCGCTCACGGTCCTGCCCTCCACCAAAACCCAATACAATGCATTGAGCAAGCTGATCCGGCGTCGTGACGTATCTGTTATTGTTAATGGCTGCGATGCAGGACGTGAAGGCGAGCTTATCTTTAAATATATACTCAAGCTTGCATCGACCAAATCAGTTGAAGGGAAGACCGTCAAGCGCCTGTGGCTGCAGTCCATGACGCAAAATGCCATCCGGGAGGGACTTGCTCACCTTCGCGCCGACAAGGAAATGCAGCCTCTTGAGGATACCGCACTGTGCCGTTCTCAATCCGACTGGCTGATCGGCATCAACGCCACCCGTGCTTTAACAGGATATAATTCACGATTTGGCGGATTTCGCAAGACGCCCTGCGGCCGTGTCCAGACTCCGACTCTATCACTTATAGTCAAGCGTGAAATAGAGCGGAACAGTTTCAAGCCTGCTACCTTCTGGGAGCTTCATGCCACCTTCAACTGTAACGGCAGCAATTATACGGGCATATGGATTGACTTAAGCTTCAAGAAGGATTCAAACAAGCCCCATGCCAAGCAGAACCGCATATGGGACCATGACAAAGCCAGGCTGATAGTTGAACGCTGTACCTCAAAAAAAGCTGTAGTTTCGGAAACCAGTAAAAAAACCACCCAGGGGTGCCCTCTTTTATATGATCTGACGTCCCTCCAGCGGGAAGCCAACAACAGGTTCGGCTTTTCTGCCAAAAATACTCTTTCGATTGCCCAGGCACTTTACGAGCGGCACAAGCTGATAACCTATCCCAGGACAGACAGTAAACATCTTCCCGGCGATTATCTTCCTACAGTAAAAAAGGTATTTGCACAGCAGAAGCAATGGCAGTTTGGTAAATTTGCCGAAGAAGCCCTGACAAAAAACTACCTGAGAAAAAACCCGAAAATTTTTAATGACAAGAAGATAAGCGATCACTTTGCCATTATTCCGACTTCAGGACTGCCGAAAAACCTCTCCGAGGCCGAGCTAAAAATATACCAGATGATCGTTCAGCGTTTCCTGGCCATCTTTTTCCCTCCTGCTGAATACCTGAATACCAGAAGGCTCAGTGTGGTGGAAGAGGAGACGTTTCTGACCGAAGGGAAAATACTGATGAAACCCGGCTGGAAAGCCGTATATGGAACTGGATCAGGGTCATCGGAAAACGAGTTGCAGGCCCTGCCTGATAATGCCGACATAATCTGTGAGAAGATTGACCAGGAAGAACATCAGACCAAGGCACCGCCACTCTACAATGAAGCAACGCTGCTTTCTGCAATGGAGCATTCCGGCAAGATGATCGAAGACGAAGAGCTTGCCGAGGCCATGAAGGAACGGGGGCTTGGTACTCCGGCTACCAGGGCAGCGATCATTGAGAAACTTATAAATGAGAAGTACATTGTCAGGGAACACCGCGATCTTGTTCCCACAGGCAAGGCATTCGAGCTTATCGCACTCCTGGAGGCCATGCAGATTGATGTCCTGGCATCCCCTGAAATGACCGGTGAATGGGAATACAAACTCAACCAGATCCTTAAAGGTGGAATGACCCGTGATCAGTTCATGGCAGAGATCAGGAAAATGACCCGGACTGTCGTAGACAAAATAAAGGATTTCAAGGAGGAGGATGATGATAATCCTGAGGCCTCCTTTTCACCCGTCAGTGGGATGAAAATATTTGAAAAAGCCACCTCTTTTGTTTCCGAAGATGAAAAAATCCGGATCCGCAAAATTCTCGGGGGCCGGATTATGCAGAATGATGAAATAGTTTCTCTCTTCAAGGGTGAAACCGTTGGCCCTTTTGGTGACTTTCGCTCAAAGCAGGGAAAACCCTTCACCGCTTCCATCAAGTTGACCAAGGACAAGGTGGAGTTTATTTTTGCGGAATCCAATGGTCTTCTTGATATTGATGAAATAAAGAAATCTGAACCACTTGGCCTTTCTCCCATTGACCAGACCCCTGTTTATGAGACGCCGACTGCCTACATGTCAGAATCCGCATTGAACGATGACAAGAAAAAAGGACTGCGTATCAGCAGGATAATACTGAGCCATAGTATTGACCGTGATCATATACGGCAACTCCTTGAGAAAGGAAAAACAGAACTTATAAAAGGTTTCATTTCCAAGAAAAGGAAACCTTTTGACGCGTACCTGCTTCTTGACAATCAGGGAAAAGTCACCTTTGAATTTCCTCCCAGAAAGCAAAAAACGAGAAGTCGCAAAAACACGACTGCCTGAGATGCAGGAGCATGACTCATGAGAAAACTCAAAGAAGAACATCTTGATAAAAGCGGACTGGAGCTTGCAAGGCTCTGTGCCAGCATTGCTCTTGACAACAAGGCTGAAGATCTTGTTGTGCTCGACGTCCGCGGCCTCACCTCGTTTACTGATTTTTTTATCATAATGAGCGGCCGGTCGACCCGACATGTCCAGGGTCTGGCTGAAAAGATTGAAAGTGAGCTGCGTTCAAAAAGGATTTCAAGCAACAACTGTGAAGGACTCCAGGAAGGACTCTGGGTACTCCTTGATTATAATGATGTCATCGTTCATATTTTTTACAGCGATACACGAAAGTTCTATGACCTCGACGGGCTTTGGCATGATGCTTCCAAAATCGATATTGCAGCCTCTGCTGAAAATAAATAAGCCCGATAGTACATTTTCCTTTCTTAACCCATGAAACAACAAACACTCCTTCTTGCCATTCTTGACGGGTGGGGATACGGACAACCATCTCCTTCAAATGCTATAACCGTTGCCCATACTCCCAATATGGACCACTGGATGGCTGAGTATCCTTTCACGACACTTGTAGCCCATAACGGCCTGGTGGGTCTGCCGGAGGGCCAGATGGGCAATTCCGAGGTCGGTCATCTGAATATCGGCGCCGGCCGAATTGTCTACCAGGATTACACCCGGATCAACAAGGCGATTGATTCCGGAGATTTTTTTTCAAACACACCACTCTGCACCATTATAAATGAGGTCAAAGACAGCGGCAGCAGCCTCCATTTATTCGGCCTGGTCTCGGACGGTGGCGTTCATTCCCATCTCGATCATCTGAAAGCCCTGCTCAGGATGGCAGCTGAAAAAGAAATAGAAAATGTGTATGTCCACTGCTTTATGGATGGACGTGACACCCCGCCCAAGAGTGGATCAGGCTATATAAAAGAGCTGGTCAGTGCCATGCGGGATTATGGATGCGGCAGGGTTGCAACTATAATCGGCCGTTACTGGGCCATGGACAGGGATACCCGGTGGGACAGGGTTGAAAAGGCCTGGGATGCCCTTGTGTCCGGGGAAGGTGTAACGGCAAACGATCCGGTGCAGGCCGTTGAAGACGCTTACGAACGAGGTGAGACTGACGAATTTATCAAACCCATAGTTCTGCTGGATGGCGAAAAACCTGTCAGCGTGGTGTCTGATAATGACGGTATAATATTTTTCAACTTCCGGGCGGACCGGGCACGTGAACTTACCAGGGCTTTCACGGAAAAAGGCTTTACTGAATTCAACGTGGCAAACCGCCCCGGGATCATTGGTCTTGTGACTTTGACAGAATATGAAAGCGATTTTGATCTGCCCATAGCGTTTCCGCCACTTTCACTGAGCAACATACTGGGTGAGGTTGTCAGCAGAGAAGGGCTTCGGCAGCTGAGAATTGCTGAAACTGAAAAATACGCTCATGTGACCTATTTTTTCAATGGTGGAGAGGAAGACCCTTTTCCAGGTGAAACCAGGATACTGATTGATTCCCCCCGTGATGTTGCAACCTACGACCAGAAGCCTGAAATGAGTGCCTACCTGGTGACAGACAAACTGCTACAGGTGCTTGAAGAAGCTGAATCCCAGGGCCAGCCCTTTGATCTTGTTGTTCTTAACTTTGCCAATGGCGATATGGTGGGCCATACCGGCATCATGGAGGCCGCTGTCAAAGCATGTGAGGCTGTTGATGAATGCCTCGGCAGAATTGACGCCTACCTCAGGGGAAGAGGGGGAAAAATGCTTGTCACTTCCGACCACGGCAACGCCGAGGTAATGTTTGACCCGGACACAGATGGTCCCTACACTGCCCATAGCCTCAGCCCTGTTCCCTTTATTCTGGTCGACGACAGGTATAAAAACATGAAGCTGCACGATGGAGGTGCTCTCAAAGATATCGCCCCTACCGTTCTGTCTCTGCTGCACCTTCCAATACCGGTTGATATGGAAGGCAAAAATCTGTTGATCAAAAAGTAAATAAACAGGGTGCGGTGTGCATAAAATAAATGCCTGGGCATTGGTTCCGCCTACGGCACCCTTGCCCTTTTCTGTAAACAACAGTTTGATTCCAACGTATTCCGTATCTGCTTTGTCTCCCACCACCCCTGGTCAGATCTCAACGAAAAGTACAATTTTCATTTTATACTCTGTACTATAGTACTTGAGGATATCCCCTGGCAAAAGTACTTCCACGTTATTTTACTGACAGAAGTGCTTGAATATTTTAACTTTAACGGTAAGAACACTGCTGTAAACCAAAAATTTTCTGACAGAGGGTGGAAAACTTTTTTTCAGTACATCTGATGCCCTGGAGTGTGGAGCGATTGATACATACCATACCAGCTCCAGCTAATTGCCTGAACCGGACAGGACTAAAAAATATTATTGACGGACATGTTTATCTTTTCAATAAGAATGAACTCTTGACCATTTTCCAAGATTCAGGTTTACATGTTGATTAATAGTTATATTCGCCCGTAACAGGTGACAGAAGTTTTATTGTACAGCTTTCCGCAGTTCAGCCTCAGCCTGACCGGACCCACATATACATGAACAACCTATCAGAATATAAAGGATAACAGATGCGTTACATCAGTACCCGGGGGGGAATTACTCCTGTCAGTTTCAGTGATGCAGTAATGATGGGGCTGGCCGATGACGGGGGCCTCCTGCTGCCTGAAAAAATCCCCACTGTTGACATGGACAAGGTGCGTTCCTGGCACAACCTTCCTTTCCAGTACCTTGCCGTAGATATTCTCAGCCTGTTTATTGATGACCTGCCGCGACAAGTGCTTGAAGATCTGGTTGAACGCTCATATTCAAGTTTCAGGCATCCCCAGGTAACTCCTATCACCCATCAGGGAGAAGTTTATATTCTCGAACTTTTCCACGGCCCTACCCTGGCATTTAAGGATGTAGCCCTGCAGTTTCTCGGCAACCTTTTTGAGATTCTGCTCGATCAGCGCTCCACCTACATGAACATTCTGGGTGCCACGTCGGGTGATACCGGCAGTGCGGCCATCCACGGGGCCAGGGGAAAAGACCGGATCAACATTTTTATCCTGCATCCTGACGGACGGGTGAGTCCCATCCAGAAGCTTCAGATGACAACCGTCACAGACCCCAATGTATTCAACATCGCAATCAGGGGGACCTTTGATGATGGTCAGGCTATAGTCAAGGAAGTGTTCAACGATCTTGGATTCAAGGAAAAGCATCACCTGGGCGCCATTAACTCCATCAACTGGGCCCGTGTTCTTGCCCAGGTGGTTTACTATGTCTATTCCTGGCTCAAACTGCGTTCCAGGGGTTTTGATACGGTTGACTTTTCCGTCCCCACTGGAAATTTCGGCGATATATTTGCCGGTTACATTGCCAAGCGTCTACTGCCTGAGGGGCTCATCAACCGGCTGGTCCTGGCAACCAACACCAATGATATACTTGCACGTTTTGTCGGCAAAGGGGATTACAGTAAAGGCCAGGTCAGCGCCACCTTCAGCCCGTCAATGGACATCCAGGTTGCCAGTAATTTCGAGCGATATCTCTACTACCTGCGCAACGAAGACCCGGCACAGGTTGTGAAAGACATGGATACATTCTCCGCAACAGGAGGGCTTGACCTGTCGTCTCTTCACGATTTCATAGCCAAAGATTTTGTTTCCCGGTCTGTTTCCGAGGAGGAGACCCTTGAAACAATACGAGATTTTCATGACCGGCATGACTACCTCATGGATCCTCATACAGCTGTAGGTGTCCATGCCGCGCAATCATTTGTAGACCCCGAAAGACCCATGATCTGCCTTGCCACCGCCCACCCCGCCAAATTCGGGGAAGCAGTGAAAAAGGCCATTGGCAGAGAGCCCGAACTACCTCCTGCCCTGGCCGGCCTGGAGGACAAGGAAAGCAGGTGTGATACTCTTGATGCTGACACCGAACAGATAAAGGCATACATGAGGGAGCACGTTCTGTCATGATTGATATCCACCAGCATAGGCAGCAGATTGATGAGGCTGTTACCTTTCTGCGCAGCAGGATCACATCTCCGCCTGAGATTATCATTATCCTCGGCACCGGCCTGAGTTCGCTTGCTGAATCACTCACCGAAACACTTTCTCTTCCATATCAGGACATTCCGAACTTCCCGGTTTCGACCGTTACAAGCCATGAGGGAAACCTCGTGTTCGGCAACTTACAAGGCCGTCCGGTTGCCATACTCCAGGGCAGGGTCCATTGTTATGAAGGCTATTCTGCAAGGGAAGTCGCTTTGCCGGTGCGCGTTCTTTCCATGCTGGGGGCCGATACAGTCATAGTGACAAATGCCAGTGGCGGACTGAACAAAAGCTTTTTGCCCGGCACCATTATGATACTGACCGATCACATCAACCTCCTGGGAGACAATCCTCTCCGCGGCCCCAATGTTGATGAATGGGGCCCCCGCTTTCCTGATTTATCAAAACCATACGATGACAGGCTGGTGCAAACAGCCCTGCAGTCCGCGCAGCATCTGGCACTCGACAGGATCGTGACCGGTACCTATGTCTGCATTCCCGGGCCAAGCCTTGAAACACCTGCTGAAACCAGGTATCTCAGGGACAGCGGGGGCGACGCGGTAGGGATGTCCTCAATCCCGGAAATACTCGTCGCGATACATGCAGGCATGAGGGTGCTTGGCCTGTCTGTTGTTGCCAATGTCAATGATCCTGATGACCTGCAGCCCATACTGCTTGATGATATAGTTGCAACAGCGCGGGAAACCGAACCAGTCCTGCAGGGACTTGTCTCTGAAATTATTGTAAGGTGTTAAGAATGGCCACTCCCAAAGCTGAACTGGTCGTTACCGGTCAATACCTGGTAACCATGAACGATGACAACGAGATAATTAAAGACGGCGGAATTGCTGTTGCCGGCAGCCGCATCCTCGAAATCGGACCTGCCGCAGAACTTGTGAAAAAACATCCGGACGCCGAAACACTGGCTGAAAAACATGGCCTGATCATGCCGGGCCTGGTCAACACCCACACCCATGCGGCCATGGCGTGTTTCCGGGGCATAGCCGATGACCTGCCGCTCATGCAATGGCTGCAGGAATACATCTTTCCGGTTGAGGCGAAACTGACCCCGGATATGGTCTACCACTCGACCCTGCTGTCCATATGTGAAATGATAAAGTCCGGCACCACCAGTTTTTGCGACATGTATCTCTTTGCCGCTGATGTCGCACGAGCGGCAGATGAAGCAGGCATGCGGGCCTGGATTGGCGAGGTCCTCTACGATTTCCCTTCTCCAAACTATGGGGAACTGGAAAACGGTTTCAAATATACCGAAGACCTGTTTGCCAGGTATGATGACCACCGCCTCATCACCATTACAGTTGATCCCCATGCGATATACACCTGTTCGCCTGAACTGCTTCAGCGGCTCGGAAATATGGCAGCTGAAAAAAACGCGCTCTACGTTATCCATCTCTCGGAAAACCAGGACGAGGTCAACACCTGTATTGAACGCTACGGTTGTTCCCCTGTCATGCATCTTGAAAACCTGGGACTGCTCAATGACCGGGTGGTGGCAGACCACTGTGTCATGGTAACTGATGATGAGATACAACTTCTGGCTGACCGGGGCGTGAAAGTCGCCCATTGTGCAGAATCCAATATGAAACTGGCTTCCGGGATCGCGCCGGTAGTAAAAATGCTTGAAGCCGGCATCACTGTTGGGATCGGGACCGACGGCAGTGCCAGTAATAATGATGTGGACGTCTTTGGTGAGATGAACAGTGTTGCCAAAATCCACAAGGTGGATACCATGGACCCGACTGCCATGAATTCTTTACAAACCCTTCACGCCGCGACGGTCGGAGGAGCACGAGTTCTTGGAGCCGGTCAAGAGATCGGCAGTCTTACGCCCGGTAAAAAAGCTGATATTATCGTTCTTGACCTGGACCAGCCGCACCTGACTCCGATCTACAACCCTGTCTCGCATCTTGTGTATGCGGCAAGGGGTTCTGATGTAGTTCATTCATTGATCAATGGAAGAATAATCATGCGGGACCGGGAGATAACGACCCTGGATGAACCTGCAATTCTGGATCGTATGGAACAGATGAGCCGGCAGGTCATAAAAATGAGGACAGAATGAATGTTGACACTCACCGCGACAAGATGATAATGTGAGCTTACAAAATGTAATCTGTCTAAAAATCTAATAAAGGTGAAGATATGTTCGGACTTGGAATGCCGGAACTGGTAATTATTCTGGTAATTATCGTTATCATATTTGGTGCGGGGAAACTCCCCGAGATTGGCAGCGGCATCGGCAAAGGAATCAGAAACTTCAAGGATGCCACCAATAAGGAAGAAGACAATAACAAAGTAATTGAAGACGAAAACAAAGATACCTGAACCGCAGCCTGAAAAGTTTGGCATGGCTTATTACCATTAATTTACACCTACTCCCGCAAACAGGAATTCATCATGTTTGGACTCGGCACCCCGGAACTTATAGTTATACTCGCCATTGCCTTTCTTATTTTCGGAGGTAAAAAACTGCCGGAAATAGGTTCAGGTCTCGGCAAAGCCCTGGGGTCATTCAAAAAAGGAATTGGTGAAGTAGAAGAGGCCGGCACAGACATTAAAAACAATATTCCCGGTGTCAAAGAGATATCCGACGTCAAGGACAAAATCGATAAGGCCAAAAACATTACCAGGTTTATCAAGTAACACTATCCGCCCAACTTAAACGCTCCCTGCCGCCATTAGCCTTCCAGCCTCCTCCAGGTCTAAAATACTCTTCCCGCAACTGTGATATTTTTAACTGTTTCCACGTCTTTCATGTCCTCCAATCCTGTAAATGATTTTCAACAAAACAGGTCCGCCCTTTTTGAATGCGCAAAAAACTATATGAATGAAATACCTTTGTTCTTGACATAGATTTTTTTTCTTTGTAATCGTTCTTTCTTGTCACTATTTCACGTTACTTATCACGAGAAATATGTTTTTCATCTGTCTCTTGGGTATTCCCTCCAGACAAAATTGCTAATTATACTAAAACGTTTCAACGTGGGAGATTTTCATGTGTCGTTTAGCTCTGAAAACCGCGGACACACCTTTCTCGCCGTACGAAGTTCTTACTGCCATGGAAGCCATGCAGGAAGGATACGACGGAAGCGGACTTGGGCTTCTGCTGCGGGGCATTCAGTTCGAAGATTTCAACTACAAGGGTGACCTGCCGATCCTTTCCGGCATTGCACATAACGAGGCTGCGCTTCAGCGCCTGAACTCCTATATGGAGGAACGGGGCTACGAACTCAAATACGATCATGAGTTCACCATGACCACTGGACTGATCGAAGCGCAGGACCGCGAAAAATACGTTGTCCGGGTGTACAAGGAACCGGCAAAAGTAGACAAATCGGTTGAAGCCACAGAGCAGAGAAACATGGATATCCGACTTGATCTCCGCAAAAACGGTGAGGACCATGGCGGCGACCTGACTGTATTCTCCTTCTGGCCCCAGGTGGTTATGATCAAGGAAGTCGGCTGGCCCCTGCAGGTAGGAGATGCCCTCGGACTTAATGACGGACGCATCAAGGCCCGGGTCGTCATGGCCCAGGGCCGTCAGAATACAAACTACGGAATCAACCTGTACGCCTGCCACCCCTTCTTCATACAGGGCATCTCGACCATGACCAACGGTGAGAATACGGCCTTTATACCGATCAAGGAATGGCTGTCCGGCAAACAGATCCCGGGGTATCTCGGGTATCAGAGCGACTCCGAGGTGTTCACCCACATTCTCCATTATGTTGTTAAAAAATTGAAACTGCCACTTGAGGCATACAAGCATGTTATTACACCTCTGAAGACCGAGGAGCTCGACGCCCACCCACAGGGTGAATTCCTTAAAGGACTGCGGGCGGTATGCCGGCGGCTCATCATAGACGGCCCCAACGCGGTTATCGGAACCCTGCCCGATGAAACCTGCCTGCTGACCATGGACCACAAAAAACTGCGTCCTGCAACTGTTGGCGGCAAACCCGGCGTCTGGGCAATGGCTTCAGAAATATGCGGCGTGGATGCCATGATCCCGGACCGGGACCGTTCCCTTGATTTTCAGCCCATGCGCGAACACACAGTAATTATTCCTCCAGACCGTAAGGAGATGGTAATATGGTCTCAGTTCGATCAATTTATACTACCCCAAGCAGCTTAACCTATCACGACCTGCCTTGGATTATCAAGCACCGCGAGGACCGTTGTACCCTCTGCGGCCGCTGCACCTCCGTCTGCCCTGTTCAGGCCATATACCTGACATACAGGCGGCAGAGAATGCCAAAACTTGATATCCTCAAGAAAAAAAGGGGCAGCGATTACCGGACCTTTGTCGGGATCAGGCAGAAAACGGTCATAGAAAACAGATGCATCGGCTGCGGCATGTGCTCCATGGTCTGCCCCAACGAGGCCATCGGCCCGGAGCCCAACATCAACGAAAACCGTTCGCTTTTCCACATGCACCAGAAGGGTGATGCCTGGAAGCGCGGCGGCCGACGCAACCTGCCCGGCCGGACCATCCTGGACAAGATCGTTTTCAACAGAATATCCATGCTCACCGACCCGGCCCTTGATGCGGGGCGGCACGAATTCAACACCAATACCATTCTCGGCCGTGTTCTTTCGCCTGAGGAATTCCTCCGGCGAAAGGCTGCAGGCGAGTGGATTCCACCCACCCGGGAGATATTCCCCTTTATCATCGGTTCCATGTCATTCGGCGCCCTGTCGCCAAATATGTGGCTCGGCCTCCTGCAGGGTGTTGCCTATTGCAACGAAGTGCTCGGCATCCCCGTTGTCATGGCCACCGGTGAAGGCGGTGTACCGCCGTGGGTACTGAAAAGCCCGTTCCTCAAGTATATTATCCTGCAGATCGCTTCCGGTTATTTCGGCTGGGACGAGATTATCCGGGCAATCCCGGAAATGCAGTGTGACCCGGCAGCCATCGAGATCAAGTACGGCCAGGGCGCCAAGCCCGGTGACGGCGGCCTGCTCATGTGGTTCAAGGTGTCCAAGCTGATCGCCCGTCTGCGCGGTGTGCCCGAAGGCGTTGACCTGCCGTCGCCGCCTGTTCACCAGACGCTCTATTCCATCGAGGAAAGCGTCATGAAGATGATCCAGACCCTGTCTATGGCCTTCGGCTTCCGGGTACCGGTTTATCCGAAGATCTCGGGATCCACTTCAGCCAAGTCCGTCCTGAACAACCTGGTGCGCAACCCCTATGCTTCCGCCCTGCTCATAGACGGTGTGGACGGAGGTACAGGCGCAGCTTACAACGTCAGCATGGACGCGACAGGACATCCCATCGCATCCAACCTGCGTGAATGTTACCTCGACCTGGTTGCCCAGGGCCGCCAGAACGAGATTCCGCTGTTCGCTGCCGGCGGTGTCGGCAAGAACGGCAATGTGACCCAGAACGGCATGGGCCTGATCATGCTCGGCGCTTCCGGTGTCCATATAGGTAAATACATCATGCAGACCAGCGCCGGTTGCCTGGGCAATGAAATGAACCGTTGTAACGTCTGTAACGTCGGCCTGTGCCCTAAAGGTATCACCAGCCAGAACGAGAAGCTGTTCAGGCGCCTTGATCCTGATGATGTTGCCCAGCGGGTTGTGGATACATTCATGGGAATCAGGACCGAGATGAAAAAGATCATGGCCCCGCTCGGCCGCTCCCAGACATTGCCCATCGGCATGTCTGATGCCCTTGGCATAGATGACGTTGCTGCAGCGGAAAGGCTCCAGATTAAATACGTCTGCTAAAAATTTTTATCCACACATCAATCGAAACTTTACATACGACAGTACACAATGAGTGAAGCAAAGAGAGTAAAGACAGTTTCCGGAAAGGATGAAAACGGCATCCGCATTACCTCAAAAATATTTGAGGAAAAGGTCCGTGAAGCCGCAGCCCTGTCAGATGCCCTGATTCTCGAGTCATACGGCCAGCACAATATAGGCATGCGGCTCGGCAGCTCTGAGCATCCTATTCATATCCAGATAACTGGTCCGGCCGGCCAGCGGCTTGGCTGCATGGGCCAGCCCGGTGCAACCATTGTCTGCGAAGGTCCTGCATCCGACGACGTGGGCTACCTGAACATCGGTGCCGATGTCATCGTTAAAGGGGACGCTACCAACGGTGTCTGCAATGCAATGGCCGCCGGCAAGGTTATGATTGGCGGATCCATTGGTGCTCGCGGCCTGACCATGACCAAGTGGAACCCGGAATATACCCGGCCCGAACTGTGGGTTCTCGGTTCTGTCGGCGATACTTTTGCCGAGTTTAACTGCGGCGGTGTCGGCGTCGTTTGCGGCATCGAAGCGAAAAAACCTGAAAATGTCCTGGGCTACCGGCCCTGTGTCGGCCAGGTTGGCGGCTGGATCTTCTACCGCGGCGAGACCGATGATTCCTATTCCCGCACCAATGCCAAGCTCCTGGAGCCAAATGATGAGCAATGGCAGTGGCTCATGGACAACATGCCCGCCTACCTGAAGGCAATCGATCGCGAGGAGCTGCTTGACAGCTTAAGTGTGCGCGAGGAGTGGAAACTGCTCATGGCCATCACCCCGCAGGAACGCGCCCTGATGTTTTCCGGCCCCATGCCCATGGAAGAGTTCCGCAAACGCATCTGGGACCAGGGATTCGGCGGTGGCGATCCATTGCGCGATCTTGCCCCCGGCCTTGATCGAAGTATAATAGGTGTTGTCGAAACAGGTGACATGCGAAGACGCAAACCCTACTGGGTCAACCGTGATTCAGCCGCACCATGTACCTTTTACTGCCCCATCCATATTCCAACCGTTGACAGGCTGCGGTTGATCAGGGAAGGCAAGCTTGATGAAGCATATGATATGCTTTTAAACTACACTCCCCTGCCGGCATCTGTCTGCGGCACCATCTGCCCCAACCTCTGCATGGAAAACTGTTCCAGGAAAAAGGTCGACTACTCCATTGATGTATCAGTCCTCGGCCGGGCGGTAAATACAGCAGAACCCATCGAAGTTCCGCCGTCCATCGGCAAGAAAGTTGCCATCATCGGCGGTGGTCCAGGCGGTATGGCTGTGGCCTGGCACCTGGCACGCAATGGCATCGAAGCCCATATTTTCGAACGTGGTGATGATATCGGTGGCAAGCTTGCCCAGACGATCCCGTGGGAGCGTTTGTCCCGGGCTGTCTGGGAGCGCGAAATCGACCGTTTCAAAAATACGCCGAACATACACATCAACACCGGCGTGGCCATGAGCAAGGACAAAATGGAGGAATTGAAAAAGGAATTTGACTACGTGGTTATCGCAGTCGGTACCCACCAGCCGCGTACCATTCCTTTTCCGGGCCACGAAAAAGTCATCCCTGCCCTGGACTACCTGAAGGCGGCGAAAAGCGATACCCCGATGAAGACCGGCAAGAAAGTGGTCATCATCGGTGCCGGTAATGTCGGCTGCGACGTTGCAGCAGAGTGCTACAGGCTTGGTGCCGACCAGGTAACCCTGGTGGACATCCAGAAGCCGCTGGCCTTTGGCAAGGAAAAGGAATTTGCCGAAACACTCGGGGCAACCTTCAAATGGCCGGTCATGACCCGTGAAATAACTGATGAGGGGCTGGTCGGAGATGACGGCACCCTGTACCCGGCTGAAACGGTTATCATATCCATTGGCGATGTACCCAAACTCAGCTTTCTGCCCGACTCTGTTGAAACAGTTACCGTTGCCGGTGCTGCCTGGATCAAGACCGATGATGCGGGACGAACGAGCGATGACAAGATCCTAGCAGTAGGTGATGTCGAAAAACCGGGCCTTGCAACCAACGCCCTGGGAGCCGGCAAGCGTACCGCTGAATATATAGCCACCACCCTCAAGGGGGAAGAGTGGATGCCCTTTGAATTAAAGGTGATCAAATATGAATCACTGACAACTGAGCATTACAGCCCGGTTCCATCCAAGGGACTCTCGGAAGAGGACCAGGCCGTACGCTGCCTGAGCTGTGGTTCCTGCCGCGATTGCCACCTCTGCGAGACCATGTGCCCAACACACGCTATTTACCGGAAAGATGTTGCTCCGGGCAAAGACAACGTCGATTATGAATACGTCTCCGATGATACCAAATGCATTGCCTGCGGCTTCTGTGCCGACACTTGCCCCTGCGGCATCTGGAGCATGCGGCCCTTCTAAAGGAAACAATCTGAAATAAACGAAAAAGGGGAGTCACAACGGCTCCCCTTTTTTTGCTCAAGTGTAACTCAACTTTGAAGTGACACACTCATCTTGATCGCTGTTATCCTCAAAATCATTTTTCCTGGTGCAATTATTTTATCTATAAATCATCAAGAGGACTGGTAACCCCCTGGCCGCCTTGCTTTAACACATGCGTGTAGATCATTGTGGTTGCGACATCTTTATGGCCCAGCAATGACTGGATAGTACGTATATCTGTCCCCCGTTGCAGCAGGTGTGTCGCAAAACTATGACGGAACGTATGCGGAGTAACTTGTTTATCAATACCGACCTTGCGTGAAGCGGCCTTGATTGCCTTGTTAATGACACTCGGGTCCACATGATGGCGGCCCTTTCTTTTACTTCGCGGATCAACTGAAATCCGGCGAGAAGGGAAAACATACTGCCAGCCCCACTCTTTTGCGGCTTTACGATATTTACGATGAAGGGCATTGGGCAGATACACCTCACCAAACCCATTGGCGATGTCCCTTTCATGCTGTTTTTTCACCCTCTCAAGATGATTCTGCAAAAGCGGTGTCAAGGAGGAAGGATACGTTGTAATCCTGTCCTTCCCACCCTTGCCTGAACGAACAATTATCTGTTTATATTCAAAATCAATGTCATGGACCCGCAAACGGACAGCTTCCATGATCCTTAAACCACTTCCATATATAATCTTTGCAATTAACTGAGGAACACCTTCCATAACAGCAAGGACATCCCCAACTTCCTCCCTGCTCAATACCGTTGGGACCTTATTCTTTTTCATTGAACGTACTGCGTTAATCTCTTTGTCAAGTTGGACTTTGAGCACTTTCTTGTACAAAAACACAAGTGCATTCATCGCCTGGTTCTGTGTTGCCGGTGCCACATTTTTATCGATTGCCAGGTGTGTGAGAAAAACCGTTATTTTTTCCTCACCACTTGCAAAGTCTTTTCTGCTTTTCATCTCGTGAAACAATATAAACCGCTTTATCCAGTCTAAATAGGACCTCTCCGTATGAATTGAATAATGATGCAGGCGCATCACATCACGCACCTCCTCCAGAATTTTCCGCTTTTCATTCTTTTTTGTTGACATCCGCTCCCCCAACGACAAAAATCAATTATAAACGACTTGATATTGACCAGTGTCAACTTTGCCAGAAAATACCAGAATTATCAACTTATCATGGCAAGTTGCATTGATAATAAATGGTTGTGTGTAAAAATAAAGGGGCTAGACTAGTTAAGAGGATATTTTCTGAACATTTTCAAGAGCAATAAGTACAAATCCTGATCACGATGATTGAATCTAAACTCACACTCTTTTAAATG
>CAMYLK010000015.1 GCA_947259225.1 uncultured Desulfobulbaceae bacterium | reverse complement strand
GAAAGGATGATGCAAACCCCAATAAACGTTTTACGGGGAACAGGCCGAACTCCGTTCTCATAGGAGAAAAGCTTACGCCCCGTTCAATGGGAGCCCTCCTGGGCCTGTATGAAAATAAGATTGCCTTTCAGGGCTTCTGCTGGAACATAAATTCCTTTGACCAGGAAGGTGTCCAGCTGGGAAAGATTCTCGCCAATCGGGTTCTGGATGAAATTGTCCTGCACCATGACGACAGTCTGCAAAAACATGACAAGGAATCGATAGAGTATACTCTTTTACAGACCGCCGGTTGCCTGTAATTTTCATCATAAAATGAATTGGCAATCAGTGTAAAAAGTAATTTTCGATTTTTTGTTGACAAGGACATACCGGCCGGTTAAGTTCATCAGACTGAATGAGGATTCAATGGGACAGGCGTGATTTTTTGCTGCTGTTCCACGTCCCCTGTTTAAATAAATTTACTAGGGTAAAAGTAAAATTAACCGCATTAAAGGAGGAATACTGATGCCAAAGCATGATACCCCTTTGCTGGATCAGCTTGAGAGCGGTCCATGGCCGAGTTTCGTCACCGACCTTAAGCGCCAGGCTGAGACCAAACCAGAGTGTTGGGATATTCTCGGACAGCTTGAGCTCTCGTACAAGGATAGAATTACACACTGGAAACACGGCGGAATCGTCGGTGTGTTCGGTTACGGCGGCGGTATTGTTGGCCGTTATTCCGACGTTCCCCAGCAGTACCCAGGTGTTGAGCATTTTCACACTGTACGGGTAAACCAACCATCCGGACTGTACTACTCCACCGAGAACCTGCGGGCTATCTGCGACCTCTGGGAAAAATACGGTTCCGGTATGACCAACATGCACGGTTCCACCGGTGACCTGGTTCTTCTCGGAACCCGTACCGAGAACCTGGAGCCATTTTTCTGGGATCTGACCCATGACCTGGGGCAGGACCTTGGTGGTTCCGGTTCAAACCTGCGTACTCCTTCCTGCTGCCTTGGCCAGTCCCGTTGTGAGTGGGCCTGCTACGATGCCGAGGAAGTATGCTATCACCTGACCATGCATTACCAGGATGAGATTCATCGACCTGCATTCCCCTATAAATTCAAGTTCAAGTTCTCTGCCTGCCCCAATGATTGCGTTGCAGGAATTGCCCGTTCTGATTTTACCCTTATCGGGACATGGAAGGACGATATCCGCATCGACCAGGCAGCCGTCAAGGAATATGTTGCCGGAAACTATCCTGCCAACGGCGGTGCCCACAGCGGCCGTGACTGGGGTGCATTTAACATCAAGAAGGAAGTTCTCGACCTTTGCCCCACCGAGTGTATGTGGATGGAAGGTGGCGAACTGAAGATTGACGATGCCGAGTGCAACCGCTGCATGCACTGCATCAATGTTATGCCACGCGCTTTGCGTCCTGGCGTTGACAAAGGCGCTACCGTCTGCATTGGTGCCAAGGCACCGATCCTCGATGGTGCCCAGTTTGGAACCATGATCATCCCGTTTGTCAAAGTTGATAAAGATAATGAGTTCCAGGAAGTTATCGATATCATCGAGAACGTCTGGGACTGGTGGATGGAAGTTGGCAAAAACCGCGAGCGTGTCGGTGAAACCATGCAGCGTGTCGGCCTGCCGACCTTCCTCAGTGTTATGGGGATTGAGCCCACACCACAACATGTGAAAGAGCCTCGCTCTAACCCGTACGTCTTCTGGAAGGATGAGGAAGTAGAGGGTGGTTTTGAGCGCGACGTTCGTGAGTTCAGAAAACGTCACGCCATGTAATGTGGAATTTGTTGTAAATAATTAAACGCAATTCAAATTTTTATATACATAAGGAGGTTCTCTCATGGGTTACGATCCGCAGAATCCGATGGAAGGAAGAATTACGGACCTTGGTCCCCCACATTACAGCAAATTCCATCCACCGATTATTGCAAATAATAAGGGTAAATGGCTTTATCATGAGATTCTTGAACCGGGCGTACTGGTTCATGTATCTGAATCCGGTGACGAGTGCTATACCGTACGTGTAGGCTCTGCCCGTTTGATTTCCATTGAACACATCCGTGAAATTTGTGATATCGCTGATGCTCACTGTAACGGCTACCTGCGTTTTACATCCAGGA
This sequence comes from uncultured Desulfobulbaceae bacterium, assembly GCA_947259225.1. Lineage (GTDB taxonomy): Bacteria > Desulfobacterota > Desulfobulbia > Desulfobulbales > Desulfobulbaceae > UBA10518. The sequence goes on along the minus strand of CAMYLK010000015.1, from coordinate 72,746 downwards.
ACAACGTTGAATTCATGGTTGATTCCAAGGATAAGATACAGCCGCTCATCGACGATCTGAAAAGCCGTGGTAACAAGTTCCCTATTGGCGGCACCGGTGCCAGTATTACCAATGTTGTGCACACCCAGGGTTGGGTACACTGCCATACACCTGCTACCGATGCATCCGGTCCGGTTAAGGCCGTAATGGATGAACTGTTCGAGTACTTCGGCACCATGAAGCTGCCGGCCCAGGTGCGTATTGCTCTGGCCTGCTGTCTGAATATGTGTGGTGCTGTACATGCTTCTGACATCGCACTGCTTGGTGTACATCGTAAGCCGCCGATGATTGATCATGAGCGCATATCAGGTGTCTGCGAATTGCCGCTTGCAGTTGCATCCTGCCCGCTTGGCGCTATTAAGCCTGCCAAGGCAGAAGTAGATGGCGAAGAAGTCAAATCTGTCAAGGTAAATGTTGATCGTTGTATGTTCTGCGGTAACTGCTATACCATGTGTCCGGCTATGCCTCTGGCGGATCCGGAAGGTGACGGTATTGCTATCCTGGTTGGCGGAAAGGTTTCCAATGCGAGATCTGCCCCGAAATTTTCCAAGATGGTTATCCCCTTTCTGCCGAACAACACCCCACGTTGGCCCGAGGTTGTTGATGCAGTCAAGAATATCCTCGAGGTATATGCTAAAGATGCTCGCAAGTATGAGCGTGTTGGTGAGTGGGCCGAGCGGATCGGTTGGGAGAAATTCTTCGAGAAGACAGGTATTGCATTTACTGATAAGTGTGTTGACGACTATCGTCTTGCTTATGACACCTGGAGGACAACCACCCAGTTCAAGTATACAAATGCTACTGACGCATATACCAAGTAACTGAGAGTAATTTACCAGCTCGGCTCTTCGGAGCCGGGCTTTTTACCTTGAAACTCTTCCTGAAAAGGAGGCCAACATGGCTTTGAGTAAAGACGAATTGAAGGAAGCTATCCTCAAGAAAGCTCAAACTGCACCCAAGCCTCAGCTGTATATTAAGGATTTCTATAAGTGTGATCCTGAGAGCAAACCGCGCGTTATCAAAAACGTGGCGAACGAGCTGGTCCGGGAAGGGAAACTGACCTTCTGGTCATCCGGGTCCACTACCATGTATGCTTTTAAAGGCCGCGCAAAAGATGAAGAAGGTGACAAGGGTATTTAATTTTAGTGCCTTGATATATGCCTTATAAAGCAGAGACCTTCCGGTCTCTGCTTTTTTTATTTGTATGAAACTCTTCTCATCTCATGATATGAAAATCATCAGGTATACTGATGTAGTTTCAACCAACAGTATTGCTCTTGAGCTTGGTGAAAAGGGTGCAGCCCACGGAACCACAGTCGTAACTGATAAGCAGTCTGACGGGAGAGGCCGTATGGAAAGAAGTTTTGCCTCGCCAGCCGGTGGACTCTACTTTTCAATCATCCTTCGACCTGAAATAGAACCTGAGCATATTTCATTTCTCACACTGGCCGCAGGTGTTGCCTGCTGCACAACACTGGAAAAAGCTTCAGAACTTTCAGTAATGCTCAAATGGCCAAATGACATATATATCGGTACCAAAAAACTCGGAGGAATACTTACGGAAGCTGCTGCTTATTCGAATGTCGAGCAAAGAATACCTTTTTTGGTCGTAGGTATCGGCCTGAATATTAATACCCCTGCTGAAAAGTTTCCGCATTCCTTGCGGGAATCAATAACCTCATTATATTATATCCAGAATAGATGTTATGATCTTGAGACTTTGATGGCAGACATTGTACAACAGCTTGACAAGTATGCCTGTAATCTCTCATCATTAAGAGATGAGATATGCGAAACCTGGCAGAAGCATGACTACTTAAATGGAAAAGAAATGACATGGATTGGTCCACAGGGAAAGGATATTCGTGGAACGGGTGCCGGGATTTTGCGGGATGGCAGGTATCAACTGCAGACGAAAGATGATACGATGCACCCGGTTTTAGGTGGTGAATTGAACCTGGTCGAAAACGAAGATAAGTAGAGTATACTTTTATATGAAATACATATCCTATAAAGCACTGATAGTCAGTGAAGATGAGAACGGGAATTTCTCCAGAAATATAGAAGACCGGTTTACAAACGATCTTCCAGAAGGAGACGTGCTTGTCCAGGTGCGCTATTCTTCACTGAATTATAAAGACGCATTATCGTCCACCGGCAACCGGGGGGTAACAAAGAAATACCCCCATACCCCAGGAATTGATGCGGCCGGAATGGTAGCCTGGAGCAGGGACAATAAATTTGAAGTCGGGACAGAGGTTCTTGTCTGTGGACATGATTTAGGAATGAATACCCCGGGAGGTTTCGGGCAGTATATAAGTGTTCCTGCTGAATGGGTTTTACCTAAACCGACACCCCTTTCGCTGAAAAAATCAATGCAGATTGGAACTGCCGGATTTACAGCCGCGCAATGCGTTGCGGCACTTATCGATTCAGGCATCAGTCCCACTAATGGACCCGTCCTGGTAACCGGTGCAACAGGCGGGGTCGGCAGTATTGCTGTAGCTCTCCTTTCGCATTTAGGCTTTACAGTAACTGCGGTAACAGGTAAAGAGCATGAGCATTCTTTTCTGCACAGCCTAGGAGCTGAGAGTATCCTGAACAGGGAGCAGGCGACTGTGGGAGAGGACCGGCTTCTTCTCCGTGAAAGGTGGCAGGGAGTCGTTGATACCGTGGGTGGAAATATGCTGGCAACAGCAATAAAGTCAACCAGGTATGATGGTACGGTTACCTGTTGCGGAAACGTATCCTCAGGAGATTTGCCGATTAACATATATCCGTTTATTCTGAGAGGAGTGAAGCTGGTCGGTATCGACTCGGCTGAGTGTCCACTTGAGAAAAGAAAAGAGATCTGGGATAAACTGGCAGGTGAATGGCAGATAGCATGTCTTGAGGAAATGAGCATAACAATAACTTTGCAAGAACTTGACGCATCGATCGAGAAAATGCTTCATGGTGGAGTCAGGGGCAGGATTGTTGTTGATCTCCAGGAGGACGCATGACCATAGATCTGGCCCGTGAAGTTTTGTCAGTAGAAATTGAAGGTATTAACGCTGTCAAAGAGCGCCTTGGCGAGGAGTTTGCTGAGGCAGTCAGCATGATTATGGAATGTCCCAGCCGGTTGGTTATTACCGGTATCGGCAAGTCCGGAATTATTGCCCAGAAAATTTCAGCTACTCTCAATTCCACTGGTACGCCTTCATTTTTTCTGCATCCGGTAGAAGCCATGCATGGGGATTTGGGAATGGTCACCTCATCCGATGTGATTCTTGCCATTTCCTATTCCGGCGAGACGGGTGAGCTTAACGGGCTGTTGGCAAATCTTCGGGAGCGCTCCGTCAGGATTATCGCTATGACAGGGAACCCTCACTCCACTCTTGCATCCTGTTCGGATATCATTCTTAATGTTCAGGTTCCCAAGGAGGCATGTCCACTAGGACTGGCACCAACGAGTAGTACAACTGCTACGCTGGCCCTGGGCGATGCCCTTGCTGTTGCTTTACTTAACAAGAAACAGTTCAAAAAGGAGGATTTCAGGAGAAATCACCCCGGAGGCAGCCTGGGGGAGCGCCTCAAGGTTGCGGTAAAAGAGGTTATGCTGACGCAGGATAAAATACCGGTAATTGCGGAACATGCGCTACTGGTTGAAGCTATTAACGAATTGAATGAAAAGAATCTGGGTGCGGTACTCGTTGTGAATGGCGATAAGAGGATACTCGGTATTATTACGGATGGAGATCTGCGAAGGTTGGTCACTCTGGATACCGACATTCGTGATCTGCAGCTGGACAAAATAATGACTGACGACCCGATAAGCATCAGGAGCAGTCTGTTGGCTGCAGACGCGCTGAGCATAATGCAGCAGCATGAGATTACTGTCCTGCCGGTCGTGGATGATAAAGGCGAACTGGAGGGAATCCTCCATCTTCACGATCTCCTGGGCAAAGGTGAGTTCAGGTTTTTGATTTAAATAAAACACAGGGTGGAACAATGTGTCAGATCAGTGTAGTCGTAGAGCGGGAAGGTGAAGAGGAAAAGATTCTCGACAATGTGACCAGGTTGGATGTAGTCGAAGACGGAGTTGTGTTAAGCACGTTATTTGAGGAGCCGAAAGAGGTCAGGGATGTCGTCATTTCTCGGATTGATTTCCTTGGAGGGAAGGTTTCACTCGGTCAATCTTCGGCACCGACAAAAGTAGACAAGAAAGGTACGGGTCATGAATGATCTTGAAAAACTCAGGGTTATACTGCCCCACTGGATAGATCATAACAGTGATCATGGTCAGGAATATACTCAGTGGGCGGGGTTGATGGACTCCTGTGGTCTGGATGATATCGGGGATTTACTCAGAAATGCGGAAAAAGCTCTGCAGAAAGCAGACACCGCATTGAAAGAGGCTCTTCGGAAAGCTGGCGGATCTGCTTCGGGTGAGGGCCATCACCACCACCATCATAATTTGCCAGAATAGATGCTCCACGAATCAGATTTCACATCATACTGATAGTTCAGCTCTAGCCTGAATTTCCTGCCCTGTCGTTTTTCTACGCAGCCAATATTAAAGATCAGCTTTTCATCCTCTTCTTTTATGAATGTTGCTTTTGGTTTCAGTAGCTCTGAAGATGAGGCTGAAGGATACATCTTTCTGAATATTTCCTCATAATTCTCCTCGAGCCAGTCAATGCGACGGTTTATTTTTATCTCGTGTTCAAGTGATACTGTCTGAGCTTGGGCATTGTTAAAAATTTCCTTGAGAATTTCGTCATCTTTAAAGGTACTGGCATCTATCAGCATGGCAATGGCCCGATAGCTCTCTAAAGAAGTCTGCGGATCATTCTTTTCCAAAGCCTCCGCGTTGATATTCTGTTCCCGAGAAATTTGGGTCATGAGGATAGTTCTTTCAATTTTTCTGATACTGTCGGACACCCCGTCGCCAAGTATTTCCTTGTTATGCTCAAGCAGATCGATGGCATTCTTATACTCATTTATAGCCATCTCCCATTCTTTTTTCTCAAACGCATTTTTTGCTCCGGAAAGAATATGATACAATTTGGTGTTAACCAGCAGTTTGTTGATTTCCTCTTTCTCGGACTCGGAGGCAATCTCCGGGTTGGTTGCCAGGATATTTTGCGCTCGCTGCAGCATTTCTATGGTTTTTTGCCATTCAGAAGCAGTAAAAGCCTTCTGGCCCTGGACGAGCTCATGGCGCAACGAGGCGGCTGCCAGGCGATTTGCAATTTCATCCTTATCGTCAGCAGTTGATAGCGACTTGCTCATTTCAAGGGCTTTCTCATATGTTTCGGCGGCTTGTTTCCATTCCTGTTCTTCTTCCGATTTTCTGGCTGCTGCCAGGGTCATATCCAGTTGAAGATTATTTATTGTTTGGCGAATATTTTTTTCCTGTTCGGCAAAATCAATTTTTTGGGCACTCAAAATTGCCGACTCGTATGTGGCTATGGCCTTTTCAACTTTTCCTGAATTCTGCAGGGATTCGGCTTTCTTCAACAGCTCATTAAAATGGTCTATAACCTTTGCCTCTTCCACGCTCACATAACTGCCGTTATACAAAACACGACCTTTGAGGCCTTCTATGAAACTTTGTGAATTAACGATACCCTGGATTTTCTTTTGTAGATTGTCTTTCTCGCCTTTCTGAAGGAAAAAGAGACTGCTTAAAGCTGACGAAGCATCGTTCAGTGACTTCTGGGCCTGTTTATATTCCTTTATTTCAAGGAGTTGTTCAGCCTTTTTGAAGTTTGCTTTAGCAACTTTGATATTATCCGAATCATTGATGAACACATAGGCGGCACCCCCTAGGACACCTATAATTACCAGGACTATTGCAATGGCCTTAATAGGCAGCTTAATCGCGAGCTTGGGGCCTTTTTTCTTCTTGATGGCTTTTGAGTCATCACCTGTTTCTTTAGATGGTTCCGCCTCTTCTTTCCTGCCATCGCTTGCTATCATGGACTCTCGGATCCGGTTTCGGGCAAACTCCAGGCCGGGATAATCGACTGCAATGTTAGCGACCAGGTCAAGCGTAAGGCCAGCTTTTTCTAACTCCCCTGCCTGTTCGAGCTTGTCAGCTTTTTTGTAAAGCTCCTCTGCTTCACTGATGGCGTCAGCGATAGTCTGTTGAAATTCTTCAAGGTCAGGGACAGAATTCGGATCAGGTATACCAGCGATGATTTTTTTAGCAGTATAAATTTCTTTCTGTTCCAGTAATGATCGAATAGAACTGATGTTGTCTTCTGGTATATCCTCGTCCGCCTCATTGATGGGTTCCTCGTCACCAAGCTCGAGACCTGCCAGGGACTCGTCGTCAATAACCTGAAATTCTTCCTCCTCCTGGTCTTCAACATTTTCCGACTCAGTGGCTTCAGTGGAAAGGGCGAACTCGGATTCCCCTTCATCACTTTGTTCTTCAGTCTCAAAATTGAGTGGAATATCTTCCGGTTGTTGTTCTTCCGACTCAAAGTCGAGTGGTATATCTTCCGGTTGTTGTTCTTCCGACTCAAAGTCGAGTGGAATGTCTTCCGGTTGTTGTTCTTCCGACTCAAAGGTAAGTGGTATGTCTTCCGCCTCTATGTTTTCAACCTCATCAGCCTGAACAATTTCTTCTTCAGCGAGTTCATCGGACCCCGCTATCTCTGTTGCAAACGAGGTCTCGTTTTCTTCATCACTGATACCTTCAGTTTCATCAATCAGGGAATCAAGAGAAAGACCTTCTTCAAATTCATCCTCAAAATCATAAGTTAATGGGGCCTCGTCTTCGTCAATTCCGGTAAGATCATCTGTTTCCAGACCTGCGACTTCTTCTCCTTCATCTCCGTCAAGAGAAAAGGGCAGTTCCTCCTCCTCTTCTTCCGTCGTCAGATCAAATGCATCCTCGGTTAAATCATCCAGGGAGACAAATGTTTCCGAATCCTCTTCAAGACCTTCAGGCTCCTCAAGGGGCTCCGATAATGAATTATCTTCTGCGGAAGTATCCGCAGTCTCACTTAACAGTTCCTCTTCGTCAAACGGGAAGGTCAGATCATCCTTGAGAATATCGAGCGATTCTCCGGAAGAACCTTTCACATCCAGGGGGATCTCGTCAACAGTAACTGCCGGTGAGATGATCTTTTCGGTGTCATCTGCCGTAGATTCAGCATTCTCCTCCAGTTCTTCCGTGTCTCGGGGTTCTAAAGTGTCAAAGGGCAGCCATTCCTGTCGTTTCTCGTACCAGTTAAAGGCATTCTGGTTAAAAGGCTCTTCTGTCTGGTAGTGGTTGCCGCAGATCATCTGCCCGATATGGAGGATGAGATCTGCCAGCGACTGGTTATCTTGCCAGAAGTCTGCAATGCGGATAGCATCCGGATCAATATCGGGGTGAAAAATAGGAGTAAGGGGTTTGGCGGTCGGGGGAAAATGAGGATAGCCGAAAGGGAGGGTAATTCTTATTTTGTGGGATTTTACCGGGGTAGGTGTTCCATCCTCTTTAACCTTATATCCATTGACAGTATACTCAATATCATACCGTTCAGGCGGGTCACCTTCTGTTTCAATAATCTCGATATTGGGATACAGATCGACAAGTTTTTTTACATGCTCATTGTCAGCAACAAGTTGTTCGGCACCTGATGCCATGGTTCTACCTCTTTTCGGAAAGTAAAATAAGCCGGATTTTTTATTACCTGGTCAAGCTGTCCGGTAAGCATATACCAGAGTGTAAAAATAATTATTAAATACTGTAACATATTGTATAGTATTCGATTGTTCGAAACAAGCAGCTTTTTTTGCTCGAACCTCTGAAAAATCTGGACAAGTATCAAATTTTGTCCAACAATGGTAAGCATAATACACACTGTGGTAAATAAACTGCGTGGGTATTGAATCTGCGTAAAATGCGGGTCAGGTCAGTAATTCAAAATATTATTGTATCATTATTAATCCATGGACAATTTTTCGGCAGCATTCAAGATCATCAACGAACGAAATTGTCCATTTTATGCTGTTGATGAATGGTTTATATTAAACCCGCAGTCCGTCAGGGTCCCGTCAGGGCTTCCTTCCTGCCTTATTCTTGTACGTGAGTTTACCAACATTCTATTTTCCATAGCGCCGGATGCGGAGAACGGGTTTTCTGAAAAAAGAAAGGAAGTGTTTACCTGTGGTGGATGTACGGGGCTGATAAAGTTTCAGATCGATGATTTGCCCGAAGAAAGTGAAGAAGTAGTTCAGGAACCGAAGTATGCTCCTGAAGAGAGCAGAAAAGACGTCAGGCGGGGTAAACCGAAAAAAAGTGGTGTGGTTGCCAGTGGTTCCCTGGAAGAAATAAGCCCTTCAGAGCTTCTCCAGTTTTTTCACATGCACCAGAAAACAGGTAAGCTTCTGCTCGATGTTCCTAGCGGAACTGCACGGGTTGCATTCCGTGAGGGTGCTATTATTGGCGCTCGATACCAGGATATGGAGAATAAGGATGCTGTTTTTAAGATCCTTGGAGTGAAAAGCGGAAAATTCAGTTTTGTTTCAGGAATTCCCGAATCACTCATGGAAGTGGATGATATCGGTGATTTCATGATGGTGCTTATGGAAGGGCTTAAACGTCTTGATGAGACAGGTACGGAAAAAAACTAGGGTATTATCTCTCTCAACTGTTTAGCTTTTCAAATCCCCCCCCATAAAATGATTTTGCTTTTACATGGACCAGCCAGCATTCATCAGGAGATTCTTTGATTTGTTTTTTACGGTTTTCCGTTACCCAGTTTGAAATTTCATCAATATCGAAAAAACGAGAATCGACCCCGAAAAATCCATCAAGCAGATGGCTCATTGTATGGAGCAATTTACTTTGAAATCCCTGAGGGAGCTGCAGGAGATCCTCCAGGTTATTGCAGTCTTCATTTCTCAGCTTGGAGAGTAAGTCGGCTAGGATTTGATTGTTTTGGGTAATTGCATTGTTAATCAGTTCTACAAACCGTGGATCTGAACCGTTAACTGAATTTTGCAGGTCAACCTCAACGGAGTCATACCGTACCAACTGGGATTTTTTAAAAAAACGCTGTACATGCCGGCTGCATGTCTGCAGATCAGGCCCGCTGACCATCAGGTCATGTTCGATAAACAGGATCATGCTGACCTCTCAACGGTAAGAAAAGGAGCAAGCTGTGTAATGGCCATGAAGCTGTCCACGTGATACTCTGCCTCCAGAGAAGGGTTTTTGAAAGCAATCAACTCCATGCCGAGACTGCGGGTGTGCTCCCGGTCAACCTCGCTGTCCCCTATATATACGGCCTCTTCAACTTTTACTCCAAAATTGCTCAAAATCATTTGCAGACCGTCCGGCGCCGGCTTAGGACGAGGGGCGTCAAGAGCTGTTACCACCTGTTCAAACCAGGGCCTCAATTGAAAAATATCCAGGATCATTGGCATGGTTGTTGTCCGGTTGGTGCTGATTGCCGTATGGTACAGGGGCTTGATTATTCGGAGAAAATCCATCAGGTCAGGTTCCATGATCATGTGTTTGAGGTACGGGGTATAATCAAGCTCCGTACGGTAAAGGTCAACTTCCTCCCGGGCTATTTCGGGGCAATCGCGAAAAATATGGGCAACAGAGTCCGTCACGTTGTGAATATGAACAAAGTCAACCTCCTCCTCATCCATGGGCGGACAGCCAAACTGCTCCAGCAGCCGGTTATAGTAAGCCCGGTTTGCTTCCCGGGAATCAAAAAGGACCCCGTCGCAGTCAAAAATGACAAGTTTCAGCACCTGTTGTGACATTATTCAATAAGTTATGAATGGTTAGTTCCGTTTATATCCGAACCATACATTTCCCGGTTCAACTCGTCAAAAAATACTTCCATGAACCTGTGGCGTCTTTCAGCAAGTACGCGGCCCAGGTCAGTGAGCATCTGGTCTCGAACGCGGGACATTTTGACCTGGAATTCACGGTAGGCAGTGTCTTCCACTGTATATGACAATGTCTGTGTATGATCTATTTCCGCGTCGTGCAGTTTAGAACCGATCTGACCGGCAAAAAGAAAGGCCCTGCCGATACCTATGGCACCGATGGAGTCCAGCTTGTCCGCATCAAAAAGAATCTTCGCTTCCAGACTCTCCGGTTTGTCCCGGCCGCGATATCGATGGGAGCGGATACAGTGTGTTATTTTGCTGATATCCTGCTCTGAAAAACGGAGGTCTTTGAGAATATCCACTGCCATCTCAGCCCCTTTCCGGGCGTGGCAGATTTCTCCCCTGCTCTCAGATTCAAAACGTCGTCCGATGTCATGCAGGAGGGACGCTGCCGTCAGGACATCAAGCCTGGCATCAAGTCTGCTGCCCATGGTAAGCGACATCATATACACTCTTTCACTGTGATCAGGGCCGTGCGAACCACCCTCATTCTCGCAGTATTCCGCGCTTATCTTTTTAAGGGTGTTCAGCGTCCTGGTGTCCAGGGGGCTTTTGCTGTCAACTGTCATCACCAAACAACTCCTGCTTAAGCCAGGCAATACCGAGGAGTAAAAGTTTATTGTCATCACCCGCCAGTCCCTGAAGTTGGGCAGTGGAAAGGGGACGTTTCATCACAATTCTGCCGTCGCTCATTTCCTGCCGGAACATATCCAGGTTGTAGAGAGCAAGAAGAAACTTGTCGAGCTGAGGACGGGAAAGCCGATACCCCTTCATGATTTTTTCATGATGCAGGATGGCCATAAGCTTGTCGTTTGAACAATTATATTCTTCGAGACCCTGACCAGTAAAATATTCTCCAGGCGTCTGGGATGAATTTTCGGTAAAACCAAGGCAGTGCGGCTCTTTGACCAGAACGTAACGTTCTTCCACTGTCCCCTGAGTTTTCTGCTCGGCGCCACGACCAACAGGATATGCCCTGCAGGCAGCAGGCCTGTCTTCATAGACGGTGCAGCCCTCAGGTGCGACAAAGACACAGCTGGCCCGGCCGTCATCAACCATTGTCAGGTAGCATTGCGGGAATATAACTCTTTCATCCCATTCAACAATCACGTACTGTTCCAGAAACCTGCCGGAGTGTATATGCAGCCTGTTTTTCAGTCGCAGGACATCATAGGGAGTCAGGGCTAAATCGAGTTGCCGGCAGCACTCGGTAAAACATGGAACTTCCGGGTGGCAGTCAAAACAGAACTGTTGCTGCTGGTCCAGCGGGTGAAAATTATCCGGGAGATCTGATGGCATTTCTTACTCTTTCCTGGGCAAGAGGCTGAGAATCGGGCTGGCAACAAAAATTGAGGAATAGGTTCCGACAATCACCCCTGCCAGCAGGGCAAATGAGAAGTCATGGATTGCCGATCCGCCGAAAAAGAAAAGTGATACCAGGACCATGACCGTTGTCATTGAAGTGACCACGGTCCTGCCCATCACCTGGTTAATGCTGAGATTGATAACAGGGTACAGGTCATCCTCTTTTTTCTTCTGCGCATTTTCACGGATCCGGTCAAAGACAACAACCGAGTCGTTCAGGGAGTATCCGGCCAGGGTCAGCAGGGCCGTTACGATGAGCAGGGTTATCTCCACATTGAACAACCAGCAGATGCCAAGCACAACTATAACGTCATGGAAGGTGGCGGTTGCTGCCGCGACCCCGAACCTGAAATCAAACCGCAGTGCAAGATATATAAGTACCCCGAGCAGGGAGATGGCAATGGCCTGTATTGCCTTGTTCCTGAGAACGGCGCTGATTGAAGAGCCGATTTCTGACTGGCTTTCCAGGAAAAATCCCTTGTCCGCTTTTTCTTTTGCAAGGATTGCTGTGATCTCCTTGCCAAGGTGGCCGACTGTTTCCTCGGATTTTTTCATCTTGATGATCAGCCTGTTTTCGTTGGTCACCTTCTGCAGGTCGACGTTGTCCATACCGTTATTTTTCAGGGTTGAACGGACTTCTTCAAGGGTAAAAGGCTGCTCGGCCTTATACTGCAGCATGGAGCCGCCGGAGAAGTCAACCCCGAGGTTGGCCTCGCCCCTGAGGATCTGGGCAAAGGCGATCAGGCCGATTAGGACCATCACGCCTGACAAACCGAATGTAATGTTTCGGACTTTCATGAAATCGAAATTTGATTTTTTGACTATCTGGAGGAAGCGGAGTTCTTTCAGGGCTTTTTTCGTGTACAGGGTTTCATAGACAAGGCGGGAGCAGAAGAGTACTGCGAACAGGTTGAAGATGATACCAAGTGACAGGGTCACGGCAAAACCCTTGATGGGCCCGGTACCGAACATGAACAGGGCAAGGGCGGTTATCAGGGTGGTGACCTGGGCATCGACAATACTGGAAAAAGCCTTGTCATAGCCGCCGTCAACGCCGGACTTGACCGATTTGCCCAGGTTGAATTCCTCCCGCATCCGTTCAAATATAAGGACATTGGCATCCACCGCCATACCTATTGAAAGGATGATACCGGCAATACCCGGCAGGGTGAGGGTCGCGCTGAGCATGGCGAGCCCGACAAAGAGAAAGAGTATGTTCAGGGCCAGGGCAAAGTCGGCGATGACACCTGAGAGCCGGTAATAGATGACCATGAACACGAGGACCATAAGGGCGCCGAAAAGTCCTGATTTTAGACCCTTGTCGATTGAATCCTGGCCCAGGCTGGCACCGACCGTCAGGTTCTGGATGACTTCGATCGGAGCGGGGAGGGCACCGGCCCGCAGGACAATGGCCAGGTTGCTTGCTTCATCCGGGGTGAAACTTCCTGAGATCTGGGCCTTTCCGCCCAGGATCCTTTCCCGGATGACCGGTGCGGAACGGACGACCTCGTCAAGAACAATGGCCAGTCGTTTGCCGACATTTTTCTCGGTAATATTGCCAAAAATTTTCCCGCCAGGGCCTGTGAGATCAAGGCTTACTCCCGGCTCATTAAAGTTGCCGATGTCAAAACGGACCTGGGCATCCTTGACCATTTCTCCGGTCATCAGGACCTGACTGCGCAGGAGGATTGGCACCTTGCTCTCCACCCTGGTCTGGGGGTCCACAACCTTTTCAAAGTAGACTTCACTGTCCTGGGGAATCTGGCCCTGGATGGCCATGTTAAGCTTTTGCCGGTCGTCATTGAAAGTCCATTGACCATTGCTGATAGCGGTGTTGATCAGCTGCTGCAGGTTGACGCCACTGTCATCATTGACAATCTTGAATTCAAGCTGGGCAGTAATTATGATGAGGTCCAGGGCCTGTTGCTGATCTTCAACTCCAGGGAGCTGGACGACAATTTCATTTTCTCCCTGGCGGATAATGACCGGTTCAGCAACACCGAACTGGTCAATACGATTACGGATGATCTCCAGGGACTGGTTAACGGCATTATTCCGGATAAAATCAATTTCATCCTGCTGCAGGCGGAGGGTAACGCGGGGAAAACTTCCTTTTTCAGCATTGACTGTTTTGTCAAGCTCTGTGAAATCATCATCTATTACCTTTTGGACAGTGTCTAAAGCCCCTGTGTTGGGAAGGGTGAAGATAACAGAGTTGGGATCTCCGGAATCAATCTGGACTACGGTGATATTCTCTTCGCTCAGGGCAAATTTAAGCTGTGATGCAGAGATGCCAAGGGATTGCTCCAGAGCTTTATCCAGGTCCACCCGAAGGACCATGTGGACACCGCCCTGCAGGTCAAGGCCCAGCTTCAAGCCTTCCGGGGCAAAATATTTCTTCCACCAGGATGGTGCGTCATCATAAAAAGAGGGAACGATGGCCATGCCGGAGAACACGACAAGCACTGCCAGCAGGACTATTTTCAGTTTCAAGGAAGTATTCATTCGTTATGCTCTTGTAATAAGGATCATATTATCAGTTTTCTTTGTCTGTATGGTAAAAACGTAACACTATACGACGAACGTCGTATTTCCGCAATGGCAGGCTAAATTTTTTGTAAATTTAAGTACCTTGCATGCTGCTTCTGTCGTCTTTCCTGTTAATGGCAGCGGCCATGCATGCTGCGCCGAAGCCGTTGTCTATATTGACAACCGCCAGGCCGGGTGCACAGCTGTTGAGCATGCCGAGCAGGGCGCTGAATCCTCCGGCACCGGAACCGTAGCCGATGCTGGTTGGTACCGCAACAACAGGGGCGCTGACCATACCCGCCACTACGCTTGGCAGGGCACCTTCCATGCCAGCGACAACGATCAGGACTGACGCTTTCTGCAGCAGTTCGGATTGAGAGAGAATTCGGTGTAATCCTGCCACCCCGGCATCGTAGACAGTCTCGACCCTGTGTCCGAACCACTCAAGAGAAATTCTGGCTTCTTCGGCAACTGGAAGGTCGGAGGTTCCGGCTGTAACAATAACGACAGTCCCGCGGCCGGAATCTGAAGAAATATATTGATCATTCCCGGTCAGCATCTGCGGAGTATCATGGTATGTAAGGCCGTCCACTTTGTTCAGCACTTCTGCAGCTTTTTCAGGATTGACCCGGGTGGCCAGTACAACATTTTTCCTTTTGAGCATGGCAGTAAGAATCTCAATCAGATGCACCGGAGTTTTGTTTTCACCAAATACCGCTTCTGGTAGACCGGTTCGGAGCAGCCGATGATGGTCCAGATGGGCGAATTCAAGTAACTCCGACGGAAAGTTGCGAAGTTGGTGAACGGCATCAGTTATGGACAGAGAATTGCCCCTGACCTGTTCAAGAAGTTTTATCAGTTCTTTTTCATGCATGTTTTTTTACTCAAACCATTTTTTTTTCAGGTTCAAGATTGTACCACGGGTTGTCCGGTTGGTAAACATTTACGCCACTCTCCAGTTCTGGTACAGTGCACGAAAATTATTCCTACGATAATAAATTGCGAATTATTCCTGGAGAAAATTATGACAGGTGACAATCTTCCTCCGTTTATTCAGGCTCTTCTTGTTCCCTCTGCCTATGAACACGGGGCCCCTGACATCAAACTTGTGCAGACCCATATATCATATGTCATCCTGGCCGGCGAATATGTCTATAAATTTAAGAAACCGGTTGATTTCGGATTTCTTGATTTCACCACATTAGACAAACGGCGCTATTGCTGTGAACAGGAACTGTTGCTGAACCGCAGGCTCAGCCCGGAAATTTATCTCGACCTGGTCACCGTCACGTCAACTGACGGTTCGTTTCAGCTGGATGGCAAAGGCGAAATAATGGAGTATGGAGTAAAGATGGCAAGAATGCCGGAAGAGAAAATGATGGTGAATATCATCAGTTCCGGGCTCCTGGAAAAAAGCCACATTGACTCCCTGGTAGGCATCCTGGGGCCTTTTTACGAACGGGCTGAAAATAGCGAGGAAATAGATCATTTCGGCAAGGCGGAAGCTGTGGCAGTCAACGTTCTTGAAAATTTTGACCAGACACAGGAGTTTATCGGCAGTGATGCCCTGTCCCGGAATCAGTTCGATGCGATATCTGGATATGCGCGTCAGTTTCTTGCCAGGGAAGAGGTGTTTGACCAGCGAATCCGCAACGGAAAAATCCGTGACTGTCATGGTGATCTGTACTCTGCCAATATATGCCTGGCTGACAAGGTGTATATTTATGACTGTATAGAGTTTAATGAGCGGTTCCGCTATTGCGATGTGGCAAGTGATATAGCTTTTCTGGCAATGGACCTTGATTATCACGGCCTGACTGATTTGTCGGCCTATCTGATTGAACGGTTCGTCGATGCTTCGCAGGATAACAGCCTGATGACGGTTCTGGATTTTTACAAGTGCTACCGGGCCTACGTCCGGGGGAAAATAGGATTGTTTACTGCAAATGATCCTGCGGTGGATAAAGAGGTACGAAAATCCTGCACGATCGGTGCAGAGAAGTATTTCAAGCTGGCAATGAAATACGCTTCGGGTGAATGACTCATGCAAAGGATCTATGTGTTCTTCGGGATGGTCGCCTCGGGGAAATCAACCCTTGCTCGCAGTTTTGCAGATCGCTACGACATGCCGTATCACAATACGGATCGGGTGCGAAAAGAGCTGGCCGGGCTGACTCCCACCAGCAGGAGGCCGGATGGAATTGATCAGGGAATTTACACCGGTGAGTTTACCAGGCGCACCTATCAGGCTATGCTTGATTTGGCCCGAAGGGATGTTCAGGAAGGTCGGCCAGGAGTTGTCCTGGACGGTTCATACCATCGTCGGCAGGAACGTGACATGGTTCGGCAGATGGCAGGTGACCTTGGAGTGGTCCCTCTATTCATCAATTGTATTTGTCATGAGGACGAAGTAAAAAGACGGTTGGAAATACGGTCGCAGGACCCGGAATCGATCTCTGACGGTCGATGGGAGATATACCTGAACCAGAAAAAAACATTTGAACGGCCGGATGAACTGCTCCCGGCCGAACTCATCGTGATGAACACCGAGCAGAAAGTGGATATACTTCTGCAGAGCCTGGAGACAACCTTGACAGAGAATCAATCTGAACGGTAAATACCAGTTTGACTGTTCTTAACCTGATTTATAATAAGGAAAGAATCATGTATATACGAAATTATTTTTTACGCTTCCCCAAGGAAACATGTGACCAGCCAATCATATCACAGCTGTCTAGACGCTATGATATTGGATTCAATATCCTGAAGGCAGACATCCTCCCTTTGCGTGAGGGTATTATGATCATTGAGCTCAAGGGATTGCGTGAAAATGTTAAGGAGTCTTTGGCATATCTAAAGGATAAGGGGGTCAAGGTCGAGCGTCTGTCAGGCAAGATTCGCCGGGATGATGAAAAATGTTTCCAATGCGGTTCCTGCACGGGGATTTGTCCGGTGGGTGCTCTCTATATCCAAAGACCGGAAATGGCTGTTCTCTTCGAACCCGAGAAATGCACCGGTTGTGGTCTTTGTGTTACCGGCTGCCCGGTAAGGGCCATGACAGTCTCTTTTGACGAGATTGCTGAAGAAGCAACAGTGTAGTTATTTCTCCGGGCTTTTTGCCTGTTCGTCATCCTGCTGGTCAGATCCAAACAGGGTCCAATCCGGCATGGAAAGGTCAGGAAGCCATCTCGAAAACCCTATCTTTGGGGGGTCTCCTGCTTCAATTCGTTCCAGCATCTTGCGGGCCATCGGGCTGATGGTGGAGTCGGGATACATTGCCAACAGGTACTTGAGCCTGTGCGCAGCTTCATCATATCTATCTGTCCGGACATAGAAAACCGCAACATAATACTCATGATTGACAAGAAATTCCCGGGCAGCTTTGATACGTGCTTTTGCCTCATTTGTATAGGGCGAGTCGGGGAAAGCCCTTAGTAACCGTCCGAAAGACTGGATGGCATCCCGGGCACCGCTGATATCCCTGTCGATGCGGTCGGTGCGGGAAAAATCACACATGCCGGCCTGGAACATAACATAGGGGATTGCCTCGTTGGTAGGATGCCGTTCTTCAAACTCCTGGTACAGAATTTTGGCTTCCAGAAATTCTTCCTGAAAATAATGACAATCAGCGGCCTTCAGTTCAGCAAGCATCGCTTCAGGGCTGAAGGGAAAACGCTCCATTATTTCTTCAAATTTTTCAAGCGCCTTGTAGTATTTACCTACGTTAAATTCATCCATGGCCTCTATGGCAAGGCTGGAGGAAGACTGCTGAATGGTTGTCCCCTCTTCAAAACCAAACCATCTTTTCATGGTGGCACAGCCCGTGAGACCGGACGCAAAAGAGAGGAGAGTGGCTAAGACAATAAGACGCACGAGTGAAAAATCACGAAAATGAAACAGTTTCATAGAATGTCCCGCAATTCTGAATAACAGTGGTTTAAAGGCATAAAAGATAGCAGGAAAGTTATTCCCTGTTTGTTAAGTAATGTTCTGCTGATAATTCTGCGGTTGCGCCTTCACCTGCAGCAGTAACAATCTGTCTGAAACTTTTACTGCGGATATCACCGGCGGCAAAAACACCCGGCAGTTTTGTCTTCATTTCGGTATCAGTTATAATAAATCCGTACTCATCTGTTTCGAGATAATCAAGCGGCAGAATTTCATTATTGGGCACAACTCCTATGAGTATAAAAATTCCTGTTACGTCAAGAATTGAATCGGAGCCCTCCTTATGCTTGAGCAGTAATTGCTCCACTCCGTTGTCGCCCCCTCTTATCTCAACTACCTCTGCATTGAATATAAAATCGATTTTATCATTTGCAAAGGCATTTTCCTGAACAACCCGGGTGGCCCGCAATTCTTCCCTCCGGTGAATTACCGTGACTTTGCTGGCAAATTTTGTGAGATGGACGGCTTCCTGTATTGCTGTATTGCCACCTCCCACAACTGCAATGGGCTGGTTTTTGTAGAACGGCCCGTCACAGGTGGCACAATAGGAAACCCCTTTGCCTGTTAATTCCAGTTCGTCTTTAATTCCCAGCCGTCCCGGACTTCCCCCTGTGCAGATAATGACTGCCTGGGCAGAGAGGGTTTCACCGTTATCAAGATAAACGGTTTTAATATCGCCTTTAAGGTCAAGCGAAGTGATGTTTGCGGTTATTGTTTTCAAACCAAAGCGAAGAGCGTGGGCGGACATTCTCTCCACAAGATCAAAACCCGATATACCATCCACATCGCCGGGCCAGTTATCAATCCAGTCAGTAATAAGGACCTGTCCGCCGATGGCTCCCTTTTCAATGAGAAGCACATCTAGCATGGCCCTGGAGGCGTACATGCCGGCGGTTAAACCGGCAGGACCTCCACCTAGAATGATAAGCTGGTAGTCAGCCTGCTGCATGGGCTGGAGTTTTTTTTCAGTCGGGCAGTAAGAGAATATACCCTGTCAGCTTTCAGACTGCCTTGGTGATCAGGTCCGAAAGTTGAGTCTTGCCGACAGCACCCGTGATCTGGTCGACAACTTCCCCGTCTTTAAAGAGGATCAGGGTGGGGATCGCACGAATACCGTATTTCCCTGGAGTTGCGGGGTTGTCATCGACATTCATTTTGGCGATCTGGACTTTTCCGTCATATTCTTCAGCGAGTTCATCTATGACCGGGCCGATTGCTTTACAGGGGCCGCACCAGGGAGCCCAGAAATCAACAAGACAGGGAAGGGTGCCCTGCAGAACCTTGCTGTCAAATTCACCGTCTGAGATATGAATTACTTTTTCACTTGCCATGGTTTGTTTCTCCTTAAAAAATCAACCTTGGATCACTCATTAATGATATTAGAGATCATGTTTTTTTGGGTCACGCTTTATGACTGTTAAAATCAGATAACAGTCTACCTTGCTGATCGTGTAGTGACAAGGAAAAATTCCCAAATCCTGAGATGATCATGGTCATGTTCTGGTTTTTATTGGATACTGGCTTATTGTCAGGAGTATTGAAAAAAATACACATGGGACGGCAAGGTGCTTTGTTCATTTTCTTTGCTGAACTTTATGCCCGTCAGGGTGCAAAGAAAACGAGCGTCGTGTGGTCTACGCCACACCACTACAAAAAAGGCCCCCGTGCCATTGGTCCTTCGGACTCCGTTGTGCTCCTCAAAGCTACCGGGATTTTAAAAACTCAGACACCGCGTGATCAAGCCACACTGTTACGCTCAAACAGTTTAAAATCCTTAACCGGCAGCTTTTGCGGTGCTCACCAAATGCCAATGGGAAAGTTATCATGGCCCTTGAAGGGCCCACTAATGCCGGGCCCTTTGGACCCGGATATTTATTAACTAGCGGGAAAGGTGGGGAAGAGGTAAAAATCTCTCTCAGCCGCTGTTGTTTAGATAAATAATGTATTTCATTTTGACGATGAAAATAGGGCGTGCTATATTCTCTCGAATTTCAAATAAACAAAGAGCTGTCCGGAAAGAGTGATAAAAGAACGTTTCCGGAGCAGGCATTAACAACATTTAATTGAGGTGTTTGTATGAAAACAGATCTGTCCGCCGAATTTTTCTCCAAGGCAAAGACGGTAATTCCCGGTGGTGTAAACAGCCCTGTTCGCGCCTGTAAATCTGTGGGCTGTGATCCGCTGTTTGTCAAGAAAGCCCAGGGCGCGATTATCACCGATGTGGACGGCAATGAGTATATAGATTTTGTTGGTTCATGGGGCCCGATGATTCTTGGACACACTCATCCCGCGTTGGTTGAGGCCGTTCGGGAAACAGCCCTGGATGGAACCAGTTTCGGTGCTCCCACGCCGCTGGAAGTTGAACTTGCTGAGCTTGTATGCGATTCTGTTCCGTCTCTTGAGAAGGTGCGTTTTGTCAATTCCGGTACAGAAGCTACCATGAGTGCCATCCGTCTGGCCCGGGGGTACACAGGCCGAAACGTCGTGGTGAAATTTGACGGGTGCTACCATGGCCATGCCGATTCGTTTCTCGTCAAGGCCGGTTCCGGGGTCATTACACTTGGAATACCCGGCAGTCCCGGCGTTCCGGATGATATCGTCAAAAACACCGTATCCATTCCGTACAATGACAGTGATACCCTGGAAAAGACATTGCGGGACGAAACGCTTGACATAGCCTGCGTCATAATCGAGCCGGTTGCAGGCAATATGGGGGTAATTGTTCCGGAACTGTCATTTTTGAAAAAACTCCGCGAGTTGACCAGCGAGCTTGGAATAATTCTGATTTTTGACGAGGTGATTACCGGATTCCGCCTTGCTCTGGGTGGCGCGCAGGAACGGTTCGGCATCACGCCTGACCTGACCTGCCTAGGCAAGATTATTGGCGGCGGACTTCCCGTTGGCGCGTATGGTGGTAAGGCAGAAATAATGAATACCGTAGCTCCGGACGGGCCCGTCTACCAGGCCGGTACCCTCTCCGGCAATCCTCTGGCCATGGCTGCCGGGCTGGCCCTGGTCAAGGAACTTCGCAAACCGGGTTTTTATGATGAACTGGAAGAGAAAAGCAACTGGTTTGCGGAAGGGCTCAGAAAGGTTGGAGGAAATGCATCGGTGCCGACGGTGCTCAACCGGATCGGCTCAATGATGACATGCTTTTTCACAGGTTCACCGGTAACGGATTTCGAGTCAGCCATGAAGTCGGATACCGATCTGTACGGCCGCCATTTTCGTCAGATGCTTGAGGGCGGATTCTGGCTTGCACCTTCCCAGTTTGAAGCGGCTTTTGTTTCGGCCGCGCATGACCGTTCACAGCTGGAAAAGGCACTGATTATGACTGAATCGTCATTCAAAAAATTGGCGAATTAGTAAAAAAATCATTGCGTTTGCTGAATTGACATGCTACCACTGAAGCGCTTATACGTCCTTGGGGAAAGTCAGGTGCAGTGAATGTCTGAAACACAAAAAGAGATATTCAGACAGTTGGGTGTCTACAGTCATGTGGGCATGACCTTTGTCTTCTCCATTTTTATCGGGCTGGGAATAGGATGGTACCTTGACAACAAGGTTTTTGACGGTAAAACAGCCCCGTATCTGACGTTTATTTTTTTAGGATTTGGCATTGCAGCAGCATTTATGAATCTCTGGCAATTGTCAAAACGATTTTCAGATGAAGACAAAAAACATTGAAATGAAAGATCCGGCAGCAAAATCTGCAGAAGCTGGTGCTGAACTGCTCACATACATACAGAAGTTCAACTGGTTACTGCTTGCAGTTCTGTTCGTCGGATGCTGGTATATGTTTTCCTGGCCTGTTGCCAGGAGTGTGTTGATTGGCGGTCTGTTGTCCAGCGTCAGTTTTTATATGCTCCGACGCGATATGAACCTGTTTATGACAAGTTTAAGCCAGGCAGGCATGAATTGGCGGGCGGTCAAACAGATCGAAAAAGTAAAATTTTTTCTGAAATTTTATGGTCGACTGGCCGTGCTGGCTGTCATTTTGTACCTGATGGTCTCCCGTGTTGCAATTGATGTTGTCGGGCTGGTCATCGGTTTGTCGACCATTATGTTAAGTGTTATAGTTGTTGTATTGAGCAGGGGCAGTAATTTGTACTCTGCGCATCGTTTTAAAGAGGCATAGTATATGGAACATCCAATTCTGTTTATTAACGTCATTCTTGAATTTTTCAGGCTTCCGGTCCCGCACACTCCAACGGGACATGGTATATGGGAGCAATTATGCACACCGTATATGACCTATACCTGGCTGGTCATGGCCTTCTGGTTTATCGTTCCAAAACTGACCATGGGACGCCTCGAGATTATCCCGGGCAAGGGCCAGAATTTCTGGGAAATAGTCGTCGGTGGACTGGAAGACTTTTTTGCCGAAAATATGGGACGTGAACGTGCCCGCATGCTTTTCCCTTTTCTGGCGACATTTTTTCTTTATATCCTGGTTGCTAACCTGATTGGGTTGATACCCGGTTTCATGTCGCCAACATCAAGCCTTAATATAACTCTTGGAATGACCATCATGGTCTGGGTAACCCACCATATACTCGGCTTGCGCTACCATGGCTTCAACTATATAAAGCATTTTTTGGGACCTGTTAAGTGGTTGATGCCGTTTATGCTGATCATTGAAATTATCTCAAACTGCGCCCGTTTGTTGTCACTTTCTTTTCGTCTTTTTGGCAACATTATGGCCAAGGAAACGCTTCTCACTGTTCTGTTCATGTTGGCAGGCGCATATTTCGCACCTTTACCGATTCTAGTTTTTGGTGTCCTGGTTTCAGTGATCCAGGCCCTTGTTTTTACCCTGCTGGCAGTGCTTTATTGTGCGCAGGCCATGGAAGAGGCGCATTAAACTATAGTTTTGAATCCGTTATACGGAAGAAGGCCCAATATTTATTTGATTGTCTAAGGAGGAAATACAATGGACAAAATTCATCTCGCACTTGTTTGCCTTGGTGCTGCGCATGCAGTAGGTTTTGCCGGACTTGGCGCCGGTATCGGTATGGGGCACGGCCTCAATGGAGCCTGTTCAGGTGTTGCTCGCAACCCTGAAGCCAAAGGTGCCATCACCACTACCATGATTCTTGGTATGGCTCTGGTTGAGTCAATCGCGATTTATGGTCTGGTTATCGCTTTTATTCTGTTGATCAAGAGTGGTGGTGTTACCGCTGTTCTGTAATACAGAGCTGGATTTTATTTCATGGAGGGCTGTAGCAGTGCTGCAGCCCTTTTTTTTTGTTTAAGGTAATATGATGTATATTGTGTCGGTTAGTTATTGAGGTTATCGAGTCACGGTGACGAATCTGCAAAATCATATAAGGGTAACATAATTTATTGTGAAAACACTTCATCTCGTCAGTCTGGGGTGTCCCAAAAATCTTGTTGACTCGGAAGTCATGCTTGGCAGGCTGGAGCATGATGGCTACACAGTCGTAGAAAATCCGGCGGAAGCTGATCTCCTGCTGGTGAATACCTGTGGCTTTATCGGGCCGGCTGTGGAGGAGGCTGTTGACGAGATCCTCCGCCTGGCCGAATTTAAACAGGATGATCCCGACAAGCTGCTCGTTGTAACCGGCTGCCTTGTTCAACGCTACGGGGCTGATCTGAAAAAAGAGTTGCCGGAAGTCGACCTGTTTACCGGGACGGATGGATTTCAGGAAATTGACCTCCTTGTCAGGCAAGCCGGACATAGCAAGGAATCCCTGATAGATTTGCGGCCGGCTGGTTTTGTCATGGACAGCACTTCAGCCCGTCGCCTGTCAACTCCTTCCTTCAGGTCATACCTGAAAGTTACCGAGGGCTGCAACAATCGCTGTTCCTATTGCATGATCCCTTCCATTCGCGGCAACCTCCGCAGCAGGACGATTGATGATTTGGCAGTGGAAGCCCGGAACCTGCAAAAGCAAGGTGTACAGGAACTTACCCTTATTGCCCAGGATCTGACGGCCTATGGAGTAGACCTGGCGGATGATACTGATCTGGTCGGGCTGCTAAAGCGTCTGGCAGCTGAAACCGGCATCCCCTGGCTTCGCCTCCTGTATCTCTACCCGACAGGTATCAGTGATGGTCTGCTGGAACTGATGGCGGCTGAACCCCGCATTCTGCCATATCTCGACATTCCTTTTCAGCATATCAGTGACAGGATTCTCCGTAAGATGAACAGAAGGTACAGTTCTGCGGACCTGGAAAAACTGCTGGACCGGATCAGGGGTCATCTTCCGGAATGTGCTATCCGCACAACACTTATGGTCGGCTTTCCAGGAGAGACGGAGTCTGATATCGATACAATGATACAGTATCTCTCAAAATGGCAGCTTGATCATATCGGCATCTTTCGCTATGAGGATGAAGACGGCTGCGCGGCATTCAGTTTTTCCGGGAAGATTGACGAAGAGGTAATGCAACAGCGCTATAACAGGGTTATGGAAGTACAGTCAGAAATAAGCAAAAACAAGCAGCAGCGTTATATAGGTCGTGTCGAACCTGTGTTAGTTGAAGGTATCAGCAGGGAGAGTGATCTGCTTCTCGAGGGGAGAACCCGCTTTCAGGCCCCTGAAATAGACGGCTGTGTATATATTACTGCTGGAACAGCTGACGCCGGTGCAATAGCCGAGGTACGGGTGACAGAGGCCCATACCTATGACCTGGTTGGAGAGCTTTTAAACGCCGGCGAGGCGGATGTATAATTTTATTTTTTTGCGGCTTTCTTCTTTTTGCGCTTAGGGGTGTTGACCTGCTCCCGCAAGTCTTTACCTACTTTGAAAAAGGGAAGTTTTTTAGGGGTTACCTTTATCTTTTCACCGGTTTTCGGATTGCGGCCGGTGTACGATCCGTATTCTTTAACCACGAAGCTTCCAAATCCCCGTATTTCTATGGATTCGCCTTTAGCCAGGGCTTCACTCATGGTGTCAATAAGAGCATTGGTGATAGAACCTGCCTCGCGTATTGGCATATTCGTTTTTTCTGCCAATGCTTCAATCAGTTCGGATTTGTTCATGGTACTCTCCTTCGTGGAGCTAATAAAACTTCATGTTATGAGCTGTCTGGATCGTAAATTCATATCTCAGGCAACTGTTATCCTCATCGGTCACCCTTGGATAACTATTGAAATTTAATCAGGTATTTTACTGAAAGTAAAGGGGATTTTTCCGGAAAATATTTTTTTCAGGTCTTTTTGGGAAAGAAAACGGTATTTCCCTTGTTGCAGATTCTCCAATTGCAGGTTGCCGTAAGCTGTTCTTTTCAATTTTTTAACAGGATGGCCAACGGCTGCCAGCATTTTTCTGACCTGTCGTTTTTTCCCCTCGTGGATGATCAGCTCAAGAACTGTAGTATCCTTTTTATGTTTAAGAATCCGTATTTTAGCAGGCCAGGTCTTGTGCCCATCAAGGATAATACCTCTTTCAAGCTGCCGGATTTTTTTCCCTGAAGGAATCCCGGTCACTGTGGCCTCATACGTTTTGTTTACTTCATAGCGGGGGTGCTGGATGTACTGGCTGAGTCTTCCGTCGTTGGTCAGGATAAGAGCCCCTTCAGTATCAAAGTCAAGCCTGCCAACCGGGAAAACCCGTTGGCTGATATTCTGCAGCAGGTCAATGACGATTGGTCTGCCATGGGTATCGGACAGGGTGGTGACATAACCGGCAGGTTTGTAGAGGAGCAGATAGATTTTTTCCTCGAAAGTGACCGGGACACCGTCAAAGGTTATGACTGATTGCTCAGGATCTATTTTCAATCCCAACTCGGTGACAACCTTACCGTCAACCGCAACTCTTCCTTCCCGAATGAATTCTTCGGCCTTACGGCGTGATGCGATCCCTGCCTGCGCCAGGAGTTTTTGGAGTCGTTCCGCCATGTTACCTGGTCGGTTCGGGTGTGTAATAGGTGATCACTCTTCTTTTAACGCCACTTGTCAGGAACCATGTCAGCAATTTTACCATCGACAAGTTTTTTTGTTTCAGGGTCAACTTCAAGAACATCAGTATACCACGGTTTCATTCTGCAATCGAAAACGATGGGTGGCGTAAGCCCGACGTGAAAGCGGCGGACAGTCTGGCCAGCCCCGTGAATGTCAGCTGCCGGTTCAAAACGGGTGAAGAAGGTCCAGAGAAATTCCTGGAGAGAAGATGTAGCATCAGCAGAAGAATCAACCAGCAGAATCGTCGGCCACTCGGCAAGATCAGGCCAGCAGGCAATTTCTTTGGCAAGCTCCGGTACATCGGTGTATGTGCTGCCCTGGATAACGAGTGTTCCCGGAAGAAATACAACCGGCTTGCCGCAACTTTTCGGCAGTGTCCCTGTAAACTCGCCAGGAAGGTCACGCCTTTTATTTTTGCCCAGCCCCATCATCATAGCCTTGGAACCTTTATTGACTGACGGTCCTGTGTAATCAAGGGTATCCTGTGAGACATTGGCAAAAATAAAAAGGTCTGATTCCCATTGGATACGCTCCAGGACATGGACCCACAACCGGGGAAAGTCTTCTACATCAATATCCCCATCGGTGACGATAAGAAATTTTGTCAGTGAAAGTTGGCCCTCACCAAGAATACGCAGGCCGGAGGCAAATGCTTCACGTGGATAACGGTCGGCAACCCTTGCTGCTGCCAGGCAGTGAAATCCGGTCTCGCCAAATGTTTTCAGCTGCCGCACCCCCTTCATGACCATGGGGAAAAGAGGGGAGAGGAGGTCCTGGAGGAAATCACCAATGAAAAAATCTTCCTGCCGCGGGCGGCCGACAACGGTGGCGGGATAAATGGCGTCTTTCCTGTGATAAAGATGGGTGGTCTGAAATACCGGATAATCATGCTGCAGGGAATTGTAACCGTAGTGGTCACCAAAAGGTCCTTCGGGGCGTCGCACAACAGGAGGGACAATTCCCTTAACCGCAAACTCTGCCTCTGCAACAAGTCGATGCCCTTCCAACGGATCTTTTGCCATTGCCAGTTTTTTACCCTGCAGGAGAGAAGCCAGCATCAGTTCCGGTATATCTTCGGGCAGCGGGGCAATGGCTGCCAGCATGAGTGCCGGCGGACCCCCGATGAACAAAGTCAATGGCAGATCCTGCCCCAGTTTTTCCGCCTGAAA
Source organism: uncultured Desulfobulbaceae bacterium (assembly GCA_947259225.1). Classification (GTDB taxonomy): domain Bacteria; phylum Desulfobacterota; class Desulfobulbia; order Desulfobulbales; family Desulfobulbaceae; genus UBA10518. Next base: position 45,875 of record CAMYLK010000015.1, on the reverse strand, counting down.
AAAGTGGTAGCCGCCTCCTTTATGGATCTGCCAGTGGATACCAGTTGTCTGGTCATCGTAGCGCTGGATCCGGTACATACCGAGATTGTGTCCCTTACCCTCAGGGTGTTCGGTGTACACAAGGGGCAGGGTAACAAAAGCGCCGCCGTCAGAATGCCAGGATGTCAGCATAGGCAGCTCTGAAAGCCTGGCCGGTTTCTGCATACAATCAAGAATCGGCGCCTGTCGAGTATTTTTCAGGCCGATTTTTAATGATTGGGAAATGAGAGGCCGTGCCTGCCACAAGGTATCAAGGGAAGGCGGCATTAATTTTTCAATAAGATCAACCAGGTTGCGAACAAAGTCGAGAGGGCGGTTGCCAAAGGCCAGTTCAAGGCGGCGTTTGGTGCCGAAAAGGTTCGTCACTACCGGGAAGGAGGAGTTTTTTACATTGGTAAAAAGCAGTGCCGGTCCCTCTTTCTGGATGACCCGGCGATGGATCTCTGCAATCTCAAGGTAAGGATCGACCTGGGTTTCTATGGTGAGCAGTTCGTTCTCTCGCTGGAGAATGTTGATGAAATCACGCAGGTTTATAATAGAGTGCATTTTTTGCAGGCTGGAAAAGAGGTTTCAATGCGGGTGATCATGTTCACCGAGAAAAAGGGCGTGATATTCCTTTTTACTCAGGTGATTTCGCATGATACCGGTAAGGAAGTGTACAGTTTCTGTAATTTCATCATCGGTCATGCGGGGAATGAGAATGGTAGTAAGCCGTTTCTCACAGAAATGTTCGAGAAATGAAACAAGGGAACGCTCGTCTTCTTTTCTGTTCAAACCAAAAATTATATTGTGGGTCTCTGTATTATGATCGGTTCCCATGACTAGCCTTCGATGATTTTCCACCGCACCTTGCGGTTCCTGGGGCCGTCAAATTCACAGAAGAAAATTCGCTGCCAGGTACCTAGTACCAAACGACCTGATTCAATGAATACAGAGACGCTACTGCCCGTAAGGGTTGCCATCATATGAGATGGTGAATTGCCTTCCATATGACGATAAGGATAATCCTTCGGCACGATCTGGCGGAAAACACCGATCAGATCACTCTGCACGGCCGGGTCAGCCCCTTCGTTGATAGTCAGGCCGGCAGTCGTATGCGGATTGTACACATAACAGACGCCGTCACCGACACCACTGTCGGCAACGGCTTTCTGTACCTGCGCGGTGATATCCGCAAACTCCATGTGACTGGAGGTGGAAACCGAAAATTTTCCCGATGTCATTCCCATTTTATTGTTGAATCTGCCACTGACCATATTCATCACGGCAGGCAGTCGCATAGGTAGTTTCCTGTTTGCCGTCTATAACAGTCTGGATCTCAGCTTTACGGCAGACTTTATTGCCGGTTTTCGTGGCAGGTTGAGGTGTCACCTGATACCTGTTGCCGCTATCAGGGTTGACCCAGGACGACGGGCTGTTTGAAACTCCTCTTTCGTACACATGGTTGAGCTGTTCCCGGTCGTACTTGTCCATTTCGTTGCCGACAATGTAGCCGAGCATGGTTCCAACAGCCATCCCGATTAATGTTGCCTCTGTGTTGTGGCCTATAATCTGGCCAATCAGGGCCCCTCCGGCAGCACCACCTACGGCCCCTTTCTGGGCTTTGTTCATATCGGCGCAGGACGCCAGAAAAAGGCTGATGACTACTACAAGAATTAAGGTCAAATTTTTCATTTTCTCCTCCAGTTGTAAGGGTTGGTTCCTTGATGTCAGTGCGGAGTATACGTTTCCGGATCGTAGAGTTTTTCCTGGTCTGCAGATAATGACCGGGGTAGTGTTTTGCTGCTTTGCACACCCAGAGATCTCATTTTTTCCGCCCTGCTGATCAGGTTGCCGCGCCCTTGGGACAAACGGTTTCTTGCTGTCTCCCAGGCATCCCGGCTCTGGTCGAGCCGGGCCCCTATTTCTTCAAAGGCCTCGACAAAACCTATAAATTTACCATAAAGATTCCCGGCCTGTTTGGCAATAGCTAAACTGTTGCGGGTTTGCTCTTCCTGGCGCCACATATGATGAATTATTTTGAGGATGGCAATCAGGGTGGATGGGCTGGCGAGGATTATTTTTTTCTGCATGGCCATGGTTATCAAGTCAGGATCATGCGTGACAGCAGTTTGAAAAGCTCCTTCCGTGGGAACAAAAAGCAGCACGAAATCAGGGGTTTGGATATTTTCCAGGAGGTGGTATTCTTTTTCCGCAAGACCGGCAATATGCTTTTTGAGCGAGTCGAGATGCTTTTTTATATATTTCAGCTCCTGCTGAGGATGTTCAGCCCTGCTTGCCATTTCAAATGCGTTGAGAGATACCTTGGCGTCTACGATGATGACCCTGTCCTGCGGCAGACGGATAAGCACATCCGGAAATTTGGAATGGCCGTTACTGTCTTTGAGGGCGACCTGCGTTTGATATTCATGTCCTTTTTTCAGTCCTGAATCTTCAAGGAGCCGCTCCAGAATCATTTCGCCCCAGAGGCCCTGAACTTTGCTCTGGCCTTTGAGGGCCGAAGTAAGATGGACTGCGTCTTCACTGATCTGCAGGTTTAATTTTTTCAGGTGTTCGATCTCCTTGACCAGAATGATACGGTCCTTCGATTCTTCGGCATGAACATCCTCTACCTTTTTCCTGAATTCACCAAGCTGTTCCCGGACAGGCTGTAACAGGTTGTTCAGTTCGAGCTGATGGGTGGCGCTGATGGTGCTGCTTTTCTCGGCAAGGATTTTTTCTGCCATGATCCGGAAGTCCTTTTCCATCTGGTCACGGGTGGAGGTCAGCAGTGAGAGCTGGGCATCGGCCTGTTTTTCAGATTCGGCCAAGGCAGTTTGCTGGGCGGATACCCTGGAGGACAGATCACGATTCTCGGCAAAAAGACTGCTACGTTCATTGCGGAGACGCTCTATTGTCTCCTTGAGAGCAACAACATCAGAGGTATGGTGTTCCTCACGAAATGAAAGAAGAAGATTATACCTTCGTTCCCTCAGCAGGGCAATTGTGGTCCAGCAGAGAAACAGGGTCAGGCTTACGCAGAGAATAATAACTGCGATGGTAAGGGGATTGTTTATGTTCACAATGTCAAAATTCATCCGCTGACCATGCCTCCTGTAAAAAAATACGTGAAGAAACTGGATGTTTGTCCCGTGAAATTAATTGAGTGTTGGGTGTTCTCAGCCGCGGGAAATAAATTCTGCTTAAGGGATCTGAGTTAACGGATATGGGTCAGCCGCCTGAGCTCTTCAAGCTCTTCCATGAGATCCAATACCAGGGCGCAGCCGGGCAGGTTGACACGGAGGTCTCGCTGCAGCCTGATTGAGACCTGAATGCGGCGGATTTCCACTGCACTGAATCGCCATTCCACAGGTTCTGAACCCGTCGGGCTTATTAAACCTTCATCGATCATATCTTGTACAATTTCTGTCTGGATATTACATATTCTGCAAAGGTCCCTCAGGCTGCACTCCATTTCCTCATCGATCACAAATCCGGTCAGGTAGGTGATTTTTTCGGTCATAGTTCCTGCCCCCACTTATATTCTGGGGTTTGTCGGCATCAGTTGAGCCATTTCCCGGTAGAGTTTCTTCTGCTCTTCGCTTTGCGGTTCGGGAACAACAATGCGAAGTGTATTATACTGGTCCCCGCTCTTGCTTTTACTGCACAAACCGCGACCGTTCAGTCTCAGTTTACGACCTCCCTGTGAGCCAGGCGGTATTTTTATCTCAACATTGCCTCCCAGGGTCGGGACGGTCACTGCCGCACCGAGCGCCGCCTCCCACGGCGTAATAGCAAGGGTATGATGTATATTTCGCCCTTCTGCGTGGAAAAGATGATGCCTTTCAAAGGCAATCTCAAGGAAAAGATCCCCGTTGGGGCCACCGCCGAATCCTGGGCTGCCCTGGCCCTCAAGCCTGATCCGCTGTCCCTCGGTTATACCCTTGGGAATGGTAACATGAAGGGTATGAGGTTCCGTCCTTACATGCCCGCTTTCATCCACTTTGGCCCGTGACAGGGTTATAGTCTGTTTGGAACCGTGATAGGCATCCTCGAGGCGGATGACAATTTTGGCATACTGGTTTTCACCCTGCATTCGGAAGCTGGAAGTCCGTTGTCCTGCTCCTGAAAATCCTCTAAATTGGCCGTGCCCGAAAAGTTCCTCAAAAAAGTCACTGAACCCGCCTTGTTCTGATCCGGCGAAGCCTTGACCGGAAAATTCAAATCCGGCATCCCAGTTGGGTGGCGGTTTAAAATCCTGGCCCGCCTTCCAGTCGGACCCGAACTTGTCATAAGCGGTTCGTTTTTCAGGGTCTTTCAGTACCTCATATGCCTCACCGACATCCTTGAATTTCGCTTCAGCATCAGTATCCTTGTTGACATCGGGATGGTACTTGCGGGCAAGACTGCGGTATGCCCGTTTGATTTCATCCTGTGAGGCATCTCTCTTGACGCCTAGTATTTTATAATAATCCCTATATTCCATATCCCGTGCAGACGTATATTCTTTCTTCTTTGCTTTGCATATATATACAGATTACAATAAGTATATCACAGTGAAAAAAAAGAAAAAAGTAACCTGAACGCTTTGCTCTTGAACAAAAGAGCAGGTTTCCTTTATGTTAACACCACAAGAAAAAAAAACAGCGCATCTTTTTCAACGGCCTAACCCTCTCGAACGGATAATTCTGACAGGTTTCAGAGCAACGGGCAAGTCCGCTGTCGGAAGCAAGCTGGCAGAGCGTCTCGGGCTCGATTTCATTGATACAGATACCCGGTTGTGTGTTGGATTGGAGTGCAGTGTGGCTGAGTATGTCGACAGGGAAGGCTGGGCTGCCTTCCGGCAGAGGGAACAGGAGCTTCTCGCGAAACTGGCCGGTGTCACTCATGCGGTCATTTCCACCGGGGGAGGGGCTGTCCTGCATCCCGATGAATGGAACCGTTTGAGAAGAAACAGCCTGGTTGTCTGGCTGCAGGCGGATATAGCAACCATTCGTTATCGAATGAAACAGGATGAGGCAAATGCTGCTCAGCGCCCCCCGTTGACGGGTGATGGAAACAAGAATGAAGTTGAGGAAATACTGGCGTCACGCAGTCCCCTCTATCTGGAGGGGTCTGATATGAGTCTAGACACAACAGCACTGACGCCGGAAGAAATAGTAACGATGATTGAGAGGGAAATCTCTGCGGGATTTCCCGGTTAAGGAAAAGATATGGCAGGAAATACATTTGGCAGGTTGTTTAAGGTGACAACCTGGGGTGAATCCCATGGAACGGCTATAGGAGCTGTCATTGACGGCTGTCCGCCGGGCATTCAGCTGACACCGGAAATAATTCAACAGGAACTTGATAAGCGGCGGCCTGGAAAGGGAAAAGGGGAAAGTCCCAGGAAGGAACCGGATAAGGTTGAAATCCTGTCAGGAACATTCCGTCCTGAGGGCGGCGAATGCGAACTGACAACCGGGACACCCATTTCACTGGTGATTTTCAACAAGGATGCACAGTCAAAGTCCTATGATCACCTCAAAGATGTTTTCCGGCCAGGACATGGGGATATTACATATCAGACCAAATACGGTATTCGTGATCACCGGGGGGGAGGAAGAGCGTCGGCTCGCGAAACAGCCGGCAGGGTGGCAGCCGGTGCTGTAGCCAGCCAACTCCTCAAAGCTTACAACATGGAAGTAACGGGGTACACGGTAGCTCTTGGCGGAGTCAAGGCTTCAAAGAGGGACTTGGCCCTGATACATGAGAATCGTTTTTTTTGTCCGGACAGTGTGGCTGCTGAAAAAATGGAGCAACGGATAGATGAAGTGCGGCAGCAGGGGGATACTCTGGGAGGGGTGGTAGAAATACGGGCGGTCTGTCCAGCCGGTCTGGGTGAGCCTGTCTTTGACAAGCTCGACGGCGAGTTGGCCCGGGCCCTTATGTCCATCGGGGCGGTAAAGGGAGTGGAGATAGGTTCCGGTTTTCAGGCAGCAGAAATGTTTGGTTCAGAAAACAATGACACAATTTCCCCTTCAGGTTTTCTTGGCAACAACGCCGGGGGCATTCTTGCCGGAATATCCAACGGGGACCATATTATCGTGCGGGCAGCAGTCAAGCCCATACCGTCCATTTTCAAGGAGCAGCAGACCATTAATCTTAACAACGAACCTGTCTCCATCAAGGTCGGGGGCCGTCACGATATTTCGGCGATACCTCGAATCGTCCCGGTATGCGAGGCAATGGTACGGCTGACCCTGGCGGATCATCTCCTGCGTCAGCTGGTTTTAGAAGAAGCTGCAAAAACTTTGAGGAAAAAAGCGCAAGATGACTGTGAGTAAATCCGAGGTAAATTCCATATGGATGATTACCCGTGAATATGATGGGCTTGCCGGGGCAGGAGGGGTTAAGGATGTCTGTCGGCAGCTGTCAGAGGCTCTTGTTGAGCATGGCAAAAGCCAGGTCAGGGTTGTACTTCCCAGGTACGGGTTCATGAACCCGAAATCAGATGGTTTCAGTCCATTCAATCTGCCGTCACCCCGAAACGTTCCTTCTGCGGCCGGCTACTGCTATGATTATCTCGATATTGACATGAACTATCCCGGTGAAAACCGCCGGGAAACAGTGTCGATCTGGCATCGTGAAAAAAGTGGAGTGAGTATTTTTCTGGTAGAAGCGGACAGGTTTGCTGAAAAACTCGGTGTATATACCTATACTGCAGAAGAAGAGAGTCAGCGTTCGTGGCAGAGACAGGGATCAGGTCACTATGATTATTTTGCCATGAACATACTGCTGCAGAAGGCAGCCCTTGCCCTAATGACTGTTATCGGAGAAAAGCCTGATGTCATTCATTGTCAGGATGGTCATTCAGCAGTCATACCCGCTATGCTCAGGGAGATAGAAGGATATCGTCACTATTTCCGCTATACCGGTACCGTGGTAACAATTCATAATGCCGGAACCGGCTATCATCAGGAAGTTGAGGACCTGCATTTTGCCCAGGCCGTCACCGGCCTGCCTGACCGGGTAATTAGTGCGTCTCTACTGGACAGGGCCTTTGACCCGTTCATTGCTGCTTCAAATTATGCACTTATGAATACCGTAAGTGAGAAGTATGCCCTTGAACTCCAGGGGACACCTGAAGACAGCCGTACCGGATGGCTCGGACATGCCCTCATCAAAAATGGCGTGAAGCTGACCGGAATAACCAATGGTATTAATCCGGAGGATTTTGACCCCGCAAAGCCAAAACAGATCGGTTTACCTGCCGCATTCGATGTGAGGAGAGGCCAACTGAAAGGTAAGCGAACGTGTAAGGAAAAACTTCTCAGCTCTTTGAACAGCAGGAGAAAGCGTGCCCGGGTCGAACAGTTCGGCCGATTGGCTATCCGGCCAGACCAGCCGCTTGTTACTTTTATCGGGCGGTTGACATATCAGAAGGGTGTGGACCTGATGGCGGACTCCTGTGCCGCATTGCTTGATAAGGACAGGGAGTTTCAGATGCTTGTTCTCGGCAGTGGAGATCCCGAGATTGAGACCAGCATGACTGCAATTGCTGAAAATGAAAATTTTAACGGTCAAGTCTGTTTTCTGCGGGGGTATGACCAGGACCTTGCCTTGAAAATTTATGCTGCCGGTGACTTTTTCCTTATTCCTTCTCTATTTGAACCATGCGGTTTGACAGATTATATTGCACAGCTTTTCGGGAATGTACCGATAGTGCATCGGGTCGGCGGCCTGGTCAAGGTTATTGACGGACACACAGGCTTTTCGTACACGAAACACAGTGCAGATACACTCACGGAGACCGTGCAGAAGGCCTTGGACATATTCAGGGCCGAACCGGAAAAAATCAAGCAAATCCAAAAACAGGCTGTACAGCTTATTCATAAAAAGCATACCTGGAAGAAAGTTATGCGGCAATACCTTGATCTCTATAGCAGGGCAATCCAGATGGCGTGTTCTTTTGATTCGACGGAGCAGGACCATTGATAAAAAAAGACAACACAGCTGTCCTGCCTAACAAATGGTTTGAGAAAAGGAGGGACTTTTTTGTCCGCAAGGCCATTGAAGAGTTTTTTTTACTGCACAGTTCCTTTCAGGATATTTACGAAATTTATGCAGAATGCCGGAATCCTTATCAGGGAGGCTGTTCTGATTTTTTCGACAATGAACCAGGTGACAAGTGGGCAGAGACATGGGACCTCATGACCCTGATGGTCGGTTCGGAAAACAACAAAGGTCCATTGTGGCGACTCAAGGACCTCTGTCACCTGGTATGGCCGGAGGACAAGCAGGAACAAGATGGTGGCGGCAGCCTGGTCGACTGGTTGATTGGTTCTATTTTTCATGAGGCAATGAAGCTTAAGGAAAATATGTATCTCCTTAACAGGTATGGACCCGCTGTATGTAAAATGAAGGAACAGTCAATTGATATACCGGTAAGCCCCATGAGTATTCATTCATCTGTCCCCAAGCTCGAGAGTATGATTGATGTCCAGGGAATGATAAAAAGAGCCGCCGCAGATGTGGTCAGGCAAATGGAACAGGTAGCCTTTTTATTCAATCATGCCTGTTATATGCTGCGGGTCATGATGCCCCAGATGGCAGGAAATATGCTGGTTGTCCGTTTACTGATCGAACGCGAGAAACTTGTAAGCAGGCTTTGGGGGGAACAACTGGAGGATATTTTCAGGGACATGTATTACGGTGATGAAGCCGAAGGTTTTTGCCTTGCCGGAAGAAGTTATCTGAACGGTCAGTGGTTTCCACAGGCATTGAAAGTATACAAAAGAGCGTTGGCGGCGAATCCGACATGCGATGAAGCGATAACCAGAATGGTTCAGCTGCAGCAGATTGTCAGCGAAAATAAAGAGTTACTTGGTGTGGTGTAATCAGTGGCGTAATTAACAAGGGGGAAAAAATGTCAATAAAAATTGGAATTAACGGGTTTGGCAGGATCGGCAGAAATATCTTCAGAGCGATCAGTAAGGATCCGGTATTCAGAGATATTGAAGTTGTAGGGATTAACGACCTGACTGATGTCAATACGATGTCCCACCTGCTGAAGTATGATTCCATTATGGGGACCTATGATGCAGATGTACAGGTCGAAGATGACGGAATTGCCGTTAACGGAAAAATTATTCCTGTAAGCGGGCATCGACAGCCCCATGATATACCCTGGTCGGAAACGGGAGCGGAGTATGTTCTGGAATGTACCGGTATTTTTCGTGACGGAGATTCTGCCCAGGCCCATATCGACGCTGGAGCAGCGAAAGTCATTATATCCGCTCCGGCCAAGGGTGATGTTAAAACCATTGTCATGGGAGTAAATGAGGATGAATATGATCCAACCCGGCACCATGTCGTCTCCAACGCCTCCTGCACAACCAACTGCCTGGCTCCCTTTGCCCAGATTATCCTGAATAATTTCGGTATCAAGCGCGGTCTGATGACGACGATACACGCCTATACAGGTGATCAGCGGCTCCTTGATTTTCCACATAATGATTTAAGAAGGGCACGGGCGGCTGCCATGTCAATGATCCCGACTAAAACAGGTGCAGCCGCGGCTGTTTCTCTGGTTATTCCGGAACTCAAGAATAAATTTGACGGGTTGGCCGTCCGGGTTCCGACCCCGAATGTATCAATGGTTGATGCGGTTATGGAGGTGGAGCAGGAGACAACTGTACCGCAGGTTAACAAAGCCCTCAGCGAAGCAGCAAACCGCTACCTTGGCTATACTGAAGAACCGCTGGTTTCAATAGATTTCCAGGGAGATCCGCATTCTTCAATAGTTGACGGTATTTGTACCAGGGTGGTTGGTAAAACAGTCAAGGTAATGTCCTGGTATGATAATGAATGGGGTTATTCAAACCGGATGCTGGACCTGGTTCTGCACATGGAAGCGAATAAACCCCTGTAATTATATTAGGGCCATTGAACAGTTTACAGCGCTGGATTTCATAAATGAAATGCGCCCTTGTATTTTTTCTGTAAGGCGATACAATAGGTACATGTTATTGCTGATGAAAACAAAACAACCTGAAGTTCAGGCGCAGTGTTCATAACAGGATTTCAGGATCTGTTCGGCACGTATCTACATTTGAGGGAGATAAGAAATGAAAGTAATGAACAAGAGTGTGCTTTCCCTGGTGAGTGCAGTATTCATGGTGACACCGGTGATGGCAGGGACTGCAGTGAAATCGGACGAGACAACCATATCCATTCAGCCTGTGCAGCAGGTCCAGGGTGAGCCCAAGGCCTGGCTTCATGCCGGGGTGGAATCATGGTCAGGTGACAATACCTACCAGATAGGCTTTCCGGCTACAGATTCATTTGGCAATGTATATGCGGGACACTTTCCTATAAGTGAATTGAAGTTCCCTCTCGATGCGGTTTTTGGTGTCATCAAGCTGAACACGGTTATTAAAGACAGGCTCCTTTTTGACGTGGTGTTCAAAAAGAACCTCACGGAACCTGATGATTACATGGAGGATCGGGACTGGATAACGGAGTCAAACCCCGGCCAGCTTGACATCTATTCTGACAGTGAAGTAACCCGGTTTGACGGGCTTGTCCTTGATGTCGATCTTGCATATAAAGTATTCTGCGGTGAAAAAGGGTGGCTTGCTGCCGGTGCAGGATATATGTACCAGGATTTTGAATGGGATACTGCTGTTATTCGGCAGTGGTCTCCTTCCGGATATCCAGACTTTGATTATGTAGGCGACGGAGCGTTATCAATTCTCTACGAAGTGAATTACAAAATGCCTTATCTGCTTTTGATCGGGCAGCTGGATTTGAATCCTAATTTCAGAATCAACGGCCGTTTTGCCTATGCCCCCTGGGTTGATGCCGAGGACAGGGACCAGCATCTGCTGCGCTACAAAGAGAATAGAGGGAGTTATGATGGATATGCCTTTATGGTTGCGGCTGATGCCATGTATGATTTTACCCAGCACTGGTTCATGACAGCCGGTGTATCTCATACCTCAATCGATGTTGATGGAGAACAGGGCTCATCATTTTTCGGGTACTATGATCATACGATACAGGCAGAAATGGAGAGCAGTCAGACGGCCATATACCTGACTGCCGGCTACAGGTTCGGCCCGTTTTCAGGCAATTGATCGAATAGTTTTGTAAAGAGATTAAGGTCATGCCGGGTCAGGTTTGACAGGATTAATCCATTGACGGGAGGAGTTATATTCTGTAAATAATTTTTCATTGAATTTTTCAGGTTCCGTGTAGACGGATGAAAAGGGAACTCCGTGGAATTCGGAGACGGGCCCGCCGCTGTGATTGGGGACGAAAGCTGTTTGATGTCACTGTTTCTTCTGGAAACGGGAAGGCTCAGCCAGTAGAATGATCCAAAAGTCAGAAGACCTGCCTGGGAAAATGTGGATAGCTCTCCGTGGAACTGAGAAGCTGTAAACGTATCTGTGGGAAAATCAGGGACCCCGGATCGATAATTGTCGGTCCGGGGTTTTTTATTTCCGGGCCGGAAACTGATTGGGGAGGAAAATATGCTGCGAAAAAAGTTTGGTCTTGGTGCATTGGCCCTGTCGGCTGTCTGGGCAGCCTCAAGTTGTCCTTCGTGGGCCGCCGAGGTCAGGACGCTTAACGAGGTTATTGTGACTGCCGGCCGGATCGAACAATCAAAAAAGGATGTGACCGCCAACGTTTCGGTCATAACTCGTGAGGAGCTGGATCAGGCAGCAGCCCGGAATGTGGGCGACCTGTTCGCCGAACTGGGCTTGAGTCATATCCAGAAATATCCGGGGACGTTGACATCCATCGCCATTAGAGGCTTCCGTACCGAAACCCATGGCAATGACCTGCAGGGACACGTTCTGGTTTTACTGGACGGTCGCCGGGCCGGCACCGGGAATATGGCAAAAATCCTGACTAAAAATGTTGAGCGTATTGAAATCATCCGTGGTCCCGGAGCAGTCCAATATGGTTCAGGTGGAGTAGGCGGCGTAGTGAATATCATTACCCGCAGAGGTAACCGTAATTCAGTAATGGTTGAAGGCGGAGCCGGCAGTTTTGACGAGTACGAAGGCACCATCGGCGCAACTTTTCTCTGGAACGGTTTCGATTTTGCCGGCACCATCACCGGTCAGACCATTGGAGATTATGAAACCGGCGGCGGCGAGACCTATGAAAACACTGGGTTTGATTCCAAAACAGGTGTCAGCCTCAATGGGGGCTATTCGTTGAGTACAGGTAACCGCCTTGGAATGATATTTACCGGATTCAATGTGGATCAGGACGGCAACCCGGGATATTTCAACGCAGTCGATACAGATGATTATACGGACAAGGATAACTATTCCCTGGATATACGCTATGACGGCCGTGATGGTTCCGGGCAGTATCAATGGATGGCGCGCTATTTTTTTGGTAAAGACGAAAACAAGTGGACCTATCCGGTTGCTTCCAACCCGGATGGCTGGGATTTGGGAGAGACTGCCACCAACAAAACCGATCAGCAGGGTGCGCAGGCCCAGATGAGTGGTAACTTTGGAATGGTGACTCTTGTCGGTGGTTTTGACTGGGTCAAATATACAGTCGAGAATACCTGGACTCCGGAAGAAACAGAATACACCAACCCGGCGTTGTTTCTCCTGGGCAAAGGGACCATGCTGGCTGATCGCCTCATTTTGACAGCTGGTCTTCGTTACGACTGGTATGATGTTGAGGTTGTTAAACCAGCCGGTCGGAATGAGAAGGACAACCATCTTACCCCGTCACTTGGCCTGGCCTGGCTGGCAACAGAAACTCTCAAGTTGCGGGCCAGGTATGCTGAAGGATTTGTCATGCCTTCAGCCGATCAGTTGGCAGCGGATTACTGGAACTGGGGTATCAGGACAGTTGGCAATCCGGAATTGAAAGCGGAATCATCCAGAACTCTGGATGGCGGACTGGACTATGCGCAGGCAGGATTTGCCGGTTCGCTCACGTATTTTACCACTGATTTTGATGACAAAATAACCAATTATATCCAGGCGGACGGATCCAGTTCATGGGTTAATCTTGGCAGCGCGGCCATAGATGGTTTTGAGGCGGAACTGTCCTATGACATCGGTGTGTCTATGAATCTTGAATGGGAGATCCGACCTTATCTGAACATGACCCTGCTGACAAAATTTGAAGATGAAACCACGGGTGAGGATCTCCTGTATATAAGCGGCACCACATTTTCCACCGGGTTGGTTGTGGCGGATGGCAGCGACTGGTTCTGCAGGTTTAACGTGGCCTACACAGGCTCACAGGATGTGCAGGACTGGGCGGCGGAAGTTTATCCCGTCCCTGTCGTGGAACTGGATAGTTTTGCCGTTGCAGACCTGGTTGCAAGCTATCGTTTTCTTAAAAGCGAGCAATTCGGTAACTGGACGATTCGCGGTGAGATTCGCAACATGTTTGACGAGGAGTATGCCTACGTACTGGGTAATCCCATGCCGGGCAGAAGCTTTTTTGCCGGATTGCGCTGGGAATATTGATCATGTAAGGTAGTCGGAGCGGGCGGAACACCGCTCCGGGAAGTTTGAAGGCGCAAGGCAGAGAAAGTACAGGAGGCGTATATGCGGGTTTGGGAAGTATATCAAAGCGGCGGACCGGTAATGTGGCCGCTTCTGGGGTGTTCATTTCTGGCATTGGTCGTTATCCTTGAAAGGTTGATGTTCTGGTTCGGTTCTTTGAAGAACCGCAACCGTAACCTGGCCGGTGAAATTCTTGACCTGGCCTCAAAAGGAGAATGGGAAGCCATCAGAGAGTGCACCGCCCACAGCAATGATTATGTCATCAGGGTACTCGTCTCCGGGATATTGCATAGGGACTACGACATGACCAGCGCCATGGCAGCGGAAGCAGAGTCCCAGATACAAAAAATGCAGAAATTCATGGGGGTGATTGACACCATGATAACCGTGAGTCCTCTGCTGGGTATTTTTGGAACGGTTCTCGGCATTATTTCTTCCTTCAAGGTTCTGGGCATGGCCGGGCTTGATGATCCCCGGGCGGTGACCGGCGGTATTGCTCAGGCGCTTATTACTACCGCGGCCGGTCTCGGCATAGCTATCATGTCGGTTTTTCCATACAACTATTTCAACAGTCGGATAGAGCGGGCAACTCATGAAATGGAGAAGTACGCAACCAGCCTGGAGCTCGCCTACGAACATTATCTTCGGAGCAGTAATACGGGAGGGGGCTCATGAAGATCCGTCGACGGAATGCGACAAGACCTGCCCGGATTGAAATGGTACCCCTGATTGACATCGTTTTTCTGCTGCTGGTCTTTTTTATCTACGCGATGCTGTCTATGGCTGTTCATCGTGGAATGAATCTTGATCTGCCCGATTCTGTTAATCCCAGCAGATCAACGGAAGCATCACTGTCTGTCTCTGTGGACGTAAAGGATGGTGTTGCCCAAACATATTTTGATATGGATCCAATCTCCCTGGAAGAGCTTGAAAAGAAACTGAATCGTCAGGTCCTTATTGCAGATGAAAATCCGGAGGTACTCTTGTTTGCCGATCAGGAGGTTTCATATCAGCAGCTCTACGAGGTCCTTGACAGGATCAGTGCTGCTGGTATTTCCTCAATTTCACTTCAGGCTGAGCAGAAGAGGGAGTAAATGGCAAGGCTCAGCCTGGCATTCCTGCTGGCTTTGGGTAGTCATGTTATCCTGTTTTTCATGGTACTTCCCGGCCAGGGGGAATTTGAACCTCAATTGAAAGGAATACGCCAGGTGACGGTGCGCCTCTTCCATCCTGCTCCGGAACCTGTTGAGGTGATTGATGCTGTCCCTCTTGCAGTTGAACCTGATAATTCGGCGCCACTCGAAGAGTTTGTTGAAAAGATCCCTGAACCTGTCCAGGAGGAAAAGTCGGTAATCATCCCCCCATCGCCGACGCAGCCTATAAAAAGAAAAGCAGTCCCGTCGCCGGAGGTGGTAGAGGAAATCAAGCAGGTGCAAAACATGCTCAAACAAGATGAATTGCCCGTTCAAGAGGAAAGAACAACGCAAAAAGCCATCCAGGAAGCAAAAGGTTCCGGTACGACGGTTCAGCAGGCTGCTGAGTCCGTTAATGTTCATCAGGCTGTACCTCTCTACCGGTTCAACGATCCGCCTGAATATCCCAATCTGGCTCGGCGTCGCGGCTGGGAAGGGACAGTCCTGCTTGAGGTTGAGGTGAGTTCTGACGGGTGGGTGGGATCGGTTCGGGTCCATACCACCAGTTCCTTTGACCTGCTTGACAATGCTGCTCTTGATGCTGTCAGAAAATGGCAATTTAAACCTGGAATGAAAGGAGATCAACCCGTTGCAATGCAGGTACTGGTTCCTGTCCATTTTGTTTTAAAGGATATGCAATGAAATCGTATTTACTGGTGGCAGGTTTAATTGTGTCCCACCTTTTTGCATGCTGCTGGTGTATCGCGGGTGAGGAAACAGTTGGAAACCGTCTGCTGAAGGACCAGGTAGGGCGTGAAGTTCTGGTTCCCTTGCAGCCGAAAAGAGTTATCTCCCTGATTCCAAGTCTCACTGAAATAGTTTTTGATCTTGGCAGGGGGGATGTCCTCGTCGGTGCTACCCAGTACGCAAAGGAGCCTCCTGAAGCGGAGAAACTGCCCCGGGTGGGCTCCTATCTCCATCTTGATATCGAGAGAATTGTTGCTCTGCAGCCGGACCTCTGCCTGGGAGTTCGTGACGGCAATCCGGAACATTTAATTGAGCGAATTGAAAAGATGGGTATCCCCGTCTTTGCTTTCGACCCACAGACAATTCCGGAGATAATGGAGTCTGTCCAGTTGCTGGGAGGTATCCTGAACGCCTCTCAACGGGCCGACGAAATTACCGGGGCCATGGAAAGGAAAATAGCAAAGGTTGATCAGAAGGTTAGCGGGATAAAAAAGAAACCAGGAGTGTTTTTTCAGATTGATGCAGCACCGATAGTTTCAGCCGGTACCAACACTTTTATTGACCATCTTATCAGTCGCGCCGGAGGGAAAAATCTGGCTGCCGGCCCGGTAAGCTACCCTCGTTTTTCATGGGAGGATTTATTGGTCATGCAGCCTGAAGTGGTTATAATTGCATCCATGGCCGGAGGATATTCAGAGGAGCAGTTAAAGGCCGCCTGGAGAAAATGGCCTCTTATCCCCGCAGTCAGAGAGGACCGGTTGTATGTGGTTGATGCGAGCCTTTTTGACAGACCTGTACCTCGACTCATTGACGGGTTGGTTGAACTGGTAAACCTCTTCCATTTAAAACCGTAAGCATCAAGATGTATCAGAAGCCGCTCATGAAAAGACTTTCCATGGTTGTCGTACTCCTCGGCGGTGCTCTGTGCTGTTCAATTCTGGCTTCATTGCTCACAGGATCTTCAAAATTGACTCCTGGAGATGTTTTTGCGGTCTTGACAGGCGGCAAGACAACCGATGCCGCTGCAGAAGCAATAATATGGCGTATCAGGCTACCTCGGGCAATTCTGGCAGCCGCGGTGGGCGGTACCCTTTCTCTGGGCGGCCTGGTATTTCAGGCCCGCCTTAGAAATCCCCTGGCGGAACCATATATTCTTGGTATATCCGGAGGAGCGGCAGTAGGAGCAATCCTCGGGATGTTTCTTGGAATGGCGATGTTCCCCGGCGTAACTCTTTTCTCCTTTACCGGCGCCATGATGATAATGGGAGGTGTCCTGCTGCTTGCCCGCCATCAAAGCACCGGCCGCAGTGATACTCTCCTCCTGGCCGGGGTTATGCTGAACGCGTTCTGCTCAGCCTGCATTATGTTTCTTATTTCACTTTCCCAGAGCTCGCAGGTCCATCACATTCTGTTCTGGCTGATGGGCGATTTGTCCATGGCAGATCCTGACCAGTTCTGGCTGCTGATCCCACTGCTGTTCTGTTATTTATTGATTTTTACTCAGGCACGGCCCATGAATCTTCTCCTTACCGGCGATGAGTCGGCTGCGGCCCTGGGGCTGCATATTCGCGGGGTGACCTGGATTTTACTGGGCACCACATCATTTATGGTCAGTCTGATCGTCAGTCAGGCTGGCCTTGTTGGTTTTGTGGGGCTTGTGGTGCCCCATTTTTTCCGGCTCCTTTTCGGCCCTGATCACAGAACTCTTGTACCGGCCTGTATCCTTGGCGGAGGAGCGTACCTGGTACTCTGCGATCTTCTGGCCCGGGTTCTGCCGGCAACAGGAGAAATGCCGGTGGGAGTTATTACGGCGCTGATCGGTGCTCCGCTATTTATCATAATGCTCTGGAGGAACCGGGTATGAAATCGGTCAGTGTAAAAGGTCTGACAGTCAGGGCTGGCAGCAGGAATATTCTTGACGACCTTGATCTGGATGTCCGGCAAAAAGATTTTTTAGTCATTATAGGTCCGAACGGAGCCGGTAAAACAACCCTGCTCAAAACAATTTGCGGTCTGGTTGATAAGGTTTCCGGAGAGGTGAATATCCTGGAAAAACCCCTGGAGGACTATTCCAGGAATAAACTGGCAGCTACTGTTGCGATCGTAGCACAGCAGATGAACCTTGAGTTTGCCTTTAGTGTTGAGGAAACTGTGCTCATGGGGCGCGCACCCCATCTTACCCTTCTGCAGCAGGAGTCGAAGCATGATTATGAAATTGCCGGGAGGGCAATGAGTATTACCCAGGTTGATCACCTGGCCGACCGCCGACTCGATCAGCTTTCCGGTGGGGAACGCCAGCGGGTTATGATCGCCCGGGCAATCTGTCAGCAACCCCGTATAATGCTCCTTGATGAACCGACGGCAGCACTTGATCCGGCTCACCAGCTGGTTATCATGCAGCTCATGCTGCGGCTCAGAAATGAGGAGGGGATCACAGTGCTCATGGTTTCCCACGACCTGAACCTGGCGGCCATGTTCGGCACCCGTATCCTCCTTATCAAGGAAGGCAGGGGAATACTTTCAGGTACTCCGGAGGAAATCATGACCCCGGATAACCTTCAGCAGGCTTACGGATGCACTATGCATGTTGATTCACATCCTCTTTCAGGGACACCGAGGATCAGTCTTGTTCCAGACCCGGTTTCTTGACTTTGCAATACTCTTTCAGTAGAGTCGACGTGTTGATTTCAGCTGATTTTTTTTCTGTGGAGCCGGGGAGATCATAAGATATGGAAAAGAGTTCGGAATATAAGAATGCCATAGTGCTGGCCATGTTCGGTACATCAGTCGAACATGCTCTTGCCGGGCTTCTCAATATCCGGGACAAGGTAGTTGAACGGTTTCCAGAAACTCAGGTAAGAATCGCATTTACATCAAATATAATCCGCCGTATCTGGCATAAAAGAGCACAGGATCTCCAGTTCTGCGAA
Source organism: uncultured Desulfobulbaceae bacterium (assembly GCA_947259225.1). Taxonomy (GTDB): domain Bacteria; phylum Desulfobacterota; class Desulfobulbia; order Desulfobulbales; family Desulfobulbaceae; genus UBA10518. Next base: position 27,512 of record CAMYLK010000015.1, on the reverse strand, counting down.
GCCAATCCGGAAGTGCCAGGTGAGGTTCTCAAAATCAGGGACCCATTTTCTGTCATCGATGAACTCAGCAGTTCCGGGTATAATGCCATCATTGTCCAACCGGTTTTCATGACCCCTGTAAAGGAATACAGAGACCTTCTTTCCGTTATCGATAGTTTGATGACCGACAACACGGTGCAGTTGGTGGTGGGCAGGCCTGCTCTGGGCAGTTCTGTTGACGATCCGGCTATTGATGATATCTTCGGAACTGCGGAAGTTCTTGCCAGTGATGCGCGATATGCCAGGGAAAGGAAGGCGGCACTTTTATACATGGGGCACGGCAGCAAACAGAGTCCAACCGGTACCCTCTATAAAGAATTTGCAGCAGCCATGCAAAAGCTCTATCCGGATGTGCTTACCCTGGTAGCAACGGTTGAGGGATCGCCGACTTTGGAGGAGGCCATCCTGAAATTACAAAAGCATGGTACATGCAGCATCATTCTCAAGCCGCTGATGGTTGTGGCCGGTAATCATGCCCGTAACGACATGACCGGTGACCCGCCCCGGGGATGGAAGAACAAGCTGGAACAGGCAGGTTTCGAGGTTGAAGCAGTCCAGAGCGGTCTGGGTGAACAGGATACGTTTGCGCAGATATTTGCTGATAATGCAGCTGATGCAGCAAGAGATACCGGAATAGAGTTAAGGTGAATATGACATATCTCCTGGTAACCAATGACGACGGCGTATACGCGCCTGGAATAAGGGCACTCCACGATGCGGTCCGCCATCTTGGAAAGGCTGTCATCATAGCCCCGGAGCGTGATAAAAGCGCTGTCAGTCATTCCCTGACCATGAACCGTCCCCTGCATGTCCGTAAACTTGAACCAGATGTATATACACTGGACGGGACTCCTACAGACTGCGTCACGATCGGTATGAACAAGGTCCTCCCTGTAAAACCTGATCTGCTGGTCTCAGGTATCAATCCCGGCCCCAATCTTGGCGATGACATCAGTTATTCCGGTACGGTGTCAGCCGCTATTGAAGGGACTATGTACGGTATCCCCTCCCTGGCTTTTTCCCTTGCCGGTGAACCTCCGTATGATTTTGAAACAGCCGCAGGAGTTGCGTGGAAACTGGCGTCCATGGCCATGCAGTTCGGCCTGCCGGAAAATACCCTTCTCAATATCAATATACCTCAGCTCAAGCCGGAGGAAATACGAGGTATTCGTTTTACCCGGCAGGGAAGGCGGATCTACAAAAATGCCATCCAGGAGACGTATGATCCCTGGGGCAGGAAACATTACTGGATCGGGGGTGGTACCGTTCATTGGTCCGGCGGTGAAGAAACGGATGATCAGGCCCTGCAGGAGGGCTTTATTTCAGTTACCCCTATTCAACTGGATCTGACCAATCATGCCGGCCGGGGTTTTCTGCAGGAAAACTGGAAAATGTGAATTATGCCACTTCTGGGTGCCCATGAATCAGTAAGCGGAGGACTGCATAGAGCCTTTGAGCATATCGGGAAGGTTGGCGGGGAATCCCTCCAGATATTTACCAGGAACCAGCGTCAATGGAATGCTCCACCTCTCTCTGATGATGAAATACGGTTATTTCAGGATAACTGGGAACAATCAGGAAATATGCCGGTGGCTTCCCACGCGTCCTACCTGATCAACCTTGGAAGCAGCAAAGAGGATCAGTCCGCAAAATCTGTGACTTCGTTTACCGGGGAGCTCAAACGGTGCGACAGGCTGGGCATAGAACAGGTAGTTATTCATCCCGGCAGTCACGGTGGTGATGGTGTTGAAGCCGGACTTGAAAATGTGGTGCGCCATCTTGATATGGTTTTTATTAATGCCGGGAGGGACTCAAGGGTGAGGGTGCTCCTTGAGACAACAGCGGGGCAGGGGAAAGGGCTTGGCAGCCGTTTCGAGGAAATTGCCTGGGTTATCAGCAACTCTGAATTTTCTGACCGGCTTGGTGTCTGTGTTGATACCTGCCATATCTTTGCTGCAGGGTATGATATCCGGACCCCGGAAAAATATGAAGAGACCATGTCTGAATTTGACAGAACCATCGGTCTGGAACGCATCGGTTTTTTTCACCTTAACGATTCAAAAAAAGAGCTTGGTTCCAGGGTGGACCGCCATGAGCACATCGGCAAAGGCAAGCTCGGCCTGAACGGGTTCAGGCACCTGCTGAATGATCCCAGGTTCGACAACCACCCCATGACCCTTGAAACTCCCAAGGGAAAAGAACTGGCCGAGGACATGGAAAACCTCAGGATTCTTCGTTCGCTGATTCAGGGCGAGATTTTTAGCAACTAAAGAGTGGGCCGATAACAATGTATTTTCTGTTCAGTTAATTCCCGAACAGGCTTTTCAATCCTTTGTTAATAAGGTCTTCGGGACTGTCGGATGACTCCTTCTTCTCACCCTCTGTCGCTTTATCCCCGCCAAACTGTTTATCCAGTTCCTTGAAAAAGACTTTTTTTACCTCAGCTTTCAGAATTTCCTCAATAGCTGCGGATTGTTCTATTTTGTCAAAGGTACCTTTAACCCTATACGGGATGGGGGTGTCAGCAAGTTCAACCAGGCCTGATTCTTTGTCGCGTTCAAGGTACTTGGCAAGATAAATGGTCAGCAGATAATCGATCTGCTCCGTTACCATATTCACCGTTCCCTTGCCCTTGACCTTCATCAGTTCCGATTCCGCCAGCAGGTCGTTGCTTTTAAACACGCCGTCCGTGATCACTCCTGTAGCGGTAAGGCTGGCAAAAGTGGTTGGCCGGTCGGAGCCCCTGTTGATTATTGCCGGTTCCGTTTTCTGTTCAGACTGCTGGCCGGGGTCAGGTTGCTTTTCTTCTTCCCGGCCAGCGTTAAGCAGTGCTTTGGCTGTCCGGATGGTATCAATGATTTTCAATTTGGCAATCTCACCATCAGCAAGTGACAGTTTCATTTTCCCGTTAGCATTGCGAGTCAGTTCGTTCTTGGTTGATCCCATGGTGGTGAGGTCTGTATGAATATCAGCGCGGCCTTTGATTTCCGCCCTGCCGACCAGATCAATAAACATAGGGCCAAGCTGCACACCCTCCAACTCTTCGACAAATCGCAGGGAGGGCACATCCTTTCGAGCATCAAGATCAGCTGTCAAAGTCACAGAGCCTTTGTAAAAATCAGCCGAAAAAGGGTCCAGCCTGATAAGGCCCTCTTTTCCGGAGGCCTTAAGATTGATGTCTGTGATATTCAGTTTGGCTGCTTTAAATTTATCGATTTTCATATCAGCGGTGAATGTCAGTCCCCTGAGCTGATCAGCAGGAATAACAACCTTGTCTTCTACCTGTCCTTTTAGGGAACCTGAAGACTTTTCAGGTGAGGATTCCTTCTCCTCGCCAGCCTTTTTCACCATTGTATACTTGTCCAGGTCCAGCTGATTAACGTGAAGGACGAGGTCAAAAACAGGTTTGTGGATGTTCTTTACTGATGCGGTACCGTTTATCGTGGAATCATCCAGCTCCAGGTGTATTGGATTGACTTGCAGTTCATCCAGGTTCCCGGAAAATTCAATTTTACCCGATAACCTGGTAAGACTTTTCGGGTCCTTGAGAGGCAGTGACATGCCCAGGTTCTCTGCCTGGGCCCTGGGTGAAAACTCAGGAAATTCTAATAAACCGGCAATCTGGGGATCGGAAAAACCGGCAAGGGAAAGGTTGGATTTGACCCCCATTTCGCCCTGCCTTATGGCAAGATTTGATATTTCAACTTTTTGTTTCTGCAGTTCCAGGTCAATATCGGCTGAAACTTCAAGATCGATATTCCGGCCGGGTTTCGGAATTCCCTTTATATCACCCTTGAAATTGAATCCTTCGGCAAGAAAGCGCAGTTGGTCCGGAAATAATGTGAGATTGGTTTTGGTAACAACTGTCGCTGATACTGCTTTTTTCTGATTGTCTTCATGGAATATATCAAAATCAGCCTTCAGGGGGAAAGCTTTGCCTTGACTTATGTGGCCGACATCGAGATTGAAATTGTTGAGTTTGACAGTGCGTCCGGCCTGCTTGTCGACATAGGCAAGGTTAATATCTTTAGCCAAAATTCCGCCTATATCAATGGAGGCAAGTCCTTTGCCTGACCCGTCCTTTGGTTTGCCCTGTACGCTATCTTCCGGCTTTTTCTCAGGCGGTGACTGTCCGCCGCCGGCAAGGTCTTCCCAACTGGTGACTCCGTCCTTGTTTTTGACCAGGTTGATGTTCACACCTTCAAGGATGATTTTGTTGACCTTGAGTTCTTTCTTCTTTATCAGGGGCCACAAAGCGATATTTATCTCGGCAAGCTTGCTTGAGAAAAATTCCGTGTCCGGAAAGTCTTTACTTGAAGAAAGGTTGATGTCACCGAGGCTGAAAACGGTCGTCAGGCCTATCAGGGAGACATCCAGATCTATATCGCCGGGAATGGAAAGTTCACGGCCAGTCTGTTCTTTAACCTTTTGGGAGATGGTTTCTTTGTAGTTGTTCGGATTGATAATAAGCGGAAGGGAGAGAGAGATAATGACGACCAAGGCGATGAGAATACCAAGTATGCCAATGATCCATTTCACTATTTTGCTCATCGAGTACTCCTGTTTAGCTGAAGAGGTTGTAGCAGATAATTATCCTTATACTTATCATTAGTCGACCCCCAACTTCAAACAATTCTTTCAATCATATGCATTATTCTCGGCTTCCTGACCTGAACAATTATCTGTGGGAAGCTTATCACGAGAATATGCGGAAGGAACTGAGTTGATAAAATAAGCAAAATGGCCCTGTTTACGTAAAATAACTTGATTCGGCTCAACGAGGGCTGTTTATTGTTACCGATATATCCAACATTTTTAAAAAGCGACTGCTGCGGAGCTGGTTAGCATTTCGTTTACTGCGCTACTCTTGAAAAATATTCTCGACATACAGAAAGTATGCCTGGGGGTAATTTTCCCCACGCGCCATGCAACCACAGCTTTTTCGGGCTTCTCGCGACGATCGTTCTGAAAATACAGGATAACCAGAACTTTCAGGTTTAAATATATTATTTATGAACCTCTGAGCAACTGCCGGTAGTTCAGTTGCGCGAAGGTAACAAAGTTGATTATCCTATTGTGTGATTTAATGAGTTCCCAAAAAGACATATGGGCCGCTGTGTGGTGAGCCACAGGCAGGCTAAGTGAAAAAGAACACCTTTGTTTTTTGTTTAATTATTGCAAATAGTTTTACCATGAAGCGACTTATGGCTGCCACGGGTTCAGGATGATTTTTAGTTCTGTCACCTTTCTCTTTTTATTTCTACCAGTGATGCTCTTTCTGGCACTGGTGTCAGGCAAGAGGTTCAGGAACCATGTCCTGCTCGCCGGCAGTCTCATTTTTTATACATGGGGTGAGGGTGTTTTCTGCCTCCTGTTGATCGGTTCCATGGTGACGAACTATTTTATCGCAAGGTTCATCGAACGATATGAATCAACACAGAAATTTTTTCTCATCGTAGGAGTAATTGCCAACCTGTGCCCACTCTTCTTCCTGAAGTATGCCGGATTTTTTACGGCAACGCTCTATTCCATCACTGGTTATGAGATTTTCGACAGCCAGGTAATCCGATCAATCCATCTGCCTGCCGGCATCTCCTTTTTCACCTTTCAGGCCATTTCTTATCTCGTTGATGTGTACAGAAAAATTGTGCCGGCCGAAAAGCGGATTATTAACTGCGGACTCTATATTTCCATGTTTCCGCAGCTTATTGCCGGCCCTATTGTCAGGTATCATGACATTGCAAGACAGCTTGTTCACAGAGCGGTAACCAGGGCTAATTTTGCAGAGGGGGCGGAGAGGTTTGTGTTCGGGCTGGGTAAAAAGGTTCTTCTTGCAGATCCCCTCGGAATCCAGGCGGACGCGATATTTCTTCTTCCAGTTGCAGAATTGAGTACACCGCTGGCCTGGCTGGGTGCAACGTGTTTTTCACTGCAGATATATTACGATTTTTCAGGTTATTCTGATATGGCGATCGGTCTGGGGAGAATGTTCGGCTTCAGGTTTCCTGAAAACTTCAATTATCCCTACATATCGCGTTCAATGCAGGAATTCTGGCGACGCTGGCATATCTCCCTGTCAACCTGGCTCAGAGACTACCTGTACATTCCACTCGGAGGAAATCGAAAGGGGAAGTCAAGAACATATGTCAATTTGCTGATTGTTTTCCTTTTGTGCGGGCTCTGGCATGGGTCAAATTGGACTTTTATTGTATGGGGGGCTTGGCATGGGTTGTTCCTCATACTGGAAAGGCTTTTTCCGGCAAAGGAAAAGATGGTCCTTTCCCAGACCCTGGGCTGGCTGTATACTTCACTTGCTGTACTTGTCGGCTGGGTTATTTTCCGCAGCTCAAGTCTTGCATCAGCCCTGGACTATCTCAAAGTTATGTCTGGTGGCGGTTTAGGGACAACCAGCCCGGAACTTGTCCAGCTGATGACCGATTCAAAATTTCATGTCGAGTTTATCATGGGTTTGATCCTGGCAACACCCATCTACAGGTTATTCAAAGTCATACCGGTCAGGCCGGATCTTGTGCAGCAGCCACTTCCTCTTGAGACCGGAGCATCCATTGTTCGCGGATCAGTCCGTCTGGCCCTGTTTTGTAGTGTGGCCTATTTTTCGGTCCTGGCAATAGCTGTGCGGGCATACAATCCTTTTCTCTATTTTCAGTTTTAACAGCAATGAATTTGACAAAAACCTTCACTGCCCTGACGGATTGGCTGATCATAGCCCTCTTCTCCACTTTTATTTTTGCTCCATTTTTGCTCTCCATAATACAAACGGACAAACCATATTCAGAAACAGAGAAACGACCGTTGGCAAGTTTTCCTTCGTTGCAATTCAGTGCGAATAATTTCACCGACTTTACAGGCAGGGTGGACAGGTATTACCAGGATCATTTCGGTCTCCGGGAGTTTTTTATTTATCGCTACCACCGCGAAATGATGAAGAGATTTGGGGTTCCTGGTGTTACTGATGTTGTGGTCGGGAAGGAAGGGTGGTTTTTTTACGCGGGTGAAGGGACAATTGAAGATTTTATGGGAAGAACAAAATTGACCCCATCTCAACTGGATACCTTGTCCCGGAGAATTGAAACCCGTCAGGAATGGCTTGGAAAGAGGGGTATATATTATTTACAGGTAGTTGTTCCAAATAAACAGAGTATCTATCCTGAATATCTGCCTGATTATTATCAACAGGAGAAAAAAGAGACTCGCCTGGATCAGGTGACAGCCTATCTGGATAAAAAGGAGATTAACAATTTCCTGGATTTAAGGCCGGCCCTGATAGCAAAGAAAGGGGGAAAAAGATTATATGATAAAACAGATACCCACTGGAACTATCTTGGAACCATTCATGCCTACAATGATATAATACGATATATCCAGAAGGATTTTCCTGAGCAGAATTTTGCTCATCATTTCAAGGTGGGGAATACATGGCAAAAAAATCCAGCCGGAGATCTGGCACAGCTTTCCGGGAGTAAGGATTCGTTAAGTGAGATGAGGCCTGTTGCTATTTCCGGCATAACTGCAGTAGAACAAAAAATAGACCCTGCGATCAGGGGTATCCTTTCATTGGACAGGTTACAACTTTACAGTACCCGGAAGCCTGGAGCTGAGTTGCGGGTAATCGTTCTGCATGATTCCTTTATGAATCCGATGAAACAGTTTTTATCAGAGAATTTCGCGGAGGTGTTGTATGCCTGGAAATATTTTAACAAAGAAACAATCGATTCTGTCAATTGGCAAGCCTTCATTAAGATGATAGATTTTTTTCAGCCTGATATTGTTATTGATGAGGTTGTAGAGCGCCGTTTGGATATGTTTTGGAGTGAAGATAGCACTGAAAGGTGAAGATGGAAAAGATTCAAGCACTGACATGAAATTGCCTGTATAATGAATTGTGTTGAAAACGACTTGATTCTCTCCCAGGGAGATGAAAGATAGAAGAAATTGGAAGAGATGGAAAAATATTCTTACGGAACAGTTTATGAGTTTTTTAAACAGTGAAGAATTATTGGATCTCCTTTGTGAGGAAAACCTGTTAACTGAGAAACAGTGTGAACTGGTTCTCCAGGAGAGTCAAAAGAAGCGCCAGTTGTTTCTCAGGAAGCACGGAGGAAGGCGTCGCAATGACAAGCGGAAGCTTAAAAAAGGGATGCCTGATCTGCTGGATATTCTCGTTTCTCTTCGTCTTGAAATTCAGGGCAGTACTTCTCGGATACTCACCGAAGAGCTGATTATGCGCGCTATCAGCCTCAAGAAAAAAATCCCTTTTAAAAAGCTCGACCCCCTGAAACTGGATATGGATATCGTGACGCAAAATATTCCACGATCCTTTGCTGTTAACCATATGATTCTACCCTTCAACATCCGTAATGGCGTTTTGGAAGTTGTTTCATGTGAGCCGGACAATCAGACCGTCCTTGAGGACATTGAGCGGGTCAACCAGGTCAAGGTTCGTCGCTTTCTCAGTACCCGGAGTGATATCAGCAAAATGCTGGCAGAGTTTTTCGGGTTTCAGCGTTCAATATCTGCCGCAGAAACGCAATTTGGGGCTCCCGGGGTAGGGGGATCGGTTGATATCGGAAACCTGGAACAGTATGTGAAGCTGTCATCTTCACAGGAACTGTCATCAAGTGATCAGCATATCAAGGCTGCAGTCAACCACCTCTTCAACTATGCTCTGGACCAGCGGGCCAGCGACATACATGTTGAACCGAAACGAGACGCCTGTGTCGTACGTTTCAGGATAGATGGCACCCTGCATACCATATATACTCTGCCCAAAGTTGTTCACTCAGCCATAACATCCCGGGTGAAGACGCTGGCAAGGCTGGACATAGCTGAGAAGAGGCGTCCGCAGGACGGCAGGATCAAGATCGGCCAGGGTGGAGAAAGCAGCGATGTTGAAGTTCGTGTTTCAACAGTACCGGTAGCATTTGGCGAAAAAACTGTTTTGAGAATCCTGGATCCGGAAGTAATTTTCCAGGATTTGAATGAATTGGGATTTTCAAGACGCGACGCTGTTGTCTTCAACAGTTTCAACAGTGCGCCTCACGGCCTGGTTTTTGTTACAGGTCCCACGGGCAGTGGTAAATCGACCACCCTCTATTCAACCCTGAAAAAACTTGCCACGCCGGACAAGAATATTCTGACCATTGAAGATCCCGTGGAGATGGTCTATGACGAGTTCAACCAGATCGCTGTACAGACTCAGATTGATGTTACCTTTTCATCAATTCTGCGTAATATTCTTCGCCAGGACCCGGATATAATAATGATCGGTGAGATTCGTGACCTGGAGACAGCAACCTACGCAACCCAGGCTGCCTTAACCGGGCATCTGGTCTTCTCTACCCTGCATACGAATGATGCTGTTTCAAGCATCATCAGGTTGGAAGACCTTGGTCTGGAGCCATTCCTGATCGGATCAACCATGCTGGGGGCATTGGCGCAGCGTCTAGTACGGCGTATCTGTCCGCAATGTGCCGAATCGTACGGTGTGGACGCGGCTGAGCTTGAAAGAATGGGATTTCCCGTAACAGAAAAGGGCGAGGTCGAACTCAAGCGGGGCAAAGGGTGCCATACATGCAGAAATACAGGGTATTACGGACGGAGCGCGATTTTTGAGATCTTCCCCATGTCTGAACAGCTAAAAAAACTGGTCATGACAAAAGCAAATGTTGATGATCTCCGCCAGATTGCAATCCGTGAAGGCATGACGACATTACGTGAAGATGCCTGGTCCAAGGTGAAAAAAGGGGTAACATCGCTGGAAGAAGCTTTGCGGGTGACCGGCGAAATCTAAACCTCTCAACAATCCTTTTCCATCCATACATATATTCAGTTTTATGGGACAAAAAATTGTCTGCAGAAATAAAAGAGCCTACCATGATTACCATATCGAGGGGACCATGGAGGCAGGTATTATGCTCAAGGGGTCGGAGGTTAAATCTCTCCGGGCCGGCAAAGCAAACCTGAAGGATGGCTATGCCCAGTTGGAGGGAGGGGAGGTTTTTCTCCATAATGTACACATATCACCCTATTCTCACTCAACGTACGACAAGGTCAACCCTGTGCGGGTCAGAAAACTCCTTCTTCACAGGCGTGAAATACGGAAACTTATTGGAAAGCTTCACGAAAAAGGCATTGCGCTTATACCGTTGAAGATTTATTTTATAGATAATGGGAAGGCAAAAGTGGAACTGGGGCTTGCCCGCGGTAAAAAACTGTATGATAAGCGGGCATCTCTCAAGGAAAAGCAGACTAAACGTGATATAGAACGTGATCTGCGAAGAAATGATTAACATGTTATTATAACATGGTCATTTCCTCCCTTTTGCAGCAGTACTTTGACAACAATTAAATATGGGGGCGAAACGGATTCGACGGGGATATATAAGCTCAACGTTGCATGCCGAGCTTTCTGTCTGCTCGTAAAACTGACGGAACATAATTATAATCGCAGACGATTATAACTACGCAATGGCAGCTTAGTACTGCTTTGCCGTTCCCCCGGTCCTCACCCGCTGGACTGGATCGGAGCGTCGACTTCGCGGGTTGGTTAGCTAGGCGCGCCTGTCGCCCTGCTGACGAGACTAATCAGGCTAGCACCAGGATATCCGGGTTCCGGGAGAGACTCTGGCGCGAAATTTAATCCGGGAACTAAGCATGTAGATACGTGAGGGGAGTATTTCCGGACGCGGGTTCGACTCCCGCCGCCTCCACCATTTTTTAATCCAGCTAAGTCCAACCAGGTTTGATAAAGTCTAGAAAGCCCAGTTCCTTCAACGGTTCCGGGCTTTTTTGTGTCCGAGGCGGTTCAATAAAATTTCTTGACATACCGTCAAAAGTGACGGTATTTTTGACGGTATCTGCTCACAAATTTAAACGAGATACCGTCATGCCGCTCTCAGATGTCGCAGTACGAAACGCTAAGCCAAAAGACAGGCCCTATAAACTGGCAGATCAGCGTGGTCTCTACCTGCTGGTCAACAAGACGGGCAAATATTTCCGCTTCGACTACCGTTTCGGCGGTAAACGGAAGACCCTGTCCCTGGGCGTCTATCCTGATGTTAGGTTGAAGCGGGCACGAGAAAAGTACGATGATGCCCGCAAATTACTGGAAAACGGAATCGACCCCCTCCAGTACAAGAAGGAAATTAAGAATGAGCTTTCCGAGCAGGCTGCCAACAGTTTCGAGTCTGTGGCCCGGGAATGGTTTGCCAAAAACAAGCATACCTGGACGGAAGGACATTCCCGCACCATTGACAGCCGCTTGAAGTTGAATGTCTTCCCCTGGCTGGGAGATCAGCCCATAGCAACGATTACTGCGGCGGATCTTTTAGCCATTCTGCGGCGTATAGAATCCAGGGGGGCCATTGAGACTGCTCACCGGATTAAGCAGATATGCGGTCAAATATTCCGCTACGCCATTGCCACCGGCCGGGCCGAACGGGACCCCAGCGTGGATCTGCGCGGCGCCTTGTCGCCAGTCAAATCAAAGCGTATGGCCAGCATCACCGATCCAAGGAAAATTGGTGAACTCATGCGGGCCATTGACGGCTATGAAGGTCATCACATAACCAAGTGTGCCCTCAAATTCGCTCCCCTGGTTTTTGTGCGGCCGGGTGAGCTGCGGCACGCCGAATGGTCGGAAATCAATCTTGACAATGAGGAATGGAAAATTCCGGCCGAGAAAATGAAAAATCGGAATCCCCATATTGTGCCGCTTTCCCGCCAGGCCATTGCTGTCCTTCAAGATCTGCAACCCTTAACCGGCCAGGGCCGCTATGTCTTCCCTTCACTGCGTACCGGGCAGAGGCCTATGAGCGACAACACTGTCCTGGCTGGCTTGCGTCGCATGGGTTATGCTAAGGAAGAGATGTCAGGCCACGGTTTTCGCAGTATGGCCAGTACCCTGCTCAATGAACAGGGCTGGAATCGGGACGCCATTGAACGCCAGCTTGCCCATGCGGAAGGAAACAGTGTGAGAGCAGCCTACAACTATGCCGAGTTTTTGCCTGAGCGCCGGAAGATGATGCAGGCCTGGGCAGATTACCTGGATCTTTTGACAACTGAGAAGGATTAGATGGCAATTACTTCAGCTTTCTTATTACTGACTAAAATTTTCTGGTAAATTATCAATATGGGTATTATACCTAATTAATAGGTACTGAATCTCTTTCATTACCTATAACTGGTGAATTTTACCTTGCCATAGGAAATACATGAACTCTTTTGCATTCAAAGTTATCCAGCAAACTCCCATCACACACCGTATGCTGCGGATTATTCGCCAGATAAGCGAATACAAGGGAAAGCAGGAGCTATTCAAAACTCAGTCACCTCAAGTTCTGGAAACTCTCAGGCAGGTCGCGGTAATTCAGAGCACTGAATGCTCGAACCGCATAGAAGGGGTAACAGCACCCATTTCACGAATAAAGGAACTTGTTGCCCATAAAACAGCTCCACAAAATCGCTCAGAACAGGAGATTGCCGGCTATAGGGATGTTTTGGGTACTATTCATGCTAATGCTCATGAAATGAAATTCACCAAAAATCAGGTTCTTCAACTGCACCGGGATCTTTACCAGTTTTTGCCAGGAGAGGGTGGTCACTGGAAACCGGTGGATAATGAGATTACTGAAACCGGGCCGGATGGAGAAAAAATAGTGCGCTTTGTACCTGTTCCTGCCTTTAAGACCGCCGATTCGATGGAGCAGCTACATGCCGGTTTTGACCAACTCAGTCAAACCGGTGAAATAGAGCCGTTGTTCCTGATCGGGACCTATGTTCTGGACTTTTTATGTATACATCCATTTAGAGACGGGAATGGTCGCATGGCCCGTCTTATCACTCTGTTGCTTCTTTACCAGGCTGATTACGAGGTTGGCCGGTTCATCAGCCTCGAACAGATCGTGGAACAAACCAAAGAGAGTTATTACGACACCCTTTACCAGGCATCTGTGGGTTGGCATGAAGGCAAGCATTCCCTTATGCCTTGGCTGGAATATTTTCTTGGCGTTGTCATTCTCGGCGCATATCAGGAATTTGAGAGACGAACTGGTATGGTGGAAGGGGGAAGGGGGACAAAAACTGCCATGGTTCTTGATGTTATCAGCAGAATGCCGGTAGATTTCTCTATTGGTGATATTCAGGAGCGTTGTCCGACCGTCGGTATTGACATGATGCGGCGGATACTGAGGCAAGAAAGGGATGCCGGAAATCTGACCTGTATTGGCCGGGGACCATATGCCAGGTGGCATAAGAATGAGTAATGTACCTATTAAATAGGTAATGAGCTGAGGGTTAGTGCATATATTTTTTCCTTCGGAGAAAGCAAAAAACTCAGCAGAACGATCTCTTGAAGATTAGTCTTTCTGTATTCACATCGCGTTAGATTGCCCAAACAGTCGGTTTTTGCCGCTGAGGCCGATGGTCATAAGGTGTAAACCACCGCGAGAAGTCACCTTCCCGATTCGCCCCCATTTTTCAGCGTGGGACTGTTCACCGCTGCTCTCCTCCGGCACCTCCGCACCGGACAGGATAGAAAGCAGATTTGCCATTAGGCCGGCTCTGCTCGCCGATCCGTGTGTCATAATAGACTAAGCGTCACGGTACGCTTCTTAAATAATATTTTCTGTGGGGATGACATGTTTTGACTTATTTTTATCTGCACTTGTCGAGATTTTTTTCCTGATAGTTAAATTATGGGCATGTTACATATATTCGCAGATAAGGTTAAGTTTTGAATTTTTGCTGTTTATTGGAGGTAAGTACTGGCAATCTAAAGCCGCCTAGGTCGGACGGTTCGGTTTATTGATTGGTTATTCAAAATAATACTAAGTTTTCATTTGCCCTTATTCCTCACCCATTTATCAATCTCAACTGCGATGATGATTACCGAAGCCACCATGCCTATCTTTACCCATTCAATGATGTCAATGGGTTCGGTCCTGAAGATCCACTGAAAGGTCGGAACATAAATAACAGCAAGCTGAGCGAAAAAGGCGGCAATAACGCTGTAGAAAAGCAGTGGATTGCCCATCGGATTCATTTTGAAAATGGATCGGGTTCCAGAGCGGCAGTTTGCGGCTTGATAAAATTGAAAAAAAACCATGGTTGTCAGGGCCACTGTTCGGGCTTTCTCCAAAGACATACCGGAATTGAGGCTTGAAATAAACATATACAGCGTACCAGCTGCCATAACCGTTCCCATTAACACCGTCCTCTGCAACAGCAGCGGAGATAGTATTCTCTCTTTCGGACTCTGCGGTAGCCTGCTTAAGACATTTTTTTCTGCCGGTTCAAAGGCAAGGGCAACATCCTGCAGGCCATTGGTAACGAGGTTCAACCAGAGTATCTGGGCAGGTATGTAGGGTATCGGCACTCCCATCAGTATAGAACCGGTGATGGCGACAAGCTCACCAAAGCCGCAAGAAATCAGGAAAAGCGTGACTTTTAAGATGTTGTCATAAACAACCCTTCCTTCTTCAACTGCCGCGAATATACTTGCAAAGTTATCATCGGCGATAACCATGTCGGATGCCTCTTTAGCCACATCTGTTCCGCATCTGCCCATTGCAACACCAATATGGGCAGCTTTGAGTGCAGCCGCATCATTCACTCCGTCACCGGTAATTGCCACAATCTCACCCTGTGCAATAAGCTGTTGTGCGATCCTCATCTTATGCTGCGGCGAGACTCTGGAAAAAACAGAAACTTGTTGAACCAGGTCGAACAGTTCCTTGTCGTTCATGGCTTCAATCTCTTTACCGGTCAAGACTTCTGACTCATCATTACTTATGCCTATTTTTTTAGCAATTGTAGATGCGGTAACTGCATGGTCGCCTGTTATCATTACAACCCTGATTCCTGCTCTCCTGCACCCTTCAATAGCCTTTATGACCTCGGTCCTTGGGGGGTCTATCATGCCTTGCAACCCTGCAAATGTCAGCCCTGATTCAACATCGCGATGGGTCAGGTCTTCCATTTCATCCGGTGCTTCCTTATATGCAAAGGCAATGACACGCAAGCCTTCCCTGGCAAATTCTACCGCAATTTCTTCTACCTCATCTCTGTCCAGCTCATCACCCTCAACCCTTGTGCACATATCCAGAATTATCTCAGGAGCGCCTTTAACAAAAATGAGTTTCTTCCCCCTGTACCCGTGGAAAGTTGACATATAGCCACGCTCGGACTCGAAAGGGATAATTGCTAACTGCTGATACTCCTCTTTTTCTTCTTCGACGTTTATCCCGGCTTTCATTGCAGAAACAACAAGAGCACCCTCTGTCGGATCGCCATCGACCTTGTACTGTCCGTCTTTTTCATAGATACTTGATTCATTGCAGAAAGCTCCTATGCGGAGAACTTGCATAAGCTGTTTATCTTCTTTCGCATCAATGGGAAGGCTGCCAAGGACTATCTCACCTTTGGGCTCGTATCCGATGCCGGTTACCTCATGCGTGTGCATCACGTCGTAGGTCAGCTTAACTGTCATTTCGTTTTTGGTCAGTGTCCCTGTCTTGTCAGAGCCGATAACCGTTGTGCTACCAAGAGTTTCAACCGCAGGGAGTTTTCTGATAATAGCATTTCTCCTGGCCATCCTGGACACGCCGATTGCCATTGCAATAGTTACCGCAACCGGAAGCCCTTCAGGAATTGCCGAAACCGCGGTAGCCACTGCGACCAAGAACATCTCAGAGACCCCGGCACCGAACATTATCCCTGCACTAAAAACGATGGCCGAAAACACAAGAACCACAAGTCCGATGATTTTTGCAAAGCGGTCAAGCTTATCCTGTAGAGGAGTCTTTAATACTTCCACCTCTTTGACCTTTTCCGCAATCTGTCCGAGGACTGTCCTATGGCCTGTCTCAACAGCTATGCCTTTTGCCCTGCCGCTAACTGCATTCGTCCCCATGAAGGCAATATTCCTCTGGTCACCGGGCGTTAAGTTGTCTTCCTTTATCGGAGCAAGAGTCTTTTCAACAGGAACAGACTCTCCAGTCAGCATAGACTCATCAATCTTTAATTCTATCGTGTGCACCAAGCGGAGATCTGCCGGCACCTTTGTTCCTGAGGTCAACAGAACTATATCACCGGGAACGACCTCCTCGCTGAGTATCTCCCTTTCCTTGCCGTCCCGCACAACTTTGGCCTTGGGCACAACCATTTTCATTAGTGCTCTGACACTTTCTTCCGCCTTATGCTCTTGGATGAAGCCAATGACTGCATTAAGAATGACAACCGAAAATATAACACCGGAGTCTATATATTCCCGGAGAATGATTGTGACTATACCTGCAACAAGCAGGATATAGATAAGTGGGCTGGTGAACTGATGGAGTAGTATCTGAAGTTTACTTATTTTCTCTTCTTCGATAAGTTTATTAGGACCATAGTGTCTGAACCGTGTTTCAACTTCTTCCTTGCTCAGTCCATGCTCAGAAGTATGCAAGTCATCGAATATCTCTTTGACGCCAAGCTGGTACCAATGCAACTTTTCCATACATGCGCTCTCCTTGACTATCTCAATGTGTAAGTTATTTTTCAACAGAGATATCTATAGTATAGCAAATATCTATCCTAGAGTTGCTTCACTTTTTTTTAATATCAAATGCTCCTGAAGTATTTTATAATATATACGAGTAGTGCGGCTTTTGCAGAATTCTTAAAATGCAATGAATAGAGGTAACTATGAAGCGATTTACTAACATTCTGTTAATTGCCACTGGAGACAACTGGCAGGATACAGCCCTTGAACGAGCAGTTTCCTTGGCAAAGGAAAACCAAGCCGATTTAACGGTCGTTGATGTATTTGAGATTCCAACAGATCTGCAGGTACTAGGCATAGATAAGCTGGAAAAGCTCACATCGGAAATTGTTGGCATGCGGTTGGCTCAGCTTGACAACATGGTTCAACATGTCCAGGATAGGGTTTCAATTCTAACGAAGGTGATTCAGGGGGCCGTATTTCTTGAAATTATCCGTGAGGTGCTGCGAAACGGCTACGATCTGGTCATAAAAATGTCCGGAAGCAGAAAATGCTTGAAAAATCTTTTGCTTGGCAGCGCCGATATGCATCTACTTCGTAAATGTCCATGCCCGGTGTGGATCATGAAGCCGGGTGAATCCATTCAATATCAGCATGTTTTGGCCGCCGTAGATATGGAACCGGAAAGCGGTGGTCAACAAATAAGCACATTGAATAAACAAATTCTGGAAATGGCTTCATCTCTTGCCCTTTCAGATTTTGGCGAGTTGCACATTATTAATACCTGGATGAGAACCGGCCTCACCATTCTCGACGGTATCGCATCTAATTTTGATGAAGCCCAGGTGGAAGGTTGGGGCGAAAAAAGACGGCAGTTGCACAGGTCATGGCTTGATGAACAGGAGCGGCAACTTCTGGATGCGTTGGGAAAAGAGACCATGGACTATCTTGCTCCACAGCTGCATCTGGTTGAAGGCGAGACGTGTGAGGTACTTACTGATTTTGTCGAGAAAAAGAAGATTGATGTTGTTGTCATGGGCACCATAGCTCGCACTGGCATTTCAGGATTTTTCATGGGTAATACCGCGGAATCCATACTCAACAGCATCAACTGTTCCGTGCTGGCAGTCAAGCCACCGGGTTTTATAACACCGGTAACGTTGCCTGATGGAGGCTCTTGATATTGCCAAAGCAAACCTCGTAAATTACCTGCTTCAGCAAGACTAAATAAAGGTACTCTACGAAAATCTTAACCTGACTTATTTTAAATCAGGTTGAGATTGCCAGCCAGCACGAATCATCATTTTCTTTCAATCAAAATTTAAACTTGAAACATTTTACAATACTTAATTGGACAAGCAATGAGCGCCATCGGAAAAATAAATTGAATCACACACAAGTATTTGCAAAACTAATGCTTTAGTGATTTAATTCATTATTGTCATTTTATTTACATGACCCTTTGATGTGTAGCCTGGGTCTAATACCCCGCCGCTTGCGGCTGGGTATTTCATTAAATTTAGTTGAGGTGGGTGAATTCATGAGTAAGAAAATTGGTTTTATTTTTAGTTTGTTGGTTGCTGTTGTTTTTATTTCTTTGCCTGTTATTGCAGGAGAAGTTCCCATTCCCGGTACTGGAGACGGTGTTGCTGTTTTAAATTCAATTGGTGAGGCTTTTACCCAAAAGACAGGTGAGGTTGTTCTGGTTCCTAAAAGTATTGGTTCGGGTGGAGGTGTAAAGGCTGTTGGGAATGACAGGGTAAACCTTGGTCGTGTTGCTAGAGGAATCAAGGATAAGGAAAAACATTTCGGTCTTAGTTATAAAGCTATTTTTACAATTCCAACAGTTTTTTTCGTACATCAAAGTGTTTCGATAGATAATTTAAGTGATCAACAAGTTCTGGATATATTTTCAGGAAAGATCTCGAATTGGAAAGATGTAGGCGGAAGCGATAATGCTATAGTTGTAATCAGAAGAGAAGATGGTGACAGTTCTTTGGGTAATTTACAAAAAACTTTTCCAGGATTTAAGGATATAACTATTACAGAAACTGCTACGACAGCGCCCAAAACACCTGTCATGGTTGCGCAGATTAAAAACAGAGAACAAAGTATAGGTTTCGGCCCGTATGATGTCGCTAAAGCTAATGAC
This sequence comes from uncultured Desulfobulbaceae bacterium, assembly GCA_947259225.1. GTDB lineage: Bacteria > Desulfobacterota > Desulfobulbia > Desulfobulbales > Desulfobulbaceae > UBA10518. The sequence continues at coordinate 8,817 of CAMYLK010000015.1, read as the reverse complement.
CTGAAAGTGCTGAAAGTTAACGGCAAAGTGGCCACCGAGAAAGGATACCCTTATTTTGGCACCATCGGTCTAGTTTATAAGGACAAAAACCTAACAGGTATAACAAAAGACTTTGTTGAATTTGCAGTATCCCCTAATGCCCATGACGCCATAAAAAAAGCTGGCGGCAATCCCATAGAGAATTAATCCTCGCACCAATCAAAAAGGGCTGTTTGACATGAGTTTAATATCTCATCTCGTCTCAACAGCCCTTTTGCTCAAATATTAATATTGCCTGTGGCATTGTCTTATTTGTTTCAGCTCAATCAAACTTGAGCTTCTCTGTGAGACCCTTTTTTAATGCTATCTGAAGCATCTGTAGTTTTTTCCTGTTTTTCCCATTTTTTTCCCAGGCCGTTGTGAACGCCCAGTATTTCTGGTAGACTGCGGGTTCGACTCCCGCTGTCTCCACCATTGATTTTTATCGATATTTCAAAAAGTTAGACGTTTTGTTTGGTATCGGCATTGCCACAAGCAATATCTATCAAGTTTGATTTTCACAGTCAGAGATGGTTTACTTAGAATAGTAATAAAAAGTGGTGTTAATATATTAGAAGGGAGGTACACAATGGGAGATAAAGGCGGCAAGAAGGACAAGAACAAGAGTCAGAAGCAGAAGAAAAGCAAACAGGACAAAAAGGATAAAAAAAAGGCAGACAAACAACCGAAAAGGACCCTCTAGCTTGAAGCGGGAGTCTAATACCTGACCAGAAAAAAATACGCTGTTGTTCTCATATTAATTCGGTGGCTAACTGGTTAGCTCAGATCGCTAAGATTGCCAATCAAACCTCGCACATAAAAGGTAGTTCCCAGAATAGATACTATCTGCGACACAGTTCAATCGACTCTCAGCCTTTTCGGTTGGGGTTCTTCATTTCGGCAAAACTGAAGGTTTTACGATGAATCTCCTGGTTTCGATTTCCAGTAGTTGATAAAATTGCCAAGAGCAATATCTCAAGTTTGTTTTTTCTCTTCAGAAGTGATTTCACTAAGAAACATTTTTCTGATGCCCATTTAGATATTATGGTTGCCCTTGAGAGAAAGACCTGCCTACCTTAAAAGCGTGGGTTAGATTGGAATAATTATTTCAATCCAGAGCCATAATTAAGGAGGCAGGTCATGACAAAGAGAATAAAGTATGTTGGTTTGGACGTCCACAAAAATTCTATTTCCATAGCAATAGCCGACCAGGAACGTGACAGTGAAGTAAGATTTCATGGCTGTATTGAAAACAAAATGAATCAACTTGATAAATTTATCCGCAAGCTTGTTTCTCAAGGATTTGAGCTTCGATGCGTATATGAAGCAGGGCCTTGTGGGTATTATATTTATCGCCATTTAACCGGCAACGGCATTGACTGTACAGTTGTAGCGCCTTCTCTTATTCCCCGGAAAAGTGGGATTCGTCTGAAAAACGATCGGCGCGATAGTATTACCCTTGCCCGAAATCATCGGGCCGGAGAACTGACTGCAGTCTATGTCCCCAGCTCCGAGGACGAAGCACTCCGTGATCTGGTGCGGGCCCGGAAAGACGCCCAGAATGCGCATCGTAGCGCAAAACAGCAACTTGGCGCTTTCTTGCTTCGACATAATATCGTGTTTTCGGGAAGAAGCAAATGGTCCAAAGCTCACTTCAACTGGCTGGCTGACATTACCATGCCCCATCCGGCACAGCAGATTACGCTCCAGGAATATATTGATGCTATTCACAATTGCAGGGAACGTGTTGACAGACTTACCGAACAAATACGGCACCAAGCAAAGCAGAGTGGTTTAGCGGAACTGATCAAGGTTTTGCAAGCATTGCGCGGAGTTTCCCTGATCGTTGCTGCGACTCTGGCAGTCGAACTTGGAGATTTCACCAGGTTTAAACGTCCCGGTCAACTGATGGCCTTTGTTGGCCTTGTTCCTTCTGAGCATTCCAGTGGTGAAACAGTAAAGAGAGGCTCGATTACCAAAACCGGTAATGGTCATGTCCGCAAGGCTTTGATTGAAGCTGCCCAGGCTTATCGACTCCCGGCAAGAAAGAGTCGAGCTATCCTCAAGCGCCAGAAAGAAGTGCCGGAATCCATCCGCAAGATATCCTGGAAAGCTCAGTGCAGATTATGCGGCCGTTTTGCCCGATTAACGGCAAGAGGGAAAAAAAGCAATGTCGTCAAAACGGCTATAGCCAGGGAACTTACAGGATTTATCTGGGCAATTGCCCATGAATTGCCTCAAGCTGCATAAATATTGCCGTTTTCGCTGAGGTGTAAAAAAGAAAGACTGTCAAAAAATAAGATATCTCTTCCAGTTCATTGTCAGGGACGCGGTCACGGTCAGGAGAATCCTCGTACGAGCTATGGGAATAAGCAGAAAGCTGAAACTCCCGCTGTTAGATAGAGGCAGCTCCACGACGTAGCCAAATCCTGCGGTAACCAACCCGCGTATATCAGAGTTTCAACCGTCGCAACTTAATGACCCCGTCTCTGATAATGAGCTGGAAAATGAATTATAGAACACTGAAGAAAAACAGGGTAGAGCAGAAGTGTTTACTCTTGACAAAGAGGCAACCATATCAGCTTTACATTAAATACTTTCCATTCCAAATGAACATATGATGAATAATTTAGCAAAATTAGGGTGCAACGAATGGATATTGGAATCAGTTGCCTCTGAGGACCTTGAACAATTTGAATTAGCAAGAGTGGTAGCTGTTCATAAAGACAGCTATACCGTAAGCAATGGTGAGGATGAGGTTTTAGCGGAACTGACAGGAAAAATTATATTTAGTGCTTCATCCCCAACCGATTATCCAGCAGTGGGTGATTGGGTTCTTGTAAGTTTTTATGATGAAAATACATTCGCAATAATTCACAAAATTTTGCCGCGCAAGTCTTTGCTGAACCGAAAAACATCAGGAAAAAAAGTTGATTTCCAATTGATTGCTGCAAACATTGATGCTGCTTTCATTGTACAATCTTTAAATGAAAATTTTAATCTTCGGCGCCTTGAACGTTATCTTGTAATGGCAAACGAAAGTACAATTAAACCATTTGTACTGTTGAGTAAAATTGATCTGCTTCCGAAATCAACGGTGAAAACAAGGGTCGAGGAAATCAATGAAGTAATGCCAAACTTACCAGTCATACCCTTCAGTAATAACATTGAAGCTGGTTACAATAGCGTTGCTGAAATCATGCTGCCTGGTCTAACATATTGTTTGCTTGGATCATCAGGGGTGGGAAAAACAACATTGTTAAATAACCTGCTTGGTGAAGCAGTTTACAAAACCAAAACGGTCAGCAAAAAGGAGAGTAAAGGTAGGCATGCCACAACGCATAGGGAACTGATCAAGTTAAAAACAGGGGCCTTGATTATTGACACACCAGGAATGCGTGAGCTTGGAAATTTATCAGTGGAACAGGGAATTGATGAAACATTTTCCGAAATATTAACTCTGTCAGAAAAATGCCACTTCAAAGATTGTACTCATTTTGGAGAAAAAGGATGTGCAGTTTTAGATGCTGTTGAAAAAAGCAATTTATCAGCTGAGCGCTATCAAAATTATATAAAATTGATCAAAGAGTCTGCTTATAATGAAATGTCATATTTAGACAAAAGGAAAAAAGACAAGCAATTTGGGAAATTATGCAAGACTGTAATGAAACATAAAAAAAGTCAGAGATAGCGACGAACCATACAATAAATAGAACCGTCCGGCCTTGGCGGCTTTAGATTGCCAAAACAGACCTCCAATAAATTGCAGAATCTCTCAATTAAACTTTCTCTGCGATAATTTTTTTTGCAGCTTAAAGCTTTTATTAGTACCACACTGTTCAATTGACTATTATTTTTTTCCCACATATTATCAAATAACATAGCCTTTTTAGTCACTTGGATAAGAAGGCCTTCAAATCAAAATGCTCGGGGGAGAAAAATGTTGATTAAAAAAATCAGTGTTGTGTGCGCCTTGTTGTTGTTTAGCTTGTCTAATACTTGTTTGGCTAAGCCATTACCACCAGATGGGCTAGGTGATGTTTTTGAACAGTTAGCAGAACTAGAGGAAAGTTATGAAAATGGTGAGTGGAATGAGGCTGCAGAAATGTTTACAGAACTTGAAGAAGGATTGAATGAGATTGCTAGCAAGACTCCAGCGGATTATCAGCTTGATTTCAATAACTCTCTAAAAGGTTTGCATTATGGAATAATCAAAAAAGACAGGGAGTTAACGGAAAAAGGATACATTAGGCTTACTGAAGACTGTATTAACTTTTGTAATAATTTTGACTTTAAAGTCCATCCTCTCTTTTCAATTATTAATAAATATATTGGCGTAGAGGCGATGGAGGCTGCTGAAAAAAGTGAATTTGACGAAGTGGTTAGCGAAGTACGTGAAGTGGCCCATATGCTTGATGAATTTAAGGACGTTTTTAATGAAAATGGTATTGATAAAAAGGAACTGAAAGAGTTGCATGCGCAACTAAATAATATAGTTGCTGCTGCAAAAAATAAAGACTCAAAGTTAGTTAAGAAAAACCTTGAGATTACAGATAAATACTTTGCTAGTTTATTAAGTACATCTTCATAATTTTTCTATAACTCCTGAACTATCACTTTCCAACAAAATATTACTGCAACCTCAAACTATTTTATGAGTACCATTAAAGTTCAGCTGGTAATCAAACAGATCACATGTAATGTTATGATTGTATAAGAATTATATGTCATTCGGAGTCTCACTTTGTTCGCTTACCTTGAACGAATGTGAGGTTAAATGAGAAATCTGGACTGTTGTCGTATAAGATTTCTCGCTAAGCTCGAAATGACAACATGGTTGAAGTAAGCAAATTAAAGCCTTGCTGAACTTTAGTGGTAATCAGAATTATTAATAGTTCCTATGAATTGGAAGGTCTAGCGATATTATAAGTATAATCCCTATTGCCTCCACTGTTTGAGGTTGCCAGTTCATACCTTAATCAAATAGTCATTTCTCTCAACTTGAACTTCTCTGAGTTCATTTTTTTCAAGCCATCTGAAGCATCTGTAGTTTTTCCCTGCTTTTCCCGTTTTTTTCCAGGCTGTTGTGAACGACCAGTATTTCAAGTGGACGGCGGGTTCTGCTCCCGAGTTATAAATTTCCAAATTTAATAAGGTATCACGCTGGTATTCCCATCAAAAATAAATACACATGATTCTCTGGAAGATATGACACCAGTAGAGTTTTCTGTTTTTCCCAACCTGAATAAAGATTGTTACGTATATGTACGATAATCCTTAGTTGACCTGACCTCTTACGTTTGCAATGCAACCCCCTTTTTACTCGGGCGTAAGTCATGCGACTTTTTTTTAAACAAGTCTGACATTTTCTTTTTTCGTTCTCTGTGTATAATAGAGCCATATACGTCAACTTAGAAGAGCAAGACGAGTAATCGCTATAAGTAAGCATTTCTTAAATGGAGTATCAAATGAAGGCTATCGCCCATGTCCTTGTATTTGCAATATTTCTTTCTTTGAATATGTTTTCCCCTACCCAGGCAGCAGATTGTGCGGGTTCGTGGCAAAGGATACCCAATTATAAAAAGAGTATGGGTGCACCCTGTCAGTATCTTGGGCTGGATACACACAAAGGAACCTGCCAGCCTGGAAAAGAATTTGAAACATTATGCGACGATGCTGCTGGTGGCCAATATAGGACATGTCAGGGGCCCCGGCGATGTAACAATAAGGTGTTAGGGAACAGCGATTGCCGGCATTGGGATTTTGTCAACAATCAAACTTGCCCTCCCGGCTATGTCAATGTGGACTGTAAGGGATACTGTGAACAAGATGGTCGGGGCGGGGGCGACAACTGTAAGAATTGGGATTTTGTTTACAACAGGCCCTGTCCACAAGGATATATTAACTATGATTGCCAGGGGGGGTGTGAACCGGTTTCCTTTATGGGCAAATGAGTTGAACTTTTCCGTTGCAAAGGCAAGCACAGCCAGCGTTTTATATACAATTCAAACCGTGAGGCATCGTAAGGCTCCCTCGGTTTTTACTCATAAAGTCTGGTATATGTTTTGCGGAGAAATGATTGCCATTGCAAACCTTGAATAAACATGAAATGAACTATCATTGTTCTTCTCTGCGATCACCTTTTTTAAGCTATATGTAGCATCTGTAGTTTTATCCTGTTTCTCCATTTTTTTCCTGGCCGTTGTTAACGCCTAGTATTTCTAGTGGACGGCTGGTTCGGCTCCCGCCTCCTCCACCAATTAATAACGAATAAAGCCTGGCTATTTTGGATAGTTGGGTTTTTTTCATTTAATGTGAATTCGTTCAAGAAATAATCGTTGCAACAACGCAGCAGAAAAAATCTCGGATTGATGCCTTTAACAAAGGATGTTATTAAACCAGCAGTGCTTAGGGAAAGTGTCTTTTAATTTCTAAGCAGATTTATCTGTAAGGCATTTTGAGCTTTCCTGCTTTGCGTGTGAATATCATTCTTTTAAAACCGTGGCGAGTTGCTGTAAGAAATCGTATCCTGAGGAATAGATGTTTTTATCCACGTTCGATAAAGTATCCACTTGGACCAGATAAGATGTTTGTGAGCTCGGTCCAAAAAACGGTTCTTATTCCTGTCTTCATTTCTTCCCTGTTATTCTCTTTCATTCCATCTCTTTCTTGGGCGCAAAAAGTTGTGGACCATTCCGACATCCATAAGGGAAATGAACACCAGGATTTGGAGATGGTGAAGGAAGATCCAGCAGTCGGGTTGGAGGAGAAAATCGGTGCATCCATCCCACTTGATCTTACCTTCAGGGATGAGGAGGGACAGCAAGTCACCCTTGATCATCTGGTGGACGGTCCGACAATAATTGCCCCGGTTTATTATGTCTGTCCCAATGTCTGTAATTTTCTCCAGGCCGATCTCGCCCGGGTATTGCCCGATATAAAACGAAAGCCGGGGGAAGAGTATCAGGTTATCTCCATAAGCTTTGACGAAACCGAGACACCGGAGCTTGCAGCCGCAACAAAGGAAATGTATTTTAAGATGATGGAAGGTGAATTCCCGGCCAAGGCCTGGAGTTTTCTTACCGGTGATATCGATGCGATCAGGCAACTGACCGATTCGGCAGGGTACAGTTTCCGCAAGATGCACGATGGCCAGTTTCTGCATCCTGTTGTTATATTCATTGTCGACTCCAAAGGCACTATAGTACGTTATCTGCACGGAACCCATTTTCTGCCCAAGGATATCTCACTGGCTCTTGTCGAAGCATCAGAGGGACGGCTTGGTACGACCATCCAGAAAGTAGTCCGTTTCTGCTTCAGTTATGATCCGGAAAACAAGACATATGTTTTTAATGTTCTTCGGGTAACCGGTACTGTAGTGTTATTGACAGCCGTCATTTTTCTTGCATTTCTGATACTTGGCGGCAATAAAAGGAAAAAGGAAAATGATCATGGCTGATGCCGCAACGCACACCGCTGGCAATCGCGGGTTTTTCGATGAGGGTCACTACAAGGGGATTTTCGCCTGGATATTCTCCACCGATCATAAACGGATCGGGCTGCTCTATTTCTGGTGCATTGTCACTTTCTTCATTGTCGGTGTTTTCCTTGGTTTGTTGATCCGTCTGGAGCTGTTTGCACCTGGAAAGACCATTATGGGTGCTCAGACCTACAATGCGGCTTTTACCCTGCACGGGGTAATTATGATTTTTCTCTTTATTATCCCCAGCATTTCGGCGGCATTCGGCAACCTGGTACTGCCGATCCAGATCGGCGCCCGTGATGTTGCTTTTCCGCGCCTCAACCTGTTCTCCTGGTGGCTGTACATTACCGGAGCATTGCTGGCAGTTACAGCTCTCTTTACCGGCGGTGGTCCACCTGATACAGGTTGGACATTTTATGTGCCGTTCAGCGCCCAAACCACCGCCAACGTCTCGCTGGCAGCCATTGCTGTATTTATTCTCGGTTTTTCGTCGATTCTGACCGGCCTTAACTTCCTGACGACCATTCACCGTTTGCGGGCAGAAGGGATGAGCTGGGGGAGGTTGCCGCTTTTTATCTGGTCACTGTACGCAACGGCCTGGATCCAGCTGCTGGCGACACCTGTTATCGGCATTACCGTTGCACTCCTGTTAATCGAGCGGATTCTTGGAACAGGGCTGTTCGACCCGGAACTCGGTGGCGACCCGATCATGTTTCAGCACCTGTTCTGGATATATTCCCACCCGGCGGTGTATATCATGATCCTGCCCGGCATGGGTGTTATTTCCGAAATCATTCCTGTCTTTGCCCGAAAGCCGGCTTTCGGGTACAAGGCGATCGCCATATCGAGCCTTGCCATTGCCTTTGCCGGTTCCCTGGTCTGGGCCCACCATATGTACACCAGCGGCATGTCGGACATGGCCATACTTGTTTTCTCGCTGTTGACCTTTATTGTTGCCATACCTTCTGCGATCAAGATCTTTAACTGGCTGGCGACCATGTACAAAGGGTCGATCCTGCTCGACCCGCCGATGCTCTTTGCCCTGGCTTTCATCCTGCTCTTCGCCATAGGAGGATTGACAGGCCTGGTCCTGGGGGCGGTTGCGACCGATGTTCATCTTCATGATACCCACTTTGTTGTCGGTCACTTCCACTACACCATGTTCGGCGGCACCGGAATGGCATTTTTTGCAGCCATGCATTTCTGGCTGCCGAAGATCTACGGCCGCATGTACAATAAAAAAATTGCCACTATTGCCTGGGCAATCATTTTTGTTGGTTTCAACGTGTTGTATATGTCCATGAAGGTCGTTGGCA
>CAMYLK010000014.1 GCA_947259225.1 uncultured Desulfobulbaceae bacterium | reverse complement strand
TGTTCCAGTTTATCAACGAGTTCCATGGCGCTGACAGTGTCTGAACAAGTCAAAAACTGAAAAGAAATCTCTGGCTTACCGAGTCGACCTGGTGCATTTATACGAGGAGCCAGACGAAAAGATATATCTTCAGTCGTAACAGCACCCTCCTTGATCCCGGCACGGTCACAGAGGGCCCAAGCCCAGGGGGTTGACCTTGTGCTTATAACCTCAAGACCGGCCTTGACCAGGATCCTGTTTGTTCCGGTTACGGGCATAACGTCAGCAACAGTACCAAGTGCTACAAAACATAACAGTTCCTTGAGATTCGGGGCTTTGTCCCTGTTTATCAAACCCCTTTCCACCATCCTGTTGCGAACACCCATGGCAAGAAAGAATGCAACCCCAACCCCTGCTAATTCTTTGTACGGAAAAGAACAGTCATTCTGTTGCGGGTTGACTATGGCATCAGCAGCAGGAAGCTTTTCAGGGGGCTGATGGTGGTCGGTGATAATAACATGATATCCTCTTTCCCTGGCAAATTCTACTTCGTCATTGGCTGAAATGCCACAATCAACCGTGATCAGCAATGCCCTGTCATTATCAGAGGGTCTATGCTTATCGATAAAACTTTTCTGCAGCCCATAGCCCTCCGTCAGTCTGTCCGGCTGGTAACAAATAGCATTAACATTCAGGTTCTTGAAAAATACTGAAAGCAAGGCTGTACCACTGATACCGTCCACATCGTAATCACCGTGAATCAACACTTTCCATTGTTCTGTATAGGCTTGTATGATCAAATCAACGGCATCGTCCATGTCCTTCATGAGAAAAGGTGAAGGCAGGTCGGCAAGCTGAGGGTTAAGAAAAGCGGATGCAGTTCCTGGGTCTGTTAGTCCTCTCTGACAAAGAATGACTGCCAGGCCATAGGGTATTTTTATGTCCAAGGCTAATTGCTGACAGCGTTCCCGCTCCACCGGCATAGTTTTGTGACGGATAACCTTCGTCTGCATAATAACCTGTTTAAGAGTGAACTTTGCTGCTGCTTTTATTAATCAAATTCTGGATTATCATATCATCAAACTATAGTTTATTTTAAGCTGCTTAGCCAGCTATCTGTTACCTGCTGTATTCCGTAATGATCAGTCCTATCAAACCATTGAATAGTGTCATTTTTAGAAAACCAGGTCATTTGCCGCTTTGCATAACGTTTGGTATCCCTGATAAGCATATTGACAGTTTCTTCCCGGTCCCAATCTCCGGCAATATAGTTATTTGCATGGCGATATCCAATTGCCTGCATTGACGGCAGTTTTTTGTTATATCCCATTTCCAGTAATTTCTCTGTCTCTTCCACCAGTCCGTTATCAAACATGCTTAAGGTTCTTTGCTCAACCCTGTTGCGCAGAATTTCCCGGTCGCATGTAAGGCCAAGCTGGAAAAAGTTTTTAAAGCTGACATAAGGCTCATTCTGATCATTGAAATGCTCTGACCAGGTTTTACCTGTACTGTGGTAAATATCAAGAGCCCGAACAAGACGCTGGGTATCATTAACATGTATCCTCTTTGCTGAAGCAGGATCAATTCGCAGAAGTTCCTGGTACAATGCTTCCCTGCCCTCAGCCTGTAATCGTTTTTCAAGGGTAACACGTACATCATTGTTTTCGATTCCTTCAAGCTCGAACAAACCTTCTGTCAGCGCTTTCAGGTAAAGTCCTGTACCTCCTGTAAGAAGGGGTATATTTCCTGAAGCGGTTATTTTTTCAATCGCAGCAAGAGCATCGTCAATAAACCGTGCTGAATTATACTGCTCATCGGGATTTATAATATCAATAAGGTGGTGTGGAATACCTTCTCTTTCGGCGTCAGAAGGTTTTGCCGTACCTACGTCCATGTATCTGTACACCTGCATTGAGTCAACACTGACTACTTCGCAGGAATAACGCTGGGCCATTGTAATCGAAAGTGCTGTTTTTCCAATTGCTGTCGGGCCAATGAGGACAAGTATTGGTTCGCTGATTATTGTTGTGGTTTTTCGGGTCACAATTTTTACTCAAAACTGAAGAAAGATGAAATTCTTGATGCTGTTTTCGGCCCTATACCTGGAACTGACGTGAGGGCTTGTTTGTTGTCGAAGGACCCGTTTTTTTGTCGATAATCAATTATTTTTTTGGCAAGGACCGGCCCGATACCCGGTATCAAAACAAGTTCGTCCAGACTTGCTTTGTTGATTGCAAGCGGTTGCCCCAGGAAAAATGCAAGTCTTGGAGAAACCGGGTTAAGTGTGACCGAGTTGTCAGTGATGAAAACTGCTGCAGCTTTTTCTTCAGCAATTTTTTTTCGCAATTCACTCCTTTTGTTATTATCAGGGAAGGCTGTAAGTTTCCTTCCCGGCGCTGCAGAGAACGAATCAATTTGATCCATGTCAGTTGATCGGTATACAACAGGTATATCCTTACCCGGGAATTCAAGCCAATAAAACCGGATAGGTGGATTATCAGAACCTGGAAGCAAATTTATATTCAAGAGCATAATACAGGCCCCAAACGCAAGAAGGACAAGCAACCGCTTGTCCTTCTTGGAGTATCCCGTTTCAGGGTTCATTCTTTTACTCAGTCCTTTTCGTCTTTCATAAGTTTATAGTTGATACTGTCAACAAGGGCCTGCCAGCTGGCCTCGATAATGTTGAGGGACACTCCGACGGTCCCCCAGCTGCTGGTTTTGTCTCTGCTTTCAATAAGAACACGTACTTTGGCGCCGGTACCATGTTCTCCTGATAAAACACGAACTTTATAGTCAACGAGTTCCATTTCCTCCAGGGCTGGATAGAACCTGGTAAGGGCCTTGCGTAAAGCCGTGTCTATTGCATTAACTGGACCATTGCCCATGGATGCGGTATGGACCTCGTCACCACTGACATAGAGCCTTATCGTGGCCTCGGTAAGCGGTGGTTTATCCATCTGGTACTTGTTGTTCATTACCCGCAGGCCTTCGAGCTGAAAGTATTTTTTCTGCAGCCCGAGAGCTTTCCGCATGAGCAGTTCAAAGCTCGCTTCGGCAGCTTCGTACTGATATCCCTGATTCTCCAGGTCCTTCAAATCCTTTACTATTGAAGCCATCACAGGATCATCAGCGTCAAGCTTGAGGCCGTATCTCTGGGCCTTGTGCAGGATGTTCGAACGCCCTGACTGGTCGGAAATAAGAATACGCCTGATGTTACCTACCTGTTCCGGTTCGATATGTTCATAAGTCAGCGGGTTCCTCTGTACGGCACTGACGTGAATTCCGCCTTTATGCGCAAAAGCGGATTCGCCTACATATGGTTGGTACCGGTTATGAGGAAGATTGGCCAGTTCATCAACAAACCTTGATGTTTCGTACAACTGGTCAATGTTATTGGCTGCATGACATTCCAGACCCATTTTAAAAACAAGTGCAGGAATGATGGATGTCAGGTTAGCGTTTCCGCAGCGTTCACCAAAACCGTTAATTGTCCCCTGTACCTGAGTTATACCAAGTGATATAGCCATAAGTGAATTAGCTACAGCTGTTTCAGAGTCATTATGGGAATGAATGCCTAGTTTGACACTGGATTCCTGCTCTTCAAGATATTTTTTTACCTGCTCAATGATCGGTGCTATTTCATGCGGCAGGGTACCGCCATTGGTATCACATAAAATCAGTGTCTCGGCGCCACCTTTGACTGCCCTTCCTAGCGTTGCAAGCGCATAGTCACGGTTGTTTTTGAAACCGTCAAAAAAATGCTCTGCATCGTATAACAGAACTTCGACTTGTTTTCTGAGGTAGGCAAGAGAATCTTCAATAATCTGGAGATTATCCTCAAGTTTAATTCTCAGTGCATCATATACATGCACATCCCAGCTTTTACCGAAAATGGTTATGGCTGGTGTGCCGGCATCTATGAGTGCTTGAATATTAGGATCATCCTCAGGAGCATTTTTAAAATGACGGGTTGCCCCGAAGGCAGACAACTTTGAGTGATGCAGTGAAATTCCCTGCATCTGTTTAAAGTATTCAACAGCCAAAGGGTTTGATCCCGGCCATCCTCCTTCGATAAAATCAATACCGAATTTATCGAGTTGCCTTGTGATCCTCACCTTGTCATCAACAGACAGGTTGAAATTTTCAGCCTGTGTTCCGTCGCGCAGTGTTGTATCGTATATTTCAATTTTCATGAGATATCTCTCTTGTGAAGAAGAGACCGTTAGAAACGAATAAATGTAGCGGCTACAGGGTCTCTTCACTCACGGGAATGGTATCCTTGTCGAGGGCAAAAGCATCATGCAGTGCCCGTACAGCCAATTCTGTATATTTTTCCTCAATAATGCAGGACACTTTGATCTCAGAAGTAGAGATCATCATGATATTGATACCCTCCTTTGCAAGAATATGAAACATGGTTGACGCAATACCGGAGTGGTTCCGCATCCCCACTCCAACGATCGAGAGTTTTGCAATGTCCTGCGCACCGGAGACTGACTCTGCGTTGATATCTTTGGAAATGTCCTTGAGAAGACTCATGGCTCTGTCATAGTCACTCCTGATGACTGTAAAGGTCATGTCAGTCAGGTCGCCTGCACGGGTGTTCTGAATTATCATATCCACAACAATTCCGGCATCGGAAATGGGAAGAAATATTTTTGCCGCCACTCCGGGCTGATCAGGTACCTTGGTAATGGTTATACGAGCTTCATTTTTATTGTAGGTCACACCGGAAACCAGCATGGATTCCATAATTTTATCCTCCTCAACAACCCAGGTTCCTTCGTTTTCTGAAAAAGTAGACCGAACGTGCAAAGGTACGTTATATCTCTTGGCCAGTCCGACAGATCGTATATCGAGTATTTTGGCTCCCAGGCTGGCAAGTTCAAGCATTTCATCGTAGGAAATGCGATTAATTTTCCGTGCTGCCGAACATATGTTCGGATCTGTGGTATAAACTCCTTCAACATCAGTGAAAATTTCACAGGCATTTGCCTTAAGAGCAGCGGCAAGGGCCACTGCCGTAGTATCTGAACCGCCCCGTCCAAGGGTTGTAATGTCACCTTCTTCAGTGACTCCCTGGAAACCGGCTATGGTTACGATTTTACCCTCATCGAGATGTTTCCTGATAAGCGTGGTGTCAATACTCTTTATCCTTGCCTTGGTGTGCATTTCAGTGGTTTCGATTCGGACCTGGTCGCCAAGAAGGGAAACGGCATCATATCCTGCCTCTTTTAGTGCCATGGCAAAAAGAGATATGGTGACCTGTTCTCCGGTTGCAAGGAGCATATCCATTTCACGAAGATCAGGGATAGTCTGAATATCATGTGCCATCCCTACCAAACGATCAGTATCGCCTGACATGGCAGACAAAACAACAACCATCTGGTTCCCCTGTTGGTGGTTTTTGATAACCCTCCGGGCAACAGCTTTGATTTTATCAGTGCTGCCAACAGATGTACCCCCGAACTTTTGTACTATCAGTGCCATTTTTTATGAGTACTGTAATAATTTCTAAATTATATGCGTAGAGCAGAATTTTTTAATTTAAGACGATTTTTTAAATTTGCAACCGCATTCGATACTCTGTACAAAGAATCAGTGTTTTAAAAATTGAATAACTCGTAATGTAAAAGAATCACACAGATGCATGACAAACGATTTCATATAGTACTTGTCGAACCGGAGATTCCGCCAAATACAGGATCGATAGCGCGGTTATGCGGTGCAACCGATACAGTACTCCACCTTGTCCACCCACTTGGTTTCAGCGTTGACGATAAACATCTGAAACGTGCGGGGCTTGACTACTGGAACCATGTCGTTATTCAACATTGGCAGAGTATTGAAGAATTTCTTGAGACCTGTGATGAGGGTAAACTGTACTTCTTCACCACGAAAGTTGAGCGTCCCTATTATGAGACAAGTTTTCCTCCAGGAAGTTTTCTGGTTTTCGGTAAAGAGACAAAGGGTTTGTCTGAAGAAATCATTGCACTGTACAGGGACCGCTGTTATACCATCCCGATGAAAAATAAAAACATCCGCAGCCTTAATCTTGCCATGTGTGCAGGTATTGTCCTCTACGAGGTTATGCGTCAGAACACATGATTTGATTATTAAGTTCGACCTTATATATACAATAGTTTTAAGGAGAATTTTCAATGCCTGAGAGAATCTATAATTTCAGCCCGGGGCCTTCCACCCTTCCCTACCCCGTCCTTCAACAGGCGGCAAAGGATATATTAAACTTCAATGACAAGGGAATCGGTCTGATCGAACTCAGTCACCGTAGCAAGGAGTTTATGGCTGTGACCGATGAGGCTGAAGCTTTGATTAGGGAAAACCTTGAGGTTCCGGACAATTACAAGGTTCTTTTTCTCCAGGGGGGAGCTTCCTCTCAGTTTTTCATGGTCCCCATGAACCTGCTTGGCAAAGGAAAGAAAGCAACGTATCTGAATACCGGTACCTGGTCGAATAAAGCAATAAAGGAGGCAAAGCTGTTCGGAGACATTGATGTTGCCTTTTCCAGTGAAGAGGCAAAGTTTAATCGTGTGCCCAGGGGTGAAGAATATACCCTAGACCCGGCGAGTGAATATCTCTATTTTGTTTCGAACAATACAATATACGGCACCCAGTTTCAGTCCTTTCCTCAAGTGGAAGCAATCCTGGTGTCGGACATGTCTTCAGACATATTTTCAAGGCGCATTGATGTAAGCCGTTTCGGAGTCATCTTTGCCGGGGCCCAGAAAAACATGGGGCCTGCCGGGGTGACAGTTGTAATAATACGGGAGGATCTGCTTGACAGGGTTCCGGAAAATGTTCCAACCATGCTGCGTTACAAAACCCATGCCGATAAGGGCTCAATGTTCAACACCCCACCCTGCTTCGCAATTTATTGTGTGGGACTGGTGATGAAGTGGCTGAAAGTAACGGGTGGCATTGATACTATGGAAAAGTTGAATAATCAAAAGGCTGCAATGATATACGATGCCATAGACAGCACGGGGTTCTATAGCGGACATGCTGAGCTTGAATCCCGCTCAAAAATGAATATTTCCTTTAACCTTCCCACCCCTGAACTCGAGGCAAAATTCATTGCCGAAGCTACTGATATTGGTCTTGACGGGCTTAAAGGGCATCGGTCAATAGGCGGCTGTCGCGCTTCTATTTATAATGCTTTTCCATCAGAAGGTGTGGAAGCTCTAGTTCAGTTCATGGAACATTTTGCCCGAGCCAACGGGTAATTTCCCCTGCCATATATGCAGTACGAAGGAAACATAATCAGGCCTCCCAGCGAAGCTAACTCGATTATCCTGCAGGCTACAGTTGGCTGTTCGCATAATGCGTGTTCGTTTTGTGGTGCCTATCGAAACAAACGATTTTACATAAAAGACAAGGCAATCATCCTGGAAGACCTTGAATTCGCGGCAAAGTATTGTTTGCGCCAGAAAACCCTTTTCCTGGCTGACGGGAATGGCCTTGCAATACCCCAGACAGAATTGCAGAACCTGCTGGAACTTATAAAGGAAAGGTTGCAGAATGTCCGCAGGGTCAGCCTTTACGCCAACAGCAATGATATTTTAAAGCGATCGGCTGAAGAACTGATAGCTCTGAAAGACCTGGGACTGGGCCGTATATACATGGGGCTTGAATCAGGGCACGACCTTGTTCTGAGAAATATCTGTAAGGATGCGGATTCTAAAAAGATGATTCAGGCTGGAAGAAGGGTCCGTGAAGCAGGTATTTTTCTCTCTGTTACTGTTTTGTTGGGAATTGGTGGTACTGACTTGTCACAGGAACACGCCCAGGCAACTGCAGATGTACTAAACCTCATGGAACCCAGCCAGATTGCAGTCCTTACTCTGATGTTACTTGATAATACTCCATTGGGTAGAGAGTATAATAAAGGCAGGTTTCGTCTTCCTGGTCAGGAAGGACTGTTAAAAGAACTTCGAACCATGCTGGTCAATCTGGACCTGGAAAAAGCCCAGTTCCAGTCAAATCACGCATCCAATTATCTTGCTCTCGAAGGGAGACTGCCCAGAGACAAAAAGAAATTTATCGCACTCGTTGACCAGGCAATTGACGGTGCAATAGCCCTGAAACCTGAAAGCCTCAGGGCCCTGTAGTCATTCTCCGGTTTACCATGACTGTGCAAAACAATAAAACCGACTTGAAAAATTTGAGTCAGGATCAGCTTGTCAGTTTTGCTGAATCACTTGGTCAGCCTGCATTCAGGGGGCGCCAGATACTATCCTGGTTATATCGCCCGGGCATTACCGATTTTTTACAAATGACTGATCTGGCTAAAGAGTTCAGGGCAATTCTTACAGACAAAGCCAGAATCAGCAGGTTTGAAAATCCTATTATAGAAATTTCCCGCGACGGTTCGGTCAAATTCGGTTTCAAGCTGGAAGATTCACTGGTCATTGAGTCCGTACTGATACCCGAGGAGGAACGAAACACCTTATGTGTATCCTCGCAGGCAGGTTGTGCCATGGGGTGCACTTTCTGCCTTACCGGCATGATGGGGTTTACACGCAATCTCACACCGGCAGAAATAGTCAACCAGGTCTGTGGAGTGCGGGACTGGATGGTTGATAATGGTCGTGGGGAGTTGAGCAATCTTGTGTTTATGGGGATGGGAGAACCCCTGGCAAATCTGGATAATCTATTGACAGCGCTCTCAATTCTAACGGAACAGAGGGGGCTGGACTTTGCAAGCCGGCGGATAACTGTATCCACCTGTGGCCTGGTACCACAAATGCTTGAGCTAGGTAGAAAAACTGATGTTAACCTTGCAGTCTCCCTTCATGCAACGGATGATGAAACCCGCAATATGCTCATGCCGATAAACAAGAAATATAATCTTCATTCTCTACTGGAGGAATGCAGGAATTTTAACATGAAAAAAAGGCAGCGGATTATGTTTGAATACACTCTGCTGGACAAGGTTAATGACTCCGATGCAGCGGCTGAAAAACTTGCTTATTTATTGCGAGATATACCCTGTAAAATAAATCTTCTGGCTATGAACGTTACAGCAGATAATGAGTTTCGCAGTCCGAACAGGGATCGAATTCTACGGTTCCAGGATATTCTCAGGAGAAAGGGTTATACGGTTTTTATCCGTCACAGCCGGGGTGAAGACATTTCCGCGGCATGCGGCCAACTTGCGGGAAAAATAGTTACTAAGATTTCAGTAGATTGAGAATCAGCGATTAGTCACCATTGAAAAAGTTTTCCTAAGGGGGCACAGATTTTTTGGTCGTAAACCTATGCTGGACAAGCATGTTTTTTATAGAAGAACGAAAGGTCGAGGCAAAGGGTACAGATTGATTTTTCTACTGGAATTATTCGACTGAAATTGAATCAATATACAAGGTTTTGCCACCCAAATCCAGGGCAAGAATTTTAATTCCCCTGCCACCGTTAAACTGACTCAATGTAATCTGTCCGGTATTAAGGGGAGCTAACGGCGCAACTGTAAATAAATCCTTGGTATTAACCCAAGGGGATAACGCCGTGTGTCCTATTTTGCTATAATAGGCAGCTATCCAGGAATTGGGGACTGTTAGGAGGTTTGTATGGATTTCTGCCGGGCCAGCTACACCATTGCCATCAACATCAAGAACACCTCTTTGACGGTTTTGAGTAGCTTCTATCCAGTGATAAAGTTCTCCTTTAGAAGATGATGCAACCTCTATAATTGCTTTTCTCTTTGCTCTCTCCTGGAAACCCAGAAAGTTGGGAATGGCAATAGCTGCCAGAATAGCTATAACAGCTACGGTGACCATTAATTCAATGATAGTGAATCCATTGTTATATTTAATAAATTTTTTCATAAAAAGTCTACTCTCTATAAAAAATAAAATTTTATACTTTGATAGACAAAAATCTCTAGTTATAATAAATTTTTTTTCAAATGGTTACGGATTCTTTCCAGAGAAAAGGCCAGGTCACGTACTTCCCTGGGACCTCTTTTAACTATTGTAACATCATAATCCCCTGTACCCAGTTTGTTTGCTGCTCCTACCAATTGTTTGAATCTTTTGTGAACATACCCTCCCAGAATAACAATGAAAAGTAAGGCAACCGACCAGACTGCTCCAAATATAAACGTAGATTCGACCATTAGGTCCTGCCGGTACCCTTCTACAGGTTTTGATATATCTGACAGATATTCAGAGTACAGGTGTTCAGTATAGAGGTAACCTGTTGCTAGGGAAACACAGATTAGGGAAAACAGCATTCCAATAATAAAATAAGCAAAGAGTGGAATTCCTCTGTTTTTTCTTTTTACTAACGGTTGTTTCTGTTCCGTTTCAGTCAATTTGGATGCCTCTTTCTCTTGGTTTGAATCAACAAAAGGCGCTTCCATTTCCTTGAGAAGATCAATGGTGCTTGATTCGTCGAAGGAAGCATTTAAAGCGGATGCTGAAGATATTAGAGGGCGGTTTGTATCAGACTTATTAACAATGATTATGTGACCACACTCTTTGCAGGTAAAACGAGCACGACTGCCTCTGATACGAGACTCGTTGATATTATATTTTTTTCCGCAATCTTCACAGATAGTCAGCATCTATAAGATTCTCCACTGATTCATACTATGTTATTTAATTATAATATAGAATGAAGACGAATTCTTAATGAGTTTATAATGAAACATCTTTTATAGATTATCATTTAGGAGGAGGAATGGTCAATCAAAAACAAAGAGAGGTATACGTTTATGGTATGTTTTTATTTTGCATCAAGTTCCCAAACCCCTTCCCATTCGACGGGAGGACTGTTGAAAAATTTTCTGCATTTTATCGCGTAACACTTGGCTGCCTTGTCCTGTTCCGCTATTTTTATGAATTCATCAAAAGCCAGTTTGAATTCACCTTCATGAAAATAATTAAGCCCTTTATTAAATATATTAAAACCTTCCCGGAAAACATTGTTTGTATATGAAAAAGGTTCGTATACCTTTACTGCTTCTTTCCTGCCAACGACTCGGAGTCTTGCAAGTTCGCGGCAGAAAAAGTTATCACCGAGTTGTTTATATGTGGACTCGGAAATCATTGTATATGTACAGAAATTTTTATTAGCGCCTTCAAGTCTGGCTGCAAGATTTACTGCATCCCCTAAAACTGTATAGTCAAAACGGTTAGAGGACCCCATGTTCCCCGCTACAGCGAAGCCTGTATTTATTCCTATTCGCATGTTCAGATTTTTGCCATATTTTCTTAAAAAAACAGGACGCATCTCAGAAAGTCTTTCCTGGCACCTCAATGCAGCCCGAACGGCTAACTCAGCATGATTATTGATGTCGAGCGGTGCATTCCAGAAAGCTATAATGGCATCACCCTCATATTTGTCGACTGTTCCCTGTTCTTCAAGAATAATATTAGTCATTTCTGTCAGGTATTCGTTGAGAAGGTGGGTCAGTTCTTCCGGTCCAAGACCTTCTGAGATAGTAGTAAACCCTTCAAGGTCGGAGAAGAATAGGGAAAGTTCCTTTCGCTCGCCGCCAAGTTTCAGTTTGTCAGGATTTTCAATCAGCAGATCAATGACATGAGGGCTCAGGTAGTGTTTAAAGGAATGCCGGATAAATTTTTCCTGCTTCCCGACAATAAAATATCTGTGTGCAATGTATGTGGCAGTACTCAATACAACTGCTGTCTGGACAGGTACCAGCTTGAAATCATAACCCACTCTGTATAAAAAGAAAGCGATGCCAATCGGGAACAATGTCAGTATAAAAGCGTATGCAATCTGGGTGCGCTGCTTGGAAAAAATTGAGAGAGTATATGTGGCTATACATGTAAGGATGATAATTCTGAATATTGTCTGCGCATTGCTGACGGGCTTGATAAAGTCACCGGTCAGTAAATTATCCAATAGTGTGGCGTTAATTTCAACACCTGAAAAAGCTCCGTCGGTTGGCGAAGGTCTCAGGTCATGAAGACCCGGGGCAATATAACCGAAAATGACATGTTTGCCTTCCAGGTCATCCGGTATTTCATCCCGGGTGATTTCTTCATTGATAAGTTGAAATTCAGTACGAATCACCGAGGCCGCACTAATTAATTTATAAGATCCGCGAGGACCTCTGAAGTTAAGAAGAGTATTACCGTCTTTGTCAATTGGTACGACCTGTCCGTCAACAGTTATTTTCCCTGATAAAATACCAATCTCGGTTTTTGGATAGGCTGCAAGGTATACACCCAATCCCAGAGCTGGAAGGAGTGTATCGTCAAACATAACGAAAGGATGTATTCTCCTGTATATCCCATCCTTGTCAGCTTTATGCTGTACATTGGACAGTACAATTCCGTTGGTAACAAGCTCCGGCACAGGAAAAGTACTGTGGGGAAATGAAGGTAGCTGGGAGAGTGTGTCAGGATCAGTTTGGATGTTGTATTGAGGAGGAGATATATTTTCAGGCCATTTCTCAAAATGGCCTGATTCACTGGAGGGAAATACAGAACCCAGTGCAAAGCTTCCAGCCTGGAGCATTGCGTTTTTCAGTTTGATGTCATCATGAACACCGTAGGTGGAGTTTTCGGTAAAAAAAACATCAAATCCCACAGAATCAGCACCCCGCCGAATACAGTTCGTTATGATTGATCCAAAAAGCTCTCTGGGCCAGGGCCACCCTATTCCCATATTCTCAGCTATCCAGTCAATGCTTGCCTGATCAACAACAACAAGGACAATTGATTCACTGGCTGGTGATGGTTTCGCGAAAAACGAAGCTCGGAGATCATACGTTTTCCCTTCCACCCCGGTTAGCAGACCGGAAAACCAGAGCAGGAGAGCAACAAGAATTCCTGCTGCGCTATGAGTTGTTACATGAAGCCACTTTTCCCTGAGGGATTGATTATCCATCAGTATAATTCAACAGGAGTATACAATTTGGATCAGACATTTTTCATGGCTTTCTGGAAACGTTTTTTCTGCACATCAGAAAAGACAGGCTTATTACTCGATGATATTATGCCGGTAATATATTCAATTCGTGATTTTGGAGACGGATGAGTTTTTGCAAAATCAAGACCTTCCGGTTTAAGCCTGGTGTCCATTACCTCGAGCATATCAATAAGACTTACAGGATTATATCCGACCCGCTGCATTATAGTCACAGCGGACTCATCAGCTTCGCTTTCGGATGATCGAGAATACCCTTTGTTAACCATTGTCGTGATAATGTCATCTATCGAATCATCGAATGTCGAGACTATGGCTGCCAAGTCATTTTCGGCATACACTTTGGTCCCTTCGGTAAAGATAACGGCACCTAATTTAGCGTATCTTGACATATCGATAGCATCCATTCCGTGCTTCATTTGGACATGTCCTATCTCATGCGCCAGTACAGCTGCAAGTTCACCTTCGTTCCGGCAGCAATCGAGCATGCCCCTGGTCAGAAAAATATGACCGGCTGGTGTGGCGAAGGCGTTGATATCTTCAGAGTCAAGGATTAACATATGATATCCATTGAAGGTTTCAGGCAGATCGGATGCCTGTGCAAGTGTCTGACCCAGAGTGTTGACGTAATTGTTTACAGTAGTATTGCTGTAAGGTTTGTACTTGTCAAGAACCACTGCCCCTACCGTGCGGCCAATATAATACTCCTGCTCCGGGGTAAAATTTTCTGCAGCCTTCATCGCTGCCTTACCGGATTTGACAATTGAGTCTGAGTACTGGGCAACCTGTGAAACTGTTGAAGCAATATCTCCACCAACACACCCCTGGAGGATAGAGGTCAAGGCATAGGCACTGGTACCGGCTACACCAATTTTACCTGCGTAATAGAGAAAATCACGTCTTGAATGTTTTTTTATCATGATTTGCCCCCACCAGCTTCCAAACCGCCCTTACTGATAAAACTCTGGATATCATTTTGTGAAACTGTCATTTTTTCCATTCTGTCTACCCAGGCAAAGTCTATATTCCTGTTGCTCTCCTTGAATTTTTTCTCGACCTGTTGGTTGAATCCCTTTCCGGCTAGGGCAATTTCATCGCTGGAGGCAGCGGCTTGTATATCATCACTGTTTGGATTGAGAATGATTTCTTTTTCGGAAAGTGCTGACACATGGACCCAGCCATCTTTTTTCTGAGGATGAAAAACCTTGACCCACGAGTTCTCTTCCTGTTCAACCGTAACCTTATCTGCGTAAGAGAGTTTTGTAACGACTTTGCCAAGAAAGGTCGGTTTATTGCGTAACTGACATTTTTTGACTTGAACGCTCATTGTTTTTGCCATTGCTCATTCCTTGGATACTAAGAGTTAATAGTTTATTTGACGACGTAGATACTGGCGATAAAAGTTTTTGTCCTGGGGGCAAGTTTTATTCAGGTATTCAATATAGTTGATGTTGTTTTCAATGGCAGCTACATACAGGTTCTGGTCAATGTTCCAACGCTCAATAAAATGATAGCGCATCGATTCAACAATCCCGTCAAATTCGACGTAAAGTCTTTTGCGAATAACCTCTTTAAAAAATGTGACTGTCTGTTGATAAATATCGACGGTCGATTCGTAGCCAGGCACACCACCTTCCTTCAGTTCGTCAAACAGGAGCGGTAAGCGTTCGAGGTACACCCTGTCTGCCATCTGGGCGACGATGTCAGCAGTACCCAGAATATAGCCCATGAATTTGATTTCTTCGGAATCAAAATTAAGATGACTTGGAACATTGCTGAGTTTTGTGCACTGGATCATCTGGGAGCATTGGTTGCTCATGATTTCGCTTCTGCCAACAGAGTTCAGGTATTCCTGCACGAACAAAATAGAACGTTCTTCATGAAATTTAGTGTATTTAGCACCAGTCCCTTCATGATCGGAACTCTTCTGGATAAGACCAGCGTCATGAAAGAAAGCGGCTATTACACCACATTCGATAAGGTTCGAGGAAAAAGTGACATTTTTCTGGGTGGAAATACCGTGGATGAGCCTGAGCAATGCAAGGGCCACGGCCATGGTATGGTCAAGATTATGATATGAGGTGTTGCTTGCCTGGTAGCCTGGAAAGCGTCCAGTGAAGATTTTTTCAGTATTTTCAAAAGACAGGTCGAGAAAATCATAATCGAAATCATCAACCATCAACGAAATGATAAATTTTATTTCCTTGTAAATATCTTCGGGGCATCCACATGCAAGCTGCTGCTCCCTTACAATGTTAGGATTTTTTAGAGCTCCGGCTGAAGGTGATCTGATACTGGCGCTTTGCGATATATCTTTGAAGCGGTGCTGGATTGCCTCAACAATATCGGTAATTTCAAAAAAAGCATCAATAAGCTCAGGGTCAAAGTGGCGGCCGGATTCTTCACGAAGCAGTGCATATATCTCTGCCATTTCCCATGCTTTTTTATATACACGCTTGTTCGCGAGTGCATCAAAAACATCAGCCAGTGCTACTATTCTGGCTGCAAGAGGAATTTCATCACCTTTTTTTGGTTGTTTATTCTTATCATACAGCACAATGCATCCGGAATAATGCCCTGGATAACCGTTTCCGTCCCATCTCTCATGATGGTTCAAGGCAATTTCTTTGCACATCTGGTCAAGTTCCGAGGTAGTTGTTTCAAAAAGATTCGCCCCGTAAATTGTGTGCAGTTTAATCAATTCGAACTCGTCATCACTCAGTTTACCGGGCTTCTTGAGTATTTCGTCGGGAATGCCAATTTTTCCAACATCGTGCAGCATAGCTGCCGGCCTGAGGAGATCGCTGAAATGTTTAACTTCAGCCTGGGCGAGATTTTTTTTCCTCGCCCATTGCATAAATATTTCCGCTGAGATTGAACTGACCCGTTGTACATGTGCTGCTGTTTCGCCGGGATCACGTAATTCAGCCATACGTATCATGCGCAGAATAAGCTCCTGGTTCCATTGCCCGCGCTCAATTGCCGCCGCTGCATAACCGGCAAAGCGCGATACGTATCCTCTTATTTCCTCTGAGAAGTCAATCGGTGAATCATCTTCATCCAGTGCATTGATCAGCTCCATTACTCCGACAAGTTTGTTGCCGAGGGTTTTCAATGGAAGCGCGAAAACTGACTTTGTCCTGTAGCCTGTCTTTCGGTCGAAAAATGAATTGAATGAAAAAGGAACTTCTTGGGAAAGTTTGTACGCGTCAACAATTGTTACCTGGTCGCCAGTAGCTGCGCAGTACCCGACTATGGATGTTTTGTCTATCGGGATTGTGTAATATCTGTAATGGGATGCAATAATATCTGTCTTCAGGGAGACAGTACTTGTCTGAACATAATTGAATGTTAAGCCTGACTGTGTAGCAAGAAAAATAGTTCCTGCATCTGCATTAGAAAGTTTTCGGGCCTCAAGCAGAACTGTATCCAGGATCGAGTTGATATCCTTGAGCTGTTGAAGATGCTCAATGGTTTTCAGGATATTTTTTTCAATATCTGGTTGTATCATGAATATTTGAAATTATTTAATCTTTCTCAACTACATGTATAAAAAATACAATTCCCTTTTGAAGTATTTAATAATAATAAATAAACTTTGAAAAGTTAATTATTGGGAATTTTTAAAAAGATAAACGGGCTCTGCTGTTATCCAGGCATGCATAGCGCTAAACAACGGATGTATTTTTTTACATAGAGACCATTAGTTATGAGGATTCGGAGAATATCGAAGAATCAAAACAATTATTCCACTCATTAAGATTATCATCCATCAAGTTTTTTCATCAGCCAGGCCATATTCCTGCCCAGTACTCTCATCGTGTTGATACCCTCCTGGTCCCCTGCAACTTCTCCCTTGTCCCTTCCTACACCGAAATTCCAGTAACTGGACCCTACGATAATCATCTGGCCGATGGTGAAAAAGTGATTGATGGTGTCAAAGACGTGGATAGCACCGCCGCGCCTGTGTGCAACAACGGCCGCACCGACCTTTCTTTTGTACATGTCGCCATTTGCTTTTGCTGTCATGCCCGCACGATCAATTAGAGCCTTGAGTTCAGTGCTGACATCAGCAAAATATGTCGGTGAAGCCAGGATAATGCCGTCAGCCTCTATCATTTTTTCAATACACTCATTCATGCAGTCAGTATCAACTATGCATCGCTGATTTTTTTTCTCAAAACATTGATAGCAGGCAATACAACCATGGGGATGCTTGCCGGCAAGTTGTACAAGCTCGGTTTCAATTCCTCCCTTGTTCAATTCTTCAAATACATAATTAACAAGCATTGAAGTATTACCTTTGATTCTTGCACTTCCATTAATTGCGACAACTTTCAAACCGGCACCTCTTTATAAATATGAATATTTTACAGACAGACACAAATAACAATCCCAATTATAATAAGAACAGTAATTTTAATGATCAGGCTTGCTGTGACCAGACTATGAGTACAGTAACATTCGTACGTTTTACCTCTAATCGGGGCAGCCAGTTTTCGTGTATTGTAACAATTTGATTTATCGGGTAATTTCAAGGAATTCTGAGGTCTTGCCAAGAAAAACTCTCCGCGGATGGTGGAGCGTTATTGTTTAATGAATTTCGGTAGTCCTCGTTCAATATAAAAACTCATTAAATTCATTACATCTCATCATCTTCATTCATCAATGCCCGCGGCAGGATTTCGATATTTACTCTTCCGGCTTCTTCTATTCCACGATGCAGAGCATTTACATTGATTTCCTCAGTCCCTTTGGGGATTCTTGAAAGAAGTGCTTTTTCAAGGTTATCAATACTGACAACTCCTGACAGTACTCCGACTGACCCGAGGGCGACCATGTTGGCAACCATTTCCAGCCCTATTTCATCTCGTGCTATGTCAGTAAAAGGGATGGTAATGATTCTACTGGTGGGATACTGCTCTACAAGACCGGAATCTACAATCAGGAGACCATTGGGTTGGAGATCAAAAAAATAAGCGTCACAGGCAGCCTGATTCATAGCCAGAAGGAGATCAAGCTTGATGGCTTTGGGATAATCAATTGGCTGATCACTAATTACTACTTCAGCCCTGCTCTTCCCACCTCTGGCCTCTGGGCCGTAACTTTGGGTCTGGCAAACGTATTTGCCATTGTATACTCCGGCCGCCTCGGCAAAAATAACAGCAGCAGTAATAAGTCCCTGGCCACCTGAACCGCTGAACCTTACCTCATATCTGTGATCTGGTTTATTTTCTGCTGTTGGGTTCAACGGATATCCTCTTCTGCCAGCTTTCTGATTTTTATAAATTCTTCAGTAGAAACAGGCAACTCCCTGTCAGTTAATACACCAATTGTTGTTTTACCTTCCAGTTCTTTTTCATCCATTTTTGCTGCTTTTAAGACCGTAACTGCATTTTCTTTGAAACTTTTCAGCATGTCAACAGCTCCACCAAGTTTGTTGCGGCGACCGTACTGAACGTGACAATTTGAGATAACCTCAACGACAGCAAAACCACGCTTTTTTATGGCCTGCTCAATTAGATTGTCCATCAGGTCGGCATGGTATACTGTTGAACGGGCAACGTAAGACGCACCAGCTGTAACAGCGAGTTCGGCAATGGAGAAAGCGTGTTCAATATGCCCGTATGTTGAGGTTGTCGTTTTGGCTCCAAAAGGTGTTGTAGGGGAGTATTGTCCTCCGGTCATACCATAAATTGAATTATTGACGATGATAGCCGTCAGGTTCAGATTGCGGCGGGCAGCGTGAATAAAATGGTTGCCGCCTATGGCGGTGGCATCCCCGTCCCCCATGATAGAAAGAACAGTGAGCGCAGGGTTGGCAAGTTTTATGCCGGTTGCAAAGGTCAGTGCCCTGCCATGAGTAGTATGCAACGTATTAAAATCAAGGTAGGTAGGCATCCTGCCTGTGCACCCGATTCCTGATGCCAGAACAACCTCATCCTTTGAGAGATGGAGACGGTTAATGGCACGCAGCAGTGAACCCATAACAATACCAATGCCACAGCCGGGACACCAGACGTGGGGAAATTTCTTGTCGTGCCTTAAATAATCATGACGTAGAACTTTTGCAGGAATGGGCATTGCTTTCTGTCCTTTAGAGCTTGATCAGGCTTTTGAAAATTTCTGTGGGAGTAATGATCTGGCCATCAACCCTGTTGTACTTCACAATACGGCAGTCAAACTGGTTGACCCTGTTCACTTCCCTGCTCATCTGGCCCAAATTCATTTCCGGTACAAGTACAGCCTTGCACTTGCTGAGAATCGGGGAAACATTACCGCGTGGAAAAGGAAAAAGTGTTATGAGCTGCAGGAGCCCTGCCTTTACCCCATGCTTCCTGGCATCCTGGACAGCCCGTAACGCTGAACGAGCTACTGAGCCATAAGCAATTACAGCCACTTCGGCGTCATCAAGCATAAATTCTTTGGACATCTGTATTTCAGGAAATCCGCGGGTGATTTTCTGGGTTAACCTGAGGTGGAACGCTTCAATTTCCTGGCTGATCTGAGTAGGATAACCATGTTTGTCGTGCACAAGGCCGGTTACATGATGCCGGTAACCATCTCCGAAAGACGCCATTGGCGGCACTCCACGGATATCTCCCTCATACGGTTCATACCAGTCTGGAGGAACGCTGGGTTTAATTCTGTCAATAACCCGGATTTCGTCATTTGACGGCAGAGTGACACACTCTCTGGTATGGGCAACAACTTCATCTGAAAGGAGAATTACTGGAACCCTGTACTTTTCAGAAAGGTTAAATGCCTTTACTGTAATGGTGAAACTGTCTGTGACCGTAGAAACAGCAAGGACAATTATCGGATGGTCACCGTGGGTACCCCATCTTGCCATTTGTACATCTCCCTGGGCGGGACTGGTAGGCAAGCCGGTTGACGGCCCGCCCCGCATGACATTGGCAATCACACAGGGAACTTCTGCGCAGCAGGCAAAACCCAGATTTTCCTGCATCAGGGAAAACCCCGGGCCGCTTGTTGCAGTCATGGACTTGGTTCCGGCAAGCGATGCCCCTATAACAGCTCCCATGCTGGCAATTTCATCTTCCATCTGGATGAATGTTCCGCCGACCGCGGGCAACTTATGTGAAAAAAGTTCGGCAATTTCTGATGCTGGAGTTATCGGGTATCCGGCAAAAAAACGGCAACCGGCCGCTACTGCACCATATACGATAGCCTCGTTACCCTGGAGAAGAAGACGTTGTTTGAATTCTTCATTCATCAGTCTTTCTCCTCTTGGGCACTCTCAGGTCAACAGTGATGGCAAAATCAGGGCAGTGAATTTCACAAAAACGACAACCTATACAGCTGTCCGCATCAAATATTTCAGGTTTGCCGGTTTTATCAGATTTAATTATTTTTTTGGGACAGAATTCAACGCAGATACCACAGGCTTTGCACCACGCGTGAAAAAAAGAAACATCATAAAGTTTTTTCTTTTTACCGGAAGAGTTTTCATTAGACCCGGATGAAAAGTGTGGCTGCCCTGTTTGGTATTTTTGATCAGGCATGATGAATGTGCTGTCTGAACTTGTCGAAAAAACTATATTTTTTTTTTATTATCTACTTTCGAGATACAGGTTTCGTTAGAAAAAATCAAGATATTCCAGTACCGCAAGCTGTTATAAATACGTTAATTTATATTTTCCTGAAGAGTAAATGTTCAATTTTAACATGTTTATACAATTTCGTGGAATATTCCCCTGTCACGGTGCAAAGAAAAAAATAATATTTTTATCTTATAAAATCAAACTGTTAATTGATTCATGATTTATCATAAAATATCACTTGCTTGTCATGCTGAATAGGAATGATATAATTATAGAATATATAAAGTCAAAAACAGTCCTTACTGTTTGTCACATCAAATCATTCTTTAGGAGGAAAAGATGTACAAGAAATTGTTACTCGGAATTACCCTGGTTGCCTCTTTGTTAATTTTTCTTTCCACTGCACACGCAAAACGAACATTTGTGACCATTGGAACTGGTGGGATAACAGGGGTTTATTATCCAACCGGCGGCGCTATCGCTAAAATGGTCAATAAAAAGAAAAAAGAATACGGAATCCGGGCTACAGTTGAATCAACTGGTGGGTCTGTTTTTAATGTCAACGCAGTTATGAATGGAGATCTTGAGTTCGGTGTTGTTCAGTCCGATCGTCAATATCAGGCTATTAACGGCCTGGCTGAATGGAAAGACAAAGGCCCCCAGAAAGACCTTCGCGCTGTTTTCTCAATTCATCCTGAGTCAGTTACCCTTATCGCAGCTGTTGATTCAGGCATCAAAAACATCCAGGACGCAAAAGGAAAAAAAATAAATATAGGAAATCCCGGTTCAGGGCAGCGTCAAAATTCTATTGATGCACTGGAAGCTGTTGGTATCAACTACGAAAAAGATATCAAGGCTGAGAGCATTAAAGCTTCCGAGGCTGCCAGTCTTCTACAGGATGGGCGTATAGATGCTTTCTTTTATACTGTCGGCCATCCTAACGGATCGATCAAAGAAGCAACTTCAGGTGCTCGAAAGGTGCGAATTGCTGATATCACAGGTATAGATTCCCTGTTGGCCAAATACCCCTACTACGCAAAAGCTACCATTCCTATATCAAATTATCCCGGAGCACAGAATGACAAAGATGTGGAAACCTTTGGTGTAAAGGCGACGTTTGTCACATCTGCCAAAGTACCTGATGACATCGTTTATGCTATTACCAAGGAAGTTTTTGATAATTTTGAGGAATTTAAAAAGTTACATCCTGCATATTCTACTTTGACCAAAGAAAATATGCTTCAGGGTCTTTCAGCACCTATTCATCCAGGTGCAATGAAGTACTATAAAGAAGCAGGCTTAATGAAATAATTATATTCGTAATCCGGCGGTGGCCTTTCTACCGCCGGATTTTTTTTTCATAAACATGATTGATTTACAAATTAATAAATCATGTTTATGGAAAAAAAGATCAGTTATTTCAGATAAAAACCACTATTCATAAATTACCCGGGAACAAGATACATTGAACATATAATAAAATCATGACTGTTTATCTCAATGACGGGTGGCCTTATGATACGACACATATCATCACTGATTATGGCTATGTTTATTCTGGTTGTCCCGTTCTGTTTGAGTGTGATACCAGGAGAAAGATTTACCGATAATAAGGATGGTACCGTTACCGATCACCAACAGGGCCTTATGTGGGCCAAGACAGATAACATTGGTGATATTGACTGGCATCAGGCAGACAAGTGGATACGTTTTACCTTCCCCTACTCTCTTCCGGTTTTGTATGAAAACTGGCGCCTTCCAACCCTTGAAGAACTCCAAAGCCTTCACATAAAAAATAAAGAATATGACGGCTATGAAGCAGAATGTGGTCAGCTTCTTAAAATAAGCCAGGAAATTCAGCTTACATGCGGTTTTGTATGGAGTTCGGACCGGCAGTCTATCACTGCCCAGGTCTTCAATTTTAAACGTGGAATATATTATAGTGACAGGCTGGTGCATAAGCGAGGATACCGGGCCCTGGCAGTTCGAGATTTAAACTGATTTCACTTTCTTAATAAGGAAATGTTTTTAGCTTCAAGAGGGGTGTATGACTAAAATTGATGTACAGTTTGAAGATGATGGAATGGATCTGGCCCGTAAAATGGCCGAAGAGGAAGAAGGTATTGGAAGAAAGCCGACTGGCTGGCAAAAATACATCATCCCAACCATAGCTGTATGCTGGAGTTTGTACCAGCTTGCCCTGCCAAAATTCATTGTCCTGGACACAACGTATATCCGCGCAATCCATCTCGCCTTTGCCCTTACCCTTGTTTATTTGAATTACCCCCTTTTCAAAAAACCTGTTATGGGAATAAAGTATTTTTCCCAGCATAAACATATTCCGATTTTTGATATGCTGGTTGCGGCGCTTGCATGCTTTTCCGCCCTTTATCTCGTTATATTCCTGGAGGATATTAATAATCGACAAGGGTCTCCTGTGATCTGGGATATAGTGTTCGGTATCCTGCTGACTGTCATGCTTCTGGAGGCTGCGCGTAGAACTATTGGTCCGGCCTTGCCTATCATTGGCACTTTTTTTATCGGCTATTGTTTTTTCGGTCCATATATGCCTGACCTGATAGCCTTTAAAGGAACTTCGCTGAATCGCTTTGTCGGCCAGATGACCATGTCGACAGAAGGTATTTATGGCATCCCTCTTGATGTCTCGGCCACCATAGTTTTTCTTTTTGTTTTATTCGGAGCCATGCTGGACAAGGCAGGAGCAGGACATTACTTTATTCAGCTTGCCTTAAGCCTGCTTGGAGGATTTAAAGGTGGCCCGGCCAAAGCCGCTATTATGGGCAGCGGGTTGACCGGTATGATTTCAGGGTCCAGCATCGCAAATATTGTCACTACCGGAACATTTACAATTCCAATGATGAAAAAGGTAGGTTACCCGCCAACAAAAGCTGCTGCTGTCGAAGTGGCCGCTTCGACCGACGGCCAGTTAGCGCCGCCGATCATGGGAGCGGCGGCCTTCATAATTGCCGAATATGTTAATGTACCTTATATTGAAGTCATCAAAGCTGCCGCTGTTCCAGCATTTGCTTCCTACGCTGCTCTTTTCTATATATCTCACATTGAAGCATCGAAGTTAGGAATTAAAGGTCTTCCCAGGAAGGAACTTCCTCTTTTTTTCAAGACACTATTGAGTGGTGTCCATTTCCTGATCCCGCTATTTATGCTGCTCTATGAATTGATAGTAGTCCGTCATTCTCCGGAATTGGCTGCGTTCAACGCAATTATGGTCCTGGGTGTCATCATGTTGTTTCAGGAACCGATCAGAGCGTATCATAGAAAAGAATCTTTAGGAGATGCCTTCAAAAAATCCATAGTCAATATTTTTTCTGCCCTGGCATCCGGAGCCAGGAACATGATTTCCGTAGCACTCGCAACCGCTGCAGCCGGAATCATTGTCGGTGTAGTAGCCTTGGGACTTGGTAATCTTATTTCTGAAATTATTGATGTTCTCTCCATGGGTAATGTTTTTCTTATGCTCGTCATCACCGCAATAGCAAGTCTTATTATCGGCATGGGGCTGCCAACGACTGCCACCTATATTGTTATGGCAGCCCTGACTGCCCCTGCAATTGTAACTATTGGCGGAATGCAGGGGTTTATAGTACCCCTCATGGCGGCCCATCTTTTCTGTTTTTATTTTGGTATCCTGGCTGATGACACACCTCCAGTCGGGCTTGCAGCCTATGCTGCTGCGGCAATAGCCAAGTCGCCACCAATTGCCACGGGTCTGCAGGGCTTCATGTATGATATTCGAACAGCCATCCTGCCGTTCATGTTTATTTTTAACACAGAACTGATCCTGCATAATGTGTTCTCATGGCCTCAGGGTATTTTAATTTTTCTTATGACCTGTACGGGAAATTTTGCTTTTGCATCAGCGACACAGGGCTGGTTCATAGCAAAAAACAAATTCTGGGAAATTCCGCTTTTCCTCTCGGTCAGTTTTATATTAATGCAGCCTCAACGAATTGCGCAGTGGATTGGTCTTGCACATGACCAGCGTTATTGGACTTATTTGATCGGACTTGCTCTTTTTGGAGTAATTTTTATTTTACAAAGAATGAGGGGGCCTGAAGCACGATTGCCATTAGCTTCCCAACCTTGACCAGGTAAACATATGAAAGAAATAAAAAAAATAATGGTACCTCTGGCATTTTCCCCATACTCGGAAGGTATTGTCCAGTATGCCGTAAGCCTCGCAAAAGCATTAAACGTGGAAAAATTGCTTTTTGTTAATGTCATTGACCAACGCGACGTTGATGCAGTTGAGAGAATTACTTCTTTTGGCTACGAAGTTGATGGTAGTCACTATGTCGATGAGATTGAAAAAGAACGAATTTTAAAACTTGAAACCATGCTTGACAAAATTAATTTCCCTGAAGATCGCGTGAAACTTATTATCACTGTCGGCAAGCCTGCCGAGAAACTTTTGAAATACGCGGTCAGGGAAAATATTGATATGATTGTAATGGGCGTTAAGGCTAAAAGTGACTTTATCCATGCATTTACCGGATCAGTGGCAGAAAAACTTTTCAGGCGTTCGCCAGTTACTATTGTTTCATACAGGGAAGAAAAAATAGCCATGGAATTGCGCAAACATATTCACATTTAATAAATTGAAGATATGGACAATGATTTGGTTGTTTCTCTCAATCGGTTCTTCCCGGAAGTAAAGGAGTTCAGCCATACCAAAATTAATTGTTCCAAGCCATTTATCCCGAACTTTGAAGATAAGGGTTGGACGTCGATATTATATATTGAAAAGGGAAACTTCGAGATTCGCTATGAAACCGGTGAAATACTTGCTCCAAAAGGCGGTACGTTTTACTATCACCCACCCTTGTCATTAAAATACCAGACATATGACAAGACGATAACACCTTATTCTATGTTCCGTTTGGCACTGGACCTTTCCCCGAAAAAGTCCTCAAATTTATCGTCAAGCTTTCTTGAAAAAGAAATCATCTCACAATTACCTTCCAGACCATTTTTTAGGAAAGCTCCTGCTCTACTTGTAGCTTCGTTTAAAACCATTATTGAGGAAAATGAACAAAAAAACCATGGCTGGGTGGTACAAATCGAAAATTCAATTCGACAGATTCTTATCTCGGCCATTCGGACTGCAAACGATAACGAGCAGGAGCAGGATACTGAAATAACACATTGGTTAGTGGAGAAAGTAGATCAGCTTCTAGATGATAATAAGGAGTTTATGGGGCCAATCGAAGATCTTTTCGAACAGTTGGGTGTTAAAAGAAGTCGTGGGTATGATATATTTCATCAAGCAACCGGAATAAACCCCAAAGAATATATTATTCGAAAAAAAATTGAACTTGCTAAACAAATGCTGCTTCAAAACAGAGACATTACTACTATAGCCTTTGACCTTGGTTTTTCTTCCAGTCAGAGTTTTGCAACGGTTTTCAAAAAACTTACTTGTGTAACTCCTAGTATTTACAAACAAAAGCACCAATTAACAAATTCAAAATTATAGTCAACGAAGCGTTCTGTAATATAAATCCTTCCCACCCATATTTTTAAATTCTTTCCTCCCTTGTTTTAAGAATGTTTTAAAAAATCCAGAAGAGAATTTTGAACGCTATTTTTGGAATCGTCATTCATTATATAAAAAGGAAAAGATAAAAAATTCCTTCGGAATGGTGAAAAAATGTATATTGCTGTTATTCACAACATCAACCGATCAAAGGTTATCAATCGTATCGGAACCCAGAACAGGGAAATGTATTTTCGAGACGAAATCGATAAAGTTATTAAAGCACTACGAAGTAAAAAGCACGTAGTTAAAGATTTTGATGGTGACAAATTATTAATTCAAAGTCTTGAGGCATTTCTTCCCAAGCTAAATAACGGAACAAAACCTAATGGTATAGCTTTGAATCTGGCATATGGGATTCAAGGGAACAGCCGCTACACTCACGTTCCTTCAATTCTTGAAATGGCAGGTGTTCCATATACCGGATCTGCTCCCCTTGCACATTCAATTGCCCTTGACAAAGAAATTACTAAACGGATTTTGCTCCAATCCGGCATAGCAACCCCCAGATTTATTCTCATTGACAGAAAAATAAATCAGGAAAAGGCTGATCAATTGAACCTGTCGTATCCTTTGATCATAAAACCTGAGAATGAGG
Source organism: uncultured Desulfobulbaceae bacterium (assembly GCA_947259225.1). Lineage (GTDB taxonomy): Bacteria > Desulfobacterota > Desulfobulbia > Desulfobulbales > Desulfobulbaceae > UBA10518. The sequence goes on along the minus strand of CAMYLK010000014.1, from coordinate 58,640 downwards.
CTGCGAGTTTTGGCATTTCTGTTGTTGAAAATTCCGAACAACTTGTCAAGGCTGTTACAAATACACTGAGCGAATTCCATCAACCTTTGCTGATAGAGGAATTTCTATCCGGAAGAGAATTTAATGTAGGTGTTTTAGGAAATGGTGTAACACTTGAGATCTTTGATCCGGTTGAGATTGATTTCTGCGACAGCGGGCATTGTTTTCAGTCTTATGAAGGGAAAAAAAATGAATGCTATCGACACGTCTGCCCTCCTGATATTAGCGATAAATTGAAAAATGAACTGAAAAAAATCGCCGCACATGCTTTTACGGTATTGAAATGCAGTGATTATGCAAGAATAGACTTCAGACTGGATCAGGATATGAATCCTTATGTTTTAGAACTCAATTCCATGGCTGCAATCCATCAAAGGGGCTCATTTTTTCTCGCTGCCAGGAATGCAGGGTATAACTATCCAGGTATGATTGATAAGATGATCGAAGTGGCAACAGCTCGTTACACACATGATTTGGAGATATAAATGGAAATTATCAAGGAAGGGCCCAAGGGAGTTACCGAAGAAGGCAGAAAGGTTGCTACTGACCGGTGTGTCGAATATAAAGAAGCGATTCAGGATTATATTGATGCCAAAAAAAACATTCCCTGTGGTCTTGATCTGAACGGTCAATATGAATCCAATAAAACACGTATACTGTCAGTCTTAAAAGCTGGTGAACATGAATGGAACGATTGGAAATGGCAGGTAAGGAATCAAATACGGGATGTTGCTACCCTGGCAAAAATCATCCCGCTGTTCAAAGATGAGTTTGACCAGATCAAAAAGGTGGAAAAGGAAGTGCGATGGGGCATTTCTCCTTATTATGTTAGCCTGATTGATCCGGATGATCCGTTTTGCCCGGTTCGGATGCAGTCTGTCCCAAGTATTCAGGAAGCTTTGGATTCTTCAATCGTTACCGAACCCGAGACTATTTTGTACAACTCGCCAGCGCCTTGTATAACCAGGCTTTACCCGGACAGGCTCATCATAAATGTTACCAACGCCTGTTCCATGTTCTGCCGGCATTGTCTCCGCCGTCGAGATATCGGTTCTGAAAACGTTTTGTATGCCAGGGAGAGCATTAAAGAAGCCATTGCATATATAAAACAAAATACCGAGATCCGCGATGTGCTGCTTACCGGCGGTGATGCCCTGATGGTTTCGGATGAGTATTTGGATTGGATCTTATCCGAACTCGACGGTATTGATCATATTGAAATAAAACGGATTGGCACAAGAACTCCTGTTGTGCTCCCAATGCGGATTACAGATGAACTTTGTGAAATGCTTGAAAAACACGGTACAGTATATCTGAACACTCAATTTAATCACTCCAGGGAGGTGACGGAAGCATCTGCCAAAGCTGTTGAAAAACTGACAAAGGCAGGTGTACAGGTTGGCAACCAGACGGTTCTGCTCAAAGGCATAAATGATAATAAACATGTTATGAAAAAACTCATGCAGGACTCTCTGAAGATCCGGGTTAGACCCTATTATATTTTTCACTGTAAAAAACTGGAGGGTATTCGTCATTTCAGGGCACATATTGAGGATGGCCTGAATATTATGGAATACCTGAGGGGGTATACCAGCGGAATGGCAGTCCCGACATACATTATTACAGCTCCTGCCGGACGCGGAAAAACTCCGGTTAACCCGAATTACATTTTAAATACAAACGTAGACGGACAGGTGCTGTTCCGTACCTGGGGCGGACATGTCATGAAATACGACAATGAACGTTGAATTCATTGAATAGCCCTGCTCCCAGATGTTGCCTGTCGAGAGCAGTACAGTGATCCAAGGTATTCTTTTATCATGATTGGAAACATTTCAACGTTTGTTGATGCAAATAAAGCAAGTATCCTGCGTTGTCTCAAAACACTTGTGGACCAGAAAAGCGGTTCAGAAGACGCTGATGCTGTAAACCGGGTCGGTGATATTTTTACCAATGAGTTCTCTGTTCTTAATTTTTCTGTAGAGAGAATCGATGGGCATGCTTTTGGCGATCATCTCCTTTTCAGGAATCACACCAGTGAAGCATCAATCACACTGGCAGGTCACATGGATACGACTTTTACCAGTTATGATCATCTGCCGGAATTTCACGTTCAGGCCAACCGGTGTATTGGTCCGGGAACTGGCGATATGCTTGGCGGGCTTGTCGTATTCCTCTATACCGTAAAGTGCCTTGATCATTTAGGCATACTTGATCAGATCCCATTAACTGTTTTTTTAAATTCAGATGAGGAACGCGGATCTCCGACATCACGACCGGTTTTTGAAAAGCTGTCACAAAAATCAAAATATGCATTGATTGCTGAATCAGCCGGTGAGCATGGAGAGATTGTGGTTGGACGAAGGGGGAAGCTGAGTTTTGATATCGTGGTTAACGGTACTGAAGGACACGCCGGAAATCTGGTGGGAACAAAATCAAGTGCAGTTGAAGAGATTGCCCACAAGATCATAGCCATCGAAGGTCTCAATTCTCGCTGGAATGGTACTGACTTGAACGCTGGCAAGGTTCAGGGTGGCATTGCTGGCAATACTATTGCCCAATATGCAATTTTGTCTTCGGATGTCAGGTATACCTGTTCAGAGCACGAAGCGGAAATAAAAGAAACGATAAATCGCCTTGTACATGATGAAATTATAGAAGGATGTCACTCAAAATTGATAATCACATCTGAACGACCACTTTGGGATACTTTACACAAGAGTAATGAACAGAAAACGTTAATTGAAACTATTCGACTGGCAGCAGAACATCTTCAGGTTCCTTACGGCATTGAATCGCGCAAAGGAACATCCGATGCGAATTTTTTTGGAGCAAACGGAGTCAGTGTTGTTGATGGTATGGGACCAATTGGGTTTCATGATCATAGCGAAAACGAATATATCCTTTTGGATTCTCTGTATGACAGGATAAAACTCTGTACATTGGTTTTGTGCGGTTTGCAAAAACACTCATGACATTCTTGAAGATTTGTATCATCGTGCTGGTCCTGCTGGTTGATTTTTATTGTTCAGTACCTGCAATAAGTAGCCTTGCATCTTCTCCTGAATGTGTTGTTCTCCTGCATGGGCTCGCGAGAACGTCTGCCTCTATGGACATGATTGAAAACAGGCTTGCCCGTGAAGATTATTCTGTCATCAATATAGACTACCCTTCCCGCTATAAAAAAATTGAGGAATTGTCTGAAATCGCAATCAATAAAGGTTTGCAATTCTGCAGGGATCAGTCTGCTGAACGTATTCATTTTGTAACGCATTCTCTCGGTGGAATTCTTGTCCGTTATTACCTGTCTGTTCACGAAATACCAGAGTTAGCTCGTGTTGTTATGCTTGCTCCTCCCAACCAGGGCAGCCGGGTAGTAGATAAATTTTCAATTTATCCTGGATACAGCTTGTTAAACGGTCCTGCAGGCTTCCAACTCGGTACAGGAGAAGACAGTATACCTCTGCAGCTTGGTCCTGCAAATTTCGAAGTAGGAATAATTGCTGGTGACCGTACAATCAACTATCTCTTGTCAACAGCCTATGATGAGCCTAATGATGGTAAGGTAGCTGTATCTGAGACCCGGCTTGAAGGAATGGCTGATTTTATAATCGTGCCTCATTCACACCCTTTTATTATGGAGAGCGAAGAAGTTGTTGAGCAGGTCCTGTTATTTCTGCGGTACGGTTTTTTCAAATAAGTGTTATTTTATCTTTTCTTTCTCTTTAACATCAGGATACATTGAATCCATTTGAAATAAATTGATATTTACTTCAAAACCCATAACGGCTAATAATATATAATTCAGTATTTAATCTGATATGTTCCGGGTGACAGATCACCTGATAGCTCCCCAATGCAAACTCAGCCAGGGATTGAGCATGGACAAAATGAATAAAATTATGGTACCGGTCGCTTTCTCCAGCCATTCCGTTGACCTTATAAGATATGCAGCAACACTAGCAGCAGCGCTCGACTCAGATATGATCCTGGTGAATATTATTAATGAACGGGATGTGGAAATTGTTCAGAAAATTACATCATATGGTTACGATGTTGATGAAGAACACTATGTCCAGGAGATAGAAACTGAGCGTACAACGCAATTGAAAACCATGCTGAAAGAAATTGATTTCCCGCAGAATCGAATCAGGTTAATTTTCAAGGTCGGCCATCCCTCCGATGCTTTGTTGAAACTGGCTGTCGAAGAAGAAGCGGACATGATTGTTATGGGCATAAGGGACAAAACAGATTTTTTACATACCTTGACAGGTTCGGTAGCAGACAAGGTTTTTCATCGTTCGCCTGTTACCATCGTATCGTTCCGGGACGAAAAAAATGCCGGTCATCTTCGTAAACGCCTTCTTGATTAATCAGCCATGCCAAAGCCTAAAACGCCAACTCAGTTTATTACCATTCCCTCTACCTGTCCTGATATCCGTACAGGAACCAGAAAAGATACGATCAAAAAAGCGTTCCTGGAAAACCTGTTCTACGTTCAGGGGCGGAACCTTCAGAATGCCAGTATCAATGACTTGTACATGGCGCTGGCCTACACTGTACGTGATCGTCTGCTCCAGCTCTGGGTCAATACCCTGAATACCTATATTCATGAAGAAGTCAAAGTTGTCTTCTACCTCTCTGCCGAATATTTGACTGGCCCCCATCTTGCCAACAGCATACTTAACATGGGTTTTGAAGCACAAGTGCGGGAAGCAATGGCGGAACTTGATATTGATTACGAGAAGCTGATAGAACAGGAAGAAGAGCCGGGACTTGGTAATGGAGGTCTGGGTAGACTTGCCGCCTGCTTTCTTGATTCCCTGGCAACGCTCCAGAGGCCGTCAATTGCCTACGGTATCCGCTACGAATTCGGTATTTTCGACCAGATTATAACAGGGGGCTGGCAGGAGGAAATAACAGACAAGTGGCTTCGGTTTGGCAATCCCTGGGAGATAGCCAGACCGGAAGATTGTACCAATGTAGGCTTTGGCGGCCACACGGAAAATTATTATGATGATGCCGGCCGGTTCAGGGTACGATGGATCCCCGGGGTTGTTGTCACAGGTGTGCCGTATGATACGCCCGTTCCAGGATACCATGTGAATAACGTCGGCCTGCTCAGGCTCTGGAAGGCAGAGGCACCTGAATCATTTGATTTTCAGGCATTCAATGTAGGTGATTACTATGGTGCTGTTGAGGCCAAGGTTATGGCTGAAAACATCTCAAAAGTTTTATACCCGAATGATCAGGCCATCAAGGGAAAACATCTCCGACTATCACAGCAGTATTTTTTTGCAGCCTGTACCCTGAAAGACGTGCTTCGCATCCACCTCAGACTCGGCAACAAGATTGAAACCCTCCCGGACATGTGGGCCGGTCAGCTGAACGATACTCACCCGTCAATTGCCGTTGCTGAGTTGATGCGCATCCTTGTCGATGATCATGAACTGGAATGGGATACTGCCTGGGATATTACCAGACGGACGTTCAGCTACACTAACCATACCCTCCTGCCCGAGGCTCTTGAAAAATGGTCGGAATCCCTGTTTAAGAGCGAACTGCCAAGACATCTTGAGATCATTTACGAAATCAACAAACGTTTTCTCGATACCGTCAGACTCCGATATCCCGGTGATAATGACCGTCTCAGGCGTATGTCTATTATCGAAGAATCCGGAAACCGTTACGTGAGGATGGCAAACCTGGCAGTCATAGGCAGCAACGCTGTTAATGGTGTCGCAGCAATGCACACAAAACTGGTTAAAACAAATCTTTTCACCGACTTTTTTGAAATGGAACCTGAAAAATTTCATAATATTACCAATGGGGTATCTCCACGACGCTGGGTTATGCTGAGCAACCCTGCCCTGACAAACCTGATTGAAAGCAGAATCGGACAAGACTGGTCAAATAACCTTGAAAAGCTAAGCGATCTGGAGCCCTTGGCAGAAGATGAAAGCTTTCGTAAAAAATGGATGAAAGTCAAGCAGCAGAACAAGGAAAATCTATCTGCTTATATAAAAGAAAAAACAGGTATCTCTGTTGATCCATCTTCTATGTTTGATGTTCAAGTCAAACGTATTCATGAATATAAAAGGCAGCATCTCAATGTTCTGCATATAATTTCATTATACAGGCGCATCAAGGAAAATCCGGATGCAGAAGTTGTTCCCCGTACTTTCATATTCGGTGGAAAAGCCGCTCCCGGATATTTTATGGCCAAGCTGATTATCAAGCTCATCACTTCTGTTGCCGGCGTAGTAAATGCAGACAAGGATGTCAGGGGCAGGTTAAAAGTCGTTTTCATACCCAACTTTAACGTAAAAGTTGGTCAGCGTATTTACCCTGCTGCTGATCTTTCTGAGCAGATATCTACCGCGGGCAAGGAAGCCTCTGGTACGGGGAATATGAAATTTTCACTGAACGGTGCACTGACGATCGGAACCCTGGACGGGGCAAACGTCGAAATACGTGAAGCAGTGGACTCTGAAAACTTTTTTCTGTTCGGGCTGACCGTCAATAAATTGCTAAAACTCCATAACAGCGGTTATATACCCTATTCTATTTATCAGGAAAACAAGGAGTTGCATGATGTGTTAAATCTCATCCGTGACGGATATTTTTCCCACGGTGATGTCAATTTCTTCAAGCCGTTATTCGATCATCTTGTCTATGGTGATGATTTTTTTGTTCTTGCAGATTATGAATCATATCTTCGGTGTCAGGAAGCCGTCAGCAGAACATGGGAAGACCAGGAAAAATGGGCAAGGATGTCAATAATTAATGCTGCCCGGATGGGGTATTTCTCTTCTGACCGTTCAATTGAAGAATACTGTGACATAATCTGGAAAATTCGTCCAATAGATGTGGAAATTCAAAAACTGACATGAAAGTATCTGACCTCCGGATCGAGCAAATCGGTGAGTGCAAAATCACCAACCCCATGCACCGTTCTTTGTTTATCAAGGATGATGATAAAATACTCTTTACTTCCAAACTGAAGGACCTGCAGCCCTATATTGAAGTTTGCGGAGAAATTCCAAGTTTTGAGATGGCTGGCCCGAGAAAAAAGATTTTTTTCGATTCTTCAAAAATAAGCTGCGGTATTGTGACGTGCGGCGGGCTCTGCCCGGGAACAAACGACGTCATACGGGCCATTGTCATGAGTTTGTACCATCATTATGGTGTGCGCACTATCTGGGGATTCCGTTACGGATTTGAGGGGTTGGCCCCTAGGTTTGGACACCAACCTCTTGCCCTGACCCCTGATGTCGTTCGTGAAATCCATAATCAGGGAGGCACAATCCTTGGTTCGTCCAGGGGACCGCAGGATGTGGGTTCCATGGTCGACACCCTTGAACAGATGCATATTTCAACGCTGTACGCCATCGGCGGAGACGGTACAATGCGGGGTGCCACAGCAATTTACGAAGAAATATCCAATCGGGGCCTGAAAATAAATGTTATCGGAGTTCCCAAAACCATTGATAATGATATATCTCACATCGAAATGTCCTTTGGCTATATTACAGCTGTTGAAGCATCAAATACCTCCACTTACTCAGCGTATATTGAAGCCATGGGGGCCAGGAACGGGATAGGCCTTGTAAAACTCATGGGGCGTGAATCAGGTTTCATTGCAGCTTCTGCTGCCCTGGCAAACAATGTGGTGAACTTCTGCCTGGTACCGGAGGTTGAGTTCAGCCTTGAGGGATTTCTTAGCTCGCTCAATAAAAGGATAACCAGGCGCGGATACGCTGTGATTGTGGTAGGAGAAGGTGCCGGGCAGAATTTAATGCTTGATGACCGGAAAAATCTTGGTACAGATCCCTCCGGTAATTTGAAGCTTGGTGACATTGGGCTCTTCCTGAAAGAGAAAATATGTGATTATTTTAATAAGGAAAACATCGACATAACCCTCAAGTATATCGATCCGAGCTATACTATCCGCTCCATGCCTGCTAATGCCTACGATTCTGCATTCTGCCTTCTTCTGGGATATAATGCGGTCCATGCAGGTATGACAGGAAGAACGAACATGTTTATAGGTCACAGCCACAACCAGTTCACTCACGTTCCCATTCCACTGACTACCTATGAGAGAAAAAAAATAGATCCATTGGGCAGGATGTGGGAAGATGTAATTTCCTGTACAGGACAGCCTGAAAATATGATTACCTGTGACTTGTCCTAGTCATTCACATATAAATATATTGTAAAATCAAAGGGCTGCTGCTTTTATACTGTCTAACAAAGGTGCATAAAAAAAACCCAGCTTCCGGAAATTGGACGCTGGGTTATAAAATAGAGTGTATAAAACTACAAGCTAGGCGAAAACCTTGTCCATGGTTTTCGCCATCTTTGTGGTAATTAACTCGCCGATATGTTCGTGCGTCCATATACCATCTTTGCGGACAGCCTTGGTGGCATTACCGAAGCTGACCCTTACTTTCTGGTCACTGACAACCGCCAGCCCTTTCTCAAGTCGTTCCTTAAGTTCTTCCTGGCTCATCCCTTCTGCTTTACCAAGGGGCCCCAGTTCTTTCATCTTTTGGGTAAACTCGGTGATCAGCTGTACAAAGCGCGGTGCTTCCGCAGCTGATGCCCACTGGAGGTTATACCGCTCTTCGCGGATACCAATTTCCTTTAAAACGTTATGAACCATAGCGTTCATACCCATCGCATCATAATTACCAACCTGGTAATGACATTCGCCAAGTTGTCAGCCGCCGGTAAAAATACCATCTGCTCCTTCGAGAAATCCACGCATGATAAAAGCCGGATCAACCCTTCCCGTACACATGACACGTATGGTACGCAGATTGGGCGGATACTGAAAACGTGAAACGCCCGCAGCGTCTGCAGCTGCATAGCAGCACCAGTTACAGAGAAAACCCAGTATTCTGGGATTGTATTGTTCACTCATTATGATACCTCAGCAGTTTCTTTTTCACTGACATCGCCAAAGGCGCTTATCTGGGAATTGATCTGTTCGTTGGTAAACCCACCCATGGAAATTGCAAAACTCGGGCAGTGGCTGGCACAGATACCGCATGCTTTGCAGGAAGCGGCTATTGTCTGTGCTTTGCGTTTCTTGTCAACTTTTATCATTTCTATAGCCTTGAATGGGCAGAGGCTTGCACACAAGCTGCAGCCGATGCATTGTTCCTGATCAACACTCGAAACAATGGGAGCTACAGACACGCAACCCTTGACAAGAGGCTGCGCGGCCTTGGCTGCCGCAGCCTGAGCCTGTGAAATAGTTTCATCAAGGGGCTTGGGACCATGGGCAAGACCGCACACATACATCCCGTCTACAGGCAGTTCAACCGGCCGAAGCTTAACATGGGCTTCGAGGAAGAATTTGTCATCAGTCAACGGTGCTTTGAGCAGTTTGCTCAACTCCTCAGTGCTGTCAGGTACTATGCCTACGGATAAAGCTACGAGGTCAGGTGTTATATCCATTTCCTCCTGCATGATGGAGTCAAAAAATTTGACACGCAGATTCCGCCCTTTTTCAGAGAGTTCAGGCTTGTTGTCCATTTCATATGGTATAAAGATGACTCCCTTGAGACGTGCATCACGATACGCGTCTTCGGCATAACCATACGTCCGCATGTCACGATACAGGACAATAACACGCGCATCTGGATTAATTTCTTTAATTTTAAGAGCGTTTTTTACCGCATGATTACAACAGACTTTGGAACAGTAGTTAAGATCATCTCCCCGGGAACCGGCGCATTGAATCATAACAACAGTTCCTGGAGCCCGATTCTTGGCTTTACCGGCCAAACGTTTCTCAAGTTCCAACTGGGTGACAACCTTGTTGCTCTTGTCAAGCAGATATCCTTCAGGGCGATGTTCATGACCACCGGTGGCAAGAACAACCGTTCCATGATCAAAAGTCTGCTCGGTCTTTTTCTTGCCAGAGCCCGTAGCTATAACTGAGGCATAGTTTCCTATAAAGCCGGATATAGAAGTAAGTTCAGCTTCTGTAGCCACATTGATTTTCTTGTTCCTTTTTACTTTGGCAACGAGCTGTTTCAGGTGTTTCCCTGTTTCTTCCTGATCCAATGTATGGTTCAGCAGGCCTAGATTGCCGCCAAGCGTTTTCCCCTTCTCAAGAAGCAAACACTCAAAACCTTGCTCGGCAAGAGACATGGCTGCTGTCATGCCGGCGATTCCGCTGCCGATGATCAAAGTTTTCGGGGTCACCGGAACAGTCTGTTCGGGCAGGGGTTTCATGCCACGCGCCTTGGCAACCGCCATACGGACGAGATCCCTGGATTTATCAGTGGCAGCCTCAGGTTCAGCGGCATGAACCCATGAGCATTGATCGCGAATGTTGACCATTTCAATCAGGCTCCGGTTGAGCCCTGCGTCTTTAAGTGTTTCCTGAAAGAGTGGCTCGTGGGTCCGAGGAGAACAGGCAGCGATTACAACCCTGTTCAGGTCGTGTTCCTTAATTTTATCTTTAAGAACTTCCTGGGCATCCTGAGAGCAGGAATAGAGACTGTCAGTATGATAGACGACGCCTTCCATACCCTCAGTCGAATCTTCAACATTTTTTACATCTACGACTGAACTGATATTAATGCCGCAGTGGCAGACAAACACACCAATCCTGATTTCATCGTCAAAGGGCTGTTCGTCAGGATAAGATTTATGGATAACTCCCTGCCCCCGTTGTTTGGCAAGCATACCTGCAGCAATGCCTGCAGCCGCGGTAGCTTGGGTAACGCTTTCAGGGATATCTTTTGGTCCCTGGAAAGCTCCGGCAACAATGACACCATCCCGTGTTGTTGCCAATGGTGAAAAGGTCCCGGTCTTGCAGAAATCATAGTTATTCAGTTCGATACCTGCTTTTTCTGCTATACCCTGTGCGTCACGCGGTGACTCCAGGCCTACCGACAGTACTACCATGTCATAAGGCTCAAAAACATGCTTGGCATTCAGGGTGGAAAAGGTCAACTGCAACCGATTCTCCCAGGGAGTTACGTCTGCAACCTTTGCCCTGACAAACTTGATACCCATGGATTCGGCGCGCTCGCGAGCCTTGTCGAATTCTTTGCCCTGGGTACGGATATCCATATAGTAAATAGTGATATCTACTTCAGGATCATGTTCCTTGGCGACCAGAGCTTCCTTGATAGAATACATGCAGCACACCGATGAACAGTAGCCGTTGTCACATCCAAGGTCGCGGGAACCGACACACTGAATAAAGGCCATCCGTTTTGGATGACGACCGTCGGAAAAGCATTTCACTTCACCCATAAACGGACCTGATGCTGTGGTCATGCGTTCAAACTCGATGCTGGTAACAATATCAGGATGTTTATTGTATCCGTATTTCTCAAGTGTTTCTTCAGAAATCTTCCCAAATCCCGGTGACAGAATTACTGCACCTACCTTGAGATCAAGTTCTTCAGGTTTCTGGTCAAAGTTAATGGCATGGCTTTGGCATACCGGTACACATATCTGGCAGGTGTCATGCTGCAGATGGAGGCACGAACCCGGATCAATATAATACGTTGCCGGTACAGCCTGGGCATAGTCTATATGTATCGGGCGTGTAAGTGACAAGCCTTCGTTGTATTCATCCACGTGGTGCCGCGGACAATACTGTGTGCAGAGTCCGCATGCCGTGCAGTTGTCAGCATCAATATAACGGGGACGCAGCCTGATTTTAGCTGTAAAATCGCCTGGTTTACCATCCAATGACAGGAAATCTGCATTGGTGAGCATCTCGATGTTTGGAGACCGACCGGCCTCTACCAGTTTTGGCGCGAGAATTCAGAGCGAGCAGTCGTTCGTTGGAAAGGTTTTGTCAAGCTGGGCCATGACTCCGCCCACAACGGCTTCCTTTTCAACCAGATAGACATAGTAGCCCAGTTCTGTCAGGTCGAGCGCAGCCTGTACACCGGCAATGCCTCCGCCAACGACCATGACTGATCCGGCCCTGTGTTCCATTCCTTTTCCCATTTCAATCTCCAGGTTAAAGAATTACTTCTCTTGAATGATGATTTTCAGCTCTATTTCACATTGAAAATGCGGAAAATCTTCTAACGGAATACAAATAATTAAAAAAATAATTATTTATGATCAACCTCAACTATATTTAAATCACCCGTGATCTTTTCCAGCCGTACTGCACACACTTTGGCCTCAGGAATCTTGCAAACCGGATCCAGGGCATCATTGGTCAACAGGTTAGCCGCAGCTTCATGGTAATGAAAGGGTATAAATACCATCCCACTGTTAACACGTTCTGTAAGCATTGCTGGTATTGTGATGTTTCCTCTGCGTGAGACAGCCCTTACATTATCACCATTCTTGATGCCAAGTGTCTCAGCATCCTGAGGATTGATCTCAACATACGGACCGTTGTCCACATCTTCAAGTATACGGGACCGACGTGTCATGGTACCGGTATGATACTGGGCGAGTACCCTTCCGGTGGAGAGGTACAAAGGAAACTCTTCATCTGGCATCTCCTGCGGTCCTTTCCATTCTACCGAAGAAAATTTTGCTTTACCAATCGGAAATCCATTTTCAAACAGAACAGGTGTGCCGGGATGGTTCTCATCAGGACATGGCCACTGTAATCCCTGATCTTCAAGGCGGTCATAATTGATACCGGCTATTGCCGGCCAGACTTTACCCATTTCTTCATATACTTCATCACAGAGCGGTGGTGCTGTCACGAATCCACCTTCGTTATACAAGCGGTTGGTAAATCCCTGGGACAAAGGAACAATATGATCATAACCCATGCGGGCTGTTACGAGGTTTACGATGGTCAAGTCGTCTCGGGCCTCTCCAGGAGGCCTAACAGCTCTGCGAATTCTCTGTACCCTGCGTTCTGTATTTGTAAAGGTACCGTTTTTTTCTGCAAAAGAGGCAGCTGGAAGAACAACATCAGCCATCTCAGCCGTTTCGGTCAGGAAAATGTCCTGCACCAGGAGGAAATCAAGCTTCTCAAATGCTTCACGGACATGAGACATGTTGGGGTCGCTCATGACTGGATTTTCACCCATTATCCACAAACCAGCGATCGCGCCATCAACAATGGCAGGAGTCATTTCTGTAGCTGTCAAACCCGGCTCAGCTTTGGGCTCCTGCCCCCATATCCCGCCGATACGTTTTCTGGCATCCTCGTTGTCAACCCTCTGGTAACCGGGCAGATTGACCGGGTTACAGCCCATGTCACTGGCACCCTGGACATTGTTTTGACCACGTAATGGATTGAGGCCAGCGCCAGGCTTCCCAAGATTTCCTGTAGCGAGTACCAGGTTTGCCAAAGCCAAAACATTGGAAGTACCAGATGTATGTTGCGTTATGCCCATGGTGTAATAGGTACCTGCACGTTCTGCGCCGGCAAATAGTTTAGATGCCTCGATTATGTCCGCTGCCGGTACCCCGGTAATTTTTTCTGCCCACTCAGGGGTACAGTCAACAACAGCACTGGAAAATGCTTCAAAACCTTCCGTATGTTTTTCTATAAACTTCTGATCTGTCATACCCTCGTTCAGGATGACATGGCACATTGCATTGATTAACGCAGCATCTGTACCCGGACGGTGATTGAGCCGGATAACAGCACTGTCTGCGAGTTTTATGTGTCGCGGATCGGCTACAATCAATTTGGCTCCACGTTTGACGGCTTCCAGCATGCGTAGTGCTATTACCGGGTGTGTCTCCGTCGTATTGGAACCAATAACAAAAAGAACATCGTTATCCACTATACCGGCAATGTTGTTGCTCATTGCTCCAGATCCGAATGCTGTGGCCAGACCGGCCACCGTAGGACTGTGTCAGTAACGGGCACAATGATCGATATTATTTGTCCCTATACCGGCCCGGAAAAATTTCTGGAAAGCATAATTCTCTTCATTGGTGCATCGTGCCGAAGACAATCCTGCCAAGGCATCGGGCCCCTTGTCCTCGAGTATCCTTCTGAACTTGACAGCGATAAAGTCAAGAGCCTCAGCCCAGCTTGCCGGCTCAAGAGCACCACTTTTCTGGCGGCGTATCAGGGGTGTTTTCAAACGATCTGGATGTTGAATGAAGTTGTGACCAAAACGGCCCTTAACACAGAGGTCACCAAAATTCGGCATCTGGTCGAGGTCAGCACCGATTTCCATCACAGTATTCCCCTTGACCTTGATCTCTAATTGACATCCGGTACCGCAATAGGGACACGTGCTCTTAATCGTTTTTACTTCTTCCGACTGGATGGGAACGATCCGGTTTTTCTTGTTCAAAGCCCCTGTAGAACAATATTCCACGCATTTCCCACAGGAAACACAATTGTCCTTGAACTTGATCTCAACACCAAAGGGATAACCTGCTCCGACCACTTTCTTGGCTCTCAGTTCCAGGGCGTCATACTCACAATAACGTACACAGCGAAAACAGAATATACACTTATTGGGATCAACTGTTATGGCAGGATGAGAGTTGTCTACCTTGTAAAGCGGCTTGACTCCCATACCTGTTTTATTGATATTAATGTTGTTTTCTATATCATGGCGTTTAAGGTCGCACCGTTCGAACGCTGTACACCCGCATGACAGACATCGATCTGCTTCACGGCGGGCCATTTTCTCAGTAAAACCGAGTTTTACCTCGTCGAAATCCTGGACAGCTGTTTCAGGTAACCGCTCAGGCATTTTTTCGCGCATTTTTTCACTGACGTCTTCAAAATTCTTTGAATCCACATCGTCGAAAGACTTGCCGCGGGTAAAATTGAAACGACTTTCAGCGGGCTCTTTTTCTTCACCCATTACAAATGCATGGATATTTGATGCTGCACGACGTGCAGATACAACTGCCTGGATGACAGATTTTGGTCCTGTCACTGCATCACCACCTGCAAACACACCTTCAACACTGGTCTGAGAAGAACGAGGGTTTGCAACTATGGTGCACTTGGGTGAAAGCTGAATCTGCGACTCGATTTCTCCCCCATCAATATGTTCCTTTACCGCAGTCTGACCAAGAGAGGAAACAATGGTATCTACATACATACTGGTGTTGGAACCGGGGATGGGTAAGGGTTCCCTGCGACCTCGTTTGTCAGGTTCGCCCAGTTTCATTCGTATCAGATCAAGTTTGAGGCGACTTTCTTCGGGGGACTTACCGCAAATTTCGGTAGGCGAAGCCATCAGCAGGAATTGAATGCCGTCATTTTCGGCTTCACGGATGTTTCTCTGATGAGCAGGCATTTCTATCTTGGCCCGCGGGTAAATGATTGTAACATCCTCCACGCCCATTCTCACAAGGCTTCTGGCAACTTCCATAGCTGTATTATTGCCACCGATGACAGCTGCACTTTTTCCGAATTCGATATCCTTGCCTTCGTTTATTAAACGAAGAAACTTAGTGGCAGGGTATACGTGCGGTTTTTCGGAACAGGGGATTTCAAGCGGTTCGTCCACATTGGCCCCGATGCCAATAAATGTTGCGTTAAATCCCTGGTCATGAAGGTCCTGAATAGTAAAATCTTTACCCCATTTCTGATTCAGCCGAATAGAGATACCCATTTTCAGGATGGAATTGACCTCGTAATCCAGCACATCCTTTGGGATCTTGTACTCTGGAAAACCATAACGCAGCGCACCTCCGAGCTTCGATGCTGCTTCGAGAATGGTGACATCATGGCCTTTTCTGGTCAGGAAGTATGCAGCGGATAATCCTGAAGGACCACCGCCAATGACTGCAATTCGCTTACCGGTAGGTTTATCACGCGGGATACTCAGGTTTATTTCGTGAGTCATGCACCAGTCTGCGACAAAACGTTTGAGATGATTTATGGAAACCGGCTCGTCAACAAGGATTCGGCGGCAGCGTGTTTCACAAAACCGCGGGCATACACGGCCGACGGAAAAAGGAACCGGGTTGCGTTCCATAACAAGGCGAAGCGCTTCTTCGTACTCTCCTCGAGCGACATGGGCAATATATCCCTGGACATTTATCTGGCCGGGACATGTCAGGTTGCACGGCGCTTTGCAATCGCCGAAATGTGTCTTGGAGATAGCTGCAAGTCGGTCCTGGCGGAATGCAATTACATTTTCACTGGCAGTTCTGATATCCATACTGTCCAAAGCAAGTGTCGTGCATGCCCGGTACAAACCTTCGACTTTCAGGTTGGAAGATATGGTGTGCTTTGCATGATCAGCTATCTCAACCACGCAGATATTACATGGCTTGTCAGTAGGCTTTCCTTTGACGTAGCAAAGTGTAGGTATGGTTATACCTGAACGCTTGGCCACCTCGAGGATTGTCAGATTCTTTTCGGCAACTATCTCGTTACCGTCTATGATTAATGTGACTGTTGACATATATTCAGTTGAGCAGGAAAAAAAACAAAAGCTTACAACTTCCCCGCTCTATTTAAGTGACATTATTAAGCAGGCTGCCATTCCTTGAGGAATGCCGGCAGATGACCCGCTTCACGAGGACCAATTGTTATAGTCCAGTCGGGAAGCTCCTCCTCGAGTTCACCTTTGATCGTTGCCAGATATCCCGGTATGATCAATTCGCGGTGTTTTACTTTGTCGCCTATCCCTGATTTGTTTACAAATTGAGCTATCAGATCCGCCCCGAATTTTCCAGCCGCCCAGGCGGTAAGAACAGACAATCCTTCAGTGTCCTTTATCAACAGCCATGACGGAACCTTCGAACCCTCTATTTCGCCTGAAACAATGAAATAAGTAAGCGAGAAGTTACAGGTAATAAGAACAGGTGAATCTTCGCCGGGTCCACCAAGAGGATAAATATCTTCCTCGACAACCATGGGCCGCTGAGGATCGGTGAAAATATTGAGCTGTTCAAGCAGCAGGGGGAAAAGCACCTCACCCTGTAGGTCTGAGAGAACAACAATACCGGCATATTTTGCCATCAGTACAGAAGCAATCATGGCTTCCATCATCGGGTCGTCAGTCATTTCACAGGGAAAAGTTATGGTCGGAAAACCAAGTGGTTTGAATTTTTCCTTGATGGCGGAACGGCGGGACACGACATTATCCTCAAAAGCTCCGCGCAGAGTTCTTGCACCGGAATCAATAACGAGGTCCTTATGTCCTGCTTCAACAAGGTTGCCGGAAATTTCGACCAGATCATCAAGGGTTTTGCCCTGAACTCCAAGCGGACACCCGATTTCCTTGGCCAGTTCACCCATAGCCTGCCAATTGTCTGCGTTAGCTCCAAAAAGAAGAGGTTTGCGGTCACCGCACGCAGCAGCCGCAGCCTTCATGTTATCAGCACTGTCAGTCATCAGTACGACTGCTGCTCCGGGAGACTTTTCCAGAACTTTCTGGGTTAAACCTGTGAAGGCATCTCCGTTGCCGTCGTTATCCTTAACCACAATCAGATCAGCACGCATCAAGACACCGACACGTTCGTACTCAAGTTTGTTAAAGCGTTCGATTTTGGCGTCAACAGTCTTTTCATTATCGCCGGTGGAGACCATTACAGCTATACCGGTCGGATTTTCAAATCTTTTTTCGTGTCTGAACAGGCACGTTTCGCCACCGGCAGTAAATTCGGCGTCTCCACTACCCATTTTGATTGTCCTGATCGGAGGTGCCGAGGCTTCGCCAATTGTCTCTTTTGCCTCATCACTGACATGCGGGCAAGCATCAATCTCTACCTGACCGGCTGCCACCTTCATGGCAAAAGCAAGACATGTCGGGATGCTGCAATCACCGCAATTCGTTTTCGGCAGCATTTTTAATATCTGTATACCGGTTAACGCCATTGTTAGATTCCTCCTTAGAGCATATATCCAAGGCAGAGCCCTGAATCAGTTGGTTATTCTGCCTTTCTTTACGTGATCAGCCTAATTCTGTTTCCATTTCAAGTGCCGGATGACCTTTTTCTTTAAGGAAAGCAAGGATCTCTTCTTCTGTAGTTCCCTGCTCTTCCGTAGCAATCATATCAAATAGTTCAGGCATTCCGATCTCTTCACAACGGGCCTTGAGTTTGTCAGCAATCTCATCTTTAAGTATCTTGGGTATCCAGACAAGCCTCTTAAGTCCGCCCTCGGCCAGGAAAAGTTTAGGGCTTGTCATATAATGCTTGGACACACCCATGAAACCCGGGGTCTGCATGCCGCCGCCAGCCATACCGGCCAGGGTAGTGAACTTCATGCCAGAAGGCGTCATTCCCATATAGTCACGGTTGACAACCATGATGCCATTACAGGCAGGCAGCATTGCAGCGATTGACTCAAAACACCCACATGCGGTCATGGGGTTGTTCATGAGCGAATAGCAGCTTACCTCGCTGACAGCTCCCCTGGAGGCCTGGTTAACGAAATCGTTAATACCTGTGAAATAGCCATTGATTTCATCCGTACATTCACCCTTATCGATGGGCTGATTGGGTCCGGTCGGATTGATCTGAAATGAGGCCTTGCCGTCCAGCCAGTTATATGCGCCGCACATGCCGATACGCTCGGGAGTAATGACACATACATGGCTTGGAGCAAAAGACTGGCATAGGGTACAGGAGTAGAAAACTTCTTCAGTTTCGTCTGTCATGGAACCGAGGCGCAGGTCACGTTCCTCATAAACCGTCCTGGCAAGATCCACTACTTCATCAACCTTTTCCTGCTCTGTGTAAATTTTTACCTGAATCTTGTCGAGAATGGCACCGAACTCCTGGTGTAGCTTACCGTGCAAGACTGTTCCGATATGTTTAAAAGAAAATCCTTTCTCAACGGCAGCTTTGCCTATGCGAATCCACATAATATTTCGCTGGCCGATATGCATGATGCCCTGGACGTAGTTGATCAGGTGGTGAAACTGGCGTTCCAGGATAGGTTCAAAGTCAGACTGCATTTCACGCCCTGCAACCTCTACAAGGATAGCGATCGGCAGGTTCTGTCCTTCTTCGATATCAGAAATATCCGGGCCTTCGAGAATAACCTTGCCATCCTCGACCTCGTCCATTTCCTTTGAAACAAGAACCTCAACGCCCGTTGTCCGACCTCCTCCGCATTCCATGAACAGGTCGTCCTTTCGGATACGTTCACCCTCGAAAGCGGGACCGAAAGACATGGGGATGTCGATCTTGGTAACGGAAACCTTAAGCCCACGTACTTCAATGGCTTTCTGGACGATTTCTTCGTGTGGCACATTGGATACAACATGTTCGTATGTACAGATACCTGTAGGAAGCACCTCAGGTATATCGTAATCGGAAATTGTCGGGAATCCCCAGTTGATAGCACCGGCTGCGTTGGCATACCATTCGTCACTGACTGGACCGAACGCCATGACAAAGGCAAAAGTACGATCCTTGTTGTAGATCAGATTGCCATTGTAATCACCTGGTTTTATGCCACCGAATGCCATGGCGACTCGGCAGGCAAAACCAATGGCAAAAACAGCGGAGGTGTATGTCGGTCCGAATGGAACCAGACGGGTGCTCCAACCTACCTGAACATCATTTTCGACAAGCAGGTCTGGCATCTTGACACCATTTGTCTCATCGTGCATAAAAATGTATAGGTTTTTCTCCTGGAGTTCCAGTGCAATCTTGCTGGCAATCTCTTTGTTTGGTGGCGCCCCCATGATGGCTGCAAAGCCAGGTGCTGTTCCGTCGACAAACTCAACACCTCGTTTCCTGAAGATGACGTCATCAGCTGCACCAAGCCAAATGTTTTCCGCGGTTGGGTCTTCTGTTTTTGTATAGAAATTCGGGTCATTCAGGTAACGAATGGACTCGTACATTTCTTCGGCGAAAAATGTTGCCATACCTGCATCAAGTGCCGGTGCCAGGTATGGTAGCCAGATATCTCCGGCTACCACTGGTGGCAGAAGAGTGCGACACTCCTGAAAGATGTCCTTCATGTCGCCAAGTTTTTCCACCTTGGCTCCAAGCATGGAATAAATGATTGGCAGAAAATAGGCTGTATTTGGAAAAGAAACCTCCTGATCCGGGCCATATTTTTTTATGGCCTCTTCATAGGTCTCTTCAGCCATGTCAATGATATTCTTGGCACCGCGAATAGCTGCTGAACAAATGATCTTCGACATTGAAAAAACTCCCTTGTTATATTTCTACTCTTTTGATTTCTATGTATATTATCACTGATCAGCCCATGAGGCCTTCGATCAGGGATTTTGTCATGTTCACAGCTTTAGGGTGGCGCATTATCAAAACCTCACCACCGGACAGAAGCATACAGTTAGCGGTCATCGCCTCCATCATAATGCCGCGTTGTTCCTGATCACCGAGAAGTTCATCTGATGCCAGGGTGACTTCCTTCGTTTTCCAGACTTCTCGTCCAAGGTTGCAGATGATCGGAACCTGGAGCTTCTCATCCTTCTGGGTCAAGGCGGCAAGCCGGATCCTTTCCATGACCGAATATGTGTATTCTATTCCGTAACCAAGAGCGCCTACCGAAGGATCCATCATTACGGTCGAAAGTTGCACTCCCAGATTTTCGAGAAGGATATTCAACTGCTTGGCAAGATTGACGTCAATGGGGGATGCAGCAACCATGGGGTGCTGGAATGCCATGGCAGTTGCACCGATTGAACGGTAGTTGGCATCTTCAAGAGGTGCCAGGCAAACCTTTTTGTCGCCGATAATTGAGGTTATCTCACGCAGGGTCTCGGTGTCCTTTTCATTGTTCCCGCATCCCCAGACAATGATCGGCACATTAACGGCTTCAATAACTGCGGCAGCATCTTTTGCTGCATCTGCTGAAGGGCGGTTCTCGCCGTTAGGATCTGTTCCAATCAGGTAAATGTTCAGTGCGTCGGCATTATACTCTTCAATACATTTTTTGGCCCAGGCGACAGGATTGTCAAGAACATCATCATAGTATTTTGTCAGAGTATCCGGCCAGTTGTCAGGCTTGACATCCTGAATTTCCAGGGCGATTAGCGGTTTCCGAGGCATATTGCCTTCAAACAGGTGGAATGGCATTACTTCTGATCCACCGACTGTTATTGTATTATCACCGTTTCCAAGAACTGTTTCCCTGATAGCGCCGCTGTAATCCACCTTGTAGGAAGTCGCAGGCACTTTGGTAGCCCTCTCGGCAAAAGGAATGCTTTCCAGCGCCAGTTCAGGTGCTGCCAGTTCAGCTGGAACAGCTTTGGCTGGTGCCTTGGCTTTTGGTTTTTCGGGCTCGGCTTTCTCTTTCTCGGCCTTGGCTTTTGCTTCAGCTTCTGATTTGGCTTTGGCCTCTGCCTCTGCTTTAACGGCTGCCTCCTCTTTCGCCTTTTTCTCTGCAGCAGCTTTAGCATCGCCCTCGGCCTTGGCTTTGGCAACTGCTTCAGCTTGAGTTTTGGCAGCAGCTACATCCTGTGCTTTTTGTTCTGCCTCAGCTTTAGCTTTGTCTTCAGCAGGTGGTGCTGTTACGGGTTCTGCTGCTGGTGTTGCGGCCTCAGGTACTGCGGCAGGCTGCACTCCGCCTGATACAGGCGGTTCTTTTTTCAGAATAGCTTCCGCATCAATGAACTTGATCAACGCATCGAATTGATCATCATTGAGACCATACGCCTTCTTTAAAGCATCGAGTCCCTGTTTTACAGAATCCAACGCCAATTGGCGCTCTTTTTCATTCATCTCATGTTCTCCTGCATCATCTGTAGAAATGGCAACTGTATCTGTTAATTGTGATGTTGTTGTAACGGGCTGACCAGCAGAAATCTGCTGCCTGATTGTTTCGGCTTCCTGCCGGGCAGCAGCTAGGATTTGTTCTGCCTCGGTTTTTGCTTCAGCAAGATCAGTATCTCCTTCACCACGGACAACTATGGCCTCAGCCGAAGGAACTAAAACTGTTTTAGTTTCAACTTCGTCGAATGTCGGCCTGGGAAGGAGGCCGGCTTTTTCGACAATTTCCTCAACAGCTTCTTCCCACTCGATGGCCATTACATGAACGCCGGCAACACCCTTAATCTCTTTTACCTGCTGGATAATATCAACAGCTATATTGATACCTTCCTGCGGTTTGTTTTTTGCGCCCTGCATTCTCTTTATGATTTCGTCGGGCACATCCATGCCGGGAACGAAATTTTTCATGTATCTCGCCATGCCAACAGATTTTGGAGGTGTAATACCGGCAAGGATATATGCTTTCTCATCAAGACCAAGCTCACGGCACATTTCCATGAATTTGGAGAATTTGTCGACATTGTAGATAATCTGGGTCTGAGTAAAGTCAGCACCATTGGCAATTTTCTTGCCAAGGCGGACAGCACGGAATTCAAAAGGATAGGCAAAGGGATTGGCTGCAGCACCAATGAAAAGTTTAGGAGCGGCCCCCTTAATTTCCTCGCCGCACTGGAACTTTTTTTCGTCCCGCATATCCCGTACCATACCGAGCATCTGGATAGAATCCATGTCAAAAACGCCCTTGGATCCAGGATGATTCCCAAATTTCTGGTGATCACCGGTCAGGCATAACAAATTTTTCAAACCTAATGCCGATGCTGCCATCAGGTCACTTTGCATGCCGATTCTGTTTCTGTCGCGGCAGGTCATCTGGATGACCGGCTCAACCCCTTCTGACTGGGTTATCAGTCCGGCTCCAATGCTCGACATTCTGACAATAGCAGTCTGGCAGTCGGTAATATTAACTGCATCAACGTTGCCTTTTAACAGCCGTGCTTTTTTCCTGACCACATCCGGGTCACTGTTTTTCGGCGGACCGAGCTCACCTGTTACGGCAAAACTGCCGCTGGTGAGCACTCGTTCAAGATTGCTCCCCGATTTCATCAATCCTCCTTAATGAACAAATTCAAGATATGGATCGCTATGAAAACGATCCATATCTTTTATATAAAATTATATCAAGTTACAGTCGTATAATCCCTGGCAAGAAATAACCGCAACTGGAAATAGACAGTCATGGCTGTCAGCTACGCGTGACTATCCCCTTCTCCACCGCATCCCGTGCCTGGCAGAGCCTGGCCTTCGAGATCACGGCGCATCTGCATATCCATCAGGACACGCTCTTGTTTCTTGTTGATGCCTAGTGCTTCACGCTTTTCATCTATGGCCTTGATCATATGCTGGGCCAGCTTGATGGGGTCTTCTTCCACAGCCCAATTGGCGCCGTACAGTTCTTTCATGCTTCCGAGAAGGAACTCGTTAAACTTTTTAGCACCACCTGTTGGAAGATTCTGGAAAACAACATGGGCTCCGGAACTGACAAAGTATTGACCAATGGCCACAGCTTTCTCAGACATGTACAAAGGAGCAGTACCGCAGGCAGGAAGTTCGGAAATGTCCTCACCAAGACCGCCTTCATTAACCATCTCGGTCAGAGCAATCAGCAGACGGCTGTTGTCAACACAGGAACCTACATGCAAAACCGGTGGGATGCCGACAGTTTCACAGACTTCAGCAAGACCGGCACCGGCATATTCTGCAGCTGCTTCCGGGCGCATCAGACCACGACGACCAAGAGCCGATGCCGCACAGCCGGTAGCAAGAACCAGGACATTGTTCTTGATCAGCTCTTTAGCAATTTTAAAGTGAACGTCATCCGCATATTTATAATGTTCACAACCGACTATGGCTCCTACACCCTTAATACGACCGTTGATTATATTGTCGTTAAGGGGACGATAAGATCCACGAAAACGTCCGCCAAGCATGTAATTGACTGTCTCGTGACTGAAGCCGACTACTACGTCAAACTTATCTTCCTTAGGAATATAATGTGCTCCGCGTTTCTTGTAGTTACCGATTGCCTTCTTCAGGATCTCTTTAGCGGAATTCATTGCATCATGTTCTTCAAACTGGATGTGAATCGCATCAGGCATTTTTGCACGGTAGTTTGTGGTGATTATATCGGTGTGCATCTCCTTGACAACCTGGGCGACAGACTGCATGACGCACTGAACGTCAACGACCATGGCCTCAACAGCACCGGTAGCAAGAACCATCTCCTGCTGGATAAAGGAACCGGCGACTGGTATACCGCGGCGCATGAGAATTTCATTTCCTGTACAGCAGACGCCGGCCAGGTTGATACCTTTGGCACCAACCTTTTTGGCCAGTTCAAGAATATCCTCTTGCTCTGCAGCAAGGCAGAGGGACTCAGCCAAAAGTGGTTCGTGACCGTGGACCGTCACGTTAACGTGGTCTTCCTTCAGGCAGCCAAGATCAACAATCGCCCGCTTGGGAACGGGTGTGCCGAACATGATATCTGTCAGCTCGGTGGAGAGCATGGATGAACCCCAACCGTCAGCAAGTGCACACCTGGCACCTTGCAGCATAATGTTATGATATTCCTGATCAACACCCATGTGAGTGCGGTGCATCATCTCAACTACTTCGCGATCAACACCACGCGGCTCAACTCCCAGTTTTTTCCAGATCTCCTGTTGTTTTTTCGGAGCCCGTTTAAGAAAAGTCAGGGTGCCCTCCTGCTGGCCGAACTCAGCCAGGGCCTTTTCACCCAATTCTATGGCGATTTCGTTCTTGTCGCGTCCCTCGGTCTCAATGCCGAACAGTTCTGCCATTTTATGGAGTTTGTCTACGTCTCTGATTTCGTGAGGCGTTTCTCCCTTGGCTGTGGCTATGAAGCCACGAACCATCTCCCGCGCATGATCAGTATGAGAAGCAGTGCCGGCTGCAATTATGCGTGCAAAATTCCTGGCGGCAACTGTATCAGCTGTCGCTCCGCATACACCGAGCATCTGGTCTACATCGTCTATAATCTGGCATGGGCCCATGTTGCATATCTTGCAGCAGGTGCCTCCGGAACCGAAAAGACAGGCAGACATGCCTCGATCTTCAAGCCGGTCATATGCTGTTCTTACTTTTTTCGCCAAGTCTTGATTCAACAGGTCAATGGTTGATGCGCCTGTTATTTCATTACAACTATCGCATCCATGTGATTTGGCCATAATGTAGCCTCCTGAGCTGTGGTCAGATAATGGAACCGGTAACCAGCAAGATTATGTACAGGTTCCTTGTTTAAATATAAATTATGCCAAGCCCGCATGCTGTTTGGCTGACTGGACAGTGTTTTTCATGAGCATGGTGATAGTCATCGGACCAACACCACCGGGAACCGGAGTAATTGCTGCCGCTTTTTCCTTGACCGATTCAAATTCTACATCACCAGCCAGAATAGCCTTGCCGCTATCCGACATGCCGATGCGGTTTACACCAACGTCAATAACCACCACACCTTCTTTCACCTGATCCGCCTTGATCATATTGGCGACACCAGCCGCAACAATTAATATGTCAGCACGTTTTGTATGAAGGTCCATATCTTTTGTGCGGGTGTGGCAGAGGGTGACCGTGGCGTTACCACCATCACGCTTCT
Source organism: uncultured Desulfobulbaceae bacterium (assembly GCA_947259225.1). GTDB lineage: Bacteria > Desulfobacterota > Desulfobulbia > Desulfobulbales > Desulfobulbaceae > UBA10518. The sequence continues at coordinate 33,283 of CAMYLK010000014.1, read as the reverse complement.
GAAGCATGAGGTTTGCAACCGGTTTGCCTACAATATTTGAACGGCCTACAACAACAACCTCGGCGCCACTTGATTCTGTACCTGAGCGTTGAATCAACTCAATTACTCCGTGGGGAGTGCATGGCAGAAAGCATTGCTCGCCAACCATCATTTTGCCGACATTGACAGGATGGAAGCCGTCCACATCCTTGTCTGGATCAATGGCAAAAAGGACTTTACCTTCATTAATATGTTTTGGTAAAGGCAGCTGAACAAGGATACCATGGATTTTCGGATCTTTATTATATTTATCAACCAGCTCAAGCAGCTCCTGTTCGCTGGTTTCCGCGGGAAGTGTTAACTGCTCAGAATAAATGCCAAGGGCGTGGGCGGTTTTGTTTTTTGCCGCAACATAGGATTGGGAAGCCGGATCCTCCCCGACTAGAATTGTGACCAGGCCGGGGGTAATGTTGTGTTTTTCCCTGAGGTCATCAACTTCGGTTTTTAGTTCTTCGCGAATAGCTTTTGCTGTTTCAGTTCCACTAATAATTTTTGCACTCATATGGTCTCCTTACCATTATACAGAAATTTAAATCGAGAATATCTGATCGCATAAGAAATGACAAATGCTGTTCATAAATTATGTATTTTTTACCATTCATGGAAGAGAGGACAGAATTAATGATATTAAAATTAAATACTATTTTTTTCAAGCAAAAAAACAATGTGTGAAGAGCCCAAAAACGAGTGTAATGGTAGAGAATAAGTAAAAATACAACTGATGGATGATTCATATAATTGTCTGAGTTAGATATAATATAAGTTAGGTATCTCTACCTGTTTAATCTACATTACACAACAATAATCATTATCAAACATGCTACCCACTTTTTTTTGTACATTGAAATATGGTATTATGATTTTAAACGGCTGTATTATTGCCCATTAACTTTCTTAATTCAGATGCATGTTAAGGACATTAATCAATAAATTAAAGCTAACAGCATGAATTGTTAACGCTCCGGAAATAACATTTATCCAGAATAAATTGTATGGGATTTCTTGAAGGACTGCTCTGGCTAACGCTCAATGTATATCACGAAGCACGGAGTGAATCAAAGATTGGTCAGCTCGCGGTGGCACATGTCACTATCAACAGAGCGACAATAAAACAACAAAGCCTCGAACAGGTAATAAACGCTCCATATCAATTCAGCTGGACATTCCAGAAGAGAACCTATGTGCCGGCTGAACCTGAGGCATTTTTTGACTGCATGCACTCTGCTTTCTTCGCTATGGTTACCGAGGACTTTACAGGTGGTGCAACATTTTATCACCGTGAAGATATCCTGCCTGACTGGTCCAATGATATGACGTTTGTAGCACAATACGGATCTCATAAATTTTATCGCGACTGATCTTCATGCCTAACCCCGGGTAAATTTCTTATTATAACCATACTCGGATGGGAGCTGGAGATAATAGCGGCCTTCTTCCTTTTTACCATGCTTTAAACAGCCTTTTCCGTAGATATCACACTTCCTTTTAAGTTCTTGTAAGGCAATATTTTGTTGCGATGTCGTCAAGGAGTAATGGGCAAGGAGATTGACTATCGATCTGATCCTGTATTTGTCCATACCCTCCCGATAAATAACGGATAACTGATCGTCACGCCCCCCGTTTTTAATAGTCAGCTGCTTGGGAACAAGAAAAAACTCCTCATTTACACTTACCCTCAACCAGAAATCATAATCCTCGCAACAGGGTAAGGTTTCGTCAAAATATCCATACTTATCAAAAAGTGACCTTCTCACCATCACTGTGGACATTCCAACCGCACACATATCCAGGCATTCTCTGAAAATGTAACCGTCCCGAGGTTGATGTTTTCGTTTCTGGTTAAGCAGTTTTTCACGCCGGAACCATATTTCGCGGGTATGGGAGATAAGATGATCATTCTGCTGCATCGCTGTTATTTGCAGTGACAATTTTTCCGGCATATAGCGGTCATCAGAATCCAGAAAACAGAGAAAGTCAGAAGAGGCCATCTTAATTCCTGTGTTCCTCGCAGCAGCAGCCCCTCTGTTTTCCTGGAAATAATATTTTACGGGAATATGTAACCTGTGAGTGAGCTTTTTGACCTTGATTCCGGTATCGTCGTTTGAACCATCATCAATTATGACAAGTTCTGAACATGGAAAAGTCTGGTCGACAACAGATTGGACAGCACTGTCCAGAAAGTCTGACCGGTTGTAGGTTGGAATGATTACACTTATGGACATGTGGAAAATTTATATGTACATTTCGGGTTCCTTCTTTGATTGCCTGAATTCTGAATAATATTCACAGAAAGCAGTCAAGCTTTCTTATGGCGGAACCTTATTATTTAATATATATATTCAAAGTTTAATAATTTTTTATTCTCTTCTTTCGGCACAGGTCTTTTATTTATGTATACAGATATACTTATCAATGCAACCTCCTATGAAAACAGGATAGCCCTGGTTGACAGCGGCAATCTGCTCGAATTCTACCTGGAAAGACCAGCTGAAAAAGGACTTGTCGGGAATATTTACTGCGGCAAAATTGTCCGTGTTCTGCCCGGCATGCAGGCCGCTTTCGTAGACATAGGGCTGGAACGAGCGGGTTTCCTTTATGTGGATGATGTTATCATGTCATCGTCTGAAATTGAAAGACGAATTGCCTTCCATGAACAGCCTTTTCAGGCACATGAACTCATGATTAATCCTGTGAAATCAGGCCAGGATTCTCAACCGAGCATTGAGCACCTCTTGAAGGAAGGGCAGGACATACTCGTTCAGATATCAAAAGAACCCATCGGCAGCAAAGGGGCAAGGCTGACCTGTCACATTACCCTGCCCTGCAGAAACCTCGTTTTCATGCCCTTGAACGATCATATAGGTATATCGAGGAAAATTGAAGACGAAGAAATCCGCCAGAAACTGAAGGGGAAAATTGAAAATCTACGTCCGCCCGGCACCGGATTTATTGTCAGGACTGTTGCTGAACAAGCGAGTGAAGCCGAACTTGAAGCCGACATGGAATTTCTTATGCTGCTGTGGGATGATATCAGGTCTCATTGCGGCAAGGTATCTGTTCCGAACCTGGTCTACCAGGACCTGGATATTATCCTTCGTTCCGTGAGGGATCTATTTACTGACGATGTTAAGGAACTAATCGTTGACTCCCAGCCTGTGTTCGAAAGACTTCTTTCTTTCATGCAGATGTTTGCCCCTGAACTGAAAAATAAAGTTATTTTTTATGAGCGTGACATTCCGCTTTTTGAGGCGTATGGCATAGAAGTGGATATAAACAGGGCTCTGGACAAAAAAGTCTGGCTCCGTTCAGGAGGATACATAATTATTGATACAACCGAAGCTCTCTCTGTTATTGATGTCAATACAGGAAGATATGTTGGAAAAAATGATCAGGCAGAAACCATCTTCAAGACAAACATGGAGGCGGCCAAGGAAATTGCCTACCAGTTAAGATTAAGAAATATTGGCGGCATAATTATTATTGATTTCATAGACATGGAAAGTCAGGAGCATCGTGATGAACTCTTTGCCACCTTTCAGGATGCTATAAAAAAAGATAAGAATCGTATTAATATTTTAAAAATATCTGAATTCGGCCTGGTGCAGATGACCAGGAAACGCTCCCTTGAAAACCTTACGCAGATGATGTGTGAACCTTGTTTGTATTGTGAGGGAGAGGGAATGGTAAAATCGCGCAGAACAACATGTTATGAAATCTTCAGAAAAATTACCAGGGACGCTCACCGTAAATCAAGCAGCAAAGTGTATGTCAAGGTACACCCTTATGTGGCAGACATGCTGCTTCAGGAAGAAACGCAGCACATCGAAGCCCTTGAAAAAGAAACCGGAAAACAATTAACAGTAATTCCTGTCAGCGACTCACATGTCAGCAGGTACGACATTTCATGGAGTGAATAATCGATTTATTTTGCAGCTCATCACCGAGGTTGAGCATATCTACCGGAAGTTCAACCGTTCATAATTATCAAACAATCCGCAAAGCAATTATTGCGAAACTGTCAATTATGAATAATAGATAGAATGCTGACAATGGTATAAATCTGTATTCCTGTACGTAGAATTGACCTTAAATATCTTACTAGAAACAAACGAGACATACACACATGCCTTCTGAAACAAGACTCAAGTCAAATGCCCCAAGGAAATCGAGGTTCAAGCTTGGCCGAACAGTAATCCTCTTATTACTCCTTCTCATTGTTTCCATTGGAGCAATCGGAGCAATTATCCTTTTTGAAACGGAGAAACCACTTGTTACCCTTAGGGAAGAAGTACGCTATCTTGGAAGGAATGCAAGCATTGCTTTTGAGATCAATGACCGCAAACAGGGAATCCGTACTGTAACCGCTACCATCGAACAGAACGGTCAGTCCAGGGAACTCTTTCAAAAAACATTTCAACGTAAAACCTGGTATTATGGTGCCGGACCGGCACAGAGCGACGGAGTAATAGAGTTTGACAGCAAGAAAGCAAAACTCAAAGATGGCGATGCCGAACTTGTCATAACTGCCAGTGATTTTTCACTGAACGGGATGTTTACCGGCAATTCCACTGTCCAACGTTTTCCGGTCACCATTGACACGAAACTCCCGAAGGTTACCCTCGAACATACTCAGCGGTATATACTCCCCGGGGGGAGTGGAATTGTTGTCTATGATGTTTCCGAGCCAGTCAAAAAGCATGGTGTGCTCGTGAACGATGTTTTTTTCCGTGGTTTTCCGGTACCAAACCGTGAAAATCGCTTTGTTGCCTATATTGCACTTGCCTGGGATACTGATAAAATTGAGGGCTCCAGGGTTATTGCACGGGATATGGCCGGCAACGAAGGGAAAGCCGTCTTTTCAATGATTAAGAAGAAGGCTGATTATAAAAAGGACAATATAAACGTGAGTGACGGTTTCCTTGAAACAAAGGTCCCTGAATTTGAACAATATTATCCTGACATGCAGGGTTCCATTCTGGACAAGTATCTATATACCAACAATGAAGTTCGCAGACAGAATGCTGACATCATAAAAAAGTTATGCACAACGCCTCAGGCAGACCAACTCTGGAAAGACAAATTCCTCAGGATGTCTGGGGCATCCATGGCCGGTTATGCAGATTTGCGAACCTATCTTTACAAGGGCAAGGCAGTTGACCAGCAGGTCCATCTGGGAATGGATATTGCCTCAACCACTGCCGTTGAAATAAAAGCTGCAAACAGGGGAAAGGTAATCTATGCGGATTATCTTGGTATTTACGGCAACACTGTTATACTCGATCATGGGCAGGGGCTTTTCAGCCTCTATTCCCATTTGAGCCGTATTGATACCGAACTAGAAGAAATTGTCGACCAGGGGGCCATCATCGGCCGTTCAGGTGCTACTGGTATGGCTGGTGGTGATCATCTCCATTTCAGTGTCCTGGTGCATGGGATATTTGTCACTCCTGTCGAATGGTGGGACCAGCATTGGATTGATGTGAATATCAACGATATAACAAACCAGCTGTAATAAAATGCCTCCGGGCCGGCTCATTGTGCATATCTCCATACATTGCTCCTACAGCTAACATCGCTAAATAATGACAAAAAATAAACCCCTCCCCCTGCTGCTGTACAGTTATATAGCATCAGAAATGCTTGCCCCTTTCTTTGCGAGCTTCATAATACTTTACTGTGTATTTTTTCTTATCCGCCTCCTTCCCCTTCTTGATGTGGTTCTGGAGCTCAGAATCGGCCTGGATGATTTTATAAGGCTTTTTTCCTATATTTTTCCGCATTTATTACTCTATGTGATACCAATGGCCAGTATGACCGGTGTCATAGTTGGTTTTACCAGGCTTACCAATGAGCGGGAAATACTTGTTCTCAAATCATGCGGTACAAGCCTGAAACAGATCACTCCTCCTGTTATTGCCTTTGCCCTGGCTATCTCGCTGTTGACGGGTTTTTTTTCGATCAGTCTTATACCTGCCGGTGAAGTAGCCATGAAAAATCTTCTCTTTCAACTGGCTAAGGAAAAAATTGACAAAGGCCTGCAGGAGAAAAAATTCACCGAGACCCTCGGAGATCTGGTTGTTTATGTTGACAGTATTGATGAGCAGGAACAATGGCAGGGTGTGTACGTCTCAGACATGCGCGACAGGGAACAACCAATCATTATTATGGCCCAGGCTGGTCATCTTGCTGCGGATATAGACAAAATGATGGTTACCATTGTCCTCAATGATGGAACCATGCACCATACTGATGAATTTGACAACCAGATTATCCGGTTCAAGAGGTATCAGGTACAGATCCCGATTAGGCCTCCGACCAGGATTGATGGTGATGACCTTACTGTTATCGGAAAAGGATCGATGAACCAGCAACAACTCATTGAAGCTGCTGGTAAATATGGCCGCAAAACAAAAGAGGGGGTTGTTTATTTAACCGAGTTTCATCACCGACTTGCCCTGCCGGTTGGGTGTTTTATTCTCAGCCTGCTCGGCTTCCCCCTGGGGCTTCAGGCTGGGCCTGGAAAGCGGGCTATAGGGGTGCCGCTGGGACTGGCATTCTTCGTGTTGTATTACATTTTATTTACATTTGGCAGGGTTCTCAGTGAGGATCTGAGCCTGCCTGTTGTGGTGGGCATGTGGCTACCCAACTTTATCTTTCTTGGTTTGACACTCTGGGTGTTTCGTCGTGTTGAAATTGACAAACCGATTATTTCTGAAAGGGTACAAAACAAGTTCATAGATTTTTACAAAGCGGTCATTGTTCCCATATTAAAAAATTTCATACACTTTGTTACCTGGATATTACGCTGGAATCCTGGAAGCAAAACTCAAGAACAGGCCGAATATTATCCTGAAGGCATGATGATCCATGCAAACGCTGATGGCAGGATTTTTCATCTTCCGGGTTGCGAATTTTATGACTGTGAACTCTGTACCATCAAATTTAAAGATACCAAGGTGGCCCGGGAAGCCGGGTTCAGACCATGCAGACACTGCAAGACCAGGCTGGACAGCAAAAAATAATTAATTATCTGATCAAGTTCGGTATTTCTGCAGTCCTGCTTATTCTTATTTTCAGGACTGTTAATCTGCAGGAAGCCCTGGTATCGTTATCCCTGGTATCGTTTCCTGCTCTGATAATCGCTCTTTTACTCCAACTTGCAAGTACAAGCGTTGCCGCTTACCGCTGGTTCCTGATCATGCGCACAATAGGTTCAACCGAAGAGTTTTTCTTTTTTTTGAAAAGTTATTTCAAGGGCACCTTTTTTAATCAGGGACTACCGACAAGTATTGGCGGTGACGGTATACGTATCCTTGACTGTTCCAGGTCAACAGGGTCAGCTCATGATGGATTTTACGGCGTTTTTATAGATCGTTTTGCGGGTTTGGCCGGCCTTCTGGTTCTTAACATCGGGGCCCTGCTTCTCAGCGGTGACATTCTCCCCTCTCGGATCCGTTACCTGCTGCTCGTAATCCTCTCCCTGCTTTTAGTTGTTCTTGTAGTCCTGCTCTACCTGCGCCGTTTCCGACTTTTCACCAGAACGAGGTGGCTCGGCTTTGTTGGACAACTTTCCGAGCGATATTTTCAGGTCTACTCAACCCCTTCTTTAATTGGAATTCAACTCAGCCTGTCGATCATTACCCACCTGTTTTCCATGACCGCTATTTATGTACTTGGTATCAGTACTGGTTTAAATTACCCCTTAAGTGTTTACCTTGTGCTGGTCCCACCTGTCATTCTTCTTACAATTCTACCCGTCTCTCTTGCCGGGTGGGGTGTACGCGAAGGAGCCATGATCGGTTTTTTTCTGCTTATCGGTGCGGACCAGACCAAGGTACTTTCCTTCTCTCTTCTGTACGGAATTCTCGTTCTGTTCCATTCATTGCCAGGTCTCTTGGTCTACCTTGCCCAAAAAAACAAGTTATAGTATTACTTGTTCTCTTTAATCAGTGAAGAGGTGAAATCGGGATGAACGTCGACATAATGCGAACCATAGATCGCTGGGTTGGTATACCGCTGACATTTCTGCTGACCTGCGGACATAAGGTTATTCGTATTTTCGGCAATAAAAGCACGGTACAACCCAGCAATATTCTTTTTATCGAACTTTCCGAAATGGGTTCGACAATCCTGGCAGACCCAGCCATGAAAAAGGCAGTCAAAACACTTGATGCCGATTTGTTCTTTGTTATTTTTAAAAAAAATCGCGGGAGCCTGGACCTGCTGGGAACCATCCGCCCTGCAAACACATTTACCATCAGAGAAAGCAATCTGTTTGTCCTGGCTTACGATACCATCAGATTTCTTTTCTGGGTGCGGAAAAAAAGAATCGACACCATTGTTGACCTGGAACTTTTTTCACGTTTTACTGCCCTGCTGACAGGACTCAGCGGTACAGCAAACAGGGTCGGATTTTACAGTTTCCATAATGAAGGTTTATATCGCGGTGAGCTGCTCACCCATCGCGTAGCGTACAATCCACATATTCATATCTCAAAAAATTTCATCGCACTGATCAACAGTCTTCTCTGCCGTGAGGATGAAATTCCATATTCTAAACAGCTCGTAACTGATGAGGAAATTGAACTGCCGGTAATGATGTATCACGAAGTCGAGCTGAACAATATGCATGAACTGGTCCGCAAACATTATCTCGAGTATGATCGGTCATCTCATCGCCTGGTACTTGTCAATCCCAATGCAAGTGAACTTCTTCCGCAAAGAAGATGGATGCCGGAAAGATATGTGGAACTCATCAGGAAAATACTAGATACAGCACCGGATGTACTGGTCCTGATCACCGGCGCCCCGTCTGAAAAAAAGGAAGCCGACGGCATGTGTGCTGATGTTGGCAATGTCCGATGCATCAACTTTGCCGGTGCTCTTCAGCTGGGGCAACTCCCGGTGCTCTATACCATTGCCGAATTGATGGTGACCAACGATTCCGGTCCTGGTCATTTTTCGTCAATAACCAGCCTGCCTACCTTTGTCCTGTTCGGCCCTGAAACACCCAGGCTGTATGGTTCGCTCGGCAACAGTACTCCCATCTTTGCCGGGCTTGCCTGTTCCCCATGTGTCAGCGCCACAAATCATCGCAAAACACCCTGCCGGGACAACAAGTGCCTGCAGGCTATTACTGTTGACCAGGTGTTTGAAGCTATACAGCAGTTATTGTTACCTGAACCACAAACTACAGAAGAAATCCCCAGGTAGCAAAGTTCGTCTGAGATCTTTTTCGACAGAATTTTTGAGTCTCAACCTGAGACTGTAAAGAACTTTTCGTTAGTTCACATGTGATTAACGAAAAAAACGCCTCATCTCCTCGACATGGCTGCCTGACCAGTAAATCTTGTTACAGGCCTGACACATACTGAATGAATCGTAATATTTCCTGGTAAGCGGTTCCAGCCTGTGCATTATTTCCTCCTTACTGACATGTTGGAGGTATCTGTTGCAATCAAGGCAACGGGAAAAGGCCTTTACCTCCTTCTCCAGGTTTAATAGCTGCATGACCTCTCGGAGCTGTTCGATTGGCCTGTCCGCCCTGATGTAACGACCGAACTGTACCTGCTTCCTTTTTAACAATCCCAGATCTCTGGTCAGCACAATCAGGTTTTCCTGCATGATGAGATTGACTATCTGATTATCATCCCAGTGGTAATTATAGAGTGTGTCAAATCCTGCCGCACGAAGGTAACGGGCAAGCCGGCCTACATTGACGTCCACAATAAAACGGATTCTCTTAAGAGGATCTGGCCTGAGCTTGGTAGGCTGGAACACATTCCAGGGAGGCAGAACCTGGTATATATTAAACCGCTGACCATAGTTTACAGGAAAGGAAAAATCCACCTCCGTATTGTCGCAGGTTATCCTGTCAATTTCCGTATGAGGAATACCAAAAGATTCTATTACATCTTTGACAGAAGCACGTCTAGTGACAGGCTGGACTATGGGATGTACGTTTCGCCAGCGAGGTCGTAGCAATGTCGTCAGGTCACCATGAAATTCAAAAACTGCAGACAATTCCGGCATACCACTGTTAACGTCTAACAGGATGATCAGGGTTGGTGGGCATATACCCGTTCCGGTATAATCGTGAAGGTATTCGATCCGGGCTGCATCCAGTAAAGCTCCAGCGTGGCTGTTCCTTTTTTCTGAAAGTATTTCAACTCGACCGGGAACCAACCACCTTTTACGACTTCAATTGTACCGGGATCTGATAACTTGTCAGGATGCACTTTGGGATCATTTATCACGAGATTGGTGTTGACAAACAACTGAAACCCGTCGTTTGAATTAGCCTGGAACTGGTACTTTCCTGGTTTCTCCAGGTAAAAGAAACCTGACATGATCATTCCGACAGCCTGGCTTCTACCGCTTTCAAAAACCTTGCCTCGACCAAAACGATGATCGATCTTTAAAACCGGTGGTCCAGGGTGGGCATATTTTGCAATACGTTTGCCTGTTGGCATATCCTTTATGTGGCTATACTTATCATGGAAATAGATAACAGAAAGGCCGGGTTCAAGCTGTTCAGCTACAACTTCAGCCGGATAGTTCAGTTTGTGCTGTTGTGCAGGAAGAGCTTCTTCTGTACCATTCTGTGCACAGCCCGACAGAAGGGTTGTCAGCATAACGTACAAACATCCGGAAATAACACCGATCAACCAACCGTTTCTCTTACCTGTTACCATATTGACCCCCTTTTAAAGCAATCCTGTAACACTCTGATATATGCCTAAATCGTATACCTGGCACCACTTCAAAAAAAACCATTTTTACGGTTCATTATTATACACAACAACTCACCGGTTATATAAACAAGTCCACCTGACCAAAGAACATCGCTCAAAAAATGTCCTCCCTGAAAAATTCTCGCTGTCCCAACAAGGAATCCGTAAGACAAGCCGATCAAGAGAAAAGTCATGCCCATGGCACGTTTTTTTTGCCGAAATATAAACCAGGGTGCCATAAGGTAAAAACCGACCGAGGCATGACCAGAAGGAAAAGAGCTGTTTTTGCCTGTATCCCCTTTCTCCCAGACCTGGGTAAACTTATAACTTCCACCAAATTCCACAATCTCCCTCGGCCTCGCCCTGCCATAGTTGTCCTTGAGGATGACATTTATTATCAAACCCGGACCCAATGCAAGCAGCAGGATCAAAAACAATGCATGTGAACGGTAATCGTTCAGCTTTGATGTGAAAAGACCGTTAACAAGAACTGCGAGAGATAAAGCGGCAATGATGAACGCCGGATAGGGAGCATAAATATAAATAAAATCCCAGGGGAACCTGTCAATACCCGGCCAAGGTCCATTTTCTCCATATACCAGGCGGGCCAGACGGATATCAGCGTCACCTGCACAGATTATAAGAGTTAATAACAGGAGAACCGCTACCGGGACTCCGACACGAAATACATTTTTCAATGACGCTGCTCCTGGAAATATTTAAGTTTGTTATCTACCACAAGAACAGATTTTGGCAACGTCTGCGTTACTTCTTGTAAGTATATTACCTATATGCTAGTTGTATTAAAAACATACACCGGCAAATCAAACCTTGTAACATCAAGAGTTATCACCATCAGAAGTCCCTGCTTAGCCATATGAGTATTTCAAAGGAATGGAAGGCACTGAAGGCTACCTGGGTCCTGCTTTTAACAGGACTCGTCGTCCGTATTGTTCTAAGCGGCCAGTTTCTGCTGACACCGGATGAAACCAATTACTGGCAGTGGAGCAGGTACCTCGAGCTCGGGTATCAGGACCATCCTCCCATGATAGCCTGGGCAATCTGGCTCTCGACACAATTGTTCGGCCAGAATGAGATAGCTGTAAGGCTGCCGACTGTTCTCGGCGTGACCATTGCCATGCTCTACATGGCTAATCTAACCGGTAAAATGTTTTCGTGGCACACAGCATTTCATGTCACCCTGCTAAACCAGGGTGTTCTCCTGTTCAACGGAACGGCTCTGATAGCAACTCCTGACGGAATGCTCCTGCCCTGCTGGGCAGGAGCCTGTTACCATGCGGCCCGAGCCCTGGAAAAGAACAGGGGCCGGCAATGGCTTTTTACAGGGTTCTGGTTCGGATGCGGTATACTGAGCAAGTACACCATGCTTCTTTTTCTCCCTTCTCTCCTCCTCTGTATTCTTTTTATAAAACCGTATCGCAAACGTCTTTTTCAAGCCTACCCCTGGTTGGGTCTTTTTCTTGGATTACTCATTTTTACTCCTGTCATTATCTGGAACCGGAATAACGAGTGGGCTACATTCCGACATGTCCTGTATATGGGAGGAATTGATGCTGAAGGTTTTTTTACTCTGCACTATATACTGGACTTTCTAATGGAACAGGCTGCCCTGCTCTCCCCGCTAGTCTTTCTCCTTATAATTGCCGCCTGGCTGTCCGGATCAAACAAACAACACCTCGTTGACACGGATGTCCGTTACCTTGTCTGGACATCGCTGCCCACTTTTCTGGTCTTTCTCTTCCTGTCCCTGCATTCACGTGTTTACGGCAACTGGCCGGCTGCCGGTTATCTGACAGCCGTTGTCCTGATTGCGGCCCTGCACAGCAGTGGACGATCACCCTTTAAGGGAGGTTATAATCGAATTTGGCTTGTTTCCGTTTTCACCGCATATCTTGTAACGGTTCCGGTTCTTATTCAGGTTGTGTATCCTGTTTTTCCATTGCCTGTTCATCTTGACAGAACTGCACGTGAAACGGTCGGATGGGACACCCTCGGCCAGGGAGTCCATGAAGCCGTTGTTAAAATGCCAGACCCTGAAAATACATTTATTTTCGGGATACGCTACCAGGTTGCCAGCGAACTTGCTTTTTATGTCCCTGGCCAACCCCGTACAGTTGCAATCAATCGTTGGACACGACCCAATGTATATGATTACTGGTTTGATGATTCCATGCTTATTGGTCGCAATGGTATTGGCATAACCGAACATGCTGAGTATGTCGAGTTGCTGGAAAAGGTCTTTGACCGGGTCGAACTGGACAGGAAGGTTGAAATTTTTCGTGAGTCACCGTGGCGGGGTAATGAAAAAGTGACCACATTTTATATTTACCGGACCTACGGCTTCCAGGGCGGACAACGTTGGCGGCCAAGAAGAACGGAGGATATACGGGCCACAAAAAAACAGACCGCGAATTAGTCCTTACTCAGCCACACCAGTATATGGCGGCAGTAAGGAAAAGAACATTGTCGTCCACTGTGAATCCCAAACAGCTTCTCTTGACTGCCTTCTTTATTCACCTCTATTCTTCGCCGCATCAATAGCCTTTTGCAGCGCTGTCCGGTGTACATGTCCGGCATGATGAACCGGACTCTTACCGCTAATCGGGTCAAACCTGCCGGGATTGGCGACGCACAGGTATTGCACTTCACGAGGCAGGAGGGTCAGGGCCTCGTCTATTTCAGAACCTGCCACTCTGGTAATCACTTCCCATGTTGCTCCACAGGGGGCTCCCCTGACAACCTGCAGGGCGACAATCCTGTCACCATCAAGAGTAACCTTGTATTCAGGTAATCCGAACTGTTGACCATATGGACCGAGTTGTTTATGGAACCCGAGTCCGCAGCAGGTGAAAGGCGTAATGGCTTCCTGGTTTTTTTTCCCGGACGAGATAATCGGAATCTGTTTCTCTACACAAAGGTGTACAAGGTAATCTGACAGGTCCTGGTGTACCAGGAAATCCAGTACCAGATCCCCGGAAAAATCAAGTGGTATAAACTCTTCAGGATTGTCGAGGAATTCAGGGAGTTCCTCGACAATATCTATTATTTGAACAATATCAACATTCCTGCCGTATCTCCTTATTCCGTCTATTTTTTGCTGGCCAGAGCCGTTCTGTTCAAAAACAACAACCTCCATGTATTTGCTCCTTAAAGGAAAAAAAGATATAATTCATTAACTTAACAGTTATTTTGCCATTTTCTTACATGATATAATATAGTACATTCTGTTCATCAGACAATATCAGGTTTCCCCGAGGTGTTTCATGAAACTTGCCACAGCTTCTGAAATGCAGCAGCTTGATCGCACTGCTATTGAAGAGCATCATATTCCGGGTAAAGAACTCATGGAAAATGCAGGCCGCGGAACCTATGAATTCATGATTGATGAGCTAGGGACTGTTGTTGGCAAATCTGCTGTCATTTTTATCGGCCCAGGAAACAATGGAGGTGACGGGCTTGTAATAGCCAGATATGTTCACGAGTCTGGCGGGTATCCATTCCTTGTTTACCTGGTCAGTCCGGATAAACTGAAAGGTGATACCGCTCACAACTTCCGTATCGTGAGCCAATTTGGCCTTCCCCACCGCGTAATTGAAACTGCTCAAGACCTTGAATCAGTATTCCAGGAAATACAAAACTTAATTGATATAAGACCTGTATGGGCTGTAATTGACGCTCTGTTCGGCACCGGACTGCAGCGTCCGGTGGAAGGACTTTTTTCTTCTGCGGTAAAACTTGTAAACAAATTTCACGATGAAATGGATATACCGGTAGTTGCTGTGGATATACCCTCAGGACTGAACAGCGACACCGGCTTACCACTTGGTATTTGTGTACGGGCTGACCTGACTGCAACTTACGGCCTGGCCAAGCCCGGTCATTTTACGCACGGTGGAAACGGTCTGGTCGGCAAACTTCAGGTTGTTGATATAGGCATACCTCCCCAAGTCGTTAATGACGCCGGACTCAATGGAGAAGCACTGGACAGGGATATACTCAAACTTTTAACCGTGAGAAAAACTGCCACCCACAAGGGGAACTATGGTCACCTTCTGGTCGTTGCCGGGTCTGAAGGAAAAACAGGGGCAGCCATTCTTTGTGCGCACGGTGCTCTTCGTCTTGGCACAGGACTTGTAACCCAGGTTGTTCCCCACAGGTTAAACCCGATATTTGAGTCATCTCTGATTGAAGCCATGACAGTTCCGCTTCCTCATTCTGAAACGTACTTTTCAGATCATGACCTTGAATTTATCGTTGATAACCTTCAAGGAAAAAGCGCTGTTGTTATTGGCCCGGGTATAGGTACTGCTGGGGAAACAAGAGACCTAGTTGTAAAACTTTACCAGAGTATTGAAATACCTATGGTTGTAGATGCTGACGCACTCAATCTTCTTGCCAGTGATCCTGAGGCCATGTCCGATCCCCCAGGCCCGCGAATCCTAACCCCCCACCCCGGTGAAATGTCAAGACTTACAGGCCTGAGCACAAAAAACATACAGGCCGGCCGCCTCAAAACCATCCGCCATTTTACTGATTCAATGAACATTGCCGCTTCCAATGTGACGGTTGTTCTTAAAGGGGCCGGAACCGTAATCTGTGATCCTGGCGGCAGCTGGGCTATTAATACAACGGGTAACCCGGGCATGGCCACCGGAGGAATGGGTGATGTCCTCACCGGTATAATCGGCGGTTTACTTGCCCAGGGCCTGAAACCTGCTTCAGCAGCCAGACTCGGTGTTTATATTCATGGGTTGGCAGCAGACAAGCTGGCTGTTAAGATGAAGCTGGGTTATCTTGCATCAGAGGTTGGTGACATGATTCCAGAACTTATTACTGATATTATTTTTTAATTAAATTTTATATCTCAAATTTAAGGAGTTTGATCTATGCTGCAGGCAAAAGACATAATGACCCGGGATGTAATCACGGTAGATGAAAATAATTCTGTTCATGACCTGGCAAAGATCCTTGCCGAAAAGAAAATCAGCGGGGTTCCGGTTCTCGACAGTCAGGGTAAAATTATAGGTATAGTAACGGAAAGTGACCTGATAGATCAGACCAAAAAAGTACATATCCCCACCGTAATGAGGTTGTTCGATTCCTTTGTCTTTCTTGAAAGTCCTGACCGGATGGAAAAGGACCTCAAGAAAATGGCGGCATCAACAGTAAAGGATATTGCAAGTCCTGAAGTTGTGTCTGTCAGCCCGGATACTCCACTTGATGAAGTTGCAACCCTGATGTCTGAGAAAAAAGTACACACCCTTCCGGTTCTGGATGATGACAGTCTGGTCGGTATCATTGGCAAGACGGACATTATCCGGACCATTGCCCAGAGAGATGCCAGGTAAGCTGATCTTTTTTTTACTTACCATCAGTTTTCAACAGCTCTATAATAACCCGGCCTATACGACACCCTGAACTCGTGTTCTTCTGTCCTGCCGACCTCCGAGAGAGGGCAGGATCCTCACGGTATGGAGCGTGAAATGTACAGATCAGGAACTTTCTGTCATTCCTGCTTTCGCAGGAATCTAATATGCTCCGGTGATCTGGATTCCGGTTCTTCGATTGGCTCAGTCCGGAATGATGCTTTATAGAATAGGCAAGGCTTTTCCATCAGAGCTGTTGCATAAAAAAAGCCGCGTCAGTTAACGCGGCTTTTTTTATGCATTCTAATCCAGAAAACCGACCCGAGGGTTTCACTCTGGCCAGTTTTGGTAGTTACCGGTTAAACAGAAGCTTCGGTCAACCAGAAATCGTGCAGGTTGCAAAAGCTGGTTGCATAAAATTTTCCTTTATAGCCTGCGGGCAGGTCGTACGAAGATTCAGGTTTATCCTTACCAGTAAAAGTGGCTGCTCCAACAACTGTGCCGTCCGATAGTACCAGGGTATGACGGACAATAAAGTGAGCTTCCGACATGGGATGGTTGGTCTTGATCATAACCTTTCCGCCGTCAACCTTTACTTCCGGGGCATGGCTTCCCACCTTGGCCGACCACTTGCCTGGATTATCTTTGGTGTAAACAATACCTGAAAAAGCTGCCCCTTGTGAAGCAAAAGCATTTGATCCCACACCAAGAGCAAGGGCAGAAACCGCAACAGCGGAACCTTTAAGAAAATCACGCCTTTCAATCATATTCCACCTCCTGTTGAATTAATAATTACACATGGTAA
Organism: uncultured Desulfobulbaceae bacterium; assembly: GCA_947259225.1. Lineage (GTDB taxonomy): Bacteria > Desulfobacterota > Desulfobulbia > Desulfobulbales > Desulfobulbaceae > UBA10518. Next base: position 16,319 of record CAMYLK010000014.1, on the reverse strand, counting down.
TTAATTTTACTTCAAAAGCAAGATATTATCATCTGATGGGTAAGAAAATGTTTAAAAATTTAAAGGTTTGCACTCTGCAAACGCCGATATTGAACAGCCTCGGTAATATGTTTTTCATCAATTGAACCTGACGAATCAAGATCGGCAATGGTCCGGGCAATCTTAAGTATTCGGTGATATGCCCTGGCTGACAGGCCAAAATGTTCAACACTGCGATGAAGAATCGATTTACCTCCACTGTCTAACTGACAGTATTTCTTCATGAGCGCTGAACCCATTTGCGCGTTATTGTAAACCCCGTTTTCCCCACAATACCGTTCTTCCTGAATCTTCCTCGCAGTTTTAACCCGTTCCCGCATTACTGAGGAAGAAACACCATCCGCCTTACCGTCAATTTCTTTAACCTTGACAGCAGGAACATCGATATGCATATCTATCCTGTCAAGGAGCGGGCCTGACAGACGGCTCTGGTAACGCTGGATCTGGATAGGGGTGCATGTACACTCTCTGGTCTGGTCCCCATAGTAGCCGCAAGGGCACGGATTCATGGCAGCTACGAGCATGAAACGAGCGGGAAACTGTAGGCTTGATGATGCTCGTGATATCGTGACGACACCGTCCTCAAGGGGCTGGCGCATGACTTCAAGTACATTTTTCCGGAACTCAGGTAATTCATCTAGAAAAAGAACCCCGTTATGCGCAAGTGAGACCTCTCCGGGTCGGGGAACCTGACCACCGCCAATCAAGCCGGCATCAGAAATTGTATGATGGGGTGAACGAAAAGGACGCTGTACCACCAGCGGCTTCCTTTCAGGCAGATGCCCTGTGGTCGAATAGACTTTGGTTGTTTCCAGGGCCTCTTCAAGGCACAATTCGGGTAGAATGGTTGCCAGCCGACGGGCCATCATGGTTTTACCAGTGCCGGGGACTCCGTTGAGAAGAATGTTATGTCCTCCGGCAGCGGCAATCTCCATGGCCCGTTTGGCGTGCTCCTGGCCTTTGACTTCAACGAAATCGACACTGTATTTCCGGTTGTTGTGAAGTACAGCACGAACATCGGTCACCAGAGGTGAACATTCCTTTACTCCGGTAAGCATTTCAACAGCCTGGTCCAGCCTGGAAACAGGTATAATTTCCAAGTCGGTAACAACAGCGGCCTCTTCACCGTTTTCCTGAGGGACAAAAAAACGTGTAATGCCGCTATTCCTGGCGGCAAGTATCATGGGCAAAATCCCACGAACAGAACAGACCGAACCATCCAGTGAAAGCTCACCAACCACACCTGTATTTTTCAGGTCGGGACATTTTATTGTGCCGGCAGCAGCGAGAATACCAAGCGCTATAGGTAAATCATATCCTGAACCTTCCTTCTTCATCGAAGCAGGTGCCAGGTTGACCGTTATTTTTCTGGTTGGAAATTCATAGCCGCAATTCCTGATGGCCGCCTTGACCCTGTCTTTGCTCTCCCTGACTGCTCCTTCAGGCAACCCTACTGTTGAAAAAACAGGCAGACCCTGGGCAAGATCGACCTCGACCTGAACTATGTACCCCTCAACACCTGCAACTGCTGCGCTCAGAATTTTGGCAAGCATAACAACTTAGTCTGTATATAATTTTTGCATGGCCCTTGTATACGGGCCTTTTTTTTCAGTATATAAATAAAACGGGTAAAGGACCTGGACCTCTTCCCCACCGTTCTTAACACTCTCGATGAGAACCAGGCTAGCCTCGCTGATTCCAGGATAGCTGTAAACAGGCTGAAAACGTTTCGGTTCCAGTTTTTTTAGCTTCATCATGTGAATTAGACGAGCAGCCCGACCAGCGGGATAGACAAAAACCACGCGCCCCCTGTTCTTTACAGCAAAAGCTGCGGCACCAACAATTTCTTCAAGGGTGGCATCGATTTCGTGACGCGCCCTGGCTCTTTGATCACCCAGGCTCACGCGGCCGGTATCAGGCTTGCGGTAAGGGGGATTGCACACAATCATGTCAAAAGATTCCGGAGATAGAATTTCTCCGATACGCCGGAGGTCACCTTCAATAACAGACATTGTGGATTCCATGTTGTTCGCAAGGACATTATCATGAGCAACCATGGCGAGATCAGACTGAAATTCCAAACCGGTAACATGAACCCCCTCACCTCTGTAACGATGCGCAATAACAAGGCCTATTACACCGCATCCGCACCCAAGGTCAAGTATGTGGTTTTCAGCCTGTATATCGGGAAAATGTGCCGCCAGAAGGGCATCAACAGAAAAACGGTATCCCTGTCTGTACTGTCGGCAAACAAGCCGGCCTTCAAACAGCGTGTCGTCAGTTAGTGGAGAGCATGGAATATTCAACTTCCATACTCTGGCAGGTAAATGTTTTCACTGGCGACCAGCTTGTTGATCATCAGTCCGGTCATGATCTTGGGATAAAAATACGTTGACTTATGGGGCATGATTTCACCATGATCAGCAACATCCGTAACCTGGTTAGATCTGGTCGGGTTGAGAAGAAGCAGAAGTGGGGTAACTGTCTCGTCAGTTACACTCATTTTCACGGCGACATCAATCGCTTCGTCGGGATCACTGAAATAACTCAACAGCTTTTCATTGACTATCTTTTTGTGATCCAGCCCGAACAGTTGGTGAATGAGCAGTTCTGATAGTACTACCACGTCAAGGCCTTTGAGTACATCAGGATTTTCAGTTAGGGAATGATGCTGTTCGGATCGTCTTTTCATAGTCAGGAGAAAACAGCGGTCTTCACCGGGATGATATACGCCGAAGACAGTTTGCGGAGACGCCATCTCTGATTCGTTCATTCTTGCCAGGACTTCTGCGACGAGGATTTCACGACTGCCTCCCTGTATCTCTTCCACTAAAAAATCTTCTTCGGTCTTCCGGACAATTTCATCAGCGGTCATTTTACCTGGAAACTTGAGCAGGCGATGTGTAGGAAGCACTGACAACCCTTTGTCTTCAATTGAACAGAGGTACATCATAATAAAATTATAGGGACTGTTTGCCGGCAGCTCGGGGTTGTTTTTCAGAGCATTGTTTCTGCAGCCGAGAGCTGTCGTGTATCGGTGGTGCCCGTCAGCAATATAGACAGGTGTATCTTTGAAATAGCCTATAACTGAGTCAATGGCATTTTTGTCGGTCACCCTCCACAGGGTATGCTTATTGCCAAGATGATCTGTAACACAACAGACCGGCTGCTCCTCTTTTGCCTGCTCAAGCGTTGAAATGACCTCCTGCCTGCTGTCCGGAAAAATAGAGAACACTTTGCTGAACTGCGCTCGGCACTCGTCCATGAGCTGCATCCGGTCAACGATGACCGAATCAAAAGTTTTCTCGTGCGGCTTGACAATACCTTCTGAAAAATCTGCGAGCCCGACTAGGCTGATAAACCCCTTTCTGGTCATCCGCCGGCCTGATGGATGAACGTAATCTATATGGTAAAGATAGATGGCATCATGATCATCCCTGATCAGGACCTGCTCATCCTGCCAGCTGTCGAAAAGATTCTTTGCTTTCCTGTATTTACCTGAATCATTTTGTGTGTCCGAGGATGTTGAGCGAAGGTCGAGCTGGATCATATTGTATGGGTTTTTCTCAAGGAATTTTGCGCCATCCTCTTCGCTGATCACATCATATGGAGGTGTCACAACATCCTCAAGTCTTTTAATTTTATCAGGGTTGAATCGCAATCCCCTGAACGGGGCAATTATCGCCATGAAAATTTCTCCTCATTCTGGTCAATATGGGATATACCTGCTATATATAAATAATCTGACAGGTAAAAGTCGGAAATAAAATTTACTTTGTTTACATTGAATGAAGTTGAGATGCAAGGGGCTTTTCAGGAACCGGGAACCTGTTTGCCCTGTACAAGAGTAACTATGAAAATTTTGGAGTATATATCATGCTGGACATTTTTATAAAAACACATTTTTCAGGCGGCCATCACCTGCGGAACTATCCTGGAAACTGTGAGAAACCTCACGGCCACAACTGGAAGGTAAAGGTCACTGTCAGGGCGAATGAGCTTGATGAGCTTGGGATGGGAATAGATTTCAAAAGCCTTAAGGGACACGTCAATAAGGTTGTTGATGAATTGGACCACCGTGATCTTAATGATCATCCCTCTTTCAAAGAAATCAACCCTTCCTCTGAACATATCGCCATATATATTTTTAATGAGCTGCGAGATGAACTGCACACCGAAAGATATCAGCTCTATTCGGTAACGGTCCGTGAAACTGACACTAGTGGTGTGATCTATTACGGTGGATAACGGATATTTAAATATATCAGAGCAGTTTTATTCGATTCAGGGCGAATCAAGCTGGGCAGGTTTCCCCTGTGCCTTTGTCCGCCTGTCTGACTGCAATCTTCGTTGCAGTTACTGTGACTCACAGTACACCTGGAAGGAGCAAGGCAGATCTGCCACATATCAGGATATTTTAAACTGGCTTAAGCACTATCCTGGGGTGATGGTGGAACTTACAGGAGGAGAACCACTGCTCCAGGAGAACATATATCCGTTTATTGATATTCTGCTTAACGAGGGGCGCACAGTCCTGGTGGAGACCAACGGCAGCCTCAGTATTGAAAAAATTCCATCTCCGGTTTCTGTTATACTTGACATAAAGTGTCCTGACAGTGGCATGGATGATCGGACATATTGGAATAACATAGATATTTTTGTCGACAGAACAAGCCGCGGATGTAGGGACGAAGTAAAATTTGTTATAAGTTCCGAAAAAGATTTTGTGTGGTCGAAAAACATAGTTGAACAGTACAACTTGAACAGTATTGCAACGGTTCTGTTTTCACCGGTGGAATATCTTCTTGCACCGACCCAGCTTGCAGAAATGATTATGGAGCATCGTCTGCCTGTTAAAATGCAGCTGCAGCTGCACAGAATCCTCTGGCCTGAAAAAGTTCGTGGTGTTTAACCCTCCATCAACAAAGGAATAACTGATGAGTGATTTTCAATCTATCCGTATAGGTGTAATAGGGCTTGGTTATGTTGGCCTGCCCCTCGCAATTGAATTCAGTAAAAAATTTGCAACTCTTGGCTATGATATCAATTCTGAACGTATATCAGAACTGCAGCTTGGAGTTGATTCAACCCGTGAGGTGAAAAGTGATGAACTGATCAAGGCAGATAACATTCTGTTTTCAAATGACTCACAGCTGCTGAACGACTGCAACTTCCTGATCATTGCAGTCCCTACTCCGATAGATGCCAACAAAAAACCTGATCTTCGTCCTCTAATATCTGCCTCTCAAACAGCAGGCAGAGCCCTGAGGGAAAACGATATTGTTATTTACGAATCAACAGTCTATCCAGGCGCGACAGAGGAAATCTGTGTACCGGTACTTGAAAAAGCGTCCGGCCTTTCCTTCAATAGTGATTTTTTCTGTGGATACAGCCCGGAACGCATCAATCCCGGTGATGCCGCGCACAGAATACCGAACATTATCAAGGTTACATCAGGCTCCACCCCTGAAACAGCCAATATTGTCGATAATCTGTACAGGGCCATAATAACGGCCGGGACCTTCAAGGCCAGTTCAATCAGGGTGGCTGAAGCAGCAAAGGTCATAGAAAACACTCAACGAGACGTCAATATCGCCCTTGTCAATGAGCTGGCCCTTATTTTTAACCGTCTCGGCATTGATACCATGGAAGTATTGCAGGCTGCTGGTACAAAATGGAATTTTTTGCCATTTCAACCCGGACTGGTCGGTGGCCACTGCATAGGAGTTGACCCGTACTATCTCACACACAAGGCCCAGGAAGTCGGCTATCATCCGGAAATGATCCTGGCAGGCCGCCGCCTCAATGATGATATGGGGCGCTACATTGCCTCGGAGATAATCAAAAATATGTTAAAAAAACGTATCCATGTTGCAGGGAGCAGGATACTGATCATGGGGTTGACCTTTAAGGAAAACTGTCCGGATCTGAGAAATTCAGCAGTAATAAATATCGTCAGGGAGCTTGAATCTTTTGGATCAGGGGTAGATGTATTCGATCCATGGGCTGACAACATTGAAGCCGAATCGCTGTACAATGTCAGAATGGTTGAACAGCCGGCAGTTCATTCCTACGATGCCATCGTATTTGCAGTTGCCCATCAGGATTTTGTACAGCTTGCTGCAGATGATATCCGCTCCTACTGTCGAGATAATGCTGTCATATATGATGTGAAAAACGTATTACAGGAAGGTATCGCTGACGCGAGGTTGTAACTTTTTCTGTCCGTTGAAGATGACCCTACGTTTTAGTGAAAATCGAACTCTCTTTTTGAAAAAAGTTTCAGAGTTGCATCCACAACATCGGAATCGTACAATTTCCCCTTGTTGTGCATAATCTCATAAAAAGCCTTGTTTATCCCCAGGGCCGGTCTATAAGGTCGATGTGACGACATAGCCTCAATTACATCAGCCACACCAATAATCCTGGCCTCCAGGAGAAGATCTTCTCCTGCCAGTCCGAAGGGGTACCCGGAACCGTCCATTCTTTCATGGTGCTGTCGGACAATCTCAGCAACCGGCCACTTGAAGTCAATGCCCTTAAGGATATCATATCCTGTTTGCGGATGATGTTTAATGAGTGAAAATTCAGGACGTCCAATCTTACCCGGTTTACTCAGGATCTCGGCTGGAACAGAGATTTTACCCAGATCATGTATAACGCCGGCCATACGTATACCGTCTACCTGTTTATCAGGCAATCCCATCTCCTGGGCTATGCAGCGTGCTATGTCTGAAGTTCTTCTCTGGTGACCGGCAGTATAGGGATCTCTTGTTTCAACTGTCATAGCCATGGCCTGTATTGTACCTGCAAGGTTCTTTCGCAACTGCAGCATGCTTTTTTTCAGTTTAAGTTCTGTTTTTTTCTGTTCAGTAATATCATTATAAATTTTAACCACTACCAGCGGGTATCCATTATTATCCCTTGATATCACCCTTGCCGAACCGCTGAAATACATTTTTTGCCCGTTTTGGTCCGTTGCCTCAGTCTCATGCTTGTTGACTTCACCTTGGCGGAAAGCTTTTTTTACAATACACCTGGAAGAATCCCTGCAGGGTTCCTTTCTACCGTGGCATGCTTTAAAACAGGATTTTCCAATAATATCTTTGCCAAAAATCTTTTTAGTGTTCTGGTTGGCCCAAATTACTTTCATTTCCCTGTTAACCATACTCATGTGTGAGTCAACAGTGTCAAGCATGGTATTGTATTGAGCTGTACATTCGTTGAGGTTTGCATGAAATTCAGACTTAATCTGTACATTTTCGAGCTCATACTGCTTTACTCGATTGTACAGTTCGTCATAGGTTGGTTTTTTATTCACTGGTATGTCTCCTGCATGTTTTGGAAAAAAAACTCTTGTATTTGTAATTTCACGCATATGAAGGAACTACCCTTTCTTTGATTTCGGTTATTGGCAGTCCGGCAATAGCTGACATGCGGTGGTAATGTTGAGTATCGGGTGTTACAAGATCACTGACACGGGAAAAAGAATCCCTGATGAATGTCTCCCCTTGTTTATCGCGATGGTGTACACCGAAACGAAAAGCACTTCGTTCTTCTTGTGATAATTTACTGATTAAATTCTTTGTGGTCCATATCTCGCCATTATTTGCATATTCGGAAAGGCGTGCAGCAATATTTATAGTATCACCCAACGCTGTGAATTCGATTGTATTTGCTGAATGAATGGTACCGAAAAATTCCTGTCCCTCATTTATACCAGTATTGAGATGAAGGTCATTAACCCATCCTTTAATCCCCTTCCATGAATTACTAAATTTTTTCATTATTTCAGCTATTTCAATAGCACAGTTAATGCAGTTTACAATGTAATTTTCACCAGGCTTGTCTATGAAATAATAAAGCATGCCGTCGCCGACATGTTTTCCGTAAATTCCGTTATGTTTTTCGAAAGCAGGACCTACAAGCTCCCAAAGACCGTTAATAAGTTCAAAGTACTGAGCAGGTAAAAGCTCGGCACTAATCTTCACGGAATCCTGAAGATCTGCTATAAGGACACAGAGTGAAACAAGCGAGGGCATTCTTCTTCGTAAGAGTTCATTAATAATCTTTTCTCGCTGTTTAAGCATGTCGAGGAGCTCATTATTAATACCATCATCAGGTACGAAGACGAAAAAAGTCCCTTCACGAAAGGTCATGGTATGTACCCAGAATGTCCTCACTGTTCCACCCTGCACGGTTACGGAAACCGGTAAATGATAAAGCATTTCGGGACCACTTACCCTACGGTCCCGGTAAAGTTCGATAAGAATTTCTGATTCGGTGTCAGTTATACCTTTATACAGGCTTGAAAATTTGCTTTCATCAAGGGAGTTCTGCATAACTGTTAAATGAACGGATGCCAGTTCCTGCCAGTTGTCACCGTCCAACAGGTTGCGCTTTTCCAGAAAAAGCTTAAAAATGTTTCGTGATTCTACGTCAACCAATGAGCGCACGTTTCTTTGAAAAACGAGATCTTCTGCCTGGTTGTTGATCCACTCAACCTCAAAGTTTCGATTTATAAGGTAAGCAGGTGATTTAATATCACAAATTGTGAGACATAAATCCTGGTCGACTGATCGCTTAGTCTTAAATTCAGAACTGGTGGCCATCTCCTTTCGTCTTTGACCAGATAAGGTTTTTCGAGCAGAAGGAATTTCTGTTAAATCTCCGGTAAAATGCCGGGAAATCTCCTCCATAGTCTTCCCCTGGCTTTTTAATAATTTTACCTTGTAGACTCTTTCAAGTGAATCAGGCGGAAAATAACCTATATGTTTTACACCTGCCTGACCATGACGGGGTGGACCAACTACAGGTTTAGGGAGTATACCCAGCTTGATGTAGTTATTTAAAGTTGCCCTGGATATACCCGTTTTATTGATAATATCCTTGCTTGTTATCATATTATGTTCGGCCATGTTAATTTCCCGCAATAGTTTGACTGTTGGTGCTCATGTAGACTGTACAGATAAGAATGTTTGCAGTACCAACAGTATCAGGCTGTGTAAACGCCGTTAAGTGCATAACACAACATCTGTACAACAATGTCAAGGATTTTTTATACTGTTTATGTAGACTATTGAATTATACAGCTAGACACTTAACGACTTGACCTGTCTATTGCCTTTGAACGCAGCAAAGGTGGGTTCGCTAAGAGCGTGTTGCATTGGGCCGTGCGACCAAAAACAGTTTAATTGGACAGTTTATATTGGCAACCAGGTTTTATATTGGTACGTATTACGATTTTATTCTTAATGGAAGATGCTTTTATTGAATAAATTTATTGTAAAACCATGGCAGACTAAAATCTTAAATGTTCTCAAACTTGAATAATTATTGATACTCTTTGTAATACCACCCAAGAATTGAGTTTTGGATGGGTTGTTAGTTATATAATCTATCCCCAAGCTCTTCCCTGCTCAACTATACAGAGCATTGAGTTTTGTTTTTAAACAACGTATCTTTTTGGTGAGTTGGGAGGTGGGTCGAGGAAGTTATTTGATTATATATGACAAGCTCAAAGGAAATATGTTTGATTCATTTTGTTTCTTGATTACCACTATAACTCAGCTAGTAGACGAATGAACAAGGTGTTTCATGCTGATATCATATACTTTCTATGTCATTTCGAACGTATGTGATAAATCTGTATCTTTTTTAAAAAAAATTTTCCCTTTGGTCGAAATGACAGCAGTTTACAAAGCATAGATAGAGCACATTGCTGAATTTCAATGGTAATCAGATTTTGTTTTGTGCAAATTTTTATTAATTAACGATTTCAGGATGTTCAGGTCATTGGTAGGTTGCAGACAGATGAAATTCTGACACACGTAAGCAGTTGCCTCATCATCTATCATCCCCATATCCTCAATAAAGGGCAGATACTTTGCAAGATATTTTTCGTTGGGCCCATCATCAGCAAGCAGTACTACTCTTCCCGGTTCATAGGTATCGAGCACAGTGTTCAACATTGCTATTGTGTCTTCCTTTCCCTTTTGTCCGGATATAATAACCTGTTGCGGTTTGGATCGGGCCTGATCCCATGCACATAACATCTGAGGGAGCATTGTTGGCTGAGCCTTGATAAGACTGCTGAATATTTCAGTGGCCAGTTCCCCTTTTTCAACCCATTCACTGTTCAATGTGATAGCCCCCAGTAAGAGGAGGTTCATGGCTGCAACAGAATTCCCAGCGGGCTCAGCTCCGTCATAATCACCTTTCATCCTGATCGGAAGAGTTGGATCAGGAACGCTGTCAAAGAAACCGCCTTTCTCAGCATCCCAGAACAATTCAACCTGTTTCCGGGTTAAATCCACTGCCCATTCCAGCCACTCGGGATTTTGTTCTGCCTGATAGAGGTCTATTAGTCCGCTTACCAGAAAAGAGTAATCGTCAAGCTGCCCTGTAAGGCCGCTCTCTCCATCCCTGTACCGACGGTAGAGCGTTTTGTCTTTACTGTTGTACAACTGTTGCTTTATAAAGAGTGCCGCCTTAACCGCTGTTTCTCGCAACTCCCGGTCGTTAAGTATAAAAGATCCCCTGGCCAGAGAACCAATCATAAGGCCATTCCAGGAAACAAGAACCTTGTCATCCAGGTGAGGCCTCTTTCTTATGGCCCGTACCCTCAGAAGTTCCGCAAGTGACCTTCCAAGCCTCTCTTTCACATCCTCTTGGGTTGTGTTGATTTTTTTTGCAGTCTCTTCAAGGGAATGGGCCTGGTAGAGAATGTTTTTTCCTTTAAATTCATCCTGCGGGTCCTCTGGTGCATTGCCTTCTTTCTTAATCCCGAAACGATAGGTAAATAATGGGACATCCTTTTTGGGAAGTGTTTTTTCTATCTCCTTTGCTGTCCACAAATAAAATGCCCCTTCACTTTTTTTACCTGAATTGTAGGGATCCTCGCTGTCGGCGTCCTCTGCAGAATAAAAACCACCTTCAGGAGAAGTCATGTCGCGCATGATGTATTTAAAAATATCAACAGCAGTATTGGAGTATTTTTTCTCACCAGTTATCAGGTAGGCGTCAAGGTAGGAGTTGGCAAGCTGGGCCTGGTCATACAACATCTTTTCAAAATGGGGCACTCGCCACTGAGGATCGGTAGCATACCTGTGAAACCCGCCACCAACATGATCCCAGATACCCCCTTTTTTCATAAATTGCAGTGTTCGCAGAACCATGTCTCGAGCGCGTTCATTCCCTGTCCGGTGCCAATATTTCAAGAGAAAATTAAACTGAACAGGTCTGGGAAATTTCGGCGCATAGCTGAATCCTCCATAAGCGGGGTTATAATCTTTTTCAAATCCCGTGTATGCGAGGCCCATGATATCTTTGTCGAGCTTTTGAGCTCCTGATATTTTAGACCTTTTTTCCAACTCATCGATAAGCTGGGATGCTGCGCTTTGCAGGTCATCCCGCTTGTTCTCCCATGCATCATGTATTGCTATCAGTACATCTGTGAACCCCGGGCGTCCATACATTGACTGCGGAGGAAAATAAGTACCGGCGTAAAAGGGTTTACCGTCCGGAAATAGAAATACGGACATGGGCCATCCACCGCTTCCGGTCATAGCCTGGGTGGCAGACATGTAAAGTTGGTCTATGTCAGGGCGTTCTTCTCTGTCCACCTTGATGCAGATGAACCACTTATTCAATATTGCCGCAATTTCCGGGCTTTCAAAAGACTCTTCCTCCATGACGTGGCACCAGTGGCAGGTTGAGTACCCCACAGAAAGAAAAATCGGCCTGCCTTCAGCCTTTGCTTTTTTAAAAGCTTCATCACCCCATGGGTACCAATCGACCGGATTAAAAGCGTGTTGGAGTAGGTAGGGACTTTTTTCGTGAATCAGACGGTTTGGTTTGTCACCCATGGCAAGCCTCTTGGTAACCAGTTCGTTAATCGGTGCGGCCTGGCACCATGTACTTACTATAAGCACCAGGATCAATGAAGCAATACGCTTAAGGCCAAGAAGTAACATATGACTATTCACCGATTATCTTGACCAGTACACGTTTCCTGCGCCTGCCATCAAACTCTCCATAGAAAATCCGCTCCCAGGTGCCGAAATGTAGTTGCCCTTCTGTGATCGCTACAACCACCTCTCTACCCATCACCTGCCGTTTGAGGTGTGCATCAGCGTTATCTTCATACCCGTTGTGCCTATACTGAGAAACCGGCTCATGCGGTGCAAGCTTCTCCAACCACACCTCATAGTCATGATGAAGGCCGGATTCGTCATCATTAATAAACACCGAGGCAGTAATATGCATTGCGTTGCAGAGCAGCAAACCCTCTTTAATACCGCTCTCGGCAAGACAATCCTCCACCTGCGGGGTGATGTTGACAAACGCTCTTCTGGTGGGCACCTCTAACCAAAGTTCCTTATGATAGCTTTTCATGTGAGACTCAATCGTTTAGAAAGTTTATTCCTGAATTACCTGGTCCAAATGGTCGAAAATTATATCAGCTGCGTCTTCTGCCTTATCCACAAAACGAAAAATTTTGAGATCTTCTGGTGAAATCACTCCCTCCTCGACCAAAAAATCAAAGTTTATCAGTTTTTGCCAAAATTCTCTTCCAAAGAGTAATACCGGTAACGGTTTGATCTTTCTGGTCTGTATAAGTGTAAGTGTTTCAAAAAGTTCATCTAGTGTTCCATAACCACCGGGAAAAGCGACCAGCGCTTGTGCCCTAAGCAGAAAATGCATTTTCCTGATCGAAAAATAATGAAATTGAAAACTGAGTTCAGGGGTAATGTAAGGATTCGGACTTTGTTCATGCGGAAGAACGATATTAAGCCCTATGGTTTCTGCACCTGTTTCATACGCGCCACGATTCGCAGCCTCCATTATTCCGGGACCACCTCCGGTAATAACTACAAGTTTGCAGCCATTTGCTAATTGACATCTTTCAGAAAGGATTTTGCCGAGTTTTCTTGCTTCCCCATAATAGTGAGCTTTATCGAGAGTTCTCCTCGCTATTTCAAGTTGTTTAATAGAGTTTTGATCTGACGGATCGCCTTGTACCTTTTTCTCCGCCTCTGCTAGCTTAATTTGTGCCTCACTTTCTTCTACGACCCTGCTTCCGCCAAAAACAACAACCGTAGCACCAATACCATGTTCTTCCTGGAGAAGTTCCGGTTTCATGAGTTCAAGTTGTAGTCGAACCGGACGCAATTCATCCCGCATGAGGAATTGCGGGTCCATATACGAAAGCTTATAGCTATCCGACAGGGTTTGTGAAGTTTGAGGACAGATTGTAGATGATGCTGCATCCTCTTCAGCAGAAGGAAATACTTTTAACTTTCTAAACTTATTATTCATTTTTTAACTCCTGATTCTATTCGGCAAAAGCATCGTCCCTCTTTATTGAAAAGATAAATTATATTTACCTGTATTTTATATAAAGAATGAAGATCAGTGCAGTCAAAAGCAAAACCCAGAGAGTTACAGCTCTTTTTGTTGCTTTTTTTGCCTTATTTGCCTCCCACCAGATCTTCGGCCGTATGCCTTGTAAAAGAAATGTTATGACACCCGCAAGATTAATACTGATCAAATTAACGAGAACAAGAAAAAAAGCATCAATACCCTTCGCAATATAACCTGAGCCGATCAACATGCCAGATGTTACGAGTGGCGGCACTAGCGCAACAGCAACCATAACTCCTATCAGCGCTGAAGGTGCTCCTGTTGTATACGCTAACGCCCCTGCAACACCTGATGCAAGAGCGAGCACTATATCACCATAACTAACAATTGTACGGGACATAATCTCTGGCTGGGCTGGATCAACAAAAACAAAGTAACCGATACAAACGGACAGTAAGAAAGAAAGAGATATTCCTATAAAATTAGTTTTAACTGCGTTGCGTCCTAAATCTTCATCACCAAGTGTCGTAGCAAGTGATAGAGCAACATTAGGTCCCAACAATGGTGCTATAACCATCGCACCGATTATAACAGCAACATTATTTCTCAGTAATCCAACCGCAGCCACAAGTGATGATAGAGCAACCATAATGAGAAAAACCCTATTCAACTTGGATCGATCAAAAATTTCACTATAGAGTTCCTGCCTGCTCACACGCAGAGGAATTTTCTCTTTTTCCTTATTAAATGCAGATTCTTCAGTTTTTTGTTCGATAGCTTTTGGAGATGGAAAGGATGCTTCAAGCGGAAGTAAAACAAGACGAAAATCATCGAGATGTTTGTATTTACCCTCAAACTGATCCATGAGGGATTCTGTCTTTTCGGCTTGAAGAATTATCTTGAAAATAACCCTGGATTCACAGCTGCAGGTTTGCCAGTAGTCTGATATCTCATTTTCCTCAATAATGGCTGATACATCATTGTAGAATTGTTCAGGTACAATCACTTCCAATAACCGAAGAGCCATAGGATAAATCCTAATCCAAACTTTAAACTTCTATTCCATTCTTACAAAAGAACAATATATTGATACCCTTCATAATTATTTCAGTCTCTATCCAAGTTGCGAATTGACAAAATCCCAGTTTACCAGGTTGGCAAGAAACACATCCAGGTAATCTCCCCTTCTATTCTGGTAATCAAGGTAATAGGCATGCTCCCAAACATCGACAGTGAGAAGAGGTTGAAGACCGTGTGCCAGCGGGGTGTCTGCATTTGCGGTTTTCACCACTTCAAGCTTACCGCCATTCAGCACAAGCCATGCCCAGCCGCTACCAAATTGAGTCATCGCTGCGTTCTTAAATGTTTCGACAAACTTTTCATACCCGCCAAGATCTGTGGTGATCTTTTCTTCTATAGCTCCGGTTGGCTGTCCACCTCCACTTGGCCTCATGGACTGCCAGTAAAACGTATGATTCCATATCTGGGCTGCGTTATTAAAAACCCCTGCTTTTTCAGGATTGTTAACAGTGCTCTTAATTATATCTTCCAGGGTTTCATTAGCAAGGCCAGACCCTTCAATGAGCTTGTTCAGATTATCAACATAGGCTTGGTGGTGTTTCCCATAATGAAAATCCAGGGTGTTCTCAGTGATGTAAGGTGCAAGTTCTTTTTTATTATATGGAAGTTCAGGAAGGGCGATAGTCATTTTATTCTCCTCTTTAAAATTATAAGTATGAGCTGCTATTTCAATACGCCAGAGACTGTTTTGTTTAAAACATTTTGCGCCTCTATTAGTTTGGTATATTTTGAAACAACTTTTTCAATATTCCTGGATAAAACAGCTTTAAGCAAATCACCTTCTATCTCTGCCACATCAAGTCTTTGATAATAATCCATGGTTTCTTTCAGGTGGGCGAGAACAATTTTCCCGGTGAGGAGCGGATGATTATTGGTTACATTTGCATCAACAAACCTTGTTCCATGTTCAAGTTCCACCTCGAGTCCTTTCCTGAACTCTTCAGGCGGAATTTCCGTCCCCTGGGTGTTGACAATCTTTAAGATAATTATTGCTTCTTCTTCTGAAACATCAGGTTTAGCCATGCTGCTCCAGTCTTGCAAACCAATTTCAGAACAAACTCTTTGAACCTCTTTAATTGTAATGTACTCCGGTAGCTCCATAATCCCTTCCTTGTCACCTTTCTATCTCATTAGACTGAATTGAGTCAGCTCTTTCTTTTTCCTTATATTTTCGAAAAGGAATTCCTTTCTGTTGGACTATTCCCCTGAGGAGTCTACCAAGTACATCAGCACCCGTTATTATTCTCTTACTCTCACCCCAGTAGATTGTACGTCGTCAAAGCCTTTGGTACAAATCAGCTTAAAAGTTAAGAGACCCTTTCCCGAAGCACTGATGGTTTAATAACATCCTTGTTTAATGGCATCAATCCCAGATTTTTTCTTCTACGTTGCTGCAAAGTTTGTTTCTTAACATTATCTCGCAGCGTCTTGATTTTCCGGTCCCTTCAGTAAAAAACGTCAGCAGGCGTCATATTGTCCAAGGATTCATGGACACGCTCATGGTTGTAATATTCTACAAATGCATGAAGTTCTTTCTCCAGTTCCCATGGCAGATTATAATTCTGCAGTTTGACGATGTTTTTCATCGTTCGGTGATAGCGTTCTATTTTGCCCTGCGTCATCGGGTGATACGGCCTGCCACGAGTATGCTTCATCTCTTTATCAGCAAGGTATTCCTGTAAATCTTTTGCCAGGTAACAGGCTCCATTATCTGAAAGCAGACGAGGACGATGCCTGACCTTGACGGTATCAACACCGCTTTTCTCAATGGCTAGGTCAAGCGTATCTTTAACATCGTCAGCTGACATACTTTTGGTCAACTTCCAGGCAACAAT
>CAMYLK010000013.1 GCA_947259225.1 uncultured Desulfobulbaceae bacterium | reverse complement strand
TTTGTGTGCCGCAGGGTGCCTGGCTATCCTTTTTTGGGTACAGGGAGATTTAATTATATCTTGCCTGGTGGAACCTGTTCCATTATCTTACGAATATATGCTTTATTATAAATTGAAATCATACCATCAGTGATGAAATCTTGTCATATCTTGTTTTAGCCAGAAAATCACGTCCCCGTGTCTTCAGTGAAGTTGTCGGCCAGAAAGCTGTAGTCAGAACTCTGCAGAACGCCCTCGAAAAAAACAGGGTCGCTCATGCTTTGATATTCAGCGGTGTCCGCGGTGTCGGTAAAACAACCCTTGCCCGTATTATGGCCAAAGCACTGAATTGCGAACATGGACCTGCGCAGGAACCATGCAATCAATGTTCTTCCTGCTCAGAAATTAATAGTGGCGGCAGTGTTGACCTGGTTGAGATCGATGGTGCTTCAAACAGGGGCATCCAGGAAATTCGTGAACTGAAAGAAAACATCCGGTTCATGCCAACCGGTTCACGCTATAAAATAATCATTATCGATGAAGTGCATATGCTCACTACGGAAGCATTCAACGCACTTCTCAAGACACTTGAAGAACCACCCGAGCATGTCTATTTCATATTTGCCACTACTGAGTTGCACAAGGTTCCGGTTACCATTCTTTCCCGCTGTCAGCGTTATGAGTTGAAGCGAATCAGCGTGGGTGACCTCACCGGCCATTTTCAATCAGTAGCTGAAAAGGAAGGGATTACAATTGATCATGCTGCATTAAATGTAATTGTCAGTGAAGCGGGAGGGAGTGTCAGGGACGGTCTTAGTCTGCTGGACCAGATTTTTTCCTATTGCGGAGATACAGTTACTGTTGACGACGTCATAGATGTCCTCGGACTAGTCAGCAACCAGATAATTTCCGAATTAGCTGAAGCGCTCCTGGCGGGTCAAATGACCATGGTGCTTGAGATTATCAATAATACATATGATTTTGGTCTGGATTTAAAAAGATTTATTAACGACCTCCTTTCATGGTTCAGGGCTCTTGTTATCTGCGGTATCAGTGAAAATCCGGAAAAATTACTTGATTTACCGGGCAGCGAGATGACCCAACTTAAGGAATGTGCAGAGAAATATCCCGCACAAATCCTGGTGCTCATGTTTAATATTCTGATGGAAAACCTTGAGAAAGCCGGTTATTCATCCAGACCTCGGTACGCGCTTGAAATGGCCCTGATCAAGGCAGCACAGGTAAACGAAGTTGTTCCTGTTTCCAGTATTTTGGGCCGCCTGGATGATGTGATCAGTGGCGGGTTCTCTCCCGGCGAAGAAGAACCGGCACCTGGTACAACTGAAAAAACCGCAGCCCATCCTTTATTATCTGAAAAAAAAACATCAGGGAATGAGAGTGGGCACCAGGAGCATGACCCGGATGCTCGACATGAAACTGAGGAAATCCTGAAAACAGAAAATGACAGTCCGCCCGCCAGCTCTGGTTCTGCAAGCATATCATCCGGTATGCATTCCGGAGAGAAAAGTGAAATTTCGGCGCCGGTCCCTGAGGAAAAGGACATAGAGAATGAATCTTTAAATAAAACTGCATTCAACCGGACTGTTCGTCAGCATTGGGGTGATTTTATTGAGTATGTCCGGGAGAGGAAACCCTGGATGGCTTCAGCGCTTCAGATGGCGACAATTGCACATCTTGAAGATGAAGAACTGGTAATTGAGTATGAAAATTCAGCTAATTGCAGGTTGCTGAGAAACAAGGAGAATATCACTCCCCTTACAGAATTTGCGCTGGATTTTTTTCAAGACGATTTCAGGATCAGGTTTTCTGTTCCTGATACTGATGGCTGTGATGTCGATCCTGCTAACGGCAATAAAGTTAAACAGGAGCGCCAGGCGCTTGCAAATGATACCCTGGTCCTGACTGCTGTTGATATTTTTAATGGTGAAGTAGGTGATATACGTGTTGGTCCACGTTTTCGCAAACCATTGAACGAGTCAGTGGAAATTGATATTAAGAAACAGCCTGAAGAATAATATAAAGTACATCGAAATTATAAAGGTATATCGTTATGGACATGGGCGATTTGATGAAACAGGCACAGCACTTCCAGCAGAAATTAGCGCAAATTCAGCAGGAACTTGGCGGTAAGACTGTTACAGGTTCATCTGGAGGAGGTATGGTTACTGCCACTTTCAATGGCCGAAGCGAGATGACAGGAATTTCCATTGAAAAAGAGGTTGTAAATCCGGATGATCCGCAATTGCTTCAGGATCTTGTCGTATCTGCCGTAAATGATGCCCTGGTCAAGGCAAAACAACTCGGTCAGACAGAGATGGGAAAATTGACAGGCGGTATGAATATACCGGGTCTCTTTTAGCAGTCTGATGCAGGTTGTTCCTCCTGCCCTTGAGCGGCTCATCAACGATTTCACCAGATTGCCTGGAATCGGCCGTAAGACTGCAACCCGGCTAGCCCTATATATTTTACGGCGTCCGGCATCTGAAGCACAAAACCTGGTAGAAGATCTTGCCACACTTCACAGTTCGATCCAGTTGTGCAAGCGCTGTTACGCTTTCTCGGAATCAGATCCCTGTTTAATTTGCGGTGATACACGGCGAAACGAAAAACTTGTGTGTGTGGTTGAAGAGCCGGGCGACCTGCTGTCCATAGAAAAAACCGGTGCTTTCCGGGGAGTTTATCATATTCTTCACGGTGTGTTGTCACCTATGGATGGAATCGGTCCCAAGGAGCTGAAAATCAGGGAACTGTTTGAACGCATACCCGTACAGAAAATAGAAGAGGTTCTCATAGCAACGAGTTCCACTGTTCCTGGAGAGGCCACTGCTTCCTTTCTCATGGACCAGTTGAACAGGTTCTCTGTAAAAGTTTCCCGCCTCGCCTGTGGTATTCCCATGGGAATGGACATAAAATACGCTGATGTGCATACCCTGGCCCGTGCCATTGAAAGCCGGCAACAAATTAAAGAATAGTCAAAAGAAGGTATACTGCCCTTAAACGCATGTTTTTTGCCCTTATTTTCTTGACATGAATTATGTTTGTTGGTAATTCATTAAAGTTTGTTGCAACTCCAGGATAACTTTATTTTTTTTGGAATTTTTGGGTATATAAAGGCGCGTAGCTCAGTGGGAGAGCGCTTCCCTGACGCGGAAGAAGTCGGCGGTTCAATCCCGCCCGCGCCTACCATATATTACAAGGGCTAAAAGACATGCTGTGCAGCAACCAGCCGCCGGCTTTTTAGCCTTTATTTTTTAATGCATCTATGGGCCAGATATCAGTAAAAATACATGACGGTGAAAACGGATCCTTTGAGCAGGGTGTTACAGCATCAAATGCTCTGAAGGAACTTGTTTCCAATAAAGTCAGAAAACAGACCGTTGCGGTAAAGACTAACGGTGAGCTGGCAGACTTGTCTGTTCACCTTGACAGTGATACCGTTCTTGAGCCTGTGATGATCAAGTCTGAAGAAGGTCTTGATATCCTTCGCCACAGTGCTGCTCACGTTATGGCACTTGCTGTACGAGAGCTTTTCGGCAAAGATGTGAAGGTTGCAATCGGTCCTGCCATTGAAAACGGTTTCTATTATGATTTTGATCGTGAAGAACCGTTTACGCCGGATGATTTTGAGAAGATTGAAAAGAAAATGGAAGAAATAGCTGCCAGCCGTCTTCCTTTTGAGCGAAGAGTTATGAAAGTAACTGAGGCCATTGAATTTTTCAGCGAGCAGGGTGAGAATTACAAGGTCGAACTCCTGAATGAGATGGAGGAGGATACTGTAAGCCTCTATCAGCAAGGTGATTTTGTTGACCTCTGTCGCGGGCCACATCTTCCTGACAGTTCATGGCTCAAGGCCTTTAAAATGCTGCGCGTTGCAGGCTCCTACTGGCGGGGTGATGAAAACAAACCCATGCTGCAGAGGCTTTACGGGACAGCTTTTTTCGACAAGAAGGAGCTGAAAAAACATCTTGCTCAGCTTGAGGAGGCCAAGAAAAGGGACCACCGCCGGCTGGGAAAAGAATTATCCCTTTTCACCATTCAGGACCAGATAGGTCCTGGACTTATTCTCTGGCAGCCCCGGGGAGCGTTGCTGCGCAAATTGATTGAGGATTACTGGAAGGACGAGCATTACCGGCATGGGTACGAACTGCTTTATACCCCGCATATCGCCCGTCAGGATCTTTGGAAAACCAGCGGCCATCTCGACTTTTATGGGGAGAATATGTATTCTCCCATGGAAATAGATGAAGTGAAATATCAGCTCAAGCCGATGAATTGTCCGTTTCATATAGGTGTTTACAAAAGCAGTAAGCACAGTTACCGGGAGTTCCCTATTCGCTGGTGCGAGCTTGGAACAGTATATCGTTACGAAAGGACAGGAGCTTTGCATGGACTTCTGAGGGTGCGTGGCTTCACCCAGGACGATGCCCATATTTTCTGCCGTCCGGACCAGCTGGAAGATGAAATTTTCAAAATCATTGATCTGAACCTGCACATACTCAAAACCTTTGGTTTTGACCAGTATGACATATACCTCTCCACCCGACCGGAAAAGTATGTCGGGAGTGATGCCCATTGGAATCTTTCCACTGATGCATTAAAACAGGCCCTGGTTAAAAAGGGACTGGATTTCGAGGTTGATCCGGGAGAGGGAGTCTTTTACGGGCCGAAAATAGACATCAAGATCAAAGATCAGATTGGTCGTTCCTGGCAGTGTTCTACGATCCAGGTCGATTTTAACTTGCCGGAACGCTTTGAGATGAGCTATACAGGTGACGATGGCCAGGAACATCAGCCGATTATGATACATCGCGCATTAATGGGCTCCCTGGAACGCTTCGTTGGTGTGCTCATCGAAAATTATGCAGGCGCCTTCCCGCTGTGGATGGCTCCTGAACAGGCACGGATATTAAATATTACTGATGACCAGTATCAGTATAGTGAAGTGGTGTATGATCGTTTACGTAAACTGGGAATCAGGGTGGCGAAAGATCTCCGCAATGAAAAGCTTAACTACAAGATTCGTGAAGCACAATTGATGAAGGTTCCCTATATGCTCATAGTGGGCGAACGTGAAAAGGAAACCGGTACTGTAACCGTGCGAAAAAGAAACGGTGAGAACCTGCCGCCTATGTTGCCGCAGGAATTTGCGGAAATGGTAACCAGGGAATGTAAAGAGGATACAGGCGCCAGCAGCTGACGCAGCCTGTAATGAATAATACAAGAGAGGAGGAACGGATATCAAACGAGGGAGGAAGGCACCGCCTAAGCAGGAAGCTAAAGCCAGGGTTAACGAAGAAATTACAGCACCCGAAGTTCGACTGATAGATCTTGATGGAGAACAGCTGGGCATTTTATCAACAGAAGAAGCATTGAATAAAGCATATGACCAGGACATGGACCTGGTTGAGGTCGCAACAACAGCCGACCCACCGGTCTGTCGGGTTATGGACTATGACAAGTACCGGTATGAATTGAGTAAGAAGCAAAAAGAAGCAAAGAAAAAACAAACGGTTATCGAGACGAAAGAAATCAAGTTCCGTCCCAAGACTGAGGAGCATGATCTCAACTTCAAGATAAAGAAAATAAAAAAGTTTTTAAGTCAGAAAAACAAGGTCAAAGTAACGATGAGGTTCAGGGGCAGGGAAATTGTCTATGCCCAAACCATAGGTCTCAATGCTCTCAACAAGATTGCTGATGAATTGAGAGATGATTGTGTGATTCTACAGGAACCGAACATGGAAGGCCGACAGCTCGTTATGTTTGTCGGTCCGAAGCCGTAACAACCGTTTTTATATATATCAAGTAATATGTTCCAGGCAGAAAGACTGCCTGTACCGAGAAGGAGGCTTATCATGCCAAAAGTAAAAACCAACAGGGGAGCTGCCAAGCGCTTTAAAGCGACAGGCTCCGGAAAGATTAAGCGGAATAAGGCTTACAGCAGCCATATTCTGACCAAGAAGTCAACGAAACGAAAAAGAGGCCTGCGTAAATCAGGTCTGGTTGCTGAAGCTGACCGTAAAGCTGTCAAGAGAATGCTGCCGTATTTATAAGCAGTTTTCTTATTTATTGTTGGAAAATGCATAATTTTAATAAAGTATTTTAATTGGAGTAGAAAAATGCCTCGTGTAACACGCGGTTTCAAAGCACGCAGAAGAAGAAACAAAGTATTGAAAATGGCCAAGGGCTACCGTGGCGGAAAGCATCGTTTGTACAGGACAGCTACCGAAGCAGTTGATCGTGCCCTCTGTTTTGCCTATCGTGATCGCCGTACCAATAAACGCAATTTCCGCCGTCTGTGGATTACCAGAATTTCTGCAGCTGCCAAGTTGAACGGAACAAGTTACAGTCGCCTGATAAATGGCTTGAAAAATGCAGACATTGAGCTTGACCGTAAAGTTCTCTCAAACCTGGCTATAGTAGATCCTAACGCTTTCGGCGAGGTGGTAAAAACTGCCGGGTCAGCTACCTCCTGAGCACCTAAATGGAAGAAGAACTCAAGAGGCTGGGACAGGAAGCTGAAACTGAACTGAACCAGGTTGCCGACGAGGCAGAACTTGAGCCTTACCGTGTCAAATATCTTGGCAGGAAAGGAATGCTTTCAACTGTCATGCGACAGTTGGGGCAGGTCCCTAAAGAGGATCGGCCCCGCTTGGGTCAACGTGCCAATGAGATAAAAAGACACGTTGAAGAACTTTTTGACATTAAGACTGCGGAACTCACGGCAGGTTCAGCCATTCAGCTGCAGCAGGAGGACTTAAGCCTTCCTGGAAGAATTCTACCCACAGGTAAACTTCATCCCGTTACCCAGGTAATGGAGGAAATATGCGGAATTTTTGAGGGTATGGGTTTTGCAGTTGCCGAGGGTCCCGATGTTGAGCTTGACTACTACAACTTTGCAGCGCTTAATATCCCGGAGCATCACCCTGCAAGGGATATGCATGATACATTTTATGTGTCTGATTCTATCCTTCTGCGAACGCACACCTCCCCTATGCAGGCACGGATTATGGAAAATCTTGATCCGCCGTTGCGTTATATCGCCCCCGGAAAAGTATACCGTTGCGACTCGGACATTACACACACACCGATGTTTCATCAGGTTGAAGGCTTCCTGGTAGACCATAAGGTTTCATTTGCAGATCTGAAGGGTGTCCTTACCAGTTTTACCCAGCGAATGTTTAAAGATGACATTGCGCTCCGGTTCAGGCCCAGTTTTTTTCCTTTTACCGAGCCAAGCGCAGAGGTAGATATAGCCTGTGTCATATGTGGCGGATCAGGCTGCCGGGTATGCAAACGCACGGGCTGGCTTGAAATTTTGGGAGCCGGTCTCATTGATCCTGAAGTGATGAAAATGGTCGGCTATGACCCTGACACCTACAGCGGGTTTGCCTTTGGACTTGGAGTTGAGCGAATCGCCATGCTCAAATACGGAATTGACGATATTCGCCTTTTTTATGAGAATGATCTGAGATTTCTCGAGCAGTTTTAATGAAATTTTGAGACTGTCTGAAATTCGTTGCAACGGTATAAATTAGTACAATTGATCTTACTTGCCGGATACCAGTATACCTTTATAAATTTTAGTTATTTATTGTACCAGGATAACCTTTCATGAAATTTACCCTTAAATGGCTCAAAGAATATGTATCCTATGACGGGCTGACACCTGAGCAGCTTGCCGATAAGCTGACAATGCTGGGGCTTGAGGTTGATGCAGTTAAAGAGATGTCCAAAGGGCTGGATGGGATAGTAACTTCTAAAATTATCAATGTAAGAAAACACCCTGATGCGGATAGACTGACCTTGTGTGAAGTTGAGGTGGGCCATGAGACTGTTCAGGTTGTCTGCGGTGCTCCCAACGCCAGGGAAGGTCTTATCACTGCAATCGCCAGGCCGGGAGTAACACTCCCTAACGGCATGAAAATTAAAAAAGCCAAGGTGCGTGGACAGGAATCGCACGGTATGCTCTGTGCAGAGGATGAATTGGGTCTGAGCGAAGATCACAGCGGTATTCTTGAAATAAAAGAGGATGTTGCAACAGGGGTAGAAATAATCGATGCCCTGGGACTTGACGATGTTATGATCGAGATTGACCTGACACCTAACAGGCCGGATTGTACCAGTGTTATCGGTGTCGCCCGTGAGGTCTCAGCTTTTACAAGAAATAAGCTGGTAAAACCCGTAAAAAGGGAAAATCTTCCAGTCCTGGATGGAAAAGATTGTGATTACAGCGTTGAAATAAACGAACCTGAACTTTGTCCGCGATATGCAGCCCGCAAATTAACCGGAGTCAAAATCGGTTCGTCTCCTGCCTGGATGCAGCAGAGACTCCTGGCAGTAGGAATGAGGCCGATTAATAATATTGTTGATATTACCAACTTTGTTATGCTTGAAACCGGTCAGCCTCTGCACGCTTTTGATTTCAGAAAACTTGCCGGTGGAAAAATAATTGTTCGTTGTCCTTCAGCCGGTGAAGAGAAATTCATCACTCTCGACGGCAAAGAACGAACACTTGAACCTGACATGCTCATGATATGTGATGGTGAGCATCCTGTAGCCGTTGCAGGAATTATGGGCGGCCTAGAATCCGAAGTGTCGGATGACACTACCGAAATACTGCTTGAGTCCGCCTCGTTTAATCCTGTGAATATACGGAAAACAGCACGGATCCTAAATATACCCTCCGAAGCATCCTATCGTTTTGAAAGAGGTGTTGATCCTGACGGAGTAGACGTCGCCATGGAGCGTGCAGTAAGCCTTATGGTTGAACTGGCAGGAGCCCAGCTAGAAAGCAATGGTGTTGATGAATATCCCGGCCGCCGCGTTTCCCTGGTGCTCGAGTTGCGGGTCAGGAAAGTTTGTGATCTTCTTGGCATGGAATTATCAGATGACAAGATTGCACAATATCTCAAGAGCATTGAATTTACAGTTGAGCATGGTCAGGATGGAATTCTGCATGTTACGGTGCCAAGTTTTCGGGTTGATATTGAAAGGGAAGTTGATCTGGTAGAGGAAATTTCACGGCTTGTTGGCTACAACGATATACCGACAACCCTGCCTCATATAAACATGGATTATCCTCAGCGTGACAGCCTTCGCTCATTGCGCCAGGATATTTCAACATTACTCTCCTGTAAAGGCTTTACCGAGGCGATTAACTACAGCTTTGTATCTGAAAAACACGCGGACCTCCTTAGTCTGCCTGAAAATGATACCAGGCGCAAGGTTACAAGGTTATTAAATCCGTTGACTGAGGACCAGTCAGTTATGCGGACTATGATTCTTCCGGGTCTCCTGGAGAACATCAGACATAACATTAATCACCAGACACCTGACATCAGCCTTTTTGAGATAGGCAAGATTTTTATACAGCACGAAAGTAATGTACAGCCTGAAGAAAGAATTCAGCTCTGTGCTGTAATGAGCGGTAGGCGGAACCCCGGTGCATTGCCCCTGTATTTTTCAGATAATAATGCAGATGTGTTCGATCTCAAGGGGCTCGTGCAGGCAATGTTCGCCAAACTTAATATTCAGGGAAATTCCGGTGACATTACATTTAACCCAGCAATTGATTCCGCTCAACCATACTGCCAGGAGAGTTTTTCACTACAGGTGATGGATGGAGATATTTTGCTGGGCATGCTGGGTAAGATTACAGATACAACTGCAAAAAACTTCAATATAAAACAGGACGTATATTTTCTCGAAATGGATTTGTCAGCCGTTAATGAATTGCCGAGGGCGAAAAAGGTATTCAACCCATTGCCTCGCTACCCATCCGTTAAAAGGGATATTGCCCTGGTTGTACCTGAAGGTGTTGCTGCGGGTGATCTGCTGCAGACAGTGCAGGACTTGAATGTTGAAAATGTAGAGAGCACGGAACTGTTTGATGTTTATCGTGGAAAACCGATTCAGGAAGGGATGAAAAGTGTGGCACTTTCTGTGACCTATCGTTCCAGAGAAAAAACGCTTGATGACGAAACGGTTGACATCTTTCACAATAAAATTGTAAATTCGCTAATGTCACGTTTTGGTGGTCGTTATCGTGAAAGTCAGGAGTAAAGAGATGAATAATGTAACACGTAAAGAATTGGCTGTAGCTGTAAACGAGCAATTAGGTGTTTCCCAGCGCAACAGCTCTGAAATAGTTGATACGGTATTTTCTGTATTAAAGGAAACCTTAGTTGGCGGTGAATCCATTAAGCTTGTACAGTTTGGTACCCTGACTGTACGGGACAAGTCACCACGCAGAGGTCGTAATCCAAGGACCGGCGAACCCATGACAATATCCAAACGGAAGATGGTTTCATTTCGTCCAAGCAAACAGCTTCGTGAACGGTTGAATAAGTAGTGTGAATCAGCAGGTTTCCGGGAGAACCAGCATACCGGGAAAAGTTTATTTCCGGATTGGCGAGGTCAGCGACCTGGTTGGTGTTGATCCGCATGTGCTCCGCTACTGGGAATCCGAATTTAAAGTCATAAAGCCGCACAGGGCTAAATCCAATCAACGTCTTTATCGAAGAAAAGATGTTGAGAACCTGCTGCTTATAAAAACTTTGCTGCATGGTGAGGGATATACAATATCCGGTGCAAGAAAACTCATCAAGCAAAGTATCAAGACCAAACAGCCAGTTATTATTAACGAGAAGAAAGAACCAGTAAAACCTGAACAGTGCCTGGCAGAAATAAAGGATGAACTGAAGAAAATTCAGCAGCTCATGGCATTAAGGTCTCTTCGATATTGAAAATCAGCAATAACATAAACTGAAAACAGTTTACATATCCGGGTCGGGACGTAGCGCAGTCTGGTAGCGCACCTGAATGGGGTTCAGGGGGTCGGAGGTTCAAATCCTCTCGTCCCGACCAGTTAAACCTAGGAGTAGTGGATTCTGCTCGCAAATCCTTTTTTACTTATGGTGCCAAAAAGGTGTCGTAAGCTTCCTTATTTTGTAGAAATTTCATAAGTAGAGTTTTCATACTTTTTCATCATATATACTCGACCGGGGTTAAATCATCCACCTGTACGTTCTTTCACTCACTTCTTCTATATCGATAAACAGATAGAGTTTAAGCATATCGTTTCTGAATGTTCTGTTGAAGAGCTCGACATATGCATTCTGGTTTGGCTTCCCTGGTTGAATGTATTGAATGGCCATGCCAGCTGAACCTGTCCAGTCAACAAATTCATGAATTAAAAACTCTGGCCCGTTATCGATTCTCAATACCTCGGGTAGTCCCGTTATTTTTCAAATTCATAATAGATGAAGAAATATAATGAGCATTTAATGTCAGGGGTAAAAACGACCTTGTCTCTCTTAAGCTACACATATAATCTCTATAATTCAGGTAGTTATAATTAAGCAGCGATTAACTGTCGCCATTTTGCGACACATTTAACAGGTACATTCAAACTCCACGCTAAAATCATCCATAATTACATTATTTACATTGCAATAGTTACGATTTTTCCCTGGCAAACACTTTATTTTTCCAAGCTTGATGTACAAATTACCATTATATATTAAGCAGTTAGAAGTAAAAGGCATCACATGTACTTTCCATCCTTTACTATAGAGTA
The DNA here is from genome assembly GCA_947259225.1 of uncultured Desulfobulbaceae bacterium. Taxonomy (GTDB): domain Bacteria; phylum Desulfobacterota; class Desulfobulbia; order Desulfobulbales; family Desulfobulbaceae; genus UBA10518. Next base: position 75,279 of record CAMYLK010000013.1, on the reverse strand, counting down.
TTGTATAGTTTTAAAGTGGTATGATAAATGCTATATATAATTAATTTAACTAAATTTAACTAGGATCAGACCCCAATTAGTTATTAACTCTCTAGAGGAATAAGCCATGCGATGTACAGCGAAACAATTTGTGAAAACACTACTTTTTATTGCAGTTATCAGTGCGACCTCTGTCAGTAACCAGGCCCATGCCACCGGGTCAATCCAGGCTCTTGGCGGCTGGTGGGACGCAGGGGATTCCGGGTCAACTTATGGCCTGGGGCTCAGGGGCAGTTTTGGTGATACCTGGGGCCTTGATCTCGGGTTCATGCACTATGGTGAAGGGGACGACATCGAATTCAACCACCCGACAGAGGATGAAAAAATAAGATTCGGCGGTATTGAAGCCAATGTCTTCGATCTTGGTTTCCGATACACCTTTCCTGTTGAAATTTATCTGGGCGCCGGTGCTTCCTACTACGATTTTGATTACGAGGTGGACTCGCTTGACGGTGAGTGGGGAGTATACGGTCTGGTGGGCTGGTCCTTTGGTGGTGAACACTTCCGGGGCTTCATCGAGGGGATGTATCGGTTCACTTCCGGTACTATTAAATATGAAGACGCCTTCATCGGAACGTATGAAGAGGATTTTGATCAAGATGGCCTGGCTGCCAACGTTGGCATTATGTACCGGTTTTGAGGGCAGGGTTCAATTTCTAACAGATGTTTACCTGGAAACGGACCGGGTTCCACTATTTGACGTATCCTGGTAAACAGGTATTATTTATATCCCGGGTAAGCATGTCCTGCTGAACGGTCCGGTCTACATGCAGGTAAAAGTCATTTCGTCCCGACCAGTTATAAAAAAGCACTTAGGATATTGCGCTCTAAGTGCTTTTTTTGTGAAAAAATAGAGGTATGCCCCAATTAATTTATTACATTCCTCTATGTGATCGAACCAAATATTCCTCAGTTACTTATTTTACCTATAATAGTATGTGCGTTTTCACATCCAATTTGACATGCTTCACTTTGTACTCCGGTGTTCTGAGGGAATTCTTGTGCACATTTTGCATAACACTCAATCTTCATATTATCGACAAAACTTTGGCCACATTTATAACTACCACTTACTCCTGATATAGTGGCTCCATATCTTATGTCTCCGGGGTCTACAGCATTTATTCCCCTAAAATGGTCTGGGTTTCTTATGTCAACACCAACATTAGGGCCTACAGGGTTTGTTTTGTTTGTAAGTTCTTCAACAACTTTATCATTTGCCGCTATTACTAAACCGGCAAACAACAGCACGGTTACAAAAGTATAAATAGTTATGCTGAGCTTCATGTTTCCCTCCTTTATGTGTTTGACAGCAAAATGGATTGATTTTTATGTTAAACATCAGGAAAAAAAATAACAATCTAAATAGATATTTTTATTGTCGATATTAGTTTGAATCTATACGGCCTAATTTGATATTATTCTTGATCATTATCGATTAAAAAAACAATCAACTTTAAGACCTTAGCTTTGGCAACCTAAAGCATTTAAGATTTTTTCAAATCGAAATCTGGCCCAGGTTTTCTTGAAGGACTTAGGGGCATTTCTTCAATCAATTTTTTTGGTGCTTCATTTCAGACTAAATACATAACTGACAAGTTACCTCATTCCTTCTTCTCTCTTGTCAAAAAAGTGCAGAGAATTTAGTATGAATTATTGTATCTGATTAAAATAATGGATTTTGAACGACGGACTTATCCATACTAGGTATCTCAAGGGTGATGAGAAAATGACTGATACTATGAATCTTCCTGGTGGCGGAACATATGAAGGCGAAATGAAGGATGGTAAGCGTCACGGAAAAGGGACCTGCATCTATCCTGATGGCGGCAGATATGAAGGCGAGTGGTTAAATGACCTGCGTCACGGTCATGGGGCGATCATTCCTGATGGCGGTAGTTATGACGGTGAATGGAAAAATGACAGAAAGCATGGCCAGGGAATTCTTACAGACTCTGATGGCGGTCGATATGAAGGGCAGTGGAAAGATGATGTTCGCTCCGGTATGGGGACATATACATCACATGCTGGCTTGAAATATGAAGGCGAATGGCAGGAAGACAAAAAACACGGCACTGGAGCACTCGTTTCACCGGATGGATCTGAATATACAGGCCAATGGCGGGAAGATAATATAGATGGACAGGGAACCGCTAAATTTCCTGACGGAAGTAGTTACGAAGGAGAATGGCAGCAAAATATACGTCACGGAAAAGGTACATATATATACTCTGATAGCAGAAGATACGAAGGTGAGTGGCAGGAAGATAAAAGACATGGGACCGGCGTTTTTACTTCTCCAGGCGGAGAATCTTATTCCGGCGAATGGAAAGAGAATCAACCCGATGGTCAAGGGTCGTATACTTCCCCGGATGGTATACGGTATGAAGGCACCTGGAAAGAAGGCAAACATCACGGGCATGGTACCTGTATCTATCCCGATGGCGCTAAGTATGAAGGTGAATGGCAGGAAGGCCTTCGTCAAGGGCAGGGGATATATACCTATTCATCGGGCGGGAAATATGAGGGTGAATGGGACAACAATGAAAAAAGCGGACGTGGAATATTTACCTTCCCGGATGATGGGAAATACGAGGGGCAATGGAAAGATGATAAGCGACACGGACAGGGTACATACACCTATCCGGACGGTGCCCGATATGCCGGTGAATGGAGATATAACAACAAACACGGCAATGGAACATTGACCTATCCCGGAGGGGACAAGTATGTGGGTGAATGGGAAAACAACTACAAACATGGAGAGGGCATCTATACTTCATCAGATGGGGGAAAGTATACGGGTGAATGGGATGAGGGGAAAATGAAGGGACAGGGAACCTATGTTTCCCCCGAGGGTGCTAAATATTCCGGTGAGTGGAACAATAACGATAAAAACGGACAGGGTACCTATACTTTCCCATCAGGTAACCTTTATGAAGGTGAATGGAAAGATGGTAACATGGACGGGCAGGGCACCCTGACCTTCCCCAACGGGATTATTTATGGGGGTGAATGGAAAAACGGCAACATGCACGGTCAGGGCACCTTGTCCTTTCCTAATGGCATCAGGTATGAAGGAAATTGGGTGGATGACAGGAAACAAGGTCAAGGTACCTATACCTTTCTTGATGGGGGCAAGTATGTTGGTGAATGGAAGGATGACAAAAAACATGGTCACGGAACCTACACAGATGCTGAAGGTGGGAAATATGTAGGTGAATGGGTTAATGATAAGCGTAATGGAAAGGGTACCTATACTGACCCGGATGGAGATAAATACGTGGGAGGTTGGAGGGACAACCAAAAGCATGGAGCGGGAACACTTACTTTTTCTACCGGGCAGGAAAAAGCCGGGTACTGGGTGGAAGATAAATACTCCAGCAAACCGCCGAAGGATGAGGAGGATTCACTTGCCGGGCTGAATTTCCTGGAAAATGAACAAGCGCAAACGTAGGAGTTGTATTCACGGGACGTGTTTTTTTCAGACAGTTCAGCAAAAAAGGTTAAGAACAGAGCTTAAAATATGAAGTCGGAAATAACTACCCCACCGAAATCAACAGGTTTTCTGACCGTGTCAACAATGCCGTCCTGACTTTTTACCATTGCCGCAAGCTCAGAAAAGGGGTTTTCCTGGCTGTCGGGATTAATACCTGCCTCTGAATGATCACTTGTCTTGGCCAATGCAGAGGAAAAATCAACGGTTCCGTCGATATCAACATCCACACCCAGAGCAGTTAGATCAACTATACCGTGTTCTTGCATATCGGCCAGGGTTATGACTGAATCCTTGCCAAATGAGCTTATATGGGTTTGAACCTGGGGCAAGGTGTCCTGGAATTGCATACCTAGGTAGAGATACAGGATCTTCGCTTCCAGGAGCCGTTTTTCCTCCTCAGCTTTACGGGCGGCCTCAAAGATCAAATTCTTTATTTCAAGGCTCTTGTTAACAAGGCTTGTAAAGCCTGCGATATCTTCTTCAAGACCAGGAAATGTTTTATTGAACGCCTCGATGCTGTCAGCCGCCATTCCCAGATGATTTTCCCTGATAGCGATAATGACCTCTTTCAACAGTTGGTTCTTGATTTTGTCAATTTTGTGGAGATATTCTGTGACGTCATCCATGAATTTATTGTCATAAACCTTCTCAAACAGCTGTTTTGCATTTCCATAGTTTCCGGAATTAAAGGCATCTACAGCATTGCTGAAGTTGTCTACGCTCTGGGTAATTCGCTCAATTTTCCGGCGCAGGGTGATAACCTTTTCATCGAGCTTTTTGTCAAAGGCTTTTATATTCCTCAGAATAAACAATGCCTGTGAGCAGTCATTTTCATCGAAGCATTTCCGGGCTTGATCACACTTCTCGACTATACTGATATCCCTGCTAATATTTGACAGAAGCAGTAAGAAATCACTGCGGTTATCAGGAAACTCCAGGGGCAGATTCTCGGCAATCTGTTTTGCCTCTATAAATTTGCTCTCGCTCAATAAACTATAGACTTCTCCAAGTTTCTGGTGTTTCAGGGATTCATATTCCTGGAAATTTATTCCGCACTTAGAGCACTCTGTTTCATCAGTATTCTTTTGATTGCATTTGGGGCAGGATGTTTCGGGCATTATGCGATCTCTCTCAATGAATTGCTGGGTAAATTGACTCAGGTAATGGTAGGAAACATCGAACAGTTTGCACAGGTAATATTAGGATTTCTTCTACATTTAACAGCAGGTTATAAAAAATGCTGCGTACATGAACTTTGAGGACTCTTATTTCTTGTAAAAATTTACTCTTAACAATAACATAAATAAATATAGTTTTCTTATAGAATTGTAAAATGACTGATAATAAATATAATATAACAATTATTCCAGTTTAGGGTGGGTACATGAGTGAGCTAAAATTCCGGTTCGTTGATCTCGGGCGAATCACAAATAAAAATGAAAAGCGTGTAATACTTGCAATGGAAAAATTGCTTGCAGATTTGGATGAATGGGACCCAGAACCACTTGATATCCAGGATATTTATGCACTTGCACTGAACAGGTTGCCACCCAGGTATGTCCAGGATGGAACGATTGTGTTTAATGAACCTGTAAAAAGAGAAGAGGTGGAGAGAGTGGTTGGTGAGGCAATTAAAACTGTGAAAGATAGCCCGAACTACTGATTTGAGCTGGTTTATATATCAAATACTCTGGCTATAGCTCCATCTCCAGACTCTCCATTATCTTGCCGATAAGATTTTCCTGGGTAAAGGGTTTGATAAGATAATTTTTTGCCCCCTTATCCATTGCCTTGTGAATTTCGTCCCGCTCCAGTTCAACTGTTACCATTGTCACAGGAATGTGTTTATAATGCTCGTTTGACTTGACTGCATCCAGCATTTCCATTCCGTCCATTTTCGGCATATGGCGATCAAGCAGGATAAGGTCTATCCTGCCGTTTTCCCTTTCCAGGACTTCAAGGCCCTCTTTGCCATCTTCTGCTTCCAGGAAATCAAAACCGAGAACATCAATTGCCTTTTTTATGAAGTGTCTGGTAGCCGGTGAATCATCCACTGAGAGAATGCGCATATTTGTTGACTCCTGTGCCTATTTGACCTGATAATAAAGACCCATGGCGTGTCGCATCATGTCATATTGGTCAGTATACATTATGATCGACTCCGATGCTCCGAGAAAAAGATAGCCGTTTGGCTGTAATAGCGCCGCTATGCGTTGAAGAATATCCTGCTTGAATTCGGTTGAAAAGTAAATGAGAATATTGCGGCAGAAAATAATATCATGTCTTCCCAGGTGGGAAAAACTTTCCTGAAGATTCAGTTTCTGGAACTTTACCATCCGTTTTACATTGTCCTTGATTGACCAGACCTTTTCCCCTTTATCAAAATAGCGGTCCTTGAATTCGTCTGAAAGTCCACGTGAAATAGCCAGGCTGTCATATCTCCCAAGTTTTCCGAGAAACAGGACCGTCGAAGAGATATCAGTGGCAAGAATTTCAATATGATCAGGGGAGAGAGAAGGGTTTTTTCGCAAATAGTCAAGGTAGGTCATTGCGATGGAGTAAGGTTCCTGACCTGTTGAACAGGCACAGCACCAGATTTTTATTTTTGTGCGGTTTCCGGATACAATTTCTTCAGCAAATTTATTAAACAGGACTTCGTTCAGGATGCCGAAGGGGTGGAGGTCACGAAACCAGAAGGTCTCATTTGTGGTAATCGCCTCAATAACCTTATCACGAAGAGTATTGGTATTATCACTAACAGCTTTGCTATAGAGTTCTCCAAAGGTTTTGAAACCGTGTTCAATCATCAGAGTGGTCAGACGGGTTTCTACGAGATAAACCTTGTCTTCTGTTAAATGAATACCACAATGCTTCTGGATATAATCACGTATCAAATGAAACTCTTCGAGTGATATCATGGTATTACAGCAAGCCTGGGTGCTTGTTGATTTCTCCTTCAACCATGTCTGCATCTGGAGAATTGTACCTGATAATGTTCTGAAGGTGAAAAAGACTTTCCGGATCAATACGGGTAAATTTTATCGCTGTAAAACCACTATCGGCGCGGACAATTTCCCCTTTAATCCTGACACTTAATTCATCACTTGTTCCTTCCAGGAAAATTTTTATCCGGCAGGGGGTCCCGGGATCCAGTTCAGCTGAAACCGGTATCAGACACCCACCGACACTGAGGTTGCTAATTTCATTTGAATTATACGTTACATCATTTGCCGTGATTTCTGCATTTACCTTGAATGGTACCCTGGTGAAACGACGATTTTCGTCAGACATAGTTATTCCTGCTCACAATAATTTGTTAATTATTATTTTATATATGTAAGTTATCATATAGAAAACAGGGCTATAATGTCAAGTTGACACCATCATATCATATCTGACAAACATGCAAAGATCATGAACCATGAATCACGCTGAAAGTCATATGATTGATATGGGCTTTTATGTTTGAAAAGCTTAATCAGGTATAACCTTTTGGGATAATGAATTAAATTTCAAGTGATACCCCCAAAACACTTTGACATTAGGTTAGAAGTTACAATACAATCTCATAAGTAAATCAATTAATTATTTTTACATATAGGATTTCCAGATGGATACAAAATCAGTCAAAAACAGAATAAGCTTTTGGGCCGGCATTTGTGTCCTGATAACCGCTCTCATCATCGCGTTGTATTCAACCGTTACAATGCGAACCAAGATGCTGGATACGGCTCTTAGTGAAAATATATCTTTTATTCAGGCAACTGTATCAGCAGTCGAAACCAGAACGAACGGTGTGTTTGATTCTGCAAGGACTCTTGCTCAGACTTTTTCTGCAGTAAAAACTGAAGGGGTCCAGCTTGATCTCGAACGGGAAATGGTTGTGGATATCATGCGCAACATGCTTGAAAAAAATCCCTTTATCACCGGTGTCTTTACCTGTTGGGAGCCGGATGGTTTTGACAATATGGACAAGTCCTTTGCTAGTGAGCCGGGGCACGACAATACCGGAAGATTTGCCGTTAGACTCCAGAGAACAAATACAGGAGAGATTGAGATCAGTTCTGTTTTGACAGATCCCGTACTTGCCCTGAATGGGATTCCCGGCAAATGGTATGATGTTCCTAAAGAAACATTGAAAGGTTTTATAATCGAACCATCCATGATAAATCTTCAGGGCCAGGAAGTCATAACAACGACAATGGTGGTCCCGGTTATTGCCCATGGGCAGTTTTTTGGGATTATGGGTTTGCAGATGAAACTTGATTTTCTGCAGGAAATGGTTGAAAAGGCAGAAAAATATCATCCCGGGGTAACAGTCGCAATAATCAGCCACGATGGTCTTCTTACAAGTGTTACTGGTGACCCTGACCTTATTGGTCAGCATATAGGAAAACTTCATGAAGATTACGAAGAAGACCTGGTCCATATACAGAATGGAGAAGATGTAGAATCATTAATGGAAGATACCATGGAATTCTACAGGCCTGTCAGGATTGGGGATACTGGAATTCCATGGGCCGTGAGCCTCATAGTACCGATGGATATCTATACAGCGGCTTCGTCGGCCATGATGTGGAAAATGATCCTCATCACTCTTGTGTGTGTAACCGCCGCTCTTTTTCTTATGAGGTATATGGTTTCAGGGATTGTAGGTCCTCTCTCACAGGTGGTTGATCTCGCAGGTACACTGTCCAGAGGCGACCTGACCCAGCGTCTGAATATTAAAAGAGATGATGAGATCGGGGTGCTGGCCCAGGCCCTGAATAATTCCAGTGCGTCTTTATCTGAAACCATTGCCCAGGTAAAAGACAACACTGCCATGCAGGCGACAGCGTCTCAACAGATGTCTTCTGTTTCAGCACAAATGGCTGCAAGTTCGGAAGAGATGAGTACACAGTCCGACTCTGTCGCCGGTGCAACCGAGGAGATGTCTGCCAGTATAAATTCCATGGCATCGGCTGCAGAAGAAATGAGTGTGAACATCCAGAGTGTATCCTCAACTGCTGAACAGATGTCATCGAATATGGGTTCGATCGCTTCATCAATTGAGCAGATGTCGACTTCTGTCGAAGATGTTGCCTGGAGCGCAAAGGAAGGATCAACTATTGCCAACCAGGCGACCGAAATGTCAGGGAGGGCCACCAAAACAATGGATATACTGGGCAAGGCGGCACTGGAGATAGGTGAAGTCACCAACCTCATCAAGCGTATAGCTGAACAGACTAATCTGCTGGCCCTGAACGCAACGATTGAAGCAGCATCCGCCGGTGATGCAGGAAAGGGTTTTGCGGTTGTTGCCAACGAGATCAAGGAACTTGCCAACCAGAGCGGACAGGCTGCTAATGAAATTGCCAGGAGGGTTGAGGGTGTCCAGGAAAACACGGAAAGTGCTGTTAATTCCATACAGGGGATTACAGACATAATACAAAAGATAAATGAGTCCTCAGGAGTAATCACTCGATCCGTTGAAGAGCAGACGAAAACATCACTTGAAATATCTGATAGCGTACAGCAGGCCAGTGCCGGAGTGAGCAACATTGCTACCTCTATTGCGGAACTGGCAAGAGGAGCAAATGATGTGTCCAAGAGTGCTTCTGAGGCAGCCAGGGCGGTCAATGAAGTATCTTCAAATATTCAGGGAATGAGTCATGCAGTTAAGGAGTCGACCGTCGGCGCTCAAGAGGTAAACAAGACTGCTGAGAACCTGGCAGTTGTAGCAGCCAAGGTTCAGGAGGAAACAAATAAGTTTAAAGTTTAAAAGGGAATTTTTCCACAAAAAATTCTTTTTTATTCTTTCTTCATCATGGCGAAAATGGCAGCGGGAATTTCCTTTAAGGGGTATATCTTGTCTACATGACCTGCTGCTGCAGCACTGCCTGGCATTCCCCATACAACACTTGATGGTTCATCCTGTACTATGATAATTGCCCCTTTCTTTTTCAGGGTACCTGCTCCATCTGTCCCGTCAACACCCATACCTGTAAGAATGACTCCGATGGCATTTTTACCATAAACGTTTGCTGCGGAATGGAAAAGAACATCAACTGATGGTCTGCAGCCCTTCTGTGGAGGACGATCATTCACAATTGTCCTGACTGTTTTCTTCTTCTTATCTTTTTCCAGTATCATATGCCTGCCGCCAGGAGCAATATATGCAAATTTCCTCCGGGTAACATCTTCATGTTTACCTTCAACCACCGTGTAAGTGCATTTGGCATTCAGACTTTTTGCCAATGATTTAGTGAAGGTTGGAGGCATATGCTGAACAATGAATATTGGAACATCTACTTTATTACACAGTGAAGGGAGGATTTCGGCCAGGGCCTTGGGGCCGCCTGTAGAAACTCCAATAACAATGGCCTCGATTCCGATAGTTTCAGCAAATTTTTCAGCGTCAGCAGCTTCAGAAGGTTTAGGAAGTTGTTTTTTTGAGATACGGATAGGGTGAAATTTTGCCCCATACTGTCGTATCTTTATAATAAGTTGAAGGCAAAGGTTTTCAATATTTTCACGCAGATCCTTGCCTTCAGGTTTGGGGATAAAGTCAAAAGCACCCATTTGCAGGGCCTTGACGGTAATATCGGCACCTTTTTGGGTGTGTGAACTCAGCATGATAACGCCGATCTGTTGATCTGCGTTTTTGCCGGCATTGATTTTCTGGATGGCTTTGAGCGTCTCAAGGCCATCCATGTGCGGCATCTCAACGTCAAGTGTTACAAGATCGGGAGGGGTGGATTTTATGAACTCAAGTGCCTTTACCCCGTTCCATACGGATCCGATAATTTCTATGTCTTTTTCATGGGCCAGACCTTCCTGAACAGCACTGCGAAAAATACGGGAATCATCAACAATGAGGATTGTAAGTATTTTTTTATTTGTTCTCATGAACAGTTTATAAGTCTACTTATTAGCGGCTGATTGAATGAAGGAGCTTTCGCGCATCAAGAATAATAAGCAGTTCATCTTTAAGTTTACAGACACCTACACCCACATCAATGCCTCTGCGATCTGAACCATCATGCGTCTCCTGCTTTTTGCGGCGATTTTCTATGCGTTCTTCGTCGACAGTCACGACATCATCAATACTATCAACCATTACACCGCATGGATCTCCAACTTCCGGCATAAAAAGAACGACACGGTTGCTTTTATTAACCTCCTGTTCTTCAAATCCGAATATTCTACGCAGGTCAAGAAGCAGGTAAACCTGGCCACGAATATTTATATAGCCTTTGATCACCTTGGGTGCGTGGAAAATTGGCGTAAAATCAATCTCGGTATTGATTTCCTTTACATCCTGGATGTCTACTCCGTAAAGCCGACCAGATAAACGGAATGTACAGAATCGGCGGGTAATGGTTTTTTCAGCCGATTCCTTCTGTTTGGTAACTGTCATCATCAATAATCTCCATGGATCTTCCGGGTGAAGAATACCTTTTTCAGCATTATTTCACCTTTACTCTTCCTTTACCAAGGGCTTCTGAGACCGTGCCAAGAAAATGTTCACGGTCCAGCTTTACTTCGTAATAGTTGAATCCGTTCTCGATAGCTCTGGTCCTTGATTCATCTGTGTCCAAAGATGTCAGGGCAATTGCCGGCATATCTTTCCGCTGTTTATTCTGACGGATTTCTTTTATAAACTCCCAGCCGTTCATGACCGGCATTTCAAGATCAGATATAATGAGATCGAATTCGTTATCATCAAACTTATCCAGCCCGAACTGACCGTTTTTTACAGCTGTCACCTGGTATCCTTCGGTTTCGAGGTATCCCTTGATCAGGTGTCTGAAAAAAGAAATATCTTCAAGGAGGAGAACCCTTACAGCCTGTACAGCTTCAGAACCTGCAGGTTCTGATGACAGAATTTGCCGATCTCCAAAATATTCAGGTTCGATAATCTCAACCAGCCTGTAAAAATCAAGGAACAGGGTCATGATGTCGTTCATTATAGCAGTACCAAGCAGTCCGTCTGCCTGGTAACTTTCAACATCAAGCTCAACTGTTGTATCAACAACATCTATAAAACTGGACATCAGGATGCCTACAGGCCGCCTCAGGTTTCTCGGCAGAATAAGGAACATTTTTTCTTGTTTTTCTATGGGCGAGACATTCAGTATATTTTCGAGCTTGAGGATGAGCGTGGAAACGCCGTCTACTGTTATATATTCCTTGTCACCAATTACCTCGACATCCGTCATGGCGATGGGTTCAATACGTCGTATAAGCGGCAATGACAGGGCAAATTGTTCTTTCGGGCCGGATTTGAACAGGAGAACAGACTGCAGGTCATCCCCCCTGAAATCCTTTTCACGGTCTGCCGTTATTCTCTCGGCAAGAGTTATGCCGGTGTGACGGGCCAAGCCGCCAACATCAAGTATAAGAGCTGTTTTACCGCTGCCCATAATAGTGGCCCCGGAATAAATACCAATCGATTTGAGGGTGGTATGCAGTGGTTTTACAACTATTTCCTCGGTACCAAGTATCTCGTCGACGATCAGGCCGTAATGGTTTGCCCCAACTTTGAGCACTGCAATGTTCAGAGATTTTTCCAGGGTAATGTTGTCTTCACTCATCCCATTCTCAATGAGTTCTTTACGAATATTGAGGTTTTCCTGGTAGTATTTTTCTGCAGTTTTTGCTCTGAAATCTCTATCGAAAAGCTGTGGTCTTACGAGAACTTCAGATAAGCGAACAAGAGGCAGCAGTCGATCTCTGAGGCGATAGACCTCATGGTCATCAGCACGCTCAATTTGCGTCAGGATTTCATCGTCATACAGGCTGACAAGTTCAACAAGGCTGACCTGAGGGACAGCGTAAAGTTGATTACCGGAGGTGACAATCAGGGATGGGATGATTGCCAGAGTCAGGGGAAGCCTGAGGAGAATGGTTGTTCCTTCACCGGCCTTGGATTCAAAATCAAATGAACCTCCCAGCTTCTCGATTCCTGTCTTGACGACATCCATACCCACACCACGGCCTGAAATACCGTCTGCGGAATCCATTGTGCTGAAACCTGGCAGAAAAACAAGGTTGAGGATATCCTGTTGACTCATCTGTTCAAGTTCTGCTTCAGATTTCAAGCCCTTCTCTGTGATTTTTTTAGCTATGTGCTCTGTGTCGACACCCATGCCGTCGTCTGAAATTTTGATATTCACCCTGCCGGCTTCATGATAGGCCGAGATACTTATATGACCGGTTTTCGGTTTTCCGGCCTTTACCCTTTCTTCCGGAGTTTCGATGCCATGTCCGCACGAGTTCCTTATAATGTGGGTAAGGGGGTCAGTTAAGGATTCCAGTATTGTTTTGTCGAGTTCCGCGTTGCTGCCGGTAATGTTAATCTGGATCTGCTTGCCGAGGCTTTTACCGAGATCGCGAACAACACGCGGAAATTTATCAATAACTTTTCCCACAGGCTGCATCCTGGTGTTGATGATGGTTTCCTGCAGTTCGCTGGTAATCAGGTCCAATCTGTGCGCGATGGAACGGGAAACAGGATCCGACTCATCAACTGTCAGTAGATGCTGATTGCGGATGAGAACAAGCTCTCCTGCCTGCACCATGAGTTTGTCAAGCAGGTCGATATTGATACGAACTGTACTGCCAATATCAAAATCGACTTTTTCAGTAGGCAGAAAAGGTTCTTTCGCTGCTTCTTCTTTTTTTTCCTGAGCTTTTTGGGCTTTCTTTTTCGGTTGTTTTTTCGGGGGCTTCTCTTCGCCTTTAATTTCTTCCATTTCTGATATGTTTTCGTGATACGTTGCTATTTGTTCATGTACCAGAGCTATATCAACTTCATTACTCTGCTGAATATTCTGAAGCATGGTTGAGAGAAGGTCCACTCCGGCAAGCAGGCTGTCTATATATTCGGTTTCCGGAAGTATTTTTCCCGAACGCATTTTTGTCAGCAATGCTTCCATGGTGTGCGCAAGCTCGGACATTTTATTCAGCCCCAGAAAACCGGCGGCACCTTTTACTGAATGAATAGCACGGAAAACTTTGTCAAGCTGGGACTGGTCCGGATTGTCCTTCTGGCGCTCCAGGGAGAGAAAATCATCTTCAATTGATTCCAGATGTTCTTTGGCTTCGGCAACAAACGACTCTACCATTTCAGGATCATTAAGCAGCAGGTCATCAAGTGTTTCTTTACTATCGCTCATGGTTTTACCTCTTGCACTCTTGTCGGCTACCAGTCTTACTCTTCATCTTTTTTCTTCATTGCTTCAAGGAGTAAACCGGTCAGTTCACGATTAATAGCCCTGGGGATAGGTCTATTCGGAACTTGTTTGAAATTTATGGTGGGGTTTTCAACATGTATTAATTTGATGGCCGCTTCCTCGCCTTTATACTCACCATAGACAGCATGATGCAGTTCGCCACCGTTAAAGTAGAAAAAACCTGTCGGTTCGCCGGGAGACTGTACTTCACATAAACAGGTTTTCTGTTCCATTTCGATCATCTGCAGAAAGTTGGCAATGGAAATACCGGAAAGGGAACCCTCTGGCCGGTCTTCCTGCAATGCCGAGACAATAGCACTGGCAAGATCTTCGGACTTGAAAGGTTTTTCGATAAACTGCAGAATGTCAGATTGCAAATTTTCTATTAATGCCGGGGTGCCGTGCGCAGACATGACAATACACGGTATCTTTGGATGATATTTGTGGGTATAGGCCAGCAGCCCCAGCCCGTCGACTCTCGGCATCTGAAGATCTGTTACCAGCAGGGAGATTTCACTGCTTTTTATTATTTCAATGGCCTCCATGCCGTCTTTGGCAAAAACAGTTTCGAACTCTTCCTCATATTGAGCAAAAGAGGTTTCGAGGTAGTTTAAAAGCATGGAACTGTCATCTACTATGAGCACTGTTTTCACATGCAACTCCAAACCTATGATTCAACAGCTTCCCTGAGCAAGCTTTTGATACTTTTCGTTATTTTTCGGGGAAACTTCTTTCTTGGAGGTTTCCTGAATTTTATCTTTATCCTGTCCATTTTAAACAATTCAACAGCAGCTTCCTGCCCGCGCAGGTTATCATAAAAAGCATTGTTCAGGGTGCCGCCTTCAAAAACAAGATAGCCGGTTTCACCTTTCTCTGATTGTATTTCACAAAGGCAGGTCATTGATTCCGACTCAACAAGTTTGAGGAAACCAGTGATAGAAACCCCGTCCATAGTTCCAAGGAGGTTTTGTTCCTGACCAAGTGTTTCAAGAATCAGGTCTGCCAATTCAGTAACTGCGAATGGTTTCTGAATATATGAAGTGGCTTTTTTCTCAAGCCGGTCCCGCATTTCCGAGGTCCCATGTCCTGTCATTATAATACAGGGGATATGAGGAAAATTTTTTGACATATATGACAGGAGAACCAGTCCGTTGATTCTTGGCATATAGAGATCTGAAACAACAAGAGCAAATTTATGCTGCTGGAGTTCCTGTATGGCTTCAAAGCCGTTCTTCACTGCTACGGTTTCAAATTTTTGTTTATATTTTGCCAATATTTCCGTAAGGATCAGCAAGAGTTGCTCATCATCGTCTACAATGAGAACCTTGTCCATCACTCACCCCTTGTTCACCTGGCTTTTCAAAAGAAAGTAACGGACAATGAATAGCACATTGGTCGACTGAGGAGTGTATTTGTACCGCATGTAATATATAATCCCCTGGGTTTTCAGCTAATCTATGAATTAAAGTTCAACCTGATCCTGCAGGATCAGGTTGTCCAACAATATCCCTGAGTAGTTTGACAGGATGGACATGGAATCCGTAACGTCATCAACGTCAAGCTCTGCTATCACTAAGCCATGAGTGGTTTCTCTTCCTTTGAGTCCCATTATAATCCAGTTGTCCAGCTTGTAAGAACCAACCTGCAAAACATCTGCGTTATCTTTATGAGAAACTATCCGCCCGGACTCAAGACATTGCTTAAAGGGTTCGATAGTATCAATAGGGAAGGTGAGTGTTTCTATACCTTCCAATCCACCGCTGCCCCATATGCCTTTCAGATCATAGGCATCGTCTTTAAGGAAAATAGCCGCACTTCGTGTTTCAAGGTCGTGCACAAATGCCTCGGCAACAATACGACAGAGGTCTACGGGATTTGTAATATTCATCAGGGCAAGTTCAACATGGTAGAGAGAGGATAGAATTGCGTTCTGTCTGAAGAGCAATGCTGTCATTTCGTCAAGTTCCTGCCGCTGCTGTTCAACTTTATTATGCAGTTTGGAAATGTTGAGCATCATGGCAGCGAATTGACCGACAAACTGGTAGACTTCGACTTCGGCAGATTCTTCAGGGTCCAGAACCAGGAAACCATATGCCTTCGGCTGCGCTTTAAGAGGGATGATCATAGGGGATTCAAAGTCCGGCAGGATTTCCTTTACATCGGGAAGGCTTGAAGACCATACAACAAGTTGATCAACCAAAACCCGTTTCAGGACCTCAGAAGAATCCACATCCAGGACCGTTCTGATGTTCGGCGGTACAAGCTCGCCGTCTCGAGTTATCTCCTCCACCTTACCTTGATCATTCAGGAGCCATATTCCATTTGTCTCCGGAGACATTTTCTTTTTTATCTGCTTTGAAAAAAGAACAGCAAGTGATTCCGGATCCTTAAGGTGAATTGAGGAATAGACAAGGTGCTTTAGGGCTGAGAGCTGGTCATAACCGGACTTGTAAACATCAAGTAATTCATGTGGGGGTATGGAATCTGTACCTGCTGCCGGTATTGCTTCTGGAGTTACATCTGCCTGGGGTGACTCAGCAGTCATGCCGGTTACCTGATCGAGCTTGCCCAGAATGTCAGAAATATCAACAGGTGACCAGTCATCATTTGCTGCCATGTCGCGAAGGCCTGACAACTTTTCCATGCCTTCAAACATAGCATCGAGAAGAGAAGGGGACACGGAGCAGGTGCCTTTGCGGACCATCCCGAAGACTTCTTCCATTTTGTGGCCGATTGTGCTCATTTCATCAAGTCCGGCAAAACCGGCAGAGCCCTTTATGGTGTGGACAAGTCGGAATATCTGGCTGATATATTCTTCGTTTTCTGGCTCGCCTTCGAGTTGAATGAGGTTGAGGTTCAACTGGTCCAGCAAATCAACAACTTCTTCGAGAAAGTCCTGCAGCATCTGTTTCAATATCTGGTAGTCAAGGTCTTGAACATCTTTCTGGTCAGACATAAAAATGTACCTTGTGAATATTAATCTTTGTAAAGAGGGTTCAAAAGTAAGTCGCCGATACAGTTGAAAAAAATATTCAGCCCTGTGGTTACAGAATTTCTTCCAGCAGGCTGAGCAATTGTGTCGGTTTAAATGGTTTTACTATATAATCTGTTGCTCCAAGCGACATCGCCTTGTCACGGTCCTCGTCCTGACCTTCGGTTGTCAGCATGATGACGGGAATGGCGGCAAAAGCACTGTCAGATTTCACTTTTTCTAGAAACTCCAGGCCATTCATGTTCGGCATGTTGACATCAAGGATAATGGCATCAAAAGCTTCATTGGCCATGACATCCAGCGCTTCCAGTCCATCACCGGCCGAACCCATGACATACCCCTTGGACTTCAGGCTGAATTCAACCATTTTACGCACACTTGGCGAATCATCTACAGTTAATATTTTCTTGCTCATTGCTCCCCCTTTTTTGAGTCAACAATTATTTAATAATATATACTTTTTATTATGATCTTAAGTATAACCTTTTGCAAGTTCTGAGATAAACTTTTCAGTGTACGTAAAATTATATATCACAATACCTTATGGTTTTAATCAGCAAGAAAGAAATAAACATTTTTTAAAAAATAATAATAACAGAATGTTAAGCATTGCAGTCATCTGAATTGCCACAAAGATTGCACAACTGTTATGTTTTTTCTGCGAATATTATTTAAGTTTTTGACAGGTTAAATTTGTCCACCAGTGATTGAAGTTGGGCTGCAAGAGTGGCAAGCTCTTCTGAGGATTCACTTACCTGTTTGATTCCTTTACTGCTGTCTTCGACACCAGTGCTGACACCCTGGATGTTCGAGGCAACTTCATTCGCACCCTTTGCCAGAGAGATAATACTTTCCGTGACTTCAGTGGCTCCTTTATTTGAGTCAGAAACGACGGAAATCATATTTTCCGTCTCATGGGTATGGTTATTCACAGCCTGGGTTATTGTTTCAGAAGCTTCATTGAGCTGCTTAATGATAGTCGATACCTGACTGATCGCTGCAGCTGCATTTTCCGTCTTGTCCTGGACATCTTTAATAAGAGCAGAAATATTTTCTGCAGCATCGGAACTTTGTTTAGCCAATTCCTTGACTTCGCCGGCAACAACCGCGAAACCTTTGCCGGCATCTCCTGCACGGGCAGCCTCGATAGTGGCGTTTAAGGCAAGGAGCTTCGTCTGCTCGGTAATTTCTTCAATCGTTGCAGTGGTTATACCTATTTCGCCGGCGGCTTCCTGGAGAGAGGTAATTGTTTCAATAGCATTTTGAACAGTTTGGATGGCATTAGAGCTTATATTTGATCCCTCGCTTGCTTTGCTGCCAATTTCACCTACCTCGTCAGCAATTTTTCTGGTTACATCTGATAGAGTCTGCATGTTATGAGACATTTTCTCAGCTGTGATGGTAATATCATGGGAACTGACGTTTATCTGCTCAGTTGAAGCTGCAACATTGGAAGCCTGGGCCGAAACCTCTTCAGAACCGGCAGCTAGCTGAGAAGAAATGCCAGACAGGTTTTCGGAGGAGTTGGTTAAGACCGACGCATTCTCCTGGATTTGTTGTATAATCGTCGTAAGATTTTCTGACATTTTTAACAGGGCGGTGCCAACCATGTCATGCTCATCTTTGGGTTTAACCTTGAAGGTGAGATCTCCATCTGCAAGCTTGTTCAGCGATCCGAGCACTTCTTTTTCAAGGTTCTCGCTGAATGAATCAATACTCTCACCCATTTTACCAATTTCATCTTCACGGGTCAGGTGCAGTCTTTCTGAAACGTGTCCTTCAGCCAATTCACCAATAACATCCATTACACTTTTAACCGGTCCGATGATCAGGCGGTCAATGAGAAGGGCAAAGGCGAGGGTCAGGAAAATAACACCAACGATTCTGATATCCAGATACTTTTTCTGGTAGCACTTTGCACCTGTTCCTTAACTCCCTGCTGGAGGGAATCAAAAAGGGTGCCGACGCTTACAGTCATAGCGTTAAATTCTGACTTAATGCTTTCAGCCTGTTTTTGCGCGGCGGCACGAGAGACAAGGATAGTGACACCGCCTAATACTTCCTGGTCCTGAAAAATTTCTTTCGACACATTCAAAATCATTTCATGTGAAATAAGCTGGTCTTTTAACTGTTCAAGTGAAAGGCTTTCCGCGTCATTGACGAGCGATAAAAGCATTTGGTCTGTTTCATTACGAAATGAAGTGAGCAGCTGGCCGGAGCTGTCGGTGAAATAGGCTAGTACTATATCGGGGTCCTGAGAGAGGGCAAAGCAATAATCGTCAAGTACATCATAATCAAAAGTCAGGATGACTGTTGGTGCAAGACCTGCAACAAGGTTGGCCATGCTTTCTGCCTTGGTGTTCAGTGAATTTTCAGCAACCTTGATCTGACCGGTTTCTATTTCTTGCACTGAAGTTTCCTGCTGATCTTTCACTTCTTCAGCAAGGACCGAGACATTACTGGCAACATCTTGAAGTGCATTTTTTTCGCTCCATATGAGTACAAAGCTGATCAAGGCTATAATAGCTATGACAACACATGATATTGGAATCATGAGCCTTGCCCGTAAACTTTTCGATTGAAAATTAATCATTGGGGCCACCCTTTTTTTTCAAATCCTTTCTGATTAATACATGACTGATGTTACAGGAAATGTTTATAAATTAAAAAACCTGGAGACCATCATTCTGTCTTCTCAGGTATGAATCGAAGATGCTGGTTCAAAGTATTATAAGATTTCCCATTGAAACATATACACACTCCAAAGGACATCCTGCCTGCAGGATGTCCTTTGGATATTTTCAGTTATAAAAGCAATAATACTTACAATTTTGCCAGGTTTTAAAATTATAGCTGAGTTAAATATTATAATCAAATTTAAACCATAAAGGCTCTCTTTATGACGACACTTTAATGAACTCAAGTGCTTCGACAATTTTCTGGCCTTCATCGCTCAGGATGAAGTCGATAAACTCTTTGACAGTTCCTTGGGGGTCGCCATTCGTTATAACATGTAGGGGGCGACGTAAAGGATATGTCTCGTTGCCTACATTCTGGATGGTCGCAGGTACACCGTCAAGGTCCAGCAATTTCAACCTGCCGCCTTTTTTGGCTATTTCCTGGGCAGTGCCAATGGACACATACGCAATGGCATTGGTTTTAGTAGAGACCGCTGCTATTGCTTCTTTGTTCGGGCCGATCAATTTTGCCTCTGCTGTACCAAACGCGCTGTCACCTTTCTTTTTGTGCACCATTTTCATGTTGCGCCCTTCACCGGTCTCTTTTGCTTCCAGGCCAAAGTATTTGAGGAACAGCTCCAGAGTGGATCGTCCTTCTTCCTTGCTGATTAATACGATTGGTGCATCATTGCCGCCCACATCCTTCCAGTTGGTAACCCTGCCGGTAAAGATATTTTGTACCTGCTCCTTGGTGATTGAGCCGAGCGGATTGTTTTTGTTGACGATCATTGCTATACCGTCAAGTCCGACCATAAATGGTACAAGTTTTGGATACTTCTGCATTTCCTTGTCTTTAATGTAGCGCGACGCCTGGCCGATCATCACCTCACCTGTTCCGACTGCTTTGACCCCATGACTGCTTCCGCCTCCACCAACAACAAAACCTACACCAGGGTGGGTTTTTTTGAATGCGACAGAAGCTTTGTTTACAATCGGCCGGATAGTGCTTGAGCCGGCTGTTGTGATTTGTTCGGCTGCCTGTGTAGTCAGCAGTGACATTAACGACACCACACAAGCCATTGAGATTACTATCCCGGTTTTTTTTATCATTTTGCCTGCATTTTTCATTGTTTTGATCTCCTTGGATAAAAATTTGACTCTACCCCAAAATACTGTAACTAAAAATTGAATGATAATATCTACTTCACCGATGACCACAGTTGATTATTGTGATTATCTATTACAAGTAAGAATGATATTAAACACACCAATTTTAGACCTTGTTAACATAATAACAAAAATGAAATTCAATAAGCAAGTAATAATTGTCATTTTTTTACTTATAAGTGTAATAATTACAAAGTGTAATCTACGTTTGTGTGTAAAATCAAGATGTTAATTAACATGCTGTAAGCAGGGGCAATAGTAATATTTACATATAGTTTAAGTGTGGATTTACATGTAAAATTATGTCTATCAATAACAAGGAGTTGGAAATACAATCTGATGTAAGAATTACTTGTACAGGATAAAGTTTTTATACTAAATATAGATTATATGAAAACAATTGTCCGATTCATCCCCAATATCTTATCCGCGTTTCGTCTGGGTCTTGCGATTTGGTTCCCATTCAGTCCTGAACATCTCTGGATATGGCTTGTCATTGGTGGAGGACTGAGCGATTTTCTCGACGGCTGGATTGCAAGACGCTGTAATGTTACAAGCTGGCAGGGTGGACTTCTCGATGCCGCCGCAGACAAGTTGTTCGTGCTTTCTGTATTAACGACCTATGTGTTCGCCGGCAGGTTCAGCGGTTGGTGGATACCAGCTGTTATTGTCAGGGACCTTACAGTTGTTTTCATTGCGGCTTATGCTGCTTTAACAGGAGCCTGGGATTCTTTCCGGAAGATGGATGCCAGGTGGTCCGGGAAATTGGCAACAGCAGGACAATTTCTCCTCCTGGTCGTTACCGCGATTATACCTGAACCTGTTGTATCTGTCCTGTATTTGACAGCTCTGGTTAGTTTTATTGCCGCCATTGATTATGGAAGAAAATTTCTCAAGGGGCTTCGACTGCGTTCACGACATAATAGAAATGAATTCTTGTACTGACAGGAGTGTTATTCCGGTTATATATTCCTGTTCCATATTATTTCTTATCAAGTCATGACTTGAATGAAGATGATTGGCCCAGCCTTCTTCTCCCTTTATACAGTCTTTTTTTCTGTATTGCCCTTTATCCTGCCGTGTATAAACCAACGAATGATTTTCTCATTTTTGGATGGTATACTATCCATCACGATAACAGTTTATGTATATTCTATATTTGATTACAAATAAATTTTCACATTAGGGTGTTCTATGCCTACTGCTGCTCAGCTTCTTGTCAGGTGCCTGGAAAACGAAGGAGTCGAATATATATTCGGTATTCCCGGTGAAGAGAACCTGCATATAATTGATGCCCTCTTAGACAGTCCCATTCAGTTTATAACTGTACGGCATGAGCAGGCAGCTGCATTTATGGCTGATGTGTACGGCAGATTGACCGGTCGTCCCGGAGTCTGCATTTCAACCCTGGGCCCCGGAGCGACAAATCTTCTCACGGGTTTTGCCGACGCCAACATGGATCATGCCCCGATTATTGCCATATCAGGGCAGGGTGCTACAACAAGAATGCATAAGGAAAGTCACCAGATACTCGATCTGGTTAATCTGTTTGAGCCGGTTTCAAAATACAGCGTTGCCATTCTGGAACCTGAAATTATTCCTGAAATCGTCCGTAAGGCATTTAAGGATGTTCAGGCGGAAAAACCTGGCGGTGGCTTTATCAGTTTTCCGGAAAACATTGCGGCCCAGGAGGTGGAAGACAGCGCCAAACCCCTCAAGGTACAGGGCCCCCTTCCACCAGATCCGTCAGAATTAAAGGTCGATAAAGCCGCAGAGGTTATTTGTGAAGCGAAATTCCCTATAATACTTGCGGGAAACGGTGTGGTGCGAGGCAATGCCAGTGATGCTTTAACACAATTTGCCGAAAGGCTGGGTATTCCTGTGGCGACTACCTTCATGGCCAAGGGGACCATTCCGTTCTCCCATCCTTTTTGCCTTGGGGCGATAGGACTTCAGGCACATGATTATGTAGCTTGTGGATTTGATCGATCTGATGTGGTGATATGCGTTGGATTTGACATGGTTGAATATCATCCACACCTCTGGCATCCTGACGGCGACAAGAAAATCGTGCATATCGACCAGGTATATGCAGAGGTTGACGCTAAGTACATCCTGGAAGTAGGTGTTATTGGAGATATTGCAAAATCACTGGGTAGAATAGCTGATAAATGCGTACGTCATGAAAAACTCAGTACCGGCACACTACGGGATCATATAGTCAGGGAATTAAGCACCTATGAGAATGATGACAGCTTTCCGCTTAAACCGCAGCGAATTCTCAGTGACACGAGAAAAGTCATGGGAAATGATGACATCCTCATATCTGATGTTGGAGCCCATAAAATGTGGGTGGCACGACTCTATTCATGTGAGAAGCCGAACACCTGTATTATTTCCAACGGCTTTGCCGCCATGGGAATAGCCGTTCCTGGTTCCATCGCTGCCAAGCTTGTCAATCCTGACCGCAGGGTACTGGCTATAACCGGAGACGCCGGATTCATGATGAATTCCCAGGAGATAGAGACTGCACTCAGATACGAAATACCAATCGTAGTTATGATATGGAATGATATGGGGTATGGCCTTATCAAGTGGCACCAGGAAAGACGTTTTGGTCGAAGCGGGTACGTTGATTTCACAAATCCGGACTTTGTAAAATATGCTGAATCTTTCGGGGCAAAGGGTTACAGAGTTAATGAGGCAACTGAACTTGTCCCTGTTCTTGAGCAGGCTTTTCAGGATAATACGGTTGTAGTCGTCGACGTGTCTGTGGATTATTCTGAAAACATGAAACTGACCGAAAAACTGGGTAATCTCATATGCCCGATTTGAAGTTTCAATATATTTTTCAAATTTTTAATACCCCATAACTTCAATTGAATAAGTTGAAGGAATTGCGCATGATCCCAATTTATAAATGAAGGACAAAACTGGCAGGAAAAGTTCGATTCCGGATAAATTTATTTATCCGTTTACACGTCCGGGAGGGCTAAGGGCCCGACTGACCAGAAAAAGGGTTATTTTTACCGCTTTTCTTACTCTTGCAATCTGTATTGCCGTAGCGATATTAAGCGATCACCTTGTCAGGTATATTACCACTGCCAGGCAGAAGACAGTTGCCGGTCATCTAGTGGAAGAGATCAATACTTTTGCGGTACATCACTTTGATGCGGCTGTTTCTTCTTTAGCACGCAACGGAGAGGTCCAATCAGTTTGCGTTGGCAGTAAACTTCCCGATAACGATAATCTGCTGGATGTCCTGATAACGGCCAGAGATGTTCTGGAGGCTTCAATCGTTTATGTTCTTGACGGGCAGGGGACTGTTGTAGGCAGTTCCCCCCTTGCTGAGGGTGGAACCGTGACGGGCAACAATTACAGGTTTCGTCCCTATTTTACCCAGGCCATTGCAGGAAGTTCAAGCACATATGCCGCTGTTGGTGTGACAACCGGAAAAAGAGGCCTGTACTTCAGTGAAACAGTTAGAGGTGGCCTCGACAACAATCCAATTGGAGTGGTTGTTATTAAGGTGTCCATGGATTTTGTTGACTACTATGTCAATCGTTTCGGTGATGATCAGGATATATTGCTTCTCTCCCCGGAAGGTATAGTATTTTCAGCAACAAACGATAAATGGCTTTATCATGCAGCCATGCCCCTTTCAGAATCCGAAAGATCAGCACTTGTCAATAACAGACAGTTCCATGATCATCCCCTGACCCCTATGCCTTTCCAGGTCAATACACAGGTGATCATTTATAATGGAAAAAGATACATGGCTCACCTGCAGTCAATCGATCTGCCGGGCTGGAAAATTTTGACGCTGCGTCCGATAAAGTATCCCTTTGGCGTTATTTTTCTGACTGAGCTGATAATTCTTTTTACAGGCTTTACCGTTATTCTCGGGTTTATCTTTGCCTACAGGGAGGAACAACTCACCGAGGAAGTCAGATTGAGCCGGGAACGGAGCAGGAAGGTTGAAGCCTCAAGGTTGGCTACCCGCCGTGAACTGGAAACAATACTCGCAACCAGCCTTGTTGGAATTGTACTGGTACGGGATGGCATTATTTCAAGTGTAAATGAAAAGATGAATGATATTTCAGGGTACTCTGCTGATGAGCTTCCCGGGCAGGATATCAGAATATTTTTTCAGGACAAGGATTCTTTTCGAAATTTTGTGCGGACCTATTCCCGGCAGCTTGCTGTCCGTGACCTGGAACACATAGAGTATTTTTTGAAGAGAAAAGACGATACAATGATACCATGTTCTTTAAGCGGAAAGGCCATTGACCAGAACGATCTTTCCAGGGGTATAGTATGGGTTATTGAAGACATCAGTGAAAGAAAAAAAGCTGAAAATGCACTTGAGCAGGCAATAATTGATGCTGAAGCAGCAAGTCAGGCAAAGAGTGAGTTCCTGGCAAACATGAGCCATGAATTACGTACACCAATGAACGGGATCATTGGAATTACTGAAATGCTGCATGACAGGGAATCGGAACCGGAAAGAAAGGAAAAATTAAAGCTGGTTCTCACTTCAGCGAAAAGATTGATGAAAATCATCAATGATATCCTCGATTTTTCCAAAAATGAGATGGAACAGCTGGAGCTTGATAATATTCCGTTTTCAATTCGCGCAATGATGCAAGAGGTGACTGGCAGCTTTTCGGTTCAGGCTCTGAACAAAAAACTGGATTTGAATCTTGAAATAAGCGATGAGGTGCCTGATATAGTCCATGGAGATGAAACCAGGCTTATGCAGGTTTTTTACAATCTCGTGGGTAATGGCATCAAGTTTACAGAGCAGGGAAGTGTGACCGTGCGTCTTGGAGTTGCTGGTAAACTGAACATAGATAACAGGCTTATTTTGTTTGAAGTGATTGATACCGGCATTGGTATTTCTCCTGATAAACAGAATACCATTTTTCATGCATTTGCCCAGGCGGATTCTTCCCATTCCAGACGGTACGGCGGGACAGGGTTAGGGCTGCCAATTTCCAAACGCATTGTCCAGTTGATGGGAGGGGATATATTGCTTGAGAGCAAATTGGGGAAAGGATCACGATTCTGGTTCAGCCTGCCATTGTATGAAGTATGCAAGCTACCGCTAACCTGTGATCAAAGCTCAGAAGATGTCCGGCAACAAACCGCTGAAACATCACATAAGGTAAAAATTCTACTTGCTGAAGATGACCTGATCAACACCACTCTGGCGGTCTCTCTTCTTGAATTTGCCGGTTACAATGTAAAAACCGTAACCAATGGTTCAGAAGCTGTTGAAGCATGGCAGAATGAATATTTTGATTGTATTCTCATGGATGTGCAGATGCCGGAAACAGATGGGTATGAGGCCGTGAGGAAAATCAGGTTTCTGGAATCAGAGTCTTCCCGTCATACCCCAATTATAGCCATGACTGCCTGTGTCATGGAAGGGGACCGGAAAAAATGTCTGGAAGCCGGCATGGACGATTATCTGCCGAAACCAATAGACAGAAAGGTGATGTTCGGTCTTCTCTCCTATTATCTAAAAAGAACTCCTCCAACAAAGCAAACAGACGATAATGCATAGTAACTTGAAACAACAGAAGATACTGACACAGCGAAATAAAACTATTTTATTTCTCTTATTTCTCATGGTTTTCTGCATTCTTGTTTATATTCTTACATCAGGCATTGAAAGTGCTGTTGATCCGGTAAGCATGTTGCCACGGAACACTGCTTTGATGGTTGACCTGAAAGAACCGGCTGGTTCGATCGACAGGCTCAGAAGATCAAAGCTCGGCAGACAGGTCGCCTCTATACAATGGCAGGAAGCCTTAAGTGAACTTGGTGTCCCGGAGAATGATTTCCAGAAGTTAATACAGAGTTTTAATCAATTTGAAGGGGCGATAGAAAGTCCTCTGTTCAGGGAGTTATTCGGCAAACGTGTCCTGCTTGGGGTAATCCCTGAACTACCTTCCGGAAATTCTCATATTGAGAAGAACAATCCGGTCCGCATGATGGTCCTCATTGCCCGTCCTAAGCACAGAGCGTCAATCGTTGATTTTTCTTCCAGATTTTTTGCAAGCGATTTTGAGTATACGGAACAGCCATACAGAGGAAGGATTATCAGAACATACGTTTTCAATAACAGCATGTCATTTTCGTCTTCTGTGACCGATGGTCTTGTTATCGCCTCCTTATCTCCGAAGGCGGTAAAGAGCTGTATTGATATTTCCATTGAGAACATGACAACAGGACAATCCGGCCTTAAAGATAACAACACCTACAGTTTGTTAAAAAAAAGAGCTGGAGGCAGTGATGATCAGTTTGTTTACGTAAATGTAAAAAGCCTGCAGAGCATTTTGAACCGAATTAAGGAAACCTGGGACTTTCATGCCCTGGGTTCAGCGGTTCATAACAATATCCTGTTTGATGAACTGCCGGTGAAATATATTGCTTTTTTCAGACAACCTCATGCAAATCTTTTCAGGTATACAGGAGTAATTCAATACAATCCTGATAATGTTCATTTTGAAAACACCCTGTTACAAAAATACCAACCGGAATTTGATACAGTCCTTACCTCGCTGCCGGATGATATTCTCGCCCATTTTTGGACCAATGCTTTTGATGCTGGTGAAATGTGGGCATTCATACAAAAAGGTCCGAATAACTTTATGCACCCTTATTTACTTCAGCTCGAGACATGGTTATTCGATAATACCGAGTTGTCCGTAGAAGAATTTTTGTCTTTGCTGGGTAGTCAAGTAAGTCTTAACGTGACAGAAATCAGGTCATCCGGTTTTTTTCCTATGCCGAGAATATCCCTGCAGGTCAAAGTTACTGACGCAGAAGAGGTTGATCACCTTCTGGAAAAGCTTTTTGCGGGCCTGCATGTTCGACAATCGGTTGTCAGCAATAATAAAGTTTACACTGTCTTGCTTGCCGGAGGACTGGTACAGCCTTCATATACGTTTTCTGATGGTTTTCTTGTTATTGCCGACAGTTCAACTCAACTTGAGAAAATTTTATTAAATGATAGAAAATTGCTTACTGGAGCCCCTTTATTTAAAAAAATAGATGTCGGGTTATCTGAAAAAAATAATATGGTTGTCTACTATAAAAATGCTGAACTGGTTGATGTGTTGAAAGAAATGCTGATGTGGTACGGTACATTGCTCCCTTTTTTTGATACGCACTCGGTGTCGAAAAATAAGGTTGTCATCGACGAAATCATCCTGCCTGTACTTGAAGGTCTAAAAATGTACAAAGTAAAGTCTGGCCGATTATACAGAACCGAAACCGAAATTATAATGAAATCAGCTCTGCAGCTGGAGGGTGAGAATCGGTAGAATATAATGAATAAGCTGATTGATGAGTTAAAAAAAATAGTCACCTTCAAGAACACCACAGAAGCGGGAGACCATGTCATCATTGTCTCTAAAGATCCTGAACTGATAGTGTATGGTGTAGTAAATTCTGTTGAAAGAGATCCAGAACGAAAAGATGAATGGTGGATCGTAAACCTGCATCTTCTTACACTGCCGCCGCAGAAAATAAGTTGGATATTACGGGAACCGCAGTTTACCGGACAGGAAACATTCACTATGCAGGGAGCAAAACGGTTTATGCAGGCTGTTTACCTTGATGCTGGACAGGATTCATCCTTATCAGATAATAAATCGCAGGAAGCGAATATAAATGCAGGAAAAAAACGAAATCCTTTGAGTAGAGTAAAATGAAATCCGTACAAAGAATAATAACGGTTAATAATAGAAATGGAGTACACAGCAGGGTCGCAACAAAACTTGCTGGAATTGCAGATAACTACAACCTAACATTTGCAATCGTAAACGGAGATGAGATTATTGATTGTTCCTCGGTACTGGATGTTTTGGGAATGTCTCTTGCTTATGGCTCTAGTTTCACGTTAAAGATTTCAGGGGAAGAGCCTGAAAAAGCGATTCCAGAAGTGAAGAAACTGTTTAACTGTGAGAAATGAAACTTGACCCCATCAGGCAATAATAATCTCAACGGGAAAACTGCAGGGCAGCCGACGACCTTATATGGAATCGGGGCCTCGCCCGGCATCACAGTCGGTAAAATTCTCGTTCTCAGAAGACACACCAGAAAAGCGGGATGGTACCATCTTGCCCCTGAAAATATTGATAACGAGGTGAACAGGTTTATGCTGGCCATTGATCAGGCTGAGCAGGAACTCGTTCATTTGCGAAGCCATCTGGCCGAAGATCTTTCCGACGCCCTGTCAATCATCGATAGTCATGTTCTGATGGTCCGCGACCGGATGATAGTCGACCGCACAGTAGAAATAATAAATAACAGAAATATTAATGCCGAATGGGCCCTGGCTAAATCTCTGGGAAGGATAAAAAAGAAATTCAACGACATAGAGGACCCGTATATTCGGGAACGATACTCGGATGTCAAACATGTCGCAGACAGGGTTTTCGGTATTCTGTCAGGCCGCGAGGGTGATCCGTTTGCGGACGTTGATGACCAGGTCATAGTTGTAGCCTATGATTTTTCACCGGAAGATGCTTTACGGTTGCGTTCCGAAAATGTTCTTGGATTTGTCGCAGAAAAAGGGGGGGTCACTTCGCACACAGCTATTGTCGCCAGGTCACTTGGGATTCCAGCCGTTTTAGGTGTGGAGCAGATAACCAGGAAGTGCGCAACCGGCGATACCATGATGTTGGATGGTCACAGCGGAAAGGTTTTCCTCAATCCGGTACCGGACCAGATTCTTCAGTACCAGGAATACAGCAGACAGTATAAGGCTTTTTCTGATGACATTGGTTTTTATATCCATCTCAGTTCTGAAACAATGGATGGTTTCCGTGTCAGACTTGCGGCGAACATAGAAACCCTTGACGAATTGCAGACAGTGCAGCAATTCGGTGCCGAGGGAATAGGTTTATTCAGGAGTGAATTTGACTACTTTCACCGGCAGAAAGCCCCTGATGAAGAATTATTTTTTCAGGCTTATAAAACCCTCATTTCTACCCTGGCACCGCTTCCGGTAACAATACGAACTCTTGATGTCGGTGGAGATAAATTTGTTGAACATCTTCCAACCAACGGTCTGCGTCTTGACCTGGAACGTAATCCGGCACTTGGCCTTCGATCAATTCGATATTCGCTCAAGGAACCGGATCTTTTTATTATGCAGCTTCGCGCCATGCTTCGTGCCTCGGTATATGGAAATTTACGTATTCTTTTTCCAATGATTTCCTCATTGGATGAACTTGAAAGAGTAAAACAGCTTGTTAACAGCGTAAAGGACCAACTGCGGGATGAAGGAATACCCCTTGATCCTGGTGTCGAAATGGGAATCATGATTGAAGTTCCCAGCGCTGTCATGATGGCGGATTCTTTGGCACAGGGGGTTGATTATTTCAGCATCGGTACGAATGATATGATTCAGTATTCACTGGCTATTGATCGCGGGAACGAGCATGTTGCTCATATGTATGATCCCTTAAATCCGGCTGTAATACGTATGGTCAAGAAAACTATAGATGCCGGGCACGCAAGAGGTATAGAAGTGTCTGTCTGCGGTGAGATGGCTGGAGATGTCATGACTGTTCCTGTCCTGTTGGGGTTGGGTGCTGATGAGTTGAGCATGCGGCCGTCTGCCTTGCCCTTTGTAAAGCGCTTGCTCCGTAAGTCCTGCACGAGCAAGTTATCTGATCTTGGTGAAAAAATTCTGCGCTGTGAAGATGGAGCTGAAGTGCGTGCTTATTTAAACTCCTACCTGCCGAAAAATTATCCGGAAGAATTTAACAGACCGTGAACGAAACAGATATTATAAATCTGCTGCATAAACATGCCGGTACTGACAACAAAGATCTGGTCAGAGGAATAGGTGACGACTGTGCTGTTATAAAAAAAGACCGTGATCGGTTTTGGCTGGTCACCATGGACACACTTGTTGAGTCAGTACACTTTAACCTGGACTGGCATCCTCCGGACAAACTCGGCCGTAAGTCAGTCACAGTTAATGCCAGTGATATTGCGGCCATGGGCGGAACGCCTCTTTTTCTTTTTCTTTCCCTGGGGTTGCCCCCCGATTTTCATACAGAATGGCTTGAACTCTTTTCAAAAGGTCTGGCTGAGTCATGTGAAGAATATGGATGTTTCCTTGCCGGTGGTGATACTGTAAGAAGCTCCGGAGGCATACTGATAACCTTAACTGTCATTGGAGAAATAGCAGCTCATCAGGTCCTGTATCGAAACGGGGCACAGGCCGGTGACAATATTTGGGTCAGCGGATCACTGGGAAACTCCGCAGCGGGCCTTGAACTCTTCAGGAGCGGCCGGATAGAAGAAGCTGGGACGGGTGGAATAATCCTGGCTGAGCATCATTTGAATCCTCATGCTCAACTTCGGCTTGGCCATCTTCTTGCTCAAAGCGGTCAGGTAAATTCCATGATGGACCTCTCAGATGGATTGGCAACAGATCTCGCGCATCTCTGTAATGAAAGTGGAAAAGGTGCTGTGATATACTCCGAACTTCTGCCGGCAAAGGATGAATTGAAAAGCACAGCTCGCCTACTGGGAAAGGATTACTTGCAGTGGATGCTGGCAGGAGGCGAAGATTACGAATTGATTTTTACTGTTCCTGATGAACATACCGACAAAATCATGGGTGCTGCAGAAAGCTGGGAAGTAGCATTAACGAAAATAGGTCATATTGAAGAAGAAAAAGGTGTACGTTTAATACAAGGTAGCCCAGATCAACAAATGGCCCCAGCTGTTGATATCAGTTATATTGGCTTTGATCATTTCAGGAAGGTACACAAGTAATCTTGCCAACCATGGATGCAGCACGTCCTTTTGTCAGTTTAATAATAAAATCAATCTCATGTTCCCGGGCATTGTGACTTTATGTTATTATTTATTATTTCTGGGCAAAAATACATACTCTTTCCTTCATGACTATGTTAAAAATGAAAATTCTTGTTTAAGGTAATGCCTTTAATTTAAGCTAGTTATATTATGAGAACTAATCTGTACTATTCGGATATTCCTCGATTTCTCAGGCCGATAGCCTATACCGGCAACCAGGTGGTTTATATTCTGGATGATCTGGGTCGTATGGGTCTTTTTTTAGTGTATTCGATAATCGGTATTTTCAAGCATCCGTTCCGGTTCAGAGAAGTCGTCAAGCAGCTTCACTTCATAGGGACCGGCTCAATCGCTGTTATATTTTTCACAGCTCTCTCTTCCGGCATGGTTCTCGGGTTACAGGGATACTATTCTCTTCATAAATTCGGGGCCGAGGGAATGCTCGGTTCTGCTGTTTCTCTTACTCTAATCATGGAATTAGGACCTATACTCACAGCCCTGATGGTCACTGCCAGGGCGGGGTCTGCCATGTGTGCCGAGATTGGAATAATGAGAATATCCGAACAGATTGACGCGCTTGAATGTATGGCTGTTGATCCCTTCAGGTACCTTATTTCACCAAAATTTATTGCCACAATAATATCCGTTCCCCTGCTTACCGCGTTATTTGATATAGTCGGTATATTTGGAGGATACCTGGCCGGAGTAAAGTTGATGGGAGTTAATGGTGGTTCTTTTTACAGCGGAATGGTACAGAGCGTGACAAATCACGATATAAACCTCGGTATTATAAAATCTTTTGTCTTTGCCCTTCTCCTTGTCTGGATATGTACCGGCCGTGGGTATTTTGTGCAGCAGATAAGGGGTGCTGGATTCGGAGCTGAAAGTGTCAGCAGGGTCACGACCCAGGCTGTAGTATATTCATCTATTTCGGTACTTATTTTTGATTATCTTTTAACAGCAATTATCCTTTGAGAATGAACAAAGATAATCTTGATAACAACACTGACAAGGTGATCCGTTTTATCGATGTCACCAAGTCTTTTATGGGGCGGGAAGGGCGTCATGTGGTGCTTGACGGTGTTAATTTCAGTGTTCCCCGAGGCAAAACAACTGTAATAGCAGGGGGTAGTGGTCAAGGGAAAAGTGTAACCCTGAAGCTTATTCTGGGACTTATGAGTCAGGACAGCGGACATGTACTCGTAGATGGACAGGATGTTTCCCGGTTGAGAGGTGAAAGTTTGCGCCGTTTGAGAACAAAATTTGGAGTTCTTTTCCAGGGAGCGGCACTTTTTGATTCACTCACTGTTTACGAAAATGTAGCATTACCTTTGAGAGAGCGTATACGGCTTAAAGGCCACGAAATTCAGGAGAGGGTCATGTCAACCCTGAATGATCTTGAGCTGGCAGGGCACGAAAACAAGTACCCGGCACAGTTAAGCGGTGGCATGAAAAAAAGAGTCGGACTGGCACGTGCACTCCAGCTTGATCCCCAGATTGTCCTGTTTGATGAACCGACAACAGGGCTTGACCCTCTGATGACCAGTGAAATTTATGATATGTTTTCCAGGAACCAAGACCATATAGGATATACTGCTGTTATAGTCAGTCATGATATCCCCAAGGTTTTTACCTTGGCAGACCAGATTGTTATTCTTAATAAGGGCGAAATTGATGTTTTTTCTACACCTGATGAAATACAACACTCTGCCAAACCATATATCCAGGAGTTTTATGAAATGAC
This sequence comes from uncultured Desulfobulbaceae bacterium, assembly GCA_947259225.1. Lineage (GTDB taxonomy): Bacteria > Desulfobacterota > Desulfobulbia > Desulfobulbales > Desulfobulbaceae > UBA10518. The sequence goes on along the minus strand of CAMYLK010000013.1, from coordinate 42,092 downwards.
CATGAACCATGATAACAGTCATGACGGGAACAGGGTAACATAATGAAAAATACATATATTGATTTATTTGTCGGTCTCTTTCTCATCGTCGGATTTCTAGCTTTGGGATGGTTGGCTCTGCAGCTTGGAGAAGTACCCTTTATAACTGGAAGCAGGACCTATAACATTAATGCCGAATTCAGTAATATTTCCGGTGTCAAATCCGGGGCTGATATCCAGATTGCCGGTGTTAAAGTTGGTACTGTTCGAGATCTGACGCTTAACGAAGATTCATATGCCATGGTTGCCATGCAGATAAATCGCAATGTAGAAATTCCTGTGGATTCCATTGCTTCTGTTAAATCGATGGGAATTATCGGTGATAAATTTATACAGATCAGCCTTGGAGGCGATGAGGAAATTTTCAAGGAAGGTGACATTATAACTGAAACTGAGTCCGCTATTGACATCGAATCCCTGATTTCCAGGTTTGCCTTCGGAAAGGTAGAATAACCACTTGGTCAGAATTATGAGGCGTAGACGTTTTTACAATTTTTTCCTGTCCCTTTTTTTTATTTTGGGGACAGCCTTGTTTACAGGTGGGCATGGGTTTGCCGGTGACGATGAAATCGATTTTTTAAGTGATGATTTTTATGAAGAGGATCCGGATATTTCAGAGTATAATCTTGACAGGCTGGAATCAATTAACAGAGTAGTTTTTCAGTTTAACGATAAAATGTACATCTGGGTGCTTGAACCTGTTGCAACAGCATATAGCCATGTTCTTCCCTATGATATACGACTCTGTGTTTATAATTTTTTCAGAAACCTTGAGGAACCGGTACGCTTGGTTAACACTCTCCTGCAAGGGCGTTTTTCTGATGCGGGGGACGTTTTTGCTCGTTTTTTGATTAACTCTACCTGCGGTATTTACGGCCTGGCGGACTGTGCAGACCGGGTATTTGAGTTTCCGCCCATTGAAGCAACACTTGGACAAACTCTTGGTACGTGGGGGGTAGGTGACGGTTCCTATCTTGTCGTTCCACTGTTTGGTCCCTCCACCGTGCGTGATTTTACAGGGACGGTAGTCGATAGCTTCGGCATGACACCCTATTACGCATGGACTGATGATATTTATGTAATGAGTGGAATCTATTTGGGCAAGGAAACAAATAAACTTTCCATGCACCTTGGAGAATATGAAGAACTGAAACAGGTATTTTTTGATCCATACGTTGCCTTTCGCAACGCATATTTTCAGTATCGCAGGAAACTCAGAGATCGTCCATTTACAGAGGATGTGGGTGAATAACGCAGCATAAATAATGATGAATTCTTCTCCAACAGCTAAGAGTAAATTTACGCAAGTGGATTTCAAACTGTTACACTGCAGAATCTTTATTTTTTTAAAAACAGCCATTATAAAAGCCTCTTGTCATCCATGTTGAAGGACCCTTAAAGGTGAATTATGTATAGCAGAAAATTTGCAGGAATAATTTTTTTACTGTTGATGCCCTTGTTTACTCTTTTTTCCTCATCGGCTGAGGCAGTAAAGGCGATTCCTGACCCAACGGAACAGATGCGTCCTTTTGTTGACAGAATAGTTGTTATCCTGACTGACCCAGATCTGCAAGGTTTTGAGAAATGCTTTGAAAGGCGTCAAAAAGTGATGAAGGTTGCGCAAGAACGTTTAGATTTTCCCGAAATGTCTAAAAGGGTCCTGGGCAAACAGTGGAGAAAACTTTCGCAGGAAGAAAAGCAGCTTTTTATTGATCTTTTCACGACCCTTCTTGAACACGCTTATATAGGTAAAATAGAAGATTACTCGAATCAGAAAGTCGAGTTTATGGACCAACGCATTAAAGGCGAACGGGACCCGGTCAAGGCCCAGGTCAATACGCTGATAATTGACAAGGAAAAGGCTATATCGGTTTCCTATATAATGGTTTTAAAAGGACAGGACTGGAAAGTTTATGATATCGTTGTGGAGAACGTCAGCCTGGTCCGCAATTATATGGAGCAGTTCAAGGAAATCCTGAGAAAAGACGGGTATGCCTCCCTGATTCAACAGCTTGAGGACAAGGTCAAAGAACTTGAGGCAACCACAAAACTCTGTCCTACGGATATTACAACAAGAGGTTCATGAATTATACAAGGACATTCATCAGTAACCGCAAATGAACAGTTATCTCTGATTCCTTTGCTCATAAGAACAAAGGAGGGACCTGTGACATTTTGTGCCTGCCTCACACCCCTTTTGTCAATTTAAAAACCTGTCCACTTCAATTTTTCACAAGTAATTCGGCGCTGATAATTTTCTCGTAGCTTATGTATTTATTATTGTGTATATTCATTAATTTTTAAAATTTTAATTATTATCTAGAAGGGCGAAATGCACTATTCTATTTCGTTCTCCGAAATACCTGAAGACGGGATTCATCTGAAACCCCGTGATTTGTCATGGTTTCCAGATGATATTGTAAAGAGAGATGGGCCTGTTTCGGCAAAGCTATTCTTTGCAAAAAAGGGTGAGAGCAAAATTGAGGTGCAGGGGCAATTGCATGGGAAACTCCTGCTTGAATGTGATCGTTGCCTCACGGAATATCCTTATCCTGTTGATGTATCGTTTCAGTTGATTCTTGAGGTCAATGATCCTGCACGTCACTGGAGAGTGCATGACCTTGTAGGTTCATCAACTGACCTGGATACAGTTCTGCTTGATGAACCAGCAATAGATTTTGGAGATTTACTCAGGCAGCAGATATTACTGGCTTTGCCGGAAAAAAAACTTTGCGGAGATTTCTGCCTTGGACTGTGTACTACTTGCGGTGCAAGTTTAAACAGTGAAAGCTGTACCTGTGAACTGGAGAAGAAAGATTCACCTTTTGCGGTTCTGGCCAAGCTGAAGAAAAAATAATTGAACGGATGGGGAGCAGTTGGAAAGACAGTCCTGATTCATAACACACATAAAATAATGAGATTGATAACGAATAAATAATGGAGGAATCCTGATGGCTTTACCAAAAAGAAGACATTCACGTTCGAGAACAAGAAAACGCAGATCACATGACGCATTAAAAGCGCCAAGCATAGCTTCATGCCCTGAATGCGGTGAACCTAAATTGCCGCATCGACTTTGCGGCAGCTGCGGGACATATAAAAACATGTCTGTCATTCGTCTTGAGGACGACCTCGGCTAGGAATTATAGTGAGAATAGCGCTCGATGCAATGGGCGGAGACCGTGGATCAGGGCTAATCATTCAAGGAGCCTTATCTGCTCTCCGTAATAATACCGACTTTGAAATCATCCTGCTTGGACCTGAGGATTTTCTTGAAAGTCAACTGTCTGAACAAGCACTGGACAGTAGCTTATCAGATCGTTTGCATATCGAGCATGCACCCGAGACGATCAGGATGCACGAATCTCCTGTAGAAGCTGTCCGCCGGAAAAAAGATTCCACAATTATGGTCGGGTTTGACCTGGTGCGCAATGGACATGCCGATGCTGTTGTTTCTGCCGGAAATTCCGGGGCGACAATGGCTTCTGCCGTAAGAAAGCTCGGTCGTTTGAAGGGAATATCCCGGCCAGGAATTGCAAGCATGTTTCCCACCCTGAAAAATCCAGTTATGATTATGGATCTGGGGGCCAATGTTGACTGCAGACCTCAACACCTTGTGCAGTTTGCTATTATGGCATCATCCTGCACCGGCAAGGTGCTTGGTATACCAAAACCAAGGGTAGGGCTGCTCAGTATAGGTGAAGAGGCTGGCAAAGGCAACTCTCTCGTTAAGGAGGCCCATGATCTGTTATCAAATACTTCTCTGAACTTTATCGGTAATGTTGAGGGAAGGGATGTATACCAGGGAGATATCGATGTTATAGTCTGTGATGGTTTTGTTGGAAATATCTCCTTAAAAGTGAGTGAGGGGCTCGCTGAAGCGGCGATGAAAATGCTCAAGAGCGAGATAGAAAAATCTTTCAGGGCAAAACTTGGTTATCTCCTGATCCGCAAGGCTTTTGCTAATTTTCGCAAACGGGTTGATTATGCAGAATATGGGGGTGCACCACTGCTTGGCATAAATGGTGTTGGCATTGTCAGTCACGGCAAATCAAATGCCACTGCAATCAAAAATGCCATTGAAGTCGCGTCAGTGATGATCAGAAACAGGGTCAATAGTGAAATTCTAGAAGCCCTTGAAGATTATGCCTCCTGAAGGAGCCGGTGAAAATTCATGAAACATGCTTCTGTTATAGGTACCGGTTCCTGTCTTCCTGAAAGGAAATTGACGAATTTTGACCTGGAGAAAATGGTCGATACATCTGATGAGTGGATAACGACCCGGACCGGAATACATACCCGCAGAATTGCCGGCAAAGGCGAGGAAAATTACCGGTTGGCAACATGTGCCGCCCGTGAAGCACTTGCCATGTCAGGAATTGATGCGAAAGACATTGATCTCATCATTGTTGCCACCTTTACTCCTCATATGATGATGCCTTCCTGCGCCTGTTTTGTCCAGGCGGAAATAGGTGCATCAAACGCATATGCTTATGACATGAACGCTGCCTGTGCCGGTTTTCTATATGCCCTTGATATGGCAGATAAAAATATTTGCAGTAATCCTGACATAAATATACTTGTTATTGGTTCGGAAACGCTTTCCGCACATGTTAACTGGCAGGACAGAAATACCTGTATACTTTTTGGCGATGGTGCGGGCGCCTGTGTTGTAACAGGAGGCATTGATGGTACTGGGATCGTTGATTCGAAGCTCTGTTCTGACGGCAACCTCTGGAAGCTGTTGTATATGCACAGCCCGAAAAGCCTGAATCCTGAAATCATCCAGGAAGATAATAATGGCTGTCACATCAAGATGATGGGGCGCGATGTCTTCAAGCATGCTGTCAGGGCCATGGAAGAAGCGATTGTTGATATTCTCGAGAGAAACAATTTAACCGTAAACGATGTGGATTTGATGATTCCCCATCAGGCGAATATCCGAATATTAAACAAGCTGGTGGAACGGTTGGATGTTTCTCGGGAAAAGGTCTATATAAACGTTAATAAATATGGTAATACATCGGCGGCAAGTATTCCAATTGCCTTGGATGAAGCTAATCGTCAGGGGAAGATGAACCGGGGTGACCTTCTGTTGTTCTGTTCATTTGGCGGCGGTTTTACATGGGGATCAATGCTTATGCGTTGGTAAAAGGAGAATACCTTGGACTATTTTTTAACAGAAGAACAGCAGATGATAGCTGAGACTGCCCGGGAGATTACCGATGAAAAAATCATTCCCAGGCGGGCAGAACTTGATGAGAAAAACGAGTTTCCCACTTCTATTTTGCAGGACATGTCCAAAGCCGACCTTTTTGGCATTTTTATCCCCGAAGATTACGGAGGATTTGGCGGTGGCTGTTTTGAAATAGTACTTGCACTTGAAGAGTTGTCACGGGGATGTGTCGGTGTTGCTACAAGCTATGCCGCCAGTGCTCTTGGTATTTTTCCCGTATTGATCGCAGGGAGCGATGAAATGAAGCAAAAATACCTGCCTGATATAGCCTCCGGCGAGAAATGGGCTGCATTTGGACTTACCGAAGCAAATGCGGGCAGTGATGCTTCAGGAGTACAGACTACAGCTGTGCTTGACGGTGATGAGTGGGTGCTGAATGGTACCAAACAGTGGATCACAAACGGAGGCGAGTCCCAAATATACACAATTGTTGCTATTACAGATCCTGCAAAGGGTGCTCGTGGTGCATCAATGTTCGTTGTTGAGGATGGCGATCCCGGTTTTTCCTATGGAAAAAAGGAAGATAAAATGGGGATCCGCTCATCTGCCACCAGAGAACTTATCATGAGGGATTGCCGGATACCATTGGACAGGCTCATTGGCAGGAAAGGTACCGGTTTTATTACAGTCATGAAAACACTTGACGTATCCAGGCCCGGTATTGCTTCTCTTGGTATTGGCCTTGGACAGGCAGCTCTTGATGAGGCAGTAATCTATGCCAAGCAGCGTGTACAGTTTGGCAAACCGATTATCGCCTTTCAGGCTATACAGCATATGCTTGCTGACATGGCTATTCAAATTGAGGCCGGCAGGTCACTTGTGTACTCTGCAGCCCGTCATATTGATGCTCATCCCAAGGATATGAGTAAAGCATCCTCCATGTGCAAGGTTTTTGCTACTGATATGGCAATGAAGGTCACCACTGATGCTGTGCAGGTCCTTGGCGGATATGGCTACATGAAAGAGTATCCGGTTGAGAAAATGATGCGGGATGCTAAAATCCTGCAGATTTATGAGGGTACTAACCAGATTCAGCGAAATGTTGTAGGGCAGGAGCTGAATAAGGAATACGCGTAAACAAATCCGGACAGCTTGTATGAATATATTAGTTTGTATTAAACAGGTACCTGACACAAAGGATGTCAGGCTTGATCCTGTAACCAACACGATGGCTCGTGAGGGTGTTGAATCCATTATGAACCCCTTTGATCGTCATGCACTTGAAGAGGCTGTTCGGATAAAAGAAGAAAATGGTGGTACCGTGACAGTCTTGTCAATGGGCCCTCCCCAGGCAGAAGCGGTGTTGCGTGAAGCTATTTCCTGCGGTGCAGATGAAGGTGTTCTTGTTTCTGACAGGGCTTTTGCCGGAGCTGATACCTGGGCAACTTCTTACACACTGGGTATGGCAGCCAGGTCTCAGGGGGAATTTGACCTGATCCTTTGCGGTAAACAGGCAATAGATGGTGACACAGCACAGGTTGGGCCAGGTCTGGCCTGCCAGCTCAATATGCCTTATATCACCTGCGTCCAAAAAGTAAGGGAACTTGATGACGACTTCATCCTTGTTGAAAGGATGATGGATGACGGATACGATGTTGTTCGCCTCCCTCTTCCTTCTCTTCTCACGGTCGTTAAAGATATAAATGAGCCGCGGGTCCCCTCCCTTAAAGGAAAAATAAAGGCCAAGAAAGCGGATATCAAGGTTCTGTCTGCATCTGATATTGATGCAGAGGAGAAATATATTGGCCTTTCAGGGTCTCCTACACAGGTTGTAAAGGTTTTTACCCCCAAGCCCCGTGGGGACCGCACAGTTTTCAACGGTTCTCCAGAAGAACAGGTAACCCAGCTTGTTAAAGAACTTAAAGGGTATCTCTAGGATATATAAAGCACTGTGCTCACTTGCCAGGGTTTACGTATCATTGTGGAAGAATAAATGCTTATAATTGACTGTGATAAGTGTATCGGATGTAGTGTCTGCGAGGAAAACTGTGCTTTTGGAGCCATAACCGTTGTGGAAGGGTGTGCTGTTGTAGATGATAACTGTACACTATGCGGTAGTTGTGTTGATACCTGCGAACCGGAGGCTCTTCATATAGAAGGTACTGAAAAAACCGTCCAGGCTGACCTTGATGAATGGTCAGGCATATGGGTGTTTGCCGAATACCGCAATGGCAAAGTAGCTGCTGTCTCGTATGAATTGTTGGGGATCGGACGGCAACTGGCTAATCAGCGAGGTGTGCAGCTGAGTGCGGTCATTTTTGGGTCCGGTGTTGAAAAGCACGTTGGTTCCCTGGTAGCTTCCGGTGCGGACAAAGTTTATTTTGCTGATGATCCCCAGCTTGAGCAGTTCAGGGAAGACATATACGGCCGTGTACTTGAAGATCTCGTTCGGGAATTCAAACCTGAGGTGGTTTTAGCCGGCGCTACAGCCATTGGGAGATCTTTTATTCCACAGGTTGCCAATACCCTCGGTGCAGGATTGACGGCAGACTGCACCCAGCTTTCCATTCGCCAGGAAGACGGGATGCTGCTCCAGACCAGACCTGCTTTCGGTGGCAATATCATGGCAACTATTGAATGTCCTCATTCCAGGCCACAAATGGCAACTGTACGCCCCAAGGTCATGAAACCGGCCCAGCCTGACCCCAGTCGCCAGGGTGAGGTGATACGGATTGTTCCTTCTGAAGAGTCTCTCAAGTCCAAGGTTGAAGTAATCGAGTCAGTTCAAAGTGAACAGGACAACGTAAATATTCAAGAGGTCGAAATTCTCATTGCCGGTGGCCGGGGTCTGGACAGTGAAAAAGGTTTTGAGCTGATCAGGGAGCTCGCAGAAGAGCTTGGCGGGGCAGTTGCAGCTTCTCGTGCAGCTGTTGACTCTGGGTGGATACCTTATCCCCATCAGGTTGGACAAACCGGTAAAACAGTATGTCCCAAACTCTATATTGCTTGCGGCATTTCCGGCGCAATCCAGCATGCCGTCGGTATGCAATCTGCTGACACAATCGTGGCTATAAACAAGGACGAAAAAGCTCCGATTTGCGATATAGCTACCTACAGTCTTATTGGTGACCTGTTCGATATTGTTCCTCTTCTCACATCTAAAATAAGAGAGAGTCGAAGCTGATGACATTATTAAACGACAAAATTGTATTGGTTACCGGGGGCAGCAGGGGTATCGGGCAGAATGTCTGTGTCCGTCTAGCCGGTATGGGGGCCACCGTCGGAATAAATTATGTGAGCAACTCTACAGCAGCCGAAGAAACACTTTCTTGTATCCAGGAAAATGGTGGAAAGGGGTTTTTGAGCTGTTTTGACGTATCTGATTCATCTGCGGTCCAGGAAGCAGTCAAGGATATTACAAGTACCCATGGATCTGTCGATGTTCTAGTTAACAACGCCGGTATTACCCGCGACGGTCTCATGGCAAGAATGAAGGACTCAGATTGGGACAGTGTGTTAAACACAAACCTTAAGGGTGCATTTACCTGCAGCAAGGCGGTCATGAAAGGGATGATGAAGAACCGATGGGGCCGTATTATCAACATTACATCTGTGATAGGATTTCTCGGAAATGCCGGTCAGGTAAATTATGCTGCTGCGAAAGCTGGTCTCGTGGGATTGACAAAGTCAATGGCCAGGGAGCTTGCAGGCCGGAGCATTACCGTTAACTGTGTAGCTCCGGGTTACATTATTACAGATATGACCAGCGAACTCTCCGAAGAAATCCAGGATGCTATCAAGGCGCAGATACCGCTTGGGACCCTGGGACAGCCGGAAGACGTAGCGGCAGCTGTAGCATTTCTGGCGTCTCCTGACAGCGGCTACATGACAGGACAGACCCTCCATGTCAACGGCGGCATGTATATGGGTAACTGATGAAAAAGTAACCCGGGAGTACTTGAAAGAGTATAACAGGGTAAACGGTCACAAAGGTAATACACTCGTCACAACACAGAATCATTATTTTTTGCATGTTTTTATGAAAACGAACATCTTTCCATTGCAAAAATGATAGCGAATAATTAAAGGGTAATCCCTGATTTATATATAATATCAAAAATTGGTTTTATTTCAGAGAAACTCTGAGGTAAGAAAAAGAAGGAATCTCAACTTCATTACAATCTAGAGGAGATTAAAACAATGGCGGTTGAAAGTAAAATGATTGACATCATTGTCGAACAGCTCAGTGTGGACAAAGATAAGGTTGTCTCCGGTGCATCTTTTGTGGATGATCTGGGAGCTGACTCCCTCGACCTGGTTGAGTTGATTATGGCCATGGAAGAAGAGTTTGACGTGGAAATACCTGACGAGGAAGCAGAAAAAATAACCACGGTTCAGGATGCTATTAACTTTGTTGACAATCTACAGGGATAATTTCGGAGTTTAATAGTGTCACGTCGTGTAGTTGTTACAGGCATAGGCCTCGTTACACCTCTGGGTACAGGCACCCTTAAAACGTGGGATGCCCTTGTAAAAGGACAGTCTGGCATTGACCGCATAACACATTTTGATGCTTCAAACCATGCTTCGCAGATCGCAGCAGAAGTAAAAGATTTCAACCCTGAAGACTTCTTTGAAGCCAAGCAGGCTAAAAATCTCGACCTGTTTGTGCAATATGCAATGGCTGCGGCAGAGTACGCATTTCAGGACAGCGGTCTCCAACTGGATGAGTCTGAATCAGAGCGTGTGGGAGTTATTACCGGATGCGGCATGGGGGGGTTGCCCACTATAGAACAATATCATGAGGTGTTGTTGAATAAAGGTCCCCGCCGAATCACGCCGTTTCTGATACCACGTATCATTCCAAATATGGCTTCCGGTCATATCTCCATGCGTTTTAAAGCCAAAGGGCCAAATCTGGCTTTGACAACAGCGTGTGCAGCTGGAACTCATGCTGTCGGAGAAGCGTACAGAAGCATTACCTATGGTGATTGTGACATGGCCATTACCGGAGGAACCGAATCTGTTGTATGTCCCCTGGCGGTTGGCGGTTTTGCTTCAATGAAAGCGTTGTCGACCAGGAACGATGATCCACAGGCAGCATCACGCCCATTTGACCGTGATCGTGACGGGTTCATTATCGCCGAGGGTGCAGGTATGTTAATCCTTGAAGAGCTTGAACATGCCAAGGCACGGGGTGCTGAAATATATGCAGAGATGGCCGGTTATGGTCAATCAAGCGATGCATATCATATCGCCGCCCCTCCCGAAAGCGGAGAAGGAGGAGCGCTTTGTATGAGAAAAGCCCTGAATGATGCTGGTATGAATCCTGAGGATATTGACTATATCAATGCACACGGCACATCGACCTCTTTGAATGATCGTTGTGAAACCAGGGCCGTGAAAACTGTTTTCGGCGATCACGCCTACAAACTTTGCCTGAGTTCCACTAAATCCATGACCGGCCATATGCTAGGAGGTGCCGGCGGAATTGAAGCCGTATTTAGTGCTCTCACTCTGCACCACGGTATAATACCTCCAACCATTAACCTGGAGAACCCTGACCCTGATTGTGATTTGGACTATGTTCCAAATTCCGCAAGGGAGTTGCCGGTCAAAACCGTCATGTCAAATTCGTTCGGTTTCGGTGGCACCAACGGTGTTATCATTATGAAACGGTTTGACCGTTAATTTTTTTTCCGGGAGATTATGATGAAAATAGCTGTTGGCTGTGATCATGGCGGATACGAGCTGAAAAATCTAATCATTTCGTATCTGGTTGGCGAGAAGGTCGAAGTGGTCGATACCGGCTGCTATTCTGAGGACTCTGTTGATTACCCCGATTTTGCCAACAAGGTATGCCAAAATGTGCGTTCAGGTGAATATGATTTTGGAATACTCATATGCGGTACAGGAATAGGCATGTCCATTGCGGCTAACAGGTACAGGGAAATACGTGCGGCACTCTGCCATGAGGCCTTCACAGCTCGAATGAGCAGGGAGCATAATAATGCCAATATTCTCTGTATCGGAGGCAGGGTAATTGGTACCGAAGTTGCACTTGATATTGTCAGAGTGTGGATTCACACGCAATTTGCAGGAGGACGTCATCAACGCCGTCTTGATCTGCTAAGCTGAGCCTGTAGAATACATGGGGATAAACTTCACAGAAAGTTTATAGGATTCTACGAGTGGAATAGTTATTCAGATTAATAGAACGCAATACTTGCATGGTAACCGGTGGCCTTGTATAACAGGACTTGCCGGTTTTTTTTTGACATTTACTTTGCAGTCAAACACCTGCTCGGCTGAATATCAATATAGGAATGAAAGGTAATGAAGAATGGCAACATTGAAAGAAACTGATCCCGATATACATCAGCTGATTCAAAAAGAACAGGATCGCCAAGCAAACCAGCTTGAAATGATAGCTTCGGAAAATATTGCATCACCAGCTGTCCTTGAGGCCCAGGGATCAATTTTTACCAACAAGTACGCTGAAGGGTATCCAAACCGCCGCTATTACGGTGGTTGTGATTACGCTGATGAGGTTGAAACCCTGTCGATCAACAGGGCATGTGAACTCTTCAAGGCTGAGTATGCTAATGTTCAGCCTCATTCAGGCAGCCAGGCCAATATGGCAGTGTATTTTGCCACTTTAAAGCCCGGCGACAAGGTTCTGGGTATGGACCTCGCTCATGGCGGTCATTTGACCCACGGCAGCCCGGTGAACTTTTCCGGTCAGCTGTTTAATTTTGTTTCTTACGGGGTAAGCAATAAGACAGAGTTTATCAACATGGAAGAGGTTGAAAGAGTAGCTTTCGAAAACAGACCAAAAATGATAGTGGCAGGAGCCAGTGCCTATCCCCGTTTTATCGATTTTGAGGCATTCCGACGGATTGCAGACCAGATTGGAGCGTATTTTATGGTCGACATGGCCCATATTGCCGGATTGGTTGCTGCCGGTGTGCATCCGTCTCCGGTGCCATACGCAGACTTTGTTACCTCAACTACCCATAAAACATTACGTGGGCCCAGAGGAGGGCTAATTCTGGCTAAAGAAAAATTTGGAAAAATGCTTGATTCCAATATTTTTCCAGGTATCCAGGGCGGTCCCCTGATACATGTCATAGCCGCTAAGGCTGTCGGCTTCAAAGAGGCCATGACCCAGCAATTCAGAAATTACCAGCAACAGGTTATTACTAATGCCGCTGTACTCGCCAACAGGCTGAATAAACATGGATTTCGTATTGTTTCCGGAGGCACTGACAATCATTTGCTGCTCGTTGATCTCAAAAATAAAGATATCACCGGTAAAGAGGCTGAGAACCTGCTTGAACAGGCAGGCATTACAGTGAACAAAAACGCAATTCCATTTGATACGGAATCTCGTTTTGTGACCGGTGGTATCAGAATAGGTACACCTTCGGTGACAACACGTGGTTTAAAAGAAAAAGAAATGGAACAGATCGGCGATTGGATAAATACAGTCATAAGCAATCGTGATGCGTCTGAAATAGCAGAGATCAGAAAGATTGTTATGCAATTGTGCAACAGACTGCCTCTCTACGCTGGTAATTAAGAGATTAGATTAACAATAACACAGGGGATTATACCGATGAAATGCCCATATTGTGGCCATCTGGACAATAAAGTAATTGATTCGCGACTGAACAAGGACAAGACAATTACTCGGCGACGCAGAGCATGCATCGAGTGTAACCAGCGATTCACAACGTATGAACGCATCGAGGTGATGCTGCCCATGCTTGTCAAAAAAGATGGAAGGCGTGAGCCTTGGGATCGCGGCAAGATTGTTGGCGGGCTGGAAAAAGCTTGTGAAAAGAGACCTGTCAGCATGGCTGATATTGACCGTTTTGTTGACGCTATTGAAGGAAGACTTCAGGATACCGGAGGAAAGGAGATCCCGACAACCAAGATTGGCGAATGGGTAATGGAAGCATTGCCTGATCTTGACGTAGTTGCCTATGTTCGTTTCGCCTCTGTATATCGTCAGTTTAAGGATGTGAACGAATTTATGCACGAATTGAAAGGTTTCCTCCAGGAAAAAGACGGTTCTCAGAGCTGATAGTAAATCATTTTAAAATACCTCTTTTCATTTGATCTGCGCAGCATTGTTTCCATGTCAAAAAAAGATTCTCATTATATGAATCTTGCCCTTGAATTAGCCCGTAAAGGGTTGGGCAGGACTTCTCCGAATCCCTGTGTAGGTGCTGTTATTGTCAGTGAGGACAGTGTTGTAGGGAAAGGATATCACAAAAAAGCCGGCACACCCCATGCTGAAGTTCATGCCATCGCAGATGCAGGTGCAAACACTCCAAATTCTACACTTTATGTTACCCTGGAGCCATGTAATCATACCGGCAGAACTCCTCCGTGCACACATGCAATACTGGAAGCAGGAATTGCAAGGGTAATTGTCGGCATGACTGATCCAAACCCTGCTGTTGCCGGGGGTGGGTGTAGTTTTCTGGAATCACATGGCATAATTGTTGAGACAGGACTTCTTGAAAAAGAATGCTGTGAGATCAACCGTCCGTTTATCAAACATACTTCTACAGGATTGCCCTGGATTACCATGAAAGCCGGTATGAGCCTGGATGGAAAGATAACGTATCGTGCAGGTAGTGGTGGACAGATTACGGGCGAATACTCCAGAGAAGTTACCCATCAGCTCCGCAACTCAAGTGATGCGATCCTCGTTGGAATAGACACTGCAATAATTGACGATCCATCTCTTACTACCCGGTTGTACAGCGATCATGCTCCAAAAGATCCTTTAAGAATCATACTTGATTCCAACTTGCGGCTTTCGCCTCAAGCTCGTATGCTTCGATTGCAGAGCGAATCTCCCATCTGGATATTCTGCGGTCCCCATGCTCCTGTGAAAAACGAGCAACTTCTTCACGAAGCCGGGGCAATTATCCGGAGGGTAAAGCTTGATAATAATGAGCAGCTCGACCTGCATGATGTATTTTCAGTATTGGGTCAATCTGATATAACCTCTGTCCTGGTTGAAGGGGGAGCAAAAATTCACGGGTCCCTTCTGCGAAACAATCTTGTAGATGAAATGTACCTCTTTACAGCGCCATTTTTTATTGGTGAGCAGGGCATTTCACTCCTTGATGGATTTACTTGTGTCGATGCTGCTGAGAGGCTTACCTTGAAAAAGGTTGAAGTTCTTCCGCTCGGTGATGACATCCTGATTCATGGTTTTTTTTAAAACTTGACCTTAAATCAATATTTTATTCATGAGAAACGTTTCCAGAATAGCCGCATGTTTTTTTTCACGATTTAACAAATATGTGATCATCCTTGACTGTGTTTCACCTGCGGTGCTAGAATGAAAGTAAGAACAAAGAGGGGAACAACCGGTTAACCTGTACCGGAGAAAATTAATGGAGACTCTCAGCGGACATTTTCTCATCTCAACCCCGCAAATGCCTGATCCGCGGTTCCAGGAACAGGTAATCTATCTTTGTGCACATAATGACGAAGGTGCTATGGGGCTCGTTATTAATAATCCAAACCCTGATATTTCTCTGAATGATATCCTCACGGGAGGTAATATGCCTGTCCCTGAAGGAGAACTACCTCAGGTTTATATGGGAGGTCCGGTTGATCTTGAATCAGGTTTCATACTTTACAGCTCAGATTATAACAGCACGAACTCTCTTGAGGTTACCTCGGAAATTTATCTTTCCAGGGACACAAAGCTGTTGATGGATATTTCGAGAGGAAAGGGGCCGGAAAACTACCTGTTCATGCTGGGATATGCAGGATGGGGCCCTGAACAACTGGAATATGAACTTCTCGATAACAGCTGGCTTGCTGTACCGGGTGATTTTGATATACTTTTTAATACACCTGACGAGTTCAAGTGGAAACTGGCTGCACATAGTTTCGGTGTAGATATTACCATGTTCGGCGATGTAATAGGAAATGCATAGATTGTTCTGAATTGCATATCCGAAAAAAATTACATCACAGAAACATTTACTGTTTTAGACTTGTTGATGTATATTGTAAAGACGTACCTGCCGTCAGGCATGTACGTCTTTTTTATTGAAAGGAAGGAAGAGAATGACTGAAGAGAAGAAACACGGATGCAGAGTCACAGACATATTTGTTTGTGGTCGATGCGGGTACTGCTGCCAGGGTGAGACTACTGTATCGTTGGATGGTGATGACCAGAATAGGATGATAGTTGAACTTGGCATGGAAAGGGACAAGGTCAGGGACCGGTACTGGAGAGTTACCGGTAATGTTGTACAGATGAAGACAGTCAACGGGCATTGCATTTTTTACATGGAAGGAACAGGCTGCACAGTACATAAAGGGCGTCCATGGCGTTGTGGTCAATGGCCCTTGCATCCTAGTATTCTATCAGATAAAAATAATTTTGAGACCATCCGTGATTCATGCCCCGGTATAAACAAAGAATTAAGTTACGAGAAATTTTGTGAAGTATTACGTTGTCTGCTTGATGATAAAAAAAATATAATATTCTGACTTGATGAAGTTTGTTTTTTTATTCCTGGGAAAAACCCGTGAAAATTATATTGATGCCGGCATAAGGGATTACACAAAACGGCTATCACGTTTTGTCAAGGCCGAGTGTGTTATCATCAAGGAAAATATATCGAAAAAAATGCCCGAAAGTGTCTTTAAAAAGCAGGAAGCAGAACTGCTGCTAGAAAAATGCAGTGACCCATCATTCATTGTTGCTCTTGATCCCTGTGGCCAGGAGGTCGACTCCGCAGGCCTGTCCAAAATCATTACTTCCTGGGAGGAAAGGGGATTAAGAACCCTGCACTTCCTGATAGGAGGTCATTACGGGCTTCATGACAGTGTTCTGAAAAGAGCGGACTTCGTGCTGTCCCTTTCAAAAATGACATTTACGCATGAAATGACTCGTTTGATCCTGATGGAGCAGTTATACAGGGGTTGTATGATTAAATCAGGACGCAGTTATCATTATTAAATTGTATTGTCCGGTGTCAAGCTTTTAAGGAAAACGTGTCTTACGGTGACCCGTCAAAGTTTGTGGCCGCTCTTTATGTTGAAGAGCAGTGCTATGATTATTCTTATACCAGGGAAATAATCAAACGCAGCAGTCTGCCCGTCTCTCTTGTCAAAGATCACGGGACTCCTGAAGTTGACGGGATTTACCCTGAAAATCTGACTCGAGGCAAGCAGTCTCTTTTTCTCTGTCGAAACAGGGGAAGGTTTTTCAAGTCCTGTCCCGGTACCAGGGAGTATAATTGTTGTGGATATCAGGTGCTTAATATCGGGATGAACTGTCCCATGGATTGTGTATACTGTATTCTGCAGGCATACCTGAATAACCCCTGGCTCAGCTTTTTTGTAAACATTGAAGATCTTTTCGCAGAGCTTGATGAAGCCCTGCAAGCAGAACCTGACCATGTATTAAGAGTAGGTACCGGTGAGTTCACCGACAGTCTTGCCCTGGACAGGTTGACGGGGCTGAGCAGACATTTGATCGGTTACATATGTGAAAAAGAAAATGCAGTTCTTGAACTGAAAACCAAGTCTGCCATGATCGACAACCTGTGTAATATTGATCATAATGGCAGGGTAATAGTTGCCTGGTCTCTGAACAGTCCGGTCATCATGGGCCGTGAAGAGATCCGGACTGCAACTTTGGACGAACGACTTGCAGCAGCATCGCGTTGCGCAGAACTTGGATATCCGATTGCATTTCATTTTGACCCCATAATCTGGCATGAAGGTTGGCAGGACGGGTACAGGTATATGATAGGAAAAATATTCAAGGCCGTCCCAAAAGAAAGAATTGTTTGGATAAGCCTTGGTGCACTTCGTTTCCTTCCTCATCTAAAACCTATAGCCGCGTCCCGGTTTCCGCATTCACGGTTCTTTTATGAGGAGTTTGTCGAGGGACTGGATGGTAAGTCCAGATATTTCCGCGACCAGCGGGTTGAAATGTATAAATTACTGGTAAATGAACTCAACAGATTTATTTCAGACAGGACCTGTATATACTTTTGTATGGAAAGCGATGTCATCTGGCAGGAAGTCTTTGGTTTTACACCGGAAGAAAAAGGTGGATTGTCAAACATGCTTGATCTTACCTGGCGGGAATTTCACCGTTAACCAATAATTGAATAAAATTAAATCGTGACTGGTTTTTTTTTTATTCAGTATTAATATATATTTATCTTTGAGCCTGTAGAAAAGAATTTTAAGGAAAAAGGAGAGACATGATTAACAAAGTGATTTTAATTGGAAATCTCGGCGCAGACCCTGAGATTCGCTATACGCAGAGCGGGACTCCGGTAGTTAATTTCCGCATCGCCACAACCGAGCGCTGGAAAAATCAGGAGGGGCAGCAGCAGGAACAGACAGAATGGCATAATATAGTAGCCTGGCGTCGTCTTGCAGAAATATGCGGCGAGTATCTCTCAAAAGGCTCAAGAGTCTACATTGAAGGCAAACTGCAGACCAGGAAGTGGCAGGATCAGAATGGCAACGATCGTTTCACGACAGAGATTGTTGCAAATGAAATGAAGATGCTGACTCCCCGCGGAGCAGGATCTGGTGATAGTATGGGGTCAAACGGTGGCGGATACAATGATTTTTCTTCGGAACCACCTTCAAATACTGGTGATGACGTTCCATTTTAATACGTTCTGTTAACACTTGAAAGTTATGGACTATTACAAAATACTTGGGGTAACAAAATCAGCTTCTGCTGGAGAAATTAAGAAAGCTTATAGAAAGCTTGCTCTTAAGTATCATCCTGACAAAAACAACGGTGACAAGGATGCTGAGGCAAAATTCAAACAGATAAGCGAAGCATATGCTGTTTTGTCGGACCAGAAAAAACGTCAGCAATACGATACCTTCGGTTCAACCGAATTTCATCAGCGCTTTTCCCAGGAGGATATATTCAGGGGATTCGATCTGGACAGTATTCTCCGTCAGTTTGGGTTTGGCGGGAATTCATTTGGCGGGGCTACTACATTCAGGACGTCTGCCGGAGCAAATCCCTTCGGTTCAATATTCGGTCATGCTAGTGGTATGGGCGGTGCTCCACGTGGGTGCCAGAGCGGTTGTAATAACCAGCCTGTAAAAGGTCAGGATCTCACCTACGAATTATCCATTAACCTCGAAGATGTTCTTCATGGGTCTGAAAAAACTATCAGCTTGCGTATGAATGGTAAGGTAGACAGTGTTTCCGTCAAAGTCCCCAAAGGTATAGAGAATGGCAAGCGCCTCCGTCTCAAAGGAAAAGGGGCACCTTCATCATCAGGGGGCCCTCCCGGTGACATGTATCTCAAAGTAAATGTTTCTCCGCACTCCCTGTTTACAAGGGATGGCGACGATCTTGTTATAGAACATCGTATACCGTTCAGTAAAGCTTGTTTGGGTACCGAGGTTGAAATCAACTCCCTTGAAGGTAAACGTTTCAAGGTAAAGGTTCCACCAGGCGTACAGCAGGAATCAAAGTTGCGGATCAAAGGACATGGATTGCCGAGTGGTCCCATAGGAGACCGCGGAGACATATTCGTCAGGATAGCAGTTCAAATTCCGATTGAACTCTCCCCGGAACAGGAGGGTGTTATCAGCAAACTGTCTGAAGCTGGTTTATAATAAATCTCAATTGCACAATTGCTCCCCCCTGTTTGTCCAGTTAACACAACTTTCCTGAAGTCTTTTATATTTCAGATATATAATATTGTTTTTTCAGAATAGTTGCTCTATTCTGAAATAAGAAAAGTAATTTTTTGACTTTTTACCGTTTTTCCATGTGATCCTGATCCATTCAGGCAATGTTATTTCGATGTACAGTAATAGGAGGGGATATTATGACAGCACCAACGCGAGAGGATCTGGCTGCACGCGAGGCAGAGATTCAGGAACTGTTAAAGCAGGAAAAGCGTGACGAAGCTAAAAAAATACTCCTGGATCTCGTTGTCAACTGTGCCCAGAATGGAGATATCAAGAGTGCAACCCGTTTAAGAGACCAGGTTTACGAGGTTGATCCCATGGCCCTGAGTGACATAATCAAAGTAAATGAGATTATTGACGAGGCTATGAGTGGGTCCGTAGACGATAATTTTGTGCAGGCTTGGTCCGAATTGCACCAGGCCTTGACAGAAGAGGAGTTCCTCGCTCTTTACCATGCCCTTGAAAAACATCAGGTAGGAGAAGGCAAAACGATAGCCAAGGCCGGATCAAAGATTGACGCTGTGTTTTTTATTAACATGGGGCACGTCAACGTCAATTGTGTCTGTGGCGACAAAAGTGTCACTATAAAGACACTGGAGCCAGGCACCATGTTCGGCGAAAATTGTTTGAAGCCTTCTTTATGGACCGTTTCGCTTGTCAGCCTTTCCCCGGTGCAGCTTTCCGTTCTCAGGATGAAAGATATCAGTGACCTTTTTGAACGTTTTGCCGGACTTGAGAATAAGTTGACCGTTTTCTATGAAAAGTTTGATAATGTTCCTCAACTGCTTGAGGAACAAGGGGAGGAGCGCAGACGTCATGAGCGTTCAATGGTCGATCATAAGATGACATTCCAGGTACGGGGCAAGGACGGCAAGGTTGACGAACGAACGTTCCGGGGCGAACTCGACAATATTTCCCAGGGAGGCCTTGCCTTTCTTATGCGGATAGTGAACCGCGAGAATCGCAGAGCGTTTTTTGGGCGTCAGGTGATCATTTCATTGCAGGTGGAAGATAAAAAACTCCAGTTTTCAGGAGAGATTGTCGCTGTCACTATTCATGATTTTCAGAACCATGACTATGCTCTCCACGTAGCATTTGACAAGCCTGTCCTGGAAGAGATAATCAGGCCGCTTATCCCGGCGGAACCAGATGAAGAGGACGAATTCACGGATCAGGAAATGGAAGCTGATGATGGCGGTGAGGTTACAGAGGGTTAAGAACAGCCCTGAACCATCGTATTAAAGGTTGTCAGTCGAGAAGCTTCGCAGTTGTCGCATCCATACAAGACTCAGTATATACTGAATAGATCAGCCAATAGATCGCAGCTTAATAATTCTGGTCTGCGTAAGCCAACCATCCACCGGCCTGGACCAGTTTTTTGTCAAATGGATTCAAGCTGAATGTGCAGGTCATGGTCTTGTTTTCACCCCCTCCCGCAGAGGCAGATATTTCCTCTTTTTCCATATTAACGTGTACGGCCACCTCACCCTGCATGTTGAAAAGGTGATCAAGATCGGATGAGTTGAGTTCAATAGCCAGAATACCGCAGTTGAACATATTCTGTCTGAATATCCTGGCAAAACTCTCAGCGATAACTACCGTAATGTCGTTTACCTCAAGAGCCCATACAGCATGTTCACGTGATGACCCGCAACCAAAGTTGGTTCGGGTGACAAGAACATTTGCCGTTTTGATTTCCGGCGAATGTGGATCAAAATCCTGGTTCTCCAGGTGCAGGTCTTCAAGCAGATGAGGCTTGAGAGCCTGCTTTGAAATCTCGGTCAAATATTTTGCCGGGATGATCTCATCTGTATTTATATCGTTCCGGTCAATAAAAAAAGCCCGGCCGCCGAATTCCTTCATTCTTCTCTCCTGTATTTGTTCACGGCAAGTTTGTAGTCGCGAATCAATTCAATAAAGTACGTGGGTCGGTAATTACACCTGTTACAGCGGCAGCTGCAGCACTTAACGGACTCATGAGGTGTACCATGCCGCCTTTCCCCATCCGGCCGTTAAAGTTTCTATTTGTTGTCGAGGCACACACTTCTCCTTCTGCGAGTACTCCGCTGCTCATTCCAAGGCAGGCGCCGCAGGTGGGATTGAGTACGCAAAAACCACTGTCCATGAATATCTTGATGAGCCCTTCTTCAAGTGCCTGCGAATAAATTGCTGGTGTTGCCGGGGTCAGTATTCCACGAACATGAGGTGCAATTGTGCGGCCCTTGATGATTGAGGCGGCTTCACGAATATCTTCAATCCTGCCGTTTGTACAGGAACCTATGTACACCTGGTCCACTCGATCACCGGCAAGTTCGGATATATCCTTGACATGATCAGGTTTATATTCATAGGTAACTTGGGGCTGGAGATTGCAGACATCTATGGTGATTGACTTTTCATATACGGCATCAACATCAGAATGCCAGGTGGAAAATTCATCGACCGCTGCGTCAATGGACTCATAATCATCCTGGATAAAAGGCCACAGGTACTCGGCTGTTGTGCTGTCAGGAAAACAGATACCGCTGGTCGCCCCAGCTTCGACAGACATGTTGCACAGGGTCATCCGGGCAGACATGTCCATTGCTTCCACCACCGGTCCGCGAAATTCCATGATATGGTCGGTGGCACCGTTCACGGTCAGTGTTTTTATAATATAGAGGATAATGTCTTTGGCAAACACCCCACGGGACAGGGTCCCTGTCACTTCAATTTTCATGGTTTTTGGGGACCTGAAGGCACAGACACCTTTCAGTATGCCGACTTCTAGATCTGTCGTGCCAACGCCTGCGGCAAAAGCCCCGAAAGCTCCATGGGTGCAAGTATGTGAATCACCCATGATGACAGTATAACCAGGTCTGATAAATCCTTTTTCAGGAAAAAGTGCATGGCAGACACCGTTACGGCCAATGTCAAAAAAATCTTTAATATTATGCCGGTGAGCCCAGTCACGCATAATTTTGGCCTGTGTTGCCGTTTTGGAATCTTTAGGCGGAGTGACATGATCAATAACCGCTTTTATTTTGTTCGGATCAAACACTCTGTCCATCCCCTTGTCCATGAGGTCCATGATAGCGATAGGGGTGGTAATTTCATGACACATCACCACGTCGATATCCAGAACCATGTTGTCCGGTGTCGGGGTACCACGCAAATGTGAGGAAAATATTTTTTCAGCTATAGTCTGTCCCATATTTACAGTCCTTGAGGGAAATGTTAGCAAATAAAATAAGCATATATTGCAATTTTGGCTTAAACATATCATTTTTACACAGAGCTGAGTAAACAGTCAATCGATTCATGATGTATATATTTATAACAGGCACTTTGCTGAATGGTTCGCTTGGCCCTGCTGTAATAAGGTTATACTCTGAATTCCTGTTTGGATAACGCAAACCAAATGTTCATTAACTCGTATAAATTATGAAAAAACTGATTTTTACCTTTGTTGTATTTTTTGCATTACCGAATTTTCTTTTTGCTGAACATGGCATCAGCATTGACGGTAAGCTGAAATATCCGCCAGGTTTCCAGCATTTTGAATATGTATCAGAAAAAGCGATAAAGGGGGGATCTTTGACCCTGCATGGCCTGGGCAGTTTCGATAAAATGAATCCTTTCACGCTGAAAGGGGTTGCACCGGGAGGCCTTGAAGAATTTATCTTCGAGAAACTGGCTGTCCCAAGCCTGGATGAACCGTTTGCCGAATATGGTCTGATTGCCCGGGATATAGAACTGGCAGGAGATAAACTTTCAGTCACATTCACACTCAACGAGAATGCGCGGTTTTCAGATGGAACACCCGTTACTGTTGACGATGTCAAATATTCATTTGATGTTCTGAAATCAGAGAAAGCCCATCCCAGTTATCAGATATATATGAAGGACATAACACACGCTGAAATTACAGGTGAATACAAAATTCGTTTTCATTTTGCCAGACAGAACAGGGAACTGCACATGATAGCGGCGCAGTTACCTGTAATGTCAAAAAAATTTTACGAGAAACATGGATTTGGAACAAAAAACAAGGATTCAGTCAAGATTCCACCTGTTGGTTCAGGGCCTTACATTGTATCTGATGTTAAGTTCGGCAAGTCAATCAGTTACAAGCGTAATCCGGATTATTGGGCAACAGATCACCCAGCGCGAAAGGGCATGTTTAATTTTGATCGTATATCTATCAAATATTACCAGGATCAAACAGTAAGTTTAGAGGCATTCAAGTCTGGTGATTTTGATTTTATGGCTTTTAATATTGCCAAACAGTGGGCGCGAGATCTTGATGGCAAACGGTTTGAATCTGGTGAATTGATTAAGAAGACATTTTCACATAAAAATAATTCAGGCATGCAGGGTTTTGTTTTTAATACCAGGAAACCTCTGTTTCAGGACCCCCGTGTTCGAATGGCTATCGGCCTTGCCCTGGATTTTGAATGGACCAACACAACACTGTTTTTTGATCAATATACAAGGTCAAACAGTTATTTCAGCAACTCGGATCTTGCTGCAACCGGCCTGCCAGAAGGAAAGGAACTCGAACTCCTGGAACCGTTCCGCGACCTTCTTCCTGAGGAGGTTTTTACTACCCCGCTTACACCATTTTCTACAAACCCGCCGTCCAGTTTGCGCAAAAACCTGAGGATTGCCAAGAAACTTCTTAAAGAAGCTGGCTGGGAAGTAAAAAATGGGGTGTTACAAAACAAGAATGGGGACAAGTTCTCATTTGAAATACTGCTTGTCAGCCCTTCCTTTACAAGGGTAATGGCACCTTTTGTCAAGAATCTCGAAAAATTAGGTATCAGAGCTGATTACCGAAAAGTTGATACAGCACTCTATGTGGACAGGTACAAAAATTTTGAATTTGACATGATAGTTAATTGGTTTACACAAACTCAATCGCCCGGCAATGAACAGCGTGATTACTGGCACTCAACTTCTGCAGATCGTATAGGTTCCCGTAATCTGGCGGGTATTAAAGATTCGGTTGTCGACGAACTCGTTGATGCTATAATTTATGCCGTCACTCAGGAAGAGTTGGCTGCCGCAAGTAAAGCACTTGATCGTGTTTTATGGTATGGATATTATGTTGTCCCAAACTGGTATCTTCCATACCATCGGCTTGCCTATAGTTCAAAATTCAAACAACCCGAATATCTACCTCTCTATTATTCGTCTGATCAACTGCTCATGACCTGGTGGATAGATCCGGAAAAATAAACCTCCATTTGTGGCAATTCAATTTATTAAGTGTTAACGGCTTAAAATCTCAAGATATTATGCTGAATCTTATATTACGTTCTCTGGTGGACTCTGAGCACTTCGGACGTATTCTTGGAAAATACAGCCACCAGGGCGATGTTATCCTGCTTGCCGGCACTCTTGGAGCCGGCAAGACAACGCTGACCCAGTTTATTGCAAAAGGGCTTGATGTCCCTGCAGAGAGTTATGTAACAAGTCCTTCATTCAGCCTGATGAACCAGTATTTCGGCCGCATACCTCTCTATCATATGGACTGTTATCGACTTGAGGGTGAAGATGATGTTGAAGGATCAGGTTTAATAGACTACATTGTGGCAGATGGCTTGACCGTTATTGAGTGGCCGGACAGGCTTGGAAGCCTTGTGCCGCCCGACAGACTTGATATCAAGATACGCTGCGGTGGGGGTGAAGAAAGATATTTATCCCTGGTCGCCCATGGAGAAGGATGGCTTAAAAGGCTGGAAAATATAAGCAAGGCCTGTCACGAAGCAGTCTTAATGCCGGAAAAGTAATGAGCAACACAACAGGAGACATGAGAATGGAGATGAAAAAAATCAGGCTTTCTGACTGCCAGAAACAGTATACGTATGATCAGGACAAGGCCTGTACCCCTCAGGAAACAATTGATAAGTTCATGAAGCGCCTTGAGCAGGTCAACCTCGATATTTTACGGGAAGTAAAGCGGATTGATACCGGCCGCCTTGACATACCCGTATATTTCAGTCTTTGCGGAAAGGATGCGTTAAGCACCATTGGCAACAAAAAGCAGATGGGCAAGGGGTCAACCCCTGTACAGTCCAGGGCGAGTGCCTGTATGGAACTTGGAGAACGCTTCAGTTTTTTCAGCTTTATTCAGAACCAGGACAATTTCATAGTCGGTGACTACGGAAAGATGAAAAAAGAAGGTTATCCGGTCCTTGACATTGAATTTCTGCTGACTTCAGTTCATGACACTTCGCTCAGTCCCGAAATGCTTGAAAAGCTTCTCGCTGGCCTGCCTATGTGGTGGACCTGGGCAACCAACCTCTCTAAAGAAGAGGAAGTGCTTGTTCCTTTCAGCTGGTTTTTTGCCATTAACGAGTTTAACGGACCTTCGGCAGGCAACACCCCTGAGGAAGGTATTCTTCAGGGTGTATGTGAAATTATCGAACGCCATGTGTGTGCCGTTGTGACAAAAGACAGGGTGAATACACCGGGCATTGATCCCGATTCTGTAAAAGATCCTGTGGCCCGTCAACTCTTGGAAAAGTTCAAACGATGCGGCATAGAAGTTTACCTGAATGATTTTTCTCTTGATACTGGTGTCCCGACAGTTGGAGCATTATGCTGGGACCCTTCTACTTTTCCCGAAAAAAGTGAACTCGTCTATACCGCAGGCACCACACCGGGGCCTGACAAGGCGTTGATAAGGGCATTAACTGAGATCGCACAGTTGGCCGGAGATTTTCACACTGAAGCCAATTATGTTGCCAGCGGACTTCCAAAACCTCTGAGCCTTGAAGAGGTCGATTATGTTGTTCACCCTCACAAAACAATCAATATTGATGAAATGGTTGATGAGAGCGATGCAGATTTTTACCGTGAAGTTATGAACTGCATCGAAGCTCTCAAGCGTATCAACATGGAAGTATTTATTATTGATACAATGCATCCTGAATTACAAGTCCCCACTTTCTATACAATTGTTCCCGGTGCTCATTTCCGAGAACGTGCCGCCAGCGGTGACGCAGCCCTTTTTGCAGCGAAACTTGCAGCTGATCTTCTTGATCCTGCAGGGCTGGAAGGAAAACTTTCAGAAATGCAGCAACTGTTGCCTGATACTTACTACCTTGAATTTTACCGTGGTAAGAATCTCTATGATCAGGGGCAGGTCGACCAGGCGCTCGCGCACTTTGAAAGTGCATTGAAACTTGAGCCCCAGGAAGAGGATCTGCCGTATCTGTACTCCTACAAAGGGTGCTGCCTACGAGACATGGCCCGTTTTGAAGAGGCAATCGACGCGCTTGAAACCGGCCGCCAGCACGATGATGAACGGCCGGACATTCATAATATGCTGGGGGTCTGTCATTTCAAGGGAGAGCGTTTTGCAGAAGCTGCCGAGCATTTCAAAAGAGCAGTTGAACTCAACCCGGTCTCAGCCATTGATTATGCAAACCTGGCTATAAATCTACAGCATCTCGGCCGTGATGAAGAGGCAATGCATAACTACAGGATTGCCCTATCCATGGATCCTGGGATAGAATTTGCCCAGAAAGGGCTGGCTGAGCTCCTGGAGCAGCACGCCTAGCAGAAATCCTGGCCTTGAAGGCCAGATTTTCAAAATAGAACAATATTCACATGGAATCATTTCCCAGGCGGATCAGGAAACTCCTGGTCCGCTCAACCAACTGGATCGGGGACGCAGTAATGACTACTCCGGCGGTCAGGAGTATCCGGGAGAATTTCCCGGATACTGAAATTACCATCCTCGCCTTGCCATGGGTTGCCGATATTTTCAGGGCAAGCCCACACGTGGACCATGTTTTACTCTACCAGAAAGATAAACGACATGCAGGATTTAAAGGAAAATTACAACTTGCCAGGGAACTCCGGCAGGAAAATTTCGATGCAGTTATCCTTCTGCAAAATGCGTTTGAGGCAGCGTTTATCACTTTTCTTGCACGTATTCCAGCCAGGGGTGGTTATACTACTGATGGCAGAAGATTGCTTCTGACCCATGGAGTCAGGAAAAAGCCTGACGTTAAAGGAAAACACCAGGTTCACTATTACCAGGACATGCTCGCCGGACTGGGGTTGACGCCAGGGAATGACGACCTCGAAGTTGAAGTTCCTGTGGAGTTGTCAAGATGGGCTGATGAGTATCTTCGAGAACTGAGTAATAAGGGTTTTACCAAGATCGTAGGGTTGAATCCCGGTGCAGCCTATGGTCCTGCCAAGAGATGGCCCTCAGAGAAATTTGCAGACCTTGCGCGGCAGATAAGCGAAGACAGTAATACTATTATTCTTATTTTCGGAACAGATGCTGACCAAGAGGCTGCCGGTGAGATCAGCCGTGCTGTAGATGATAAGAATAAAGTAGTCAGTTTATGTGGTGAGACATCTCTTTCGCAGGCAATGGCACTTATAAAAAGGTGCCGGGTTTTTGTAACCAACGATTCCGGTTTGATGCATGTTTCTGCTGCTATGCAGACCCCAACAGTAGCAGTTTTCGGCTCTACCAATCCAATTACTACAGGACCATACAGCGATAAGGCTTCTATTGTGAGGTCAGAGCTTGATTGCAGCCCCTGTCTTAAAACCCATTGCCCGAAAGACCATTTTCGTTGTATGGAGGATATAGATGTGCAGGATGTATTTAGTGCTGTTCAACAACACCTCTCTACGTAACAGAGATAGATAATGAGCCTTAAGCCTCGACCGGCAGTCTTTTTAGACCGGGACGGTACCATCAACGAACAGATGGGCTATATCAACCATATCAGCCGTTTTCATTTACTGCCTGAGGCTGCCAGTGCTATCAAGCTGTTGAATGACCATGATATCCCGGTAGTTGTTGTTTCAAACCAGTCAGGGCTGGCCCGTGGCTATTTTCCGAAAGAGCTTGTTGATACAGTACACGACAAAATGAATAACCTGCTGGCAGAGCAGGGCGCTCAAGTGGACGGTATATATATCTGTCCGCATCACCCTGAAGCCAAGGAAGAAAAATACCGTCAGGAGTGCAACTGCCGTAAGCCGAAAACCGGAATGCTTCAACAGGCTGCTGAAGACCTGAATCTTGATCCGGCAAGATCATTTCTGGTAGGAGACCGCTGGTCGGACATCAAATGTGCAGCTCAAGCGGGGTGCACACCCGTCCTGGTCTTGACCGGATATGGCAAAGGTGATTACGAATATATCAGTCCTGGCCAGGAAATACAGCCGGATTTTGTTGGAGAGAATCTTCTTGAAGCTGCAGAGTGGATCATTCGGCAGATTGTAAAGAAACCCTGACTTTTAAAAAAGACTGAACCTGACGTTCCAGCCGTTTTTAAGGATAGAGTTCATTACAGGTGACTTGATCTCGTTAGGTGAAAAATTGTAATCCTCCGGGGCTGTGTCTTCGTAATTCTCCACCCCCCATTCATTGCCAACCGTTATCTTGAAATAAGGCTTACTGAGTACAAACCACCCTGTTTTTACCATGATAGGACTGAGGTCCCAGTTTGCCGAACGGTACTTGTCTGACATGGTTACGGTCTTCGTGTTGTTGTCAAAAGCGAGCCAGAGTTCATACAGTCTCTTCATTCCTGCTTTTTCAAATCTTTCACACCAGTTCTGGTCCTGATGACGCCAGGAAACGACAAATTTTTTACGTTTTTTTGTTATCTGGACCGGAGCATCATATTTGTTTGTTTCAAGGAGAATTGAGTACAGCAGGTCCATGACAACAGGTTCACCTTTACCATTAAAAAACCATACTCTCTTCAGGATTGCAGCAGCTGCAGGGATAAAGAAAGCTCCAGCCAGGAAACCCCAGACAATAATCGCGAGGATAAAATACTTATCTTCCAGGTTGGTCCTTATAACCAGAATGGGAAAAAGGGTAAGATAATAGACGAGAAACAGGAGAACAAAACCCAGTCCTGTTTGTATGTATCGCTTTAGCATCTCTTTTTATCTCATTGTTATTGTGAATTTTGTGAATTGTATATAGAGGAAGCTGTTAATTTTCCGCAACATGCAGCCTTGCAGAAACACTATCCATTATAACATTAACTCCCAGGGGAAAGGCATGGTTTTTTTGTAAATGACCCGCCGGAAAGTTGCCCCAAACAGGATATTCCATATTCTCAGTTAATTCCATTACGCGTTGCCATACCTGTTCCTGCAGCAGGCTGTTTTCTTCAGGATTATCACCCGTGTCAAATGAGCCCAGGAGTATGCCGGCAAGTTGATGAAATTTCCCGCAGTGATACAGCTGGGTAAGCATTCGATCAACCCTGTACATGGTTTCACCGGTATCCTCGAGAAACAGGACAGTTTTCTCCCATGGAATCTCCCAGGGAGTACCAAGAAGATGAGTGAGTGTAGTCAGATTGCCGCCACGTAATATCCCTTCACACTGTCCAGAATTGAGAATTGTTATATCGTCAGCCTGAAAATATTGCGGCAGTCCCTCGGTGAGCAATGAAACCAGGGACTGAATGGATTCTTCATCTGAATATCCAAGGGATGTCAAAACAGGACCATGTATTGTTACAATATCTGCCTGTTTACTGATGGCATTAAGCAGGACAGATACATCACTGAATCCAATTATAAATTTCGGGTGTGTTCTTATCTGGTTGAAATCGATCATGTCCATGATCCGAAGACAGCCGTATCCACCCCTCAAAGCCATTAAGGCATTCACATCCTTGTCTGCCAGCATTGTGTGAAAAATGTCAGCCCTTAATTGATCGTCAGCTGCGAGATAATCGCAATCAGTTTCGGGGCAGGAAAATTGTTTGGCTTGAAAACCCATTTCCTGTAGAATTTGTATGCCGGTCTCAACTTTTGCCTGGTCACGGACCGGACCGGATGGAGAAAAAATCCCTACACAGTCCCCTTGATTTATTGTTGGTGGTAGAATCATGGGGAATTATCGGTTGTGTTCATCTCGTAGATTATCTTCAGTCCCCTCAGGGTGAGAAGTGGGTCGATGATGTCAAGATGGTTGCTGAATGGGGCTATTATCTGGGCCATACCACCTGTCCCTATGACTTTGACTGACTCAGCATCAGGATTTATTTCCTTGGCCAGTTTTTCTGTCATCCTGTCAACCATCCCTCCGAACCCGATGAGAAGGCCGGAACGAATGGCATCGACAGAATTGCGGCCAATAGAGGCTTGTGGGGTTTTGTCCAGATCAACCCTCGGCAGTTTGGCTGTCCTGCCGGCCAAAGCGTCAAGCGAGATACCTATACCGGGCAATATGGTTCCGCCGAGATACTCCCTGTTGCTGTTGACACAGTCAAAGGTGATTGCTGTTCCGAAATCAACTACAATCAGGTTTTGTTTGAAACGTTCCCAGGCGGCTACAGAGTTGACTATACGGTCGGCGCCGACTTCACCCGGGTTTTCAGTTGAGATGGTGATGCCGGTGTTCGTCTTGTGACTGACCGGTATCGGTCGGGAAGTTAATTGACGGGCAAGGTATCTGTCGGAATAGGATAACCACGCGGTTTCAAGGGTTGGTACAACACAGGATAGCACAAATCCGGATATCTGTTGCGGATCAATACCGGCCATCTGAAACAGGGCATGATAGCGAATTGCCAGTTCATCACCAGTCCTGTCCCGGTCTGACTTCAACCGCCACTCTGCTACCATACGATCGTCAGAGAAAACACCGCTTACGGTATGCGAGTTGCCGACATCAACTGCAAGAAGCATGATAATATCCTGAAAATGAATAATTGATCTGCTCAGTATGAATGTTATATATATGACATATTCATGAAAAATACCACTATGATGCATCAACAACCTCGAATTTAAAAGAGGAGGAAACCGTGACAGATTATATTCAGGTGATAACCACAGTTGATGATAAAACCGAAGCGGAAAAAATTGCCGAGCACCTCCTTGAACAGAGACTGGCCGCCTGCGTTCAGATAAGCACCTGCCGGAGTATTTACAGGTGGCAGGGTAAGGTTGAAAAGGCAGATGAATATGTTTGTGTCATTAAAAGCAGCAAACACTTGTACCCTGAACTTGAGGAGGCGATCAAAAAAATACATCCTTACGAAGTACCGGAAATACTGGCTACGCAAGTTTATCAAGGCAACAAGGAATATCTGGGATGGCTTGACCAGGAATTACGAAGCAGTACCATAACCGGAGATACCGAATAAAATGGAAAAGAAGAATACACCATCCCGACGCAGGAGAAGAAAAGGCGGGACATATAAATGTCACTGCTGTGGGGATGAAAAACCATTCTGCTGGAGCTGTGGGTGCGGGTTCCAGATTTGTACGGAATGCTTTGCCGAAAACAAATGGGGCATCAGTAACGGCCCAACCTGGATCTGTCCTGATTGTGAACGGGTTCACATGATGGAATAACCGGCCATTTTCAAGGGCAATAGATGAACGTTTCAAAATCGAATATTATCCTTATCGGGATGGCAGGGTGCGGCAAGAGTGTTATTGGCAGGATGCTCGCTGATAAACTGGCACGTGATTTCATCGATACCGACACCATGATTAAGCAGACTGCCCGATGTCCTCTCCAGGATTTGATAGACACAAAGGGATTGCTGGAATTCCGGCAGGTAGAGGAGGGCGTGCTACTGGGTCTCAATCTATCAGAATATGTTATTTCCACGGGAGGAAGTTCGGTTTACAGCCATAAGGGTATGATACATTTAAAGGAAAATGGATTTGTTATCTTCCTGGATGTTGAACTTCCTGTCTTGGAAAAAAGAATTCATAACATGGACAGCAGGGGGCTGGTTAAAGAACCCCGGCAAAGCTTTTCCGAACTTTTTATTGAACGTCGTCCATTGTATAAACAATATTGTGATATATCAATTTCTTGCAGTGAAATGGATCCCCAGGAGCTCTGTAGGACAATAATAAGCAAATTGAAAATAAAAAAAAATTTTCAGTAATTGGAGGAGATCAAAGGAGTTTTCTCATTTTCCGTATTTCCGGAAAATTTCAATTCTGACAGGACAATAACAGATAGTCATTTCCTGGCCATCGGATATGACAGTCTCCAGGTAGGAACAGTTTGATGACTTGAACGTCGAAACCGGTGAAACTATTAAATCGTGAGAGCGTTCTTGAATGATATCACAGCATAAAGAAGCATCAAAGTCTTCCATGCAAGTCATGGAAAACTTGCATGAAAGGGCATGATTGGTTTTGCCTATGTCAATCTTTTCAGTCATAATTTTTCCCGATTGTACTACGCTGTGTCGTATTGGGAATCTTTCTTATATTAAAAAGTTGACTATGTAAAGCATATTTTCAGTTAATATGAAAATTTCACATTATGACTGATCTGTGGATTGATGGAATCCGGTAGTTTGACACTTTGATGCAACTTGTACTCTTAGATAAACTTAAGTTGGCCCAAATTGCTGTTTGTTTGAGGTTGGTGTTATTGAAAAATTAAACTCGCAACCTCCGGCGTGACAGGAAGCTTAAGACGAATCCCTCGTGTCCTTTCATCATGTCATAAAGAACCAAGAAACAGTTTTTAAGAAATAAAATCCATACAGAATCTCAAAATCTTTTTTCTATTGCACCCTTTTCCTTTTTACATTTTCCTGCAAATATGGAATTATTTCTGTAGGTGGTTATTCCCTGATCCAGAGCATTCCTTATATAGTTATTATCTCTGGCAGGATTCCCTGGTTTTACGTTACCGTGTTTTTTTAATGGATCTGGAGGGCGTAACAATGCTTGCTAATTATCTTGAGGCAATTAATGAACGATAAAGATGACAATTTCAAACTGGACCAATCGGCCCAGGCCCTGTTCAAACAGCTGGAAGGTATAGATGATACCTACCGGGTCGACGAGTCCGGAGCTTCACAATCATCCCTTATTGATCTCCTTAATCAGCAGACAAAGCTGCTTGATCATTATCGAAAATTGTTGGCCGATGCTACATGCCTGTTTGCCGGAATTATCAAAAGCAGTAGTTCAACTTCGACCTCACGGGATATTGATCATAAGATCCAGGCTTTTCTTGCCACCCTGAAAAAGATCGCGGAATTTCCGGAATTCAACCGCAAAATATATTGCCGCCTGCGCGGACAGCAATACACTTCGGATCAGTCGGGTTCCGAGACCTATGACTATGAGTTGTCGTTCAACAATATTCTTCTGGACTGCCAGATGGCTCAGATCATTGAAGAGAGAGAGAAATCACAAGGCAAAGGTCTGTATACAAAGTTGATGGATGCTTTTCAGTCCTTGAGCTCAATGAATATTTTTAATTTCTCTATCGATACAGGTGCCGGTGGAGAAGAGGATTATCGTAAGCTGGAGCTTAACCTCCGGCTACTGATCAAATTTTATAAAAACGCCGATCAGGAAGGATTTGTTGTCTTAAATGAGTATGGCCAGCCCAGTGTTAATCTCACCTTGCTTGCGGCAATGAACAAAGTAAAACCAGTTTCCCTTCAGAACCTGGTAGACAAAGTCAAACCATCCATCCTTGGTCCGTCCCCGGATAAGGGTCTTGCGCTTTTTGCAACGGTGTATGATGCGATATTAGCGTCCATGAATCGGCGTAAGGACCTTAAGAAAATTCCGATTGAGGTGAATAACGCTCAATTGCTTATGGAAAACCTGCACACCGACCCCGAGCGAACAACCGTGGTCGTCCAGATCTCGCGACTGGTACTGGCAAAATATGGGAGTAGCCCCCGTATGGCCTCAGAGGTTATTAACAGTATCAATAGTGCCGGTTATGTTAATATGCGACCGGAAGTGATGGGCAGTCGCCTGTCCAAGGCATCCGATTTTCTTGAACTCGCCGAACAGACCGATAATCAGGAAGATTTGCAGAGTGAAGCGCTGCACAACATAGAGGAAGGGTTGGATCATCTGCCTGATGAAATGTACGATAATATGTCCGTCAAAGGCTCAGAGGCCAGCACTTTCAACATCAAGGGCCAGGAAACAAAGTTTCTCTTGCACGACAAAATCCTCGATTTTCTCAGTTTTTTTATCCGCAGGTCTTCGATCAAAAAAAAGGTCCAGGATATTGCCAATAAAAATGTCTGGTTTGATGATGATGACTATGCGGTTATTGCGAAGGATTTTACGATCTCCAAAGATGATGCGGTTAAACTAATCAGTCTGCTTCGTGACTGTTTTGATTTTAACGGCAATTTCCGCCGGAGCTTTTTTGAAAAAAATATCCAGGGTTTTGTCAGCTGTGGCAGCAAAGTTTTCGAATTTCTCTGGCATTACCTTAAAGAGCTTCCATTAAGAAATGATCGGGTTTCCTTCCTGAATGCGCTCCAGACCCTGGTCGCCCATTTAGAGCAGCCGAAAGTGGCGCTTGACATACTTCTTTCAGATATATTTGACCGTTCGGCAAAATACGTAAATTTCTCTGATCGTAATGCCTTTATTCTGGCAACAGCTCTGTTGTGCCACGGTAAAGATCAGTACTCGAGAAGAAGTCATATTGAGCTGACCCCAGAAGATGTTCTGCAGACCAAGGATGAGCTAAATTTGGAGACGATCCCTGCGGTGCAGGAGTTTTTTGATCTGCACCATGATAATATCATCCAGAAATTTACCCTGATCACCGAACGTCTGCTGAAAGCATCGGCCAAGGAAAATTTTGCGGAGAATGAAATGCAGCCCCGCTTTCTCCTTTATCTTATCCGCGAGATGGTGATCTTCTTTTCCCTGATCGGTGGCAAATCAGCCCACGCCATCATCCGTGGGGTTATTGTGGAGTTCGGCGATCCTTCCTCGGCATATTATAAAGAAATGAAAAACAAGGAGAATCTGCGACATTCGTTGCAGCTCCTGCAGATCGCCGCCCGCAGTTTACTGAGGTTTGCGGAGTTAGAGGATATGGGTCTCCTGGGGAAAGTCGTCAGCAACAAAGATGCCTTCGTTCAACTCTATGACGAACCAGATCCGCTCAATCATGTCCAGCGGGTGATGGAGAATATCGACAAAGATGCACAAAATGCTTGGCAGTCAGGAAAGTTGCACAGAAGCTGATCCTGTTGATGGCTGTACTATCGATCTTGATGACAAAATACTTTATCTTCCCAACAGTTCGTACACGTTCATATCAGCTATCGTTTCTTCGATGTCCCTGACTTCCAGAGGGCTCTGGACTGAACGGATTGTTTTTTCGGACACGAGAATCCCGTTGGGTATAGCCTTGGTCATTTCCTGCATCCTGAAGACACTGTTAACGGAATCTCCGATAACCGTATAGTCCATCTTCATTTCAAAACCGATATTACCGACCACCACCTCCCCGGTAAAAATACTGACTCCGATATTGACCGGCTCGTCGAGGATCGCCTTCAGGTAGTCTTCGTTTAATGATTCGATGGCGTATTGCATTTCCAGTGCCGCCGAGACAGCATTCTCAGCGTCCATTGCTGTTGAAACCGGGGCGCCGAACAAGGCCAGGAAGCCGTCGCCGAGATATTTGTCGACAATGCCATGATGTTTAAAAACAATGCCTCCCATGATCGAGAAGAACTGGTTCAGCAGGGCAACACTTTTGATTGGGCCAATTTTTCTGGTGAGTTTTGAAAAGTTACGGATATCCAAATTGAGCAGGGTGATAGTCTTGAACTCGTCAACAATCTTCCGTTTGATAGTGGTCCCGTGGATAATTTTGTCTATAACCTCTTTGGGAACGAATTTCTGGAAAACGCCCCGGATGCTCCTTTCCTGTTCGGCCATTAAAACGGTCTCTTTGTAAAGACGGGCGTTTTCCATGGCTATGCTTACCGAGGTTGCGATCGATAGCAGAAGATCCCTGTCCCCTTCAGTAAAATTGCCATCCAGTTTGTTGAGGACTTCGATAACCCCGATCACCTTGCCATGCGAGATCATCGGCACACAAAGGACGGAACGGGTTTTGAACCCGGTTGCATGGTCTATTTCAGGGTGAAAATAGTTTGAACTGGGGGCATCATTTTCTACGATTGGTTTACCGAGGGAGGCAACCGCTCCTGAAACACCCTGGCCCATTTTCAGGCGGAATTTTTTTAGCTGGGCAATATCAATTTCAAAGGCAACGGCAAATTCAAGCTGATCGTCTCTGACAAGAGACAGGGACCCCGCCTCAACATTCATCAAGGTCCGGATCATGTCCATGGTGTATTTGAGAACCTTGTTAATGTCAAAGGTCGAGCTGGCAAGGGCGCTGCCGATCTGTTTGATTGCCTCCAGTTCCTGGTTTCTCTTGACGACTGAGGTTGCCAGTAGACCTTTATCAAGAGTAAAGGAAACAATGTTGGCAATGGAATCACCGAGCTCCTGGATATCATGAAATAGTTTACTGTCATTGGCATAGAAGATAATGGCGCCGTTGATATGGCCACGCACGGTTAAGGGGACTATAAGACAAGATTTCAGACCGTGGTTGACAAATAGCCTTTTATCCATACCGAGTGCCTCCGGATCAATAGCATCTATTATCCGGCAGGACCCCTGGTGAATTGATTTTTCAATCATCCCTCCCTTGATGGTAAACTTGTCACCAACGGATATGTCCGAAATTTTACTGGAAATTATGTCGGTTACGGAAAGGTAGTCGTCTTGTTCATTTTCCCGGGTCATAACCAGGGCAAGCTCAAAGGGGAGAATATTCTGGAGTTCATAAAGAACAGTGTGTAACAATTCACTGCCCTCGAGGCTGGAGTTCAAAACAGTGAATATTTTCTTGAAGGCTGCTATCTGCCAACTCTCCAGCTCTGTTCTGTGCATCAGGCGAATAGTTTCAAAAGTGAAGGCCGCACTGCTTAAAAGTGGTGACAGGGCTTCGACATCCATTTCGGTAAAAATCTTATTGTCATCTTTACAGGAAATCGTCAGCACCCCGACAACTTCGTTGATGGTTTTGATCGGCATTACTACGAAGGATTTTGTTCCGTAATGTATTCGGTTGGTCCGCCCGAAACGTCTTTCTTTCTCGATATCTTCGATGACTATTGGTGTTTTGTTAATGACTGCGTATTTGGCGATTGACGTTTCAAATTCTATCTTGTCGTCTATTCGGATATTGTCACCGAGGCCGATGCTGGCTTTGACCGTAAAATTCTTTGGCACCGACTTGTCGAGGATCATGATTGAGCCTTTATCGGCTTCTGTCATGAGCAATGCGCGCTCAAGGGTGACATGAAGGAGTTCCCAGGGGTCACGTGTTACATAGCATAAGTCGCATAATTCCTTGAGGATCGTTACTTCCGAGGACTTTTTGGCAAGTTGAAAAGAATGTTGCTGGAACTTGCTTTCAAAGGCGTTGAATGACTGGACGATTTGTTCTAATTCGTTTTGGTTCGTGTCCACTAAACCGGGTGATACGTCTTTGGCTATCTTAGCCTTGATGTTTTGTGATATATTGATAACGTGATCAATCATTCTTCGTAGCAGGGTGAAGCCGATAAAGATATAAACAAGACCGATCAAAATAAAAATTTTGATATAATTGTCGTGCAGTAAATCGTATTTATATCCTAAGTACACGAAACCGACGCAGGGAAAAAGAAGCAGGAGGATGAAAATTGTATTTAGTTTATAGTAAAGGCGATTATTATTCATAATAGTTATTTTACCCAAAAAAGGAAAGTTGACAAGGGTCCACTTTCCTTGGATACGTTAAAAAACAGGGGCGCGCCCCTGAATTGCAAACTTCTTTAATTCATATACCTCCTTTTTTATGAAATTCCAAACCCATTTCCCCGGTTAATAAGTTTTCTGTCCTACACCCCATTTCCGACTCAAATTTACTGTCCCAACAATTGAAAATACCCTGTTCCAGGCAAAGTTGTACAAAGACTTAGGCTACAGTGAGTATACATCCATGCATGATTCCTCCTGACCCGGCCAGGTAAGCGACAGACTCCGGTCGTCACCATCAGGTTTATATCGCTGCTTGCATCCTCATGCTCTGTCATTATCAGTGAAAGTAAAGGCGAAGGAGCATCGTAGAAAATTCCTCGCACAGTTCAGGTCGGACCAGGATTTTCAAATAATATCCGACCGGACAACAAAGCTGATGAAATCCGTCTCTGTCTGGAAGCACTGACAGGAAGGCGGACCAACCCCGGATCTTCTTTAAACACTCTCGCTACAACGGTGAAACTTGAAATAAGTGAACAGTCTAATATCAACAGAAAAAACAGAATTCTTTACATGGAGATCATAATAATCTTCAATTTAAACAAATCAACGAATCATGTTTTTGAATGATTTATCTGCTAGTTGTTCTTTCCAGAAAACAAGATGTTAAATACAAACCTATTTTACAGGAATGCAGAATGAATATTTTTTTGGGTACTTGACTCTTCAAACTGTTCGAATGTACAATTCAGGAATATAATTTTACATCTTGACAGCACGATTCAAAAGGTTGATGACAAGTGAAATGAAGGGGGAAATATGAGTAATGACAGTTTTACCGAAGTAACCAGTCAATCATGGTTCAGCCGTCTTGGTAATACGTTCAAAGGCATTATTTTCGGGTTTATACTTGTCGTTATCTCATTTCCTCTTCTTTTCTGGAACGAGGGTAGGGCTGTCAAACGATACAAAGCCCTTAATGAAGGTGGCGGGGCAGTTATATCCGTTGCCGCAGACAGAGTGGATCAAGTTAACCACGGGAAGTTGGTGCATCTCACAGGAATGGCTGCGACGGATGAAACACTGACCGATTCTGTCTTTGGTGTTGCCCGCCAGGCTATCAAACTCATGCGATCTGTGGAAATGTATCAATGGGAGCAAAAAAGCCAGTCCCAGGAGAAAAAAAAGTTGGGCGGCGGTACAGAAACAACCACTACGTATACCTATAACAAAACATGGTCTGCGAACGTTGTTAAATCCGGAAACTTTAAAGTTCCGCAGGGACACGAGAATCCTGGGCAGATGCCTTATTCGTCTGAAAAGATGTTGGCGGAGACAGTGACGATCGGAGCTTTTTCCATGCCACCTTCGCTGATAGGGAAAATAAACGTGTATAGCCCGGTTATGCTTGACAATGATTTCAAGTTGCCTGATACTCTTTCCGGAAAAGCCCAGGTAACATCAAATACAGTATACATTGGAAGTGATCCTGCCACTCCACAAATCGGTGATGTCCGGGTTTCATTCAAGGAGGTAAAGCCAATGGTTGTCAGCCTGGTGGCCAACCAGATGAACAACACCTTTGAACCTTATAACGCCAAGTCAGGCGGGACAGTTGAACTCCTTGTGACCGGAGATCAAAGTGCGGAGGCAATGTTTGAGCAGGCCCAGAAAAGCAATACTTTTCTAACCTGGATACTACGAGGAATTGGCTATGTTCTCATGGCATTAGGATTCAGCCTGATCCTGGCGCCGCTTTCCGTCTTTGCCGATGTTGTCCCGTTCATAGGGTCCATTGTCGGGGCAGGAACCGGGTTTATTGCGGCCTTGACCGCAGGTTTTCTCTCCTTCATCACCATTGGTATCGCCTGGTTTGTCTATCGGCCGATGCTGGGTATAATCCTGCTCATTTTTGCCGGTGGGATTGGCTTTTTTGCGTTTTCCAGGATACGAAAGGCAACACCTGCAGGGGCTGAAGCAACTTTGCCGCCGGAAAGTGATGGGTGAGGTCAGAATCACCAGGATTTATCCATATTTTTTATTTCCCCATAACGAAAACAGCCGACTACGTGATCATTGACCATGCCCACTGCCTGCATGAAGGCATAACAGATGGTCGGGCCAACAAAGTTGAAACCTTGTTTCTTCAGGTCTTTGCTCATTATTTCTGATTGCTTTGTCTGTGCTGGCAGTTCAGCTACTGAACGCCAACTGTTTTGTTTCGGTTGGCCATCGACATAGCGCCAAAGGTACGAATCCAGAGTATCGTGCTTCTCCTGTATAACCAGAACGCCTCGGGCGTTTCTGATGACAGATTCTATCTTCAGGCGATTG
The DNA here is from genome assembly GCA_947259225.1 of uncultured Desulfobulbaceae bacterium. Lineage (GTDB taxonomy): Bacteria > Desulfobacterota > Desulfobulbia > Desulfobulbales > Desulfobulbaceae > UBA10518. Next base: position 2,233 of record CAMYLK010000013.1, on the reverse strand, counting down.
CGCACGATCCCCTGATCGGCAAGAAGACGATTGATGTCGTCTTCGGAATAGCGTGCTATAGCTTCTATATCAAATCCATTAAAGGCATTACGATAATTTTTTTGTTTTTTAAGGATGGTCAACCAACTGAGACCTGCTTGTGCACCTTCGAGGGTCAACATCTCAAAAAGGTTCTGGTCGTCATGGACAGGAACCCCCCAGTCGTCATCATGATATGCGATGTAGAGAGGGTCGCTGCCGCACCATTCGCATCTTTTTTTCATTTCATTACCTTGTGCATTTAAAGCTTGACTCAGTATTCTTGAGCTGGTTGATATTTATCATTTTTATTACAACGGGCATATCCTGTTTGAACCAAGGTTTGAGAAAAATATCATTCGTGTTTCCCCGCACATTGAACGCACATCCTTGATTCCGGCACCAGCATTAACCTGCCGAACGGTATTTTCTCACCACATTCTACACAAAGGCCAAAATCCGGATCCTCATCCATATCAACCAATATATTTTTAAGCTTTTCAAGTTTGACTCTTGCACTAGCTAAATTTGCCTCATTTATACTTTTTGCACTTATGGCCTCCATTCTGGATAGTCTGCCGATGGCATTGTCAGGGGCAATGGGTTTAACCTGTTCTTCAAGAGAAGAAATATTTTCTACTGTTGAGTTTATTTCATCCAGAATAGATTTTTTGAGTTTTTTTCTTTCCAGGTGGTTCATTTTAAGCTCTAATGATGTTTAGTTGTTGAGATTAAAGTGTTTTCCCTATTTAAGGGGCGGATTGGCATATATGAAGTCATTGTGCTAAGGTGGCCACAGATTTCTGTTGATTGTAACATATATTTTTAATGAAACGAAAGGAGAGTGATATGGCTCAGGCAAAAGAGGGTGATACGGTTAAAATTCATTATACAGGCAAGCTCGAAGACGGCACTGTATTTGATTCATCAGAAGGCCGTGATCCCCTTACTTTCACTATAGGTAGCGGTCAGGTTATTTCAGGGTTTGAGGAAGCTGTATTAGGAATGGGATTAGATGAAAAGAAAAATGTAACAATACCCTCTGACAAAGCATATGGAGAGCGCAACGAAAAACTTGTTATGGACGTGCCGAGAAATCAGGTGCCAGAAGATATCAACCCTGAACTCGGCCAAAAACTTCAGATGCAAGGTCCTGACGAGCAAATGGTAATTGTAGAAATTACAGCTCTGACTGAGGAAAATATTACTCTGGATGCTAATCCGCCCCTGGCAGGGAAAGATTTGGTATTTGATATAGAATTGGTAGAAATAGATTAGTGCCCCTGCAATACGCTCCTTTATAATTTAATTTACAAAATCCACTGCTCTTTTATTCAATGAGTTTTGTAAAATCTCTCATCAGCCTACGTTAATGTCAGATCAGGCTTTCAAAGAATAGTGCATCATGGGTCCGGAGCCCCTCGGATTTGTAATTACCTGCTGGGTTGCACTGTTAACGAGAAGTTTTTGCACGTAACGGATACTTCTGTGAAAAGAAACTTCATCGTCCCCGGTGAGGCAATGATAAGATGCAAACGCAGAGGCAAGAGTGCAGCCCGTTCCATGGGAATTTATAGTTTTAATTGATGGATGAGGGATTGAATGATTTTGCACTGTATCACCTGTTTTACACACCATGGCATCAATTATTTCTTCGTATGTTTCCAGATGCCCCCCCTTAACGAGGACAACCCGTAGGCAGGGGTATTTTTTCAAAATCTGTTCTGCTGCATCTATACCATTCTGAACGGTGACAATCTGTTTATGTGTCAGGGTGGAAAGTTCCGGCTGGTTCGGTGTCAACACCGTACATTTCGAAAGAAGATGTTCAAGATATTTGTTATTTTCGCCGTTGTTAAAGAGCGGCTGGCCGGTGGAGGACTCCATTACAGGATCATATATAACTTCACCCTGGAAATCAGAAAGCGCTTCACTGATTGCTTTGGCAATGGATATGGTTCCAACCATGCCGATTTTTATGTGCGTTACATCGTGATCATCAAGAACAATTTTTATCTGTTCATAAACCAGGTCCGGCGGTAAACATTCAACCCGGCTGACACCGTAACTGTTCTGGACGGTGACACAGGTTACGACAGCCGCGCCATAGACCCCGATCGATGTCATGGTCTTGATGTCAGCCTGGATTCCCGCTCCTCCGGTAGGGTCGGAGCCGGCTATAGATAAAACTGTTGCTTGCATGTTTTTTGATTTG
>CAMYLK010000012.1 GCA_947259225.1 uncultured Desulfobulbaceae bacterium | reverse complement strand
GCATTACTTTTCAATTTGAGTGTTTATCCTTTCACAGCAACGAGAAATATCAGACTACCTGTCTCCATTCTGGCTTACACTATTGTACTTTACAGCTTCCAGTAGCTTTTTGCAAGTCCAAGTGCCTGGTTCAGATACTGTGGAAAATCTGCTGTTTCTGAGGCTGTCTCAAGAATATTTTCAGGGTCAAAATCACCCGGGTAGAACGGGCTTAATGCTGCGCCGTAAAGTTCAGTCAAAACTGCGAGGGCCCCATCTTTCATTCCATTAAGGTTATACCCTCCCTCAAGTGTTACGAGCAGGTTGCCAGAGCATACCTCGTCAGCCAGGTTTTGCATGATTCTGGTCATTGCCGCAAACCCTGAAGGTGTTACCCGCATCCCGCCGAGCGGGTCGCCACCGTATACATCAAAACCACAGGAAACAAGAATGAACTGAGGTTTATACTGTCGGACAACAGGAGCAAAAAATTCATTGAATATCAGGGTATAATCCAGGTCACCCTGCCCCCCCGGCAGAGGGACATTTAAATTGAAACCTTCCCCTTTTCCCTCGCCGACTTCAACTATCGCTCCGGTGCCGGGATAATATGGATACTGATGAGTTGAGCAATAGAACACTCTGTCTGAATCATAAAAGCTGTGCTGGGTCCCGTTTCCATGGTGCAGGTCCCAGTCTACAATGAATATCCGTTCCATATCAAGGTGCTCCTGGGCCCACCTCGCGGCAACTGCGACATTATTGAACAGGCAGAACCCCATGGACCTGCTGTGTTCAGCGTGGTGACCCGGTGGCCGCACCAGGCAGAAGGCATTATCAACTTCCCGGTCCGCAATCTTTTGCATGCCGTCTACCAATGCCCCAACAGCAAGACATGCTGCATCAAAAGACATGGCAGAGGTCTGGGTATCCGCATCAAGGTAATCATGCGACTGTCCTGCTGTTTCCGCCACCCTTTTGACAAGCTGGGGTGAATGGTTGAGACTGATTGTTTCCAGTGAAGCCGGTTCAAAAGCAGGAAAGACAAGATTTTTCCCGGTCTCCTCCTTATCAAGCTCCTCGTAGATAACCCTCAACCTGTCGGGTGATTCGACATGTCCGAAGCCTGGTTCATGTTCAAGAAAAAGATCATCACGATAAACTGCTGTCTTGCGCATCACGTATCCTCCTGCAGTCATAAATATTTTCTTCCGTCACAATCAGGTCCATGAACTGATCATGTGACTGAACCGGTACTTTCTCTATCACCTGGATTTCAAAGGCCAGTCCGACGCGTAGTGCACGGGGTGCCTCATGCACAAGAAACCGGTCATAGTACCCACCTCCATATCCGAGGCGGCTTCCGGACGGGTCAAAGACAGATCCGGGAATAACGACTACGTTGATTTCGGCCGGATTAAGACCGGAGGTGCGGATCAGCTGTTCTCTCGGCTCCGGTATTCCGCAATAACCAGGTGTAACATCTTTGAATGGGTCTGAAACATGAACAGCCACTAACCGCTTCTCATCTTTCAAGGTAAAGGGAATACTGACAGCTTTTCCAGCAGCAAGGCATTGGTTTACACATTCCATGGTCTGAACTTCACTGCGAAAATGCATGTAGATAAAAATTGACGTCGCCTGGCGCACCATATCAAGTTTAAGCAGTCTCCCGCAAATCTCCAGACTCATTGCACCCCTCTCATCCGCTGGAAGGGCATCGCGCCTGGCCAGGGTTGTCTTGCGCAGTATCCTTCTTTCAATTAAATCCATTCTATATCCCCTGTTCAAACTATACACAACCTGACCAATAGAACAAAAAAAATCGCGATGCCCCTGGTAGGACACCGCGATTTATAATACTTGAGTTTCTTTCAGGTTATCTTTTTACATGGGCAGAATAAGCTTGTTGCTTTCCTCATTCCAGGTAACGACAACGTACCAGAGTCCCATTGACAAAAGGATAAGTGCCAGAGCCGGGCCATAGCCCATAACATCCGGCATATACACATGTTTGCCGAGTACACCGTCAGCTTCCCATTCATTGGCTTTTACCCAGAGGCCGCACAGGGAACAGGAGATGCCGAAGACAAGCATAACCAGCCATAGTTTAATCTGTCCTTCACCGACTCGCCACAGGGTTCCTGTACCGCAGCCGCCGGCCAGCATCGCTCCCAGGCCGAACATAAAACCGCCGAATACACCGCCCCAGCCAAAGGTGCCGCGCACATAGTATACGTTGTTCAGAACAGGTTCTCCCTCAGCTCGTATCGGTACGCCATACTTGAGGACGGCTGCGCCAATGGCCACAATACAGATAGAAAGGGCAACAGATTTTGCCATAGTAGTGTTACCGGTCATATGCGGTTCACGGAAACCCTGCACCATACACCAACGGCCCCGCTGCATTGTATAGCCAAGAGCTACAGCAATAAGAAGGATGCCCGACAGTGAAGTAATATAGGTTTCAGCATCATCCCCGTCATAGTTGGCATATTGGTATGCGCCCCAGACAAATGCACTAATGACTGCAAGACCGATAATAAACTGTACAGCTGCCGGTAAATCGATAGTTTTAGCCCCGCCGCTGCCCCAGGTGATATGCTCCATTTCCTTATAAAGCAGCCATAGCCCGAGCAGGACACCAAATATAAGGCCAAACCACATGGCAAAGCCGTGCGCGCTCAGGTTGCCAAGCGCATTGTACATGCCGCCGACATTACAGCCACCGGCAAATGTTGCTCCTATGCCCATCAGGATACCGGCAACGATAGCCTTTATCCACTCACGGGTTGGTGGAAAACGAAGGGCAAACTGACCGCCAAGGCAAGCTGAGAGAAATGCCCCTCCAACAAACCCTATTCCAATGACCGAACCGGTATTATACCAGATGGATTTTGTTATGTTTACCGTTCCCTCGTCATCGGTAAACCTGAGAAGCTCCAGGGTGTCCGGATCCGAATAGATACCTATTCCATAGAGTATCCAGTCCCCCCAGTTACGTACCGCACCCACAGCACCCCAGGGCCTCCACCAGGCCATGATCAGAATACTGAACAAGGCAATCAAAATCCCTGTCGTAGTTGCGTCCCATTCCTTTTTGCACAACGCATTATAAAGTTCTTTAGTTTTTGAACCTAACAAGTTTTCTGCCATACTGTCCCCTCCTCCAGTTTTTTTTTTTAAAGATCCGGTCACAACCCAAATAAAAACTGTTGTCCGATTCCTTATCCCTGCAAGAGTAAAAATCCCACTCTGTGGGGAAATTTTTACCTGTGCTCATGTTTTTTGTCAAGAAAGTTGAGTAAAAATATTACAGAGAATACTTCTTAGCTGTCAAGTTTTTTTAGAAAAAACAAGATGTTGAATGATAAAAACTATTTGAATTGCCATTCATTTTACCCTTGACATAAAAACACCTATTCGGTATAAAAATTTTTTACTAAGGATTGTTAGCGGTAACGAGAGATACTGCGTATTTCCTGACTGTTTATGAAATTACCTTTGTTTTCATAAACATATCCAATTCATCTCATGGTAGGAGGATTAGTAAATGAGTGACGCAAAAATAGCACCAGATGGACTTGATGTAGCATCCCATTTAGACGCAAAAGGTCTGAGCTGCCCAATGCCACTGCTTCGCACAAAAAAAGAAATCGGAAAAATCAACTCAGGTGAAATCCTGAGGGTTGACGGAACCGATCCTGGTTCCAGGAATGACATCCCGGGGTGGTGTGAGCGTTCCGGCCATGAATTTATCGGCCTCAAAGACGAAGACGGCTTCACAAGCTTTTACATCAAAAAAGGATAATTGTTATTTATACTTAGCAATTGAATAACGGCGCTTTTTCCTTGACGGAATAGCGCCGGTTATCATTTAAGGAGGGGTATCATGGCTAAGAGTTTAGGGATTTTTGTAACAAACCCTGACAACATGAAGCACATCATGGGTGTAACCAGGGCTGCCAAAGCCAAGGGAAGTGACATTAAAATATTTTTTACCTGGTATGGTACCAAGCTGACCAAGGACCCACAGTTTCCCGAACTGTGCCAGATGGCTGATGTTTCCATCTGTCTGGACAGTTACAGAAAAATGGGATACGACCAGAATGACATTCCAGAGGGCCTGACAGCGGAAAAAATGGCCACCCAGACCCAGCATGGAATTATTATTGAAGATTTTGACAGCTACATAAGCTTATAAGGGGGAAGCAATGGAATACAAAAAAGCTTGCTTTATGATCAGGAACAAAGATTACGCCATTGATGGAATGCGTTCCGCCCTTGGCCTGGCTGTTGAAAATATGTACTCATTCGGTGTTCTTGTCGATGTTGAGATTGATAAACTTGACCAGGAAAATGTAGATCGTATTGATATGCTTCGTGATATGGAGGGTGAGGTATTTTCCAATGTTCAGGCTAATTGCGACAATAACGGTTTTGAAGCTTTGAGTGTTGAGGAACTCGGAGAGAAACTTCGTGATATGGACGTAATTGTCCCCTACGGAATAAAATAAATTTTCTTCAGGAGCATAACCAATGAAAGTATTAAATGTATATCGTTCAGAGCCTGATGAAACCACCAGGAAACTTGTTGAAATAGTTAGCAGAGACAGAGAATCCGACAGCTTTGACCTGAATGTAGACAGCCCGGATTATGATCAGCTCGTTGATAAAATTATGGATGCAGATAAAACCATCTGCTGGTGGTAAAATAGATTTTATATAAAGTTTATATTGCACCTGAAAGCCCCTGCTTATCGGCGGGGGCTTTTTTTATTTGATCCCCAGTGATTCGATTACAGTATTATGAAAGAGGGGCCTGAATTTTTTTATTCTTTCGTTTTTTCTGGTGGGGTGGATACGGTTGGTCAACAGCACAATGATGAGTTCTTTTTCTGGATCCATCCAGAACGATGTTCCGGTAAAACCAAGATGACCTACACTTTCAGGAGAAAAATATTTTCCTGCACTTGATCCTTTTATCGATGGCCGGTCAAACCCCATACACCATGTCTGGTTTTTCTTTTTCCAGCCGAGTGTCTTCTGCAAAAGTTCGTTGCTGAAGGCTGGGTGCTCCACTCTTCCTTTCCATTGACCTAAAATATTTTCTGTCAACCCCAGGACCCCGCCAACTGTTCCGAAAAGGCCTGCGTGACCCGCAACACCTCCCATCAACCAGCAGTGTTCATCGTGAACCTCCCCTTGCAATATTTTATGACGCCAGGGACATTTCTCCGTAGCGGCAACATTTGTTACATGTTTTGCTTTTAAACCCATAAGGGGTCTGAAAAAAATACTTTTTTCAAGCTGCAGGGGTTTTGTTATTTCTTTTTTAAAATACCTGTTCAGGCTTGTCCCGGATACCTTTTCAATTATTCTACCCATTAGGATATAGCCAAGGTCACTATACACACATTTTTCACCGGGTTTATATATTGGTTTTTCTTTAAAGATAGCCTTAATTATTTTTTTTTGAGCCTTTTTTGAAGAAACCGGCTTAAAATCCATAAAAAAGGGCCTGTAATCAATTAAACCTGATGAATGCGATAATAGCTGTTCAATATTACTCTCTTTTAAAAAAGAGCTTGTTTTATCGTTAATTAAGTGTTTCGGAAAATTTTTCCAATCCAGTTTGTTTTTTTCTATTAAATTGAGAGTGCAGAGTGTTGTGCATAATGGTTTAGTTAATGAAGCCAGATCAAAAAGTGTATTCTCGTTTATATATTTTCCTTTACTGTCGCTTCTTGTCTTGCCGTAAAATTGTATAAGCCTTTTTTCTTTACCCCCATCTTTGAAAAAAATTGCAGTAGATGCACCAGAAAATACCCCTTTTTTAATACCTTTTTTAAATAAAGGTACGAGGGATATATCAAGGTCTTTTAATCCTGTTTTTTTCATTGGAAGAATGTATTTATTTCTTTGTATTTTCAAACATTTTCAAGTATAGTTTTATTTTTAAAATACACATATTTTTTCATAAATATGTACATAATATGTTTAAATCCTGTTTATAAAAATGTTAACAACTTTGTTCCCTTAATAATCAAGAAAGAATCAATATGATATCCAATATTTTATTAACCTTAAATTTCAAATAATATTAACAGGTTGTTTTCAAAACTAACAAATTAACAAGCCTAATGACAACAACAAATCTATTTATTTAAAAAAAGGAATATTTGTTATGGCTTTTCATTTTAACATTTCCCGGGATAATTTTATAAGGGCCATAGGTGCCCAGCAGAACATTACCAGTAAAAAAGGTACTCTTGCCATTCTATCCAATGTTTTGATAGAGGTCGAACAGGATAGAGTAATTTTTACAGGTACAGATCTTGAAATAGGATTGAAACAGGTAGTGCCAGCTGAAGTTTTAGAAAAGGGTGTTTTAACTCTGCCTGCAAAAAAACTCTTTGAGATTGCTAGAGAATCAAATTCTGAAATTTTGAATTTCCAGGAACAGGAAAAAAACTGGGTTGATATAACAGCCGGATCAAGTCTTTATAAACTGGCCGGAATGGTAAGTGATGAATATCCGAAGTTTCCTGAATATGATGAAGAAAATATGATTGAAATGGATGCTTCTGTTTTCAGTGATCTCATTGATAAAACAATATTTTCCATAGCCCAGGATAAAGAAAACATGTACAGCCTGACCTCGGCACTTCTTCAGAAGGAGGAGGATGGGGATAAAAGGTATTTTAGAATGATTTCCTCTGACGGACACCGGTTGACCATAATGGGAAAAGAAGTGGATAAAAAAGTTGATAATATAAAGTTTAATCCCATAACCCTCATACCCAGAAGAGGGGTTCAGGAAATACGGAAATTCTGTGAGGATAAAGATACCTTCCGTTTCAGTATTGAAAAGAAACAGGCTGTTCTGCACTGTGAAAATTCTCTTTTGATAATTCGTTTAATGCAGGGTGAATTTCCTGATTTTCAGAGTATTTTAAAAGTAATTTCAAAGGATAACGTAGTTGAAATTGACAGACTTCGTTTCCTTGAGTCTCTGAAACGTATTAACCTTTTCACAGAAGATATGTTCAAGGCCATAAAAATTGAAATTGGTGATAACCATATGTTGTTAAGTTCCCAAAATGCTGACTTTGGAAGCGCCAGGGATGAATTTGATGTGGTGTACAATGGCGAGAAGCTTTCGCTTGGTTTTAACTGTCGGTACTTTATTGAAACAATGCAGGTAATGGAGGGGAACACAATAAAGGCATATATAAGTTCCGATGAAAGTCCTTGTCTTATAGTATCAGATGATGACGATGGTTTTTTAAGTATAGTTATGCCCATGAAATTATAATTAAAATTAAAAAGACGAAAAGGTATAAAGTGAGCGAAGAAAAAAAATCAGATTATGGCGCGGAACAGATAAAAGTCCTTGACGGGCTTGAGGCTGTTCGAAAACGCCCCTCCATGTATATTGGTAATACAGCGGGGGAAGGTCTCCACCACCTTATCTACGAGGTTGTGGACAACTCGATTGATGAATCACTGGCTGGGCACTGCGACAAAATAAGTGTCATTATACACCCCGACAACTCGGTATCTGTTGAGGATAACGGGCGAGGCATTCCGGTGGATATGCATCCCTCAGAAAACATGTCCGCCCTTGAATTGGTCATGACCACCCTGCACGCGGGGGGTAAGTTCGACCACTCAACCTACAAGGTGTCGGGTGGTCTCCATGGTGTAGGTGTGTCTGTGGTGAACGGATTGAGTCAGGAGGCAACAGCCTTGGTGAAACGTAACGGAAAGGTGTATCGCCAAACCTATGCCTTTGGTAATAGCACAAGCGAGCTTGAGGAGATAGGTAAAAGTGAAAAGAGTGGTACCACTATAACCTTTAAACCGGACACGACAATATTTACCGAAACAACAGTTTACAACTATGAAATAGTAAAAACCCGTTTACGTGAATTAGCCTTTCTCAACAGAGGGGTACGCATTTATCTGAAAGATGAACGAAGCGGAGAAGAAGATGATTTTAAATACGACGGTGGGGTGGTCTCATACATCGAGTACCTGAACCGGAACAGAACCGCAATTCACCCGGAGCCGGTTTTTGTCACCGGCGAAAGAGATGATGTCCAGGTAGAAGTATGTTTCCAGTACTATGACGGGTATACCGAGCGGTTGTTTTCCTATGTCAACAATATAAACACCAGGGAGGGAGGAACACATGTCTTTGGTTTTAAGGCTGCCCTGACTAAGTGTATCAATCGTTATGCCAGTGATGATATTGTACCCAAACATCTCAAAGAAAAGATGGGTGGGGATGACGTGCGGGAAGGTCTCACCTGTGTCGTTTCTGTGCGGGTGCCCAATCCCCAGTTCGAGGGACAGACCAAAACTAAACTCGGCAACAGCGAAGTTAGGTCAATTGTTGAATCCCTTTGTAATGAAAAACTGGGAATTTACCTGGAACAAAACCCTGCTGTAGCAAAAAGAATACTCAGTAAAGCAGTCGAGGCTGCCCGGGCCAGGGACGCAGCCAGAAAGGCCAGGGAGTTGTCCCGTAAAAAGGACGGGCTGTCGGTCATGATGGCAGGCAAGCTGGCCGAGTGTCAAAGTAAGAACCCCGCGGAAAGAGAAATTTTCATAGTTGAGGGTGATTCTGCCGGCGGCAGTGCCAAACAGGGTCGTGACAGGAGTGTTCAGGCTATTTTGCCGTTACGCGGAAAGATAATGAATGTCGAAAAGGCCCGTTTTGACAAGATCCTTGGCAGTGAAGAAATCAAGCAGCTCATTGCATCCCTGGGAACCGGTATAGGCAGGGAAGAGTTTGATCTGGAAAAACTCCGCTATCACAAGGTCATTATCATGACCGATGCTGATGTTGACGGGGCGCACATCCGAACCCTTCTGCTGACATTTTTCTACAGGCAGATGCTTCCCCTTGTGGAAAACGGGCACGTGTATATCGGTCAGCCGCCCCTTTACCGGATTGGCAAAGGAAAAAAGGAAACCTACTTTATCGATGACGATGCCCTTAATGATCATCTCTATAACCAGGCCCAGCAGATCTTGAGCTTCAAGACAGAGGGCGGGGTTGAGGTTGCTGGCGGGGAAATGGTCACAATGTTGAAAAAACTTTCATTTTTCGAAAGAATCTGTTCCTACCTTGAACGCCTCGATATTCTAGAAAAAATGACCATTTTTCTCCTGGAGCACGGGGTTGCCTCTGCAGATCAGTTCCAGGATGAGGATTTCTTAAAACAGCTTGTTGCTGATATCGAACCATTAGGCCCGACTGTTGGCCAGATTCGCTCCTGTCGATGGCGTCCTTCATGTTACGAAGTGGACCTGGCGTTTCGGGGGCAGACCCATGTAATGACCGTGCTCGGACCAAATATCCCTCTCGTTGCAGAATACCGCCAGGCTCTCGAAATTTATCCAGACATTAAATCGTTCCTGAAGGAAAAGTTTACCTTGACCAAGGTTGCTGCGAGTGGCAAGGACCGTGAAATACCGGTTGACAACTGGCATGATCTTATCAGGATGGTACGTGAGGAAACATTCAAGGGCAGCCACCTGCAACGGTATAAAGGTCTGGGTGAAATGAATCCTGAACAGCTCTGGGATACGACCATGAACCCTGAAAACAGAACCCTGCTCCAGGTGAGTATTGATGACGCGGAATCGGCTGACGAGATCTTCACCACATTGATGGGTGACAAGGTTGAGCCGAGGCGCGAGTTCATCCAAAATCACGCCTTGGAAGTTTCTGAACTTGATATCTAATTAAGATTTAAAAATAGTGTGCTGAAATGGTTAAGGGTGGATGTAAAAGTTCGCCTTGAGACCGGGAAGGCAATGAACAGGAAAATTTTCACATGACAGACACAACAGAAAATACAATACAGCAGGATCCGTTTCCCAGCATAGCCATAGAAAAGGAGTTGCGTAAATCATATCTTGATTATGCTATGTCTGTAATTGTTGGCCGTGCTCTACCAGATGTACGGGACGGCCTGAAACCCGTACACCGGCGTGCGCTTTTTGCCATGCGGGAACTTGGCAACACCTATAATCGTCCTTACATAAAGTCGGCACGTATTGTCGGTGATGTTATAGGTAAGTATCACCCACATGGCGATACAGCAGCCTATGATACCATAGTGCGGATGGCGCAGGATTTTGCCATGCGCTACCCCCTGGTTGACGGACAGGGAAACTTTGGGTCCATGGATGGAGATTCTGCCGCGGCCATGAGGTATACCGAGGCCAGGATGACCAGGCTGGACCAGGAGATAGTTGCCGACCTGGAAAAGGAAACGGTCGATTTTGTTCCAAACTATGACAACTCTCTGTTAGAGCCCACTGTCCTGCCCTCAAAGGTACCCACCCTTCTTGTCAACGGTTCCTCCGGTATTGCCGTAGGAATGGCTACCAATATACCTCCCCACAATTTAACCGAGGTTGTTGATGGATTGATAGCCCTGGTGGAGGATCCCAGTATATCGGTTCACCGCTTGATGGAGATCATAACCGGCCCGGATTTTCCCACCGGCGCATTCATCTGTGGTCGGGCAGGTATTCGCGAGGCGTACGAGACCGGACGCGGTGTGGTGATCATGCGTTCGCGTACCCACATCGAACAGAGAAAGAACGGTGCTGAATCAATCATAATCACCGAGATTCCTTATCAGCAGAACAAGGCAACCCTGGTTGAAAAGATAGCCCTGCTGATCAAGGAGAAGAGGGTTACCTCTATATCAGACGTGCGGGACGAGTCGGACCGCCACGGTTTAAGGATCGTTATTGAGCTGAAAAAGGATGAGATTCCAGAGATCACCCTCAATCAGCTGTACAAAATGACGCCTCTACAAAAATCCTTCGGCATTATTCTGCTCTGTATTGTCAATAATAAACCGGAGGTACTGAATCTCAAGCAGATCCTCGAGTACTTTATTGTTCACCGAAAAACCATCGTCTATCGCCGAACGGTGTTTGATTTGCGTAAGGCCGAAGAAAGGGCTCACCTGTTGGAAGGCCTCAAGATCGCTATCAGCAACCTTGATGAGGTTGTTGAGCTTATAAAGTCATCAGCCAATCCTGCTGAGGCTAAGGCTGAATTGGTCAAGCGCTTCGAGCTCTCGGAACTGCAGGCCCAGACAATACTTGATATGCGCCTGCAGCGGTTGACTGGTATGGAAAGGGACAAGATAGTTAACGAGTACAATGAGATCCTGGAAAAAATTTCATGGTTCAACAAGATACTCGGGGATGATTCCGTGGTCATGCAGATCGTCCGTGAGGAGTTTGAGCAGATTCGAGAAGACTATGGCGATGAACGACGCTCGGAGATTATCGATGCTCCTGACGAAATCCTGCCCGAAGACATGATAACTCCTGAAGAAATGGTGGTTACCGTCTCCCATACAGGCTATATCAAACGCAATCCGATTTCGCTCTACCGTTCTCAGCGCCGTGGCGGTAAGGGAGTCAAGGGAATGACAACGGTAGAGGAGGATTTTGTCACCAACCTGTATACCGCTTCTACCCTTGATACATTTCTGTTTTTCACTAACCGAGCGCGTGTCTTCTGGCGTAAGGTGTATCAGCTGCCGATGGCAAGCCGGGTCGCACGCGGTAAGGCCATTGTCAACCTGTTGGAACTTGGCGAAGGTGAAAAAATGGCTGCTATCCTGCCAATCGCTGACCTCGCTCAAGCAGATGAATCACAGACAGTTTTGACCGTGACCAAACTTGGCCGTGTGAAAAAGACCAGCATTGCCGCATACAAACGGCCTCTTCGCAAAGGGAAGTACGGCTTGACCATCAAGGAGGATGACGAAATCCTCACAGCACGCATAACATCTGGAAATGACGAGATTTTCCTGGTCACAAAAAACGGAAAGTCCATCCATTTCCACGAATCGGATGTAAGGACCATGGGTCGTCTTGCCGCAGGTGTCAAAGGGATAACCCTTGGTGAAGGTGACGAAGTTGTTGGTGTTGTGGCAATCAAAAGTGACGATTCAATCCTTACTGTTACAGAGAACGGTTATGGTAAACGAACCGCCGTATCTGATTATCGTCTCCAGAAAAGAGGAGGAATGGGAATATTTGCCATCAGCACCAGTGAACGCAACGGCAAAGTTGTCGGGGCTCTTCAGGTGCTTGATGATGACCAGGTCATGCTCATCGCCAACAGCGGCAAAGTTATTCGCATGCCAATGAATACAGTGCGGATCATAGGCCGCAACACCCAGGGAGTAGGGCTTATAAACCTTGATAAAGGTGAAAAAGTAGTAGGCCTGTCACTGCTGGCCCGCGATTCAGAGGTAGAAGAGGAAGAGTCTACTGATGACGTGTCTGAAGATTAAACAGACAACCGTCATAGGAGCTGGAAGCTGGGGTACAGCACTGGCCAAACTCCTCGGCGATAAGGGGGAAAAGGTTTTTCTTTGGGGTCATGACCCTGCTCATATTGCCACCCTGGTAGCCGAGCGGGAAAATAGAAAGTATCTTCCCGGGGCAAAACTTTCACCAACCGTGATTCCGGTTGATGACCTTGCTGCTGCGGTGGAAGATGCTCACTGTGTGGTAATGGTTGTACCATCACACGGCTATCGCGCAGTATTTGAACGGCTGGTTCCGAAGCTTCAGGAGGGTGCACTCGTTGTCTCTGCTGTGAAGGGTATTGAAAACAATACGCTGCAGACCATGACCCAGGTAATGCGGGATGTCCTGCACCAGCAGAATATTTCCCGTAAGATATACCTTGGCGTACTTAGTGGACCGAGTTTTGCTGCCGAGGTTGCTGTAGAACAACCTACCGCTGTTACCGTTGCCTTTGACGAGAAAGATGCCGCCTGTGCAGTACAGGAACTCTTTTCCACCCCTTTTTTCAGGTCCTATACAAGCAGTGATGTTCTTGGGCTTGAACTCAGTGCGGCCATGAAAAACGTTGTTGCCATTGCTGCAGGTATATGTGACGGGTTGGGGTTTGGACTCAACACCAGGGCGGCCCTTATTACCCGGGGGTTGGCTGAAATTACGCGTCTCGGAGTACACCTGGGCGCTCATCCCCTTACCTTTTCAGGTCTGGGAGGTTTGGGTGACCTGGTTCTGACCTGTACCGGAAGTTTAAGCCGAAACAGAACAGTCGGTCTCAAGCTGGGTGAGGGAAAAAGCCTTGTTCAAGCTCTCTCGGAAATGACCATGGTTGCCGAAGGGGTGAAAACAACCCGGTCGTGCTATAATCTGGCGCGCAAACATGGGGTGGAGATGCCGATTCTCGAACAGACCTATCAGATTTTATATGAAAACAAGGACTGCCGCAAGGCTGTCCAGGACCTTTTTCAGCGAAGCCTTAAAGAGGAGATCACGTTACAGCACACTCCTGACTGATTGGTACCTTTCTCTTTACTATTTTGCCTGGTAATAGTACCGGTTCAGGTCAAACAGTCCCGATACAATAGGTTGTTCTGTATTAAATAGCTGCTGGAACCAGTCGTATTTTTCCCAGAAATCATTATCCGCCCTGTTCACCCCGTACTTTTTCAAACGTTCTTCGTCATCCGGGGTTCCTTTAAAGTTCATCAGCAGGTCAAAAAAAGCTGGCAATTCATCCTGATGTACATCTATAAAAAAATTCGGGTACGAACCTATAAAGCCTTTGATAAAATCCGCCCGGTCCCTTGTCGGATCGAGGGCCCCCCCTTCACCAAACAGGAAGGCAACATTATTGTGCCAGCGATTGATCACAATGGAAACCACAGCGTCCCCGCCGTCTGCCAACCGGATCCTGACATAGGCTAGGTTGGCATTGTAATCATTGACCAGTGAAAAAAATGAGGTACCTGGCCTGGAAACTGCTCTAAAACCCTGGAGGTAATCATCAAGAGATTCATATTTTTCAGGCAATGGCGGGTGTTCAACACCTCCCGGAAAGTAATTTATCGGGTCAAAAGCGATTTTCGTTGGGGGAAATATATGCTCATTGACTATATATTCTAAAAACTCCCGTTTGGGATCTTGGGATGAAAAAGTTATTTTGGCTGGCATGGCAGAAGGGAAGTAGTGAATTTTTTTGAGGTCGACACCCTCATACCATGACTGCATAATTTCCTGCCTCTGTGAAGCGGGAAGAAAGTCCAGGAAGTAGCTCTCCCCTTCTACCCGTAATGCATCCATATAGAGACGGACGGACAACTGATGCCCCACGTTGCCATAAACATCAAAACCGGCAACCAGGGAATAATAGATACGTTCAAACAGCGGGTAATCGATAAGCCACATTGTTTTGGGCAGCTCTCCGAGTACCCCTTTGTGGACCGAAGCACTGTCAAAGTGACGGTAAACGGTTAATAAAGGGGTATCTGATTTAGTGCTCCCCTTCCAGACAGCATCATACCCGAGACCGTTGTAATTATGGGACATATAGTAGTTCTGTCGCTTCTGGTAAAAAGAGACAGCAGCCTTTTGGTATTCGTTGGAGAGAGCCCTGAAAAGACGAAATTCACTGCCTCTTTCAATTGGCATTCGCAGGCTTTCGCTGTGCAGTTTTAGAAATGCAGGATACTGCAGGCTCAGGTCATGGTCCGGATCCAGAAACATGACCCAGAAGTGATCATCTATCACATTGAGGGCAACCTGTCCCTTGCATACCGGTCCCCGGATAAAGGTCATGATGATATAGTGCGCGTTATCAAGGAGAAACTGATAGCGTGATCGGGGAGGAATTTGTTCGTAGGCGACAAATGGGTTAGCGCTTAACTGAATACCGTACCCGACCTGGTGCGGTTCCTGTAACCATTCAGGTTTGATGAAAAGTTCCTGAAAGCGCTCCAGTTTTCTATCGTCAAGGATAAAGACCATATGTGTTTTATGCACAATGGTTGAGTGAATTTTTCTGAAGCGGTAATAGACCCTTTCAACACCGGGATCATCATATGGTCGAACGGTTGCAATCAGGTCTATGGGTTCTCCCGGTCCGCTGGCGGAACGGACCAGTTCATAATACTCTTTGCCTGGTGTATCGAATTTCAGGTGGGCGAGAAAAAGATGTTCATAGAGGTAGCGCGCTGTCATACCATGCTTGGGATTGTCCCTGTTGAAGAATGCTTCCCATTTCTGTATCGCCAGGGCATCATCTTTTGAAGGTAAGGTAAGTTTATTCTGCTGGGTATCATTCGGCCCCTTGGCCCCCTGAACCAGCCACCCGGCAATGAGTTCAAATTCTTCCTGCTTTAGAGGGGGAAAACCAAACGGCATTCCCCGGTTCGGGTGTTTTTTCAGGTAACTGCCAAGTTCAATTTGATTTTGTGAGCAGGTCAGATCAGCAGCTTCCGGGCGGTATTCGCCACTGCTTACCGGATTTTTCATTTTATGTGAGAGGAGCTGAATCATAATGGAATCGTTCTGCCCTCCCGAGACGGTGCTGTCGGTCACACTGATAAAACCTTTTTTGCGCCACCCTTCGGTTGATTGTGCGTCAACAAAGAGGCGCGTGGGATCCATGGTTTGCAGACGTGAGGAGTTATACACAGCCTCCTTGGTAGCTCCCCGGTCAAGACCTTCAAAGGAGCTGAGTTTGAGCTGACACGGAGAGTTGTAACAGGAGTGACAGACCACGCAGCGCTTATCCAGGACCGGTTTCACCTCTTTCAAGTAGTCAATTGTACGGGTAGGTATCTGAACCTGCACCGGATCAGGTGCTTTTTGGGCACAACCGGTCATAATCAGGAGAAGTAAAAGGATAAGCCCAGTGATATTTTTCATACAAATTACCTTTTTTTTGGCAAGGTGGTATGGGCTATACAGATCAGCCCATTTCATCAGACCAGTCTTTGTTCTCAAACTGCTTGTGATCTGGTTTTTGAGGTTTCTGCTCAAGGAGCCGGTGGCCAAGCCAGATCAGCACATTATCAAATTCTGCGGCAAATTCATGCAGTGCCCTGCCCCGATGGCTGACTCGGTTTTTCTCCTCCATGGAAACCTCGGCAAAAGTTTTGCCGAATTCAGGATAATAAAAAACAGGATCATACCCGAAACCAGATTCTCCGTGCCGCTCTTCAGTAATCACTCCCTCACAGCTTCCCTCCCAGGTCAGCGCCGGACCGCCTGGCGTGGCCAGGGAAAGAACACATTCAAAACAGGCCTTGCGGTTGTTTTTGCCCAGCATTTCCTTGAGCAGTTTATCACATTTTTCAAAATCTGTGGCATTTTCACCGGCATATCGTGCCGAGTGGACACCGGGCCTTCCGTCCAGGGCCTCTACAACCAGACCTGAGTCATCTGCCAGACAGGGTAGGCCAAGAATACGCGCGTAATGATGTGCTTTTTTATAGGCGTTTTCCTCAAAAGTTTCACCATCCTCCACCACTTCCGGTAGCGGCCCGTAATCGGCAACACATTTAATCTCCACCGGGGAATCTCTGAGAAGCTCCTTTAGCTCTTTCACCTTGTTCTTGTTGTTTGTTGCCAACACAATAATATTAATCATGGTATTCCTGTCGATTGTTATTTTTCCGTCGTGATATCCTGTCGTAGCGCTCCTGTTCACTGTAGATGCACCCGCAGTAAGGCTGCCGGTACAGCCCCATATCTTTAGATCGTTCAATCCCTTCCTGCCAACCCATCCGAAAATCTTCATAAAAAAAGGAAACTCTGTGTTTCCTGGCAAGGCTCTCCCCTTTTTCCCGAATGAGATTATGGTTCTGGTAACGGGAAAAGAGAAGAGTTGTGGTAAAGGCATCAACCCCCATAACAGAAGCCCTTTCCGCCACCTGTTCCAGGCGCATGTCATAACAGATGGAACAGCGGGCAGTTTCATTGAAAACTACCTTGCGCAGGTATTCGGTCAAGCCATAATTGTCATCAATATCAACCGTAAAGTTTTCCTGCCCAGCCATCTCCTCAAGAGCGGATACGCGTCTCCTGAACTCTTTAAAAGGATGGATATTGGGATTGTAAAAATATCCCTCCACACTATGTCCCTTATCACGCAGCATCTGAAGTGGATGTAAAGCGCATGGCCCGCAGCACACGTGCAATAGAATTTTCATTAACCTGTTTTGAATTGTTTGGGATTGATATTGTAGCTATGGATCTTGTAGTTAATAATACGCAGACTTGTGTCCAGGTGTTTCGCAGCCTTTGTCTGGTTGCCTTTGTGTTTTTTCAGGGCATCAATTATCAGTTCCCGCTCAAAGTTTTCAACAGACGTTGCCAGGGACAGGGCCTTGTCCGAACCTATGGAATCAGAACTTTGCAGAGTCGGAGGCAGGTGGATGGCCTTTATTGTGTTTTCGTCACAGATTAAAACAGCCCGTTCCATGCAGTTCTGAAGTTCGCGCACGTTACCTGGCCAATGGTATTGAATAAGCATATCGATGGCCGAGGTCGATATTCTCTCAACTGTTTTATTGTTTTCCTGGTTATATCTATCAAGAAAATGTTCGGCCAGCAGGAGGATGTCGGTCCGCCTTTCGCGAAGAGGAGGCATGTATACCGGGAAGACATTGAGGCGGTAATACAGGTCCTCTCTGAACGTGCCATCTTTGACGCCAGCCTCCAGGTCCCTGTTGGTTGCAGCGACTAGCCTGATGTCGGTCTGTAACGTTTCGGTGCCCCCTACCCGTTGAAATGTCCTCTCCTGAACGACATTGAGGAGCTTAACCTGAACAGCAGGGCTTATTTCACTTATTTCGTCAAGAAACAGAGTCCCGCCCTGAGCAAGCTCAAAACGCCCTTTTTTCCTGGCAATTGCTCCGGTAAACGCTCCTTTTTCATGACCGAACAATTCACTTTCCAACAGCGTCTCCGGGAGTGCGGCGCAGTTTACAACTATAAATGGCCCATCGCATCTGCCGGAATGAGCATGTAATGCTTTGGCGACAAGCGTTTTTCCGGTCCCAGACTCTCCGCGAAGGAGGACGGTTGCAGTGGATTCGGCTACCCGGTGGACCATGTCAAACACCTCTTGCATTCGCGAGGAGTTGCCGATTATTTCCTCTATCCTGTTTTTTGCCGACAGCTCCCTTCGAAGTTTGATATTTTCCCGGCGCAAAAGGTCTCTTTCTTCGTTTACGATCCTTACCCGCTGGACAGTCTGGGCTATGAGACCACTTACAACAGTGAGGAAACGAAGATCGTATTCCGACTGGGCTCCAAAATTATTCTTGTACTCACGGTCTATGGACAAGGCTCCGATACATTGATTTCCAGCCTTAATCGGAACGCAGAGAAAAGAACTTTTCTTCTTCTCCTCATCTCCCCTCGTTCGTGTTCTATTTAAAAATAATGGTTCTTCTCCGATCTGGGGAACCATAATAGGCTCTCCTGTGACAACCACCTTCCCGGTAATGCCCTCCCCCACCTTGTACTTCCCCCTGCGCCTCGCATCTGCAGTGATTCCGTGGGCGACCTCTATCTCCAGCTCACCGGTTGCCGGGTTGACGATAGTAACGGTTCCGCTGTTCATGCCCTTTATACTGGCAAGGGTGGCCATTATTTTTTCCAGGGATTCCTGAAGATTGTGCGAAGAGGCAAGGTGCTTGGTTATTTCATACAGACAGCCCAGGTTTTTCTGCTCTATATCCTGGTTGCCTGTCAGGGTGTTTATATCTTCGTTTTTCATCATTTTCACAATGAGGAGATTATTGACATGGCCCCCTCGAAATGGTATTTACTCTCCTGACCGGAGGGATGGCCGAGTGGTTTAAGGCGGCGGTCTTGAAAACCGTTGAACGAAAGTTCCGTGGGTTCGAATCCTACTCCCTCCGCCACAAAAATTATATTATGGAGAGATGACCGAGCTGGCCGATGGTGCTCGCCTGCTAAGCGAGTGTGGGGGTTATACTCCACCGAGGGTTCGAATCCCTCTCTCTCCGCCACAAATACGTAATCCCGTTACATTCCTGTGGCGGGATTATGTTACCAGCCCCATAGCAGACTGCGTTTGATCCAACCGGTGACTCCTTTCTCGTGTTGAACTTTCACCCAGCCGTTCTTTTGCTGCAGAGTTGTAAAGACGACCCCGTAGTAAGCCTTGGCAACGATTCTATATTTCGTGCCCGGACCACTCCGTACGTTAATTCTTTTTTTAGATTTCTTATGGACCTTGACGATCATATGGGGTGTCCTGTTGACGACATCCTTATGTACCCAGCCAATGGTTCCTTCAAAGTCACGGACCCTGTACCACTGGCCGGACTGCTTCAGAACTATAAGAGGAAAGCCGTTGCCAAGCTCCCACATGACTTTATACTTTGTACCGGGCCCGGATCGCATATTGACATCATTTCCCTCAATACTCAGCATTACCGCATGGGCTGCAGTTGTAATGAGTAATAACAGGGAAAAAATTCCCAGAATACAGACCTGTCGTTTCCAGTGTTTCTTCATATCGGATTATGTTGTTTTTTTCTTTTCAGCAGTATCTCGTCCAGCAGTGAGTATCCTGCCACTTCGACAGATATAGCACCGTAGGTACAAGCTTTTGTCATACATTTCATGCAACTGATGCATTCGCCACTGTCCGGTGTTTCGTTAAAATTTATCTCCATGGGACAAACTTTATGACAGGCACCGCATTTAGTACAATTCTCTTCATTTAATTTCAACTTAATCAAACGATGTTTGTTAAAAAGGGAGTAAAAAGCCCCCAACGGACAGGTTGTCCGGCAAAAAGGTCTTGAGGAGACAACACTCCACACGATAAACGCGATCATTATAACAATTTTGTTTACATAGAGCCAGCCCAGGGTGCTTTTAAGGTCAGGCTGGAGGATCAGCATGGGGATCCCTGCCTCCAGGGTACCAGCCGGACACACATATTTGCAGAACCAGGGTTGGCCAAGTCCGAATTCATCCACCACAAACAGCGGGAGAAGGACAACAAAAAGAACAAGAAATGCGAACTTGCACCAGTTGAGCTTCTTGGGAACCGTAAACTTACGCGAAGGTATTTTGTGAAGCAGTTCCTGAAACAGACCGAATGGGCATCCCCAGCCGCAGATGAAGCGGCCGAAAGTGGCCCCCAAAAGCCCCATTGAACCAACGACGAATGTTCCGATATAAAAACTTCCGGTTTCCAGGGAAAAGCGGATGCCAAGCAGCAGCTGCTGCAAACTTCCCAGTGGACAGTATGTCGTTGACGCCGGACAGGAGTAACAGTTAAGGCCGGGAGAACAAATGACTTTTAACGGTCCCTGGTAGATGTTTCTGGTGAGCGGAAACCCCCAGAATCCATTAACAAGAAAGAGCCATAGTACCTGTACCCATTTCCTGACAGCTTCCATGCAGCTACCCTATTCCGATACAGGAGAGACAGATGGCCTTTGCCTGCTCAAGTACCCTTGACGGCTCACCCGCACCAATACCGATCAGCAGGAGTAGCAGAAAGATGGTTATCAGGATGAAGGGTGCTTTACGAGGCCTGAATTTTTTCCTCATAATTCTTTTTTCCTCAGCATGCGGCTGGTCACTGACTGCTCTTTTTCACCTATTTTTCTTTCCATGTCACGCCTGTCATCAAGTGTTATTTGGGTAACAACACGTTTCACTCCCCTGGCAAAGGGGAGATTATGAATATCTCCTGCCAACTGCAGCAAATCTTCGGTTGTACCGTGGATAATCGTACCCATATCATGCAGAGAGTGCTCAGTCCCTCTTTGTATGAGAAATTGCTTGATATCTGCTACATAATCACCAACACTCGGACTTCCTGTACCGAGAGGGATTATGGTTATCTGCATAAGTGCCATAGTTCTCTCTGACTGTTCAGGGTTGTCGGCTATTCGGTCAACAAGGTGACCAGCCGGTCAAGATCATCGGTTGAATAGTATTCAATTTCCAGTTTACCACGTTCTCCGTTCTGGATAATGCGGATTTTGGTGTTCAGGTGATTAATTAACTGGGTGGTCAGCGCCCGGCAATATGAAAGTGGCAAATCACCACCGCTTTTTTTCCGTGATAGTTTCCTGCTGCTATCAGTACCAGATTTTGATTGCCGGCAGATACGTTCGGTTTCTCTTACCGAGAGCTGTTCCCTGATGATTCGGCCTCGTATTTCCTGCATCTTAGGGTCATCATCCTTCAGCCGCAGCAGGACCCTGGCATGTCCCTCGCTAACTATACCGCTGGCTACGTCGTCCTGCAAGTAGTCTGGAAGGTTAAGGAGACGCAGAGTGTTAGTAATGGTTGATCGTTTACGCCCCACCTTTTGGGCTACCTTTTCCTGGGTAAGATCAAAGTCGTTGATCAGCCTTGAATAGGCAACTGCCTCTTCAATAGGGTTCAGGTCATGACGCTGAATATTTTCGATCAGCGCGAGCTCCAGGTTTTTACCCTCTGAATCGGAATCCATTACAACAACGGGGACTTCTTCCTGACCGGCTATTCTTGCTGCACGAAGCCTTCTTTCACCGGCAATCAGGTTGTACCTGTTCCGCTTCGCACGTGATACAAGCAGAGGCTGAATAACACCTCTTTCTGCAATAGATTCGGCAAGACGCTGCAGCTTATCTTCATCAAAATACTTTCTAGGTTGGTTGGGGTTTGGCTCAATTTTGTCAATATCACAGAAGAAAAACCTGTCTTCTTCTGCACTGTCCAGGTCTTGAGGCAAGAGGGCACCGACTCCCCTGCCAAGTACACTTTTAGTATTCATGATACCTTGCTCCGTCGCAAAAATTCGTTTCCAAGTTTAATATATGCCTTAGCTCCTGAACAACTTCGGTCATACTCAAGAATTGTTTTACCGTAACTGGGACTTTCGCTCAGCCTGACATTTCGGGGAATTACCGTATTAAAAACCTGTTTGCCAAAATGAGTTTTTATTTCAGTGGCCACCTGGTGCGTCAACCGGTTTCGTCGGTCAAACATGGTGAGCAGAAGCCCATCAATGTACAGGCCAGGGTTCAGGTTTTTCTTTACTTTTCTAATTGTTTCAATTAGTTGCGCAAGCCCTTCTAGGGCGAAATACTCACATTGCATTGGTATCAGGACCGAATCAGCTGCAGTTAGGCCGTTGATTGTGAGCAGCCCGAGCGAAGGTGGGCAGTCTATTATAATGTAATGAAATCTGTCGCGTAGTGGACTAAGGATCTTCCGAAGGATTTTTTCTCTATTTTTCAAGGAGATAAGTTCAATTTCAACGCCGACAAGGTCAATTGAAGAAGGAAGCACCTTTAATTTTGGAATACCAGTGTCACGTATACAGTTTTCAGCGACCAGGTCACCCATGAAGCAGCTATAAAGCTGCGCGCCATTGTCGGTATTAAAAATACCGACACCGCTGGAGGCATTCCCCTGGGGGTCTGCATCAACAAGTAGAACTCTTTTCCCTTTCACCGCAAGGGCCGAAGCCAGGTTGAGGGATGTTGTCGTTTTTCCGACCCCGCCCTTCTGGTTTGCCAGCACGACGATTTTGGCTTTGAGTTTTCCGCGCATGATGTCCCTTCTTCTTATTGCTTGATTTTATCAAAGTATACTATACTCTGACCAAGTGGTGAATCTTTTTTCGATGTTTCACGTGAAACATCTGAATTTTTTCCAGGAAGAGGAAATGCATTTTACATCAGACGTTCTGGTCGTCGGAAGTGGTATTGCAGGTTTGTCCTTTGCGCTCAAGGTAGCCTCGTTTGCCAGGGTGACACTGGTGACTAAAAAGGCGAGTGTCGATACAGCGACCAACCTGGCACAGGGAGGGATTGCGGCCGTGTTGTCCGAAAAAGACTCTCCGGAATACCATGTTCAGGATACATTGGTCTCGGGAGATGGGCTTTGTAACGAGGATATTGTAAGGCTCGTTGTTGAGGAAGGCCCCGAGCGTGTACAGGAGTTGATGAAATTGGGCGTCCATTTTCAGAAGGGCAAGGATGGGTCTGGACTTGACCTGGGAATGGAAGGGGGGCATTCCCGCCGCCGTGTTGCTCATTCACTTGACCTAACTGGCAGGGAAATAGAAAGGGCTCTGCTTGCTCAGGTCGAGATGCATGATTCGATAGAAGTACTTGAGGACCATCTGGCAATAGACCTCCTGGTTGAATCAAAAGTAAAGGGAGGTAAAGACGAGCAGAGGGAACGGTGCCTTGGGGCGTATGTGCTGAACCGTATAACCGGGGATGTTGAGGTTCGACAGGCCAAGGTTACTGTCCTGTGTACCGGCGGTTGCGGCAAGGTTTACCTGTATACGACAAATCCAGATATTGCTACCGGTGATGGTGTAGCAATGGCATACCGCGCCGGAGCCAGAATTGCCAACCTTGAGTTTATCCAATTTCATCCAACCTGTTTTTTTAACCCATTGGCAAAGAATTTTTTAATTTCAGAGGCGGTTCGCGGCGAAGGTGGGATTCTGGTCAATGAGAGGGGTGTCCCGTTTATGAAAACGTACGATGATCGTGGAGACCTTGCTACTCGAGATGCCGTAGCCAGGGGAATAGACGCTGAAATGAAGGAGAGCGGATCAGATTGCGTGTTCCTTGATATAACGCACCGGTCTGCCCAGTTTATTGAAAATCGATTCCCGACAATTTATTCGACCTGTAAGCGTTACGGGGTGGATATGACAAAAGAGCCCATCCCAGTCGTACCGGCTGCACACTATATGTGTGGAGGTGTGGAGGTGAACAGGTGGGGGGAAACTTCCATCAGCGGCCTTCTGGCACTCGGTGAGACAGCATGCACCGGCCTGCATGGCGCTAACCGGTTGGCCAGCAATTCTCTGTTGGAGGCAGTAGTGTTTGCGCACCGGGGGGCAAAATGGGTACAAATGAATTGGGATGATCTAAAAAAATTACCGAAAAGAGAAATTAATAATTGGTGGGCAGGTAAGGCCCGATCCATTGAGGAAAATGTTCTGATCAGCCATAATTGGGACCAGATCAGGAGGTTGATGTGGAACTATGTTGGTATTGTTCGTAGGGAAAAAAGGCTTGAACTGGTCAGGAGAAGAATTGCTCCGGTACTGGAAGAAATCCGAGAGCACTTTCATGATTTTCTCCTGACACCGGATCTGGTGGAGTTGAGAAATATTGCTGTAGTATCGGAGCTGATCATTCGAAGTGCCGGTGCGAGGAAAGAATCGCGAGGTCTGCATTACATAGTTGATTACCCCACCCATGATGACAACAATTTCAAACGGGATACCATTCTTGAAAGGGCGAAAAGCTGACAAATGATTTATGTCATACACAAACACCCTTAAAATTATGTATTACACAATATCCTGCTTACCACTAAAGTTCAGCAAAGTTACTTTTAGAATCGTACAATCATCTGCCATTTCGAACAAAAGTAGAAGTCCAGCCGCACAGGAGTAAAGATTTCTCACCTACGTTCGAGGTGAACGAGTTCTCATAACTTCGAATGACATAACTTTTGCATACATATTGTGGTTACAGTTTTGCTGCTCATGTTAAGTTGAAGAGTAGTTGTAAACAGAAAGAATATTGCAGTATGATTTCGTATACTGAAACCATGGTCTTGTATTTATTCGAATGTCAGAGTTCAATAATCTCATCATATAGCTCGGCATTGGACCTGATCTTATCACAACTGCCGATGGTTGTACGAAAGGAGTTATTGTTCAGGCTTTTAAAATGAGGAGCAAACCGCTTCAAGTCTCGTTGTGTCGTAGCTAGAACATCACCAATACGCTTTTGCTTAAATTCTTTAGTTATTCCAGATAAATACTCATTTCTTGCTATGGTGCCCCTGACCGATGGTGCCTGGTGGGGATCGAGACTTCCGTACGTGCCGATAATGAGTTGTTCCAAGACCTGCTGCGAGAGTTCAAGCTTGTTGATATGGTCGTAGAGATTGTCATAGGCATCAAAAGTTTTGACAACTTGCGGGTCACGGTAACTGACAAGGCCGAAATTACCGGTTATATGGTTGAACTGGACAAAACAGCCATATGCTCCGCCCACCTGGCGTACTGTATTCCACAGATAATCTCTGGACATCCAGGTTTTGAGTACCTCAAAGTGGCCGTTGTATTCCTGCGCATTCTGAAACAGGGAGCATCCCTGCACATTGTAAACGACTTCTGCTGAAGTGCACAGTCCCTCGTTATTGTGAAACTCCTGAAAGTCAGGTGATATGGGAGCGAAGGGTGTGTCTGGAAAAGATTCAACAACTGCGGCACAGGTATCGCTGAATACTTTTATATCGGCGTCGGAGCCCGTCAGGCCATAGATCATGCCCTGTTTTCGAAAGAGGAGGTCATGAATCCTGGCAAGGGCATCAAGAAAGTGCTCTTCATGTTCGTCATAATTATTGGCAAGTTGTTTCAGTCTAAGGTATGCGGTCGTTCCATTGACATATTCATTGTATCTCCCGGAATTACTTAGGTGGGAGAACACGCGTGATGAAGCTAGGCTGTAACCTTCGCTTTGAACGGAGTGCTCAGTCCAGGCAAATTCGCGAAGAACGATTTCCCGGATGCGTTGCCGGTTGTTAAAGGATACATGACCAAAAATATCCTGCACCAGGGTGAGGGCAGGTTTTAGTAAAGTGCTGAGCGCCTTGAGGTGAATCCAGAGAAAAGGCTTGGTCTGGTCAAGCGGGTCGTTAATATGGCTGTAGGTACTAAATGAATTCGTCAATCCACCGGTATATATGCCCAACTCAGTGGCAAACTGCATGTAGTCTTTGGTGTCAGTGCCAATTTCCGTAACAATAGTGCCAAAGAGACTGAGCCAGGGCAGGAGTTCTGCTGAAATTGCTGAGCAATCAAAGCCGAAGTCAATGTAAGCGATGGAATTGGTTGGCAGGTTGCTGACAAGCAAGGGCCGCCCATTAATTTCACCAGCCTCCACCTCATGAAAATCAAGGGTTTGCACCAAGTCCTCAACCTTGAGCTTAGGCAGGAGATCGAGCGTTTGCTCGTCATTTGGTTTGTGCTGGAGCTCCATAAGTTCCCTGGTCCTCTGTATAACATCATTTAACCCTTGTTCCTCAATGGTTAGTGCATGGGTGTCAAGCCGGTCCTGCTCCTCCTGCTGCGTCAGGACCATTTTTCCGGTATCCGGTTTGAGTACGACCTCAACAGTAGCTGGGTTGTCAAGAAGATGCTCCTGGATAAGTTGTTCAAAGTATCTCTGCTCAAGAGCCAACTCCCTGATATCCTTGAAGAGTTTGTCAATGCAAAGAGCATCAAAAGGATCAATATCATGTTTGATGGCGGGTAGTGCTTTACCGATCAGGTCAAGGCCTCGCTGCGCTTTTGTCATTTCTTCCCGCACGGAAAATTCGTATTTGTTGAGCTCCGAGAGAATCAGCTCACGGTCAAGGCCTGACGTGACCATAGCTTGAAGCGTCATTGTATACACTTCACGAAACCTGTCCTGGTGCTCAGGCTCACTCCCAACAAGGTACGTCATCATGATGGTGGTAAAGCATGAGTTGGGCAGGAAGAGTCCACCGAAATCTTTGCAGAGACCGGCTTCGAGAATCGCTTTTTTTAAGGGAGAGGCATCGGAATTGTACAGAATTTGTGCGATCACCTGGAAGGCAGTATTACGCTTCCGATCCATGACCGTACCTACTGCAGAGCCCACAGCAAGGAAGGTTTTTCCGGTAATATCACTCCCGGGCTGCACTCCATAGACGTCTTCAATGAAAACATGCTCTGTTATTTTATGCCCTTGGTTGATTTCCTGTTTTTTGCGTTCCTCTTCGAAGGAGGACAGAAAACGATCCTGGACAAAAGCCAGTTCTTCGGCGAGTTCAGCGTCTCCGTAGAAGAAAAGGGTGGCATTGGAAGGGTGATAATACCGTTCATGAAAGTCGACGAACTGTTCGTAGCTGAGATCAGGTATGTGCTTGGGGTCGCCGCCTGATTCGTGTGCATACGTAGAACCGGGCATCAGACCTTTGAACATATGATAAAAGAGAGATCGGATAGGGTCGGAAAAGGCTCCCTTCATTTCGTTCAGGACAACACCCTGGAACTCGAGGCCTTGTTCAGGCCCCTCCTTGTGATAATGCCACCCCTCCTGCTCAAAGGTACTTTCAAGAAGAAGCGGGTTCAGGGTTACGTCACAATAGACATCCATGATGTTAAAGTATTCGGTGAGGTTGCGGGTGGCAAAGGGGTACCATGTGGTGTCAGAGCCTGTCATAGCGTTGAGAAAGGTCATAAGGCCACCCTTGTTGATTTCCCCAAACACATCTTTAACAGGGTATTTTTTTGACCCCATGAGAACGGAATGCTCAAGAATATGGGCAACCCCAGTCGAGTCTTCGGGCAGGGTCTGAAACGCAACACAAAAAGTTTTGTTGGGATCACTATTTTTTATGGCAAAGGTTGGGGTACCTAGTACCTGGTGGGTAAAATGGAAAACCGTAGAGTCTATCTCCGGCAAAACTTCCACCCGGTTGAGCTTAAAACCACTGTATGTTGCACCAACTTGAAATTTTGTCATTTTTTTTTCCGACTATTTATGAATTACGTTTTGTTGTGTGAATCAAGGATGAGGGTTACCGGGCCATCATTGGTCAGGCGGACCTCCATCATGGCCTGAAACTCACCGGTTGCTGTACGTATACCATGCCCGTTAACGGCCTCAATAAACTCAAGGTAGAGAGCGTTTGCCTGCTCAGGGGGAGCCGCTGCTGACCATGAAGGCCTTCTTCCTTTGCGGCAGTCTCCAAGCAGGGTGAACTGAGAGACAATCAGCATCTCTCCGCCCACGTCCAACAGAGAACGGTTCATCAATCCGTCATCATCCTCAAAGATTCGCAGGAGAACAACTTTCTCTGCCACCCAGGCTACATCCTTTATGGTGTCATCGCGATGAACACCAAGAAGCACAAGGATTCCCTGGGCAATCGTGCCGGAAACCCGGCTGCCCACGCAGACATCAGCATGGCTTACACGTTGAATAACTGCTTTCATATCCTGAGGTTACTTATAATTAAAATCATACTGTATCATGTCGGGATGCGGATTACAAAAGATGAATAGCAGGGGTACTATCACGTACAAGGCCAAGCAGGCAAATCAGGAAAAAGCACCGAGCAGAAACTGGACAATTGCTGTGGCGGATAGCGCTGCAGTTTCTGCCCGTAATGTCAGCCTGCCAAGAGAAGTACTCTGAAAACCATTTACTTTCGCCCATTCAATTTCATCCTGGTGAAAACCGCCTTCAGGTCCCAGCATGAGACAGACCGGTCCCTGCCCCTGAAACTGGGCAGGACCGATGAGTATCTCTTTCTCCCCTTCCCATAACAGTATTTTTGTTGAAAACAGTGTTATATCTGCCTGGTCAAGTTTGACTCGGGGGAAAATATCCATTGGCCGAGAACGCTTGCACTGTTTGCAGGCTTCAAGCATGATGCGTTGCCATCGCTGATGCTGTCGGTCAGGATTGCCGCGGTTTTCACTGTAACGAGTTATGAGCGGCTGAAAGGAGTGAACACCCAGCTCGGTAGTTTTTTGGACCAGGAAATCCATTTTTTTACCTTTTAACAGGCTTTGATAAAGGTAAAGCGGTGGAGATTTTACAGGACTTTCGAGTTTTCTGGAAATAATCTGAACAGTAACTCTGTCCGGTAGAACATTAAGAAGTTTTCCATTATAAACGGTACCTGAACTATCAAAAAGTTCGACCGGATCTCCTGACTGTAAGCGAAGAACAGAAGCAATATGATGGGACTCTGCCTCTGACAGCAGAGCTATATCACCGGCTAGGGACTGTTGATTAATAAAGAAACGCCGCATATATATTTAAAAGAGAAGGAGTGAAGATGGCAACATGCTGAAATCATATGGTAACTTTGAATTATTTGCAATAAATCAGTACACATGCAGTAAATAAGAGGGTGGGGGTAGAAACTGAAAAAGCCGGCAACCAGGTGGTTGCCGGCTTATGTTTAACCGTATGAGGCGTGCGACCGCACGCTTACTTGGAGCCGCTTCAGCCGCTTTTCCCTGCGGCTTTGTCCACTGCTTTTCCAGCTTCTTCTTTGACAGCATCTACTGCCTTGTCAACCTGTTTGGTCGCTTCTTCTTCTACTGCAGCAGCAGCTTCTTCCTTAACAGCGCTCACGGCGCCTTTTGTACCACTTCAGCCGGTTCCTGCTGCTTTTTCTACTGCCTTTTCTGCTGCTTTCTCGGCGCTACCTGCGCCGGCTTTGTCAGCGCTTCATCCGGTGGCGCTGGCGGCATGTGCCCCTGGCAGAGAAGATCCAC
Organism: uncultured Desulfobulbaceae bacterium; assembly: GCA_947259225.1. Classification (GTDB taxonomy): domain Bacteria; phylum Desulfobacterota; class Desulfobulbia; order Desulfobulbales; family Desulfobulbaceae; genus UBA10518. The sequence goes on along the minus strand of CAMYLK010000012.1, from coordinate 69,672 downwards.
CGGCACTTACCAGAGCTGCAACTCCCAGCCCGGCAAGGAGTTTCTTCAGGTCCTTACTGTCCATGTTTCCTCCTTTTTGGATAATGAAAAGTTAGGTGTTTATCGGTAAAAAAATGATATTTAATTTACCTATATACATATTTTATTTCATAGAGTTACAGTAAGTCAAGGACAATGAGAAAAGTTACTAATTAAATTAAATCATTTATCCACTCTTCGATAGGTTTGAATGGAGTAGGGTGGGGTGGTGTCAACCTGCTCTTCAGAAACTTTGGTAAATGTATTTTTTGAAAAATCTGGAAAATAAGCGTCACCGTCCACAGGACCATTCAGTATAGTGAGAATCAGGGTCTCTGCCTGAAAAAGGCCCTGACTGTAAAGCTGTTCCCCTCCAATATTAAACACGCGTTTTTCATCACGACATATGGCATATGCCTCTGCAAGGGAATGTACTATTTCGCAGCCATGTGATCCATAATCCCTGTTGCGGGTGACAACGATATTACGTCTTCCAGGCAACGCCCTTCCAATGGATTCATGGGTCCTGCGTCCCATGATCAACGGATGGCCCCATGTTGTCACCCTGAAACGTTTCTGCTCTCCAGGAATATGCCAGGGAATGACATTATTCCTGCCAATAACCCGGTTGGCTGCCATGGCTGCTATCAGGATGATTTCCATAATAGTGTTTATCGGTAATATCTTGTGTTGCAACTGATTGATTTCACGAATTGTATTCGCTTTACTCCCGCATAACAAGTGAGGATACGAATGTTTTTCGAAAAAGATTTGCAGGAGCTGCAACCTATCAATTCATATTATGGATATTCGACAAAAAATGATTATTTTTTAAGTAGAAAAAGGGAGTATTTCCGGCATGTTGCTAGTAATTGTTCCTATGTTTATTGCTGGAACATCTACCTGGTAGCCGGGGGCGATAAGTTTTGATCCCCTCGCTGAAAAGTTGGACTGCTTTAATTATAGAGTCTGATTTTTTGCCGGACAATGTTCTTTGTTTACCGGAAACTGAAGGATGGTACCGGGAAAGATCCTTCACAAGAAAAATAAGGAGGTACATTATGACAAAGAATAAGGAAAAGACAGAACTGGTCACCAAGGAGGAAACGCGTCCTGAGTCCTATTTGGGAGAGTTTGAACGCTACTTTGAAAAATTATTTCGTCATCCTTTTTCACTGATGACGCCCCCAACATGGGGATTTGCCGATTTCCCCAAGTTAGGCGAGATATCTCCCTCGATTGATATTTTTGAGGAAGGGGCGGAGATGGTTGTAAAGGCAGAAATCCCGGGGATTGCCAAAGAAGATTTAAACGTAGCCATCACCGAAGATACCCTGACTATTTCCGGTGAGAAAAAACAGGAGGAAAAGATTGAAAAAAAAGATTATCACCGGGTTGAAAGGTCATACGGTTCATTCTGCCGCAATTTTCGTCTCCCGGACAATGTGAGCGGGGAAAAGGCAAAAGCATCGTTTAAGGATGGTATACTGGAGGTACGGATTCCCAAGGTAAAAGGGGCAAAAGCAAAGAAAATTGATATTACTTCATAGTTGGATAAACGAGAAATCCCGGCGACCGTATATGGGCGCCGGGATTATCTTACTTTCAACGCTGCAGATGATGAAGTTACCCTGCTTTTTGCTCTTCCTCCTGCACCACCTGAACAGGTTCGTCAGAGGGCAACCCGTAGGCCTGACGTATTTTATTTTCGATATCAGAGCTAATTTCCGGATGTTCCTTGAGGTAGATTTTCGCGTTTTCCCGTCCCTGGCCGATCCGTTCATTCTGGTATGCGTACCAGGCACCGCTTTTGTCGATAATATCCAGTTCTACTCCCAGGTCCAACAGGTCACCCGTTTTTGAAATTCCCTCGCCGTAAATAATATCAAACTCAGCAATTTTAAAAGGCGGGGCCACCTTGTTTTTGACTACCTTGACCTTGGTCCTGTTGCCTATAACATCCTGCCCGTCCTTGATCTGGGTCATTCTACGGATATCCAGCCGGATCGAACTGTAGAATTTGAGGGCATTGCCTCCTGTCGTTGTTTCCGGGTTACCGAACATGACACCGATTTTCATTCGGATCTGGTTGATAAAAACGAGGACCGTGTTGGTACGTTTCAGAACACCGGTGAATTTGCGCATGGCATGGGACATGAGACGTGCCTGCAGTCCGACGTGATGGTCTCCCACATTTCCATCTATCTCAGCCCGTGGAACAAGGGCGGCAACGGAATCGATGACAATGATGTCTACTCCGCCGCTCCGCATAAGAATTTCTGTAATTTCCAGGGCCTGTTCACCAAAATCCGGCTGGGAAATGAGCAGGTTGTCAGTGTCAACGCCGAGGCGATCTGCGTATGACGTATCAAGGGCGTGTTCAGCATCAATAAAGGCAGCGGTGCCGCCTCTACGCTGTGCTTCGGCTATGACATGCAGGGCAAGAGTGGTTTTTCCGGAAGATTCCGGTCCGTAAATTTCAGTAACCCGTCCGCGGGGTAGTCCCCCAACGCCTAATGCAATGTCAATGCTCATCGCTCCAGTAGAAATAACAGGGATATTTTCACGTTCTTCCGAACCGAGGCGCATGATTGAACCTTTGCCGAACTGTCTCTGGATCTGGGTAATGGCATTGTCAACACTTTTGACTCTGCCTGCCTGGTTTGTATCGGTAGCTCCCGCCATTGTGTTCTCCTTTCTACTTCAAAATAAGTGCCGTATGAGATTGAGCGCAGTCTGCGCTGTTATTTCCTGTATTTCCTTTCGACTACCGGAAAAATTATACCGGTGGCTTGTTGTCTGCCCGTGAGCAAATAAAGTCATATAAACCGTTCCAACGGGTTTTTTATCAGTTCCACCGGATGGACCAGCAATACCTGTAACGGAAAGTGCCACATCAGAACCTGTTTTTGCGGCGACCCCCTCTGCCATAGACCTTGCTACAGGTTCACTGACTGCACCATATTCGGAAAGCAGGCTGTTGTCCACCCCAAGTAGCTGTTCTTTCAGTTCATTGGTGTATGCTATCACTCCACCGGTAAACCATTCGGAACTACCAGGAACTTCAGTCATTTTACTGGCAAGCAGACCGCCTGTGCAGGATTCGGCAACACTGATCATTAAACCGTTTTCTTTTAAGAGTCGGCCGACAACTGATGCCAATGTTTCCTGGTCAAAACCGTAAAGATTGTCACCAAGTATGTGTACAATATTAGCGTTCGTTTCAGCAAACAAAGTCTCAGACTCTTCACGGCTTTGCCCGACAACAGTTAAGCTGATATGTACCTCGGTCTCGACAGGATAGTATCCGATTTTAATATTTTTCGTGTTTTCCAGGGGCTGTAACTGCCTGTTAAGCACATTTTCTGAAATACCAACGGTTTTGTAGACGCGCTGGCGGATATGATTACGCTGGTCCTGGGTCCACCCGGCGAGACAGGGGAGAACATGCTCGACAAAGAGCTGTTTCATTTGTGTCGGTACCCCGGGTAGAAAGAAAATAGGGGTACTTTCATAGACCAGGAGGTACCCGGCCATACGCGATTCCGAATTTAACAACTCAGCCCCTTCAGGCAGCCATGCAAGTTTTTTGAGCATCTCGGTATCGTTGGTATTTCCCTGTATATGTGGTTGAATCTGTTTGAGTATTTCACGGTACAGGGTAGGGGGTCTGTTAAGAGCTTCTGAAACAGCCTCGTTAGTCAGATCATCAGTCGTGGCGCCAAGACCACCGGTGACAACGACAAAATCGACCCTGCCGATGGCCCGTAACAGGGCTTCACCAATCAAGGAAGGCGTATCGCCAATGGTATGCATGGCAAATATTTCATGCCCCGCGGCAAAGAGCTGGCTGGCCGCGAAACCGCTTGTCGTGTTGACAATTCGCCCGGATGTCAGCTCATCGCCAATGGCTATTATTTCTCCGATCATACGTCAGTCATGTAAATGAGTAAAACAGGCAATTTTTTGATAACAGTTAACGTAGAGTTTACCTGTTTCAAAATATTATCTCAAGTCACGACTTCTTCACACTGCCAAATAGTTCTCCGTCTTTCAGTCTGCTGATTCTGACAGAGACAACATCTCCGGTGAGGCTGGCCGGGCCGCTTAATTTAACGGGAAGATAGTTTTCCGAAAAGCCCTGAAGAAGTTTGTTTTTTCTGTTTCGCTGTTCAACCAGAACTTTTTGTGTGGTGCTGACAAAACGTGAATAAAAATTATCCCGCTTTACCCTGTCAAGAGCACGAAATTTCCGCACCCGTTCTTCCTTAACCTGTTTTGGCACCTGGTTTTTCATTGCTGCTGCCAGGGTTCCGGAACGTTTAGAGTATGGAAAAACATGGAGGTAGGTGACAGGAAGGTTTTCAATCAACCTAATGGAATTTAAGTGGGCGGTGTCGTCTTCACCGGGAAAACCGCACAGGATATCACAGCCTATAGCTGCATCGGGGAGGACGGAATGGATATTATTGATAACCTCTGTAAAGTATTTTGCCGAATAATGCCTGTTCATATCCTGCAGGATCCGGTCATCTCCACTCTGAAGAGGAATGTGCAGGTGCGGCATGAAATTTGGCAGATCAGTCATCAGGGCCAGAAGGGTATCGTTGACTTCGGTTGGCTCGATTGAGCTGAGGCGAAAACGCATGTCGGGAAAATCACGGCAAAGCCTGGAAAATACAGAATAGATGGTCTCATCTTCATCCAGGTCAGCTCCATATTTGCCGACGTTGATACCGGTAATTACAATCTCTCGGTATCCTTCTCCGGAAAAAACTGCTGCCTGATCCAGCACCTCCTGAAGGGGAACGCTACGGCTCCGGCCCCTTGTATAAGGGACGATACAATAAGAACAAAAATTGTTGCACCCGTCCTGAATTCGCAGAAAAGCACGCGTACGGCCACCGAACCGGCGGACTTGCAAAGGAGAAATCTCATGTTTGAGTCCAATGTTTCCCATAACCATTGACAGGTCACACGAACTCTCGGCAAGGGCAGTCTCGACCAGCAAATGTTTGTAGCCGTTTCCAACAATGCAGAGCGGATTTTCTGTAATTTCAAGAACCTGCTGGGGATCCATCTGCGAGTAGCACCCGGTTACAACAAGTTTGGCATCCGGGTTGGCTTTCATGGCCCGGCGAACAAGCTGCCTGGAGTGCTGCCCGGCCCTACCTGTAACCGCACAGGTGTTGATAACATAGACGTCGGCCTGGCTCGAAAAGGGTACAATTTCACATCCGGTCTCAATAAAGGAGGAAATAAAGGAGGCTGATTCGTACTGGTTGACCTTGCAGCCGAGGGTGGCAATGGCAATTTTCTTCACGAACATTCTCCTGTGTGTGCCATCTGGTCAACTATAATACCACTGCCCATGACCGTATCTTCCCTGTAAAAAACAGCAAACTGTCCCGGCGTGACCGCTCTTTGGCGCTCTTTGAACGTTATGCTCCACTCCCCGTATTCAGTTTGAGATACGGAGGCAGGCGGCGCCGGGTGACGGCCCCGAATCTGCACATTACCCTCCCAGGAGAATGCTGGGGTTTTTTCTGTCCAGAGCACATCCCTGACAATAACATGGTAGGCAAACAGGTCTTCATTTTTACAGACAACGAGACGGTTGTTTTCCGCATCCAGCCCTTTTACATACCAGGGCGTGGCATCGGGCAGTCCCAGGCCACGCCTCTGGCCAATTGTGTAATGCCATAGCCCACGGTGTTGCCCTATCACCTTACCTTCACGCGTCATAATATCTCCGGGCATGTCATGGAACCCCTGCTTGGCAAAAAAGCTGGAAACGGTTTCATCAGCCAGAAAACAGATATCCTGGCTTTCAGGTCCATGGACACCGTGCAGGTTCATTTGAGCCGCCAGCTCATATACCTCATCTTTGGTGAATTCGCCCAGCGGCAGAACCAGGTTTTGCAGTTGTCCCGAAGACAAGCGGCAGAGAAAATATGACTGGTCCTTTTTAGGATCGCAACCTCTTTGCAGAGCAAAGCTCCCATCATCAATCCGGGTGATGCGGGCGTAATGTCCCGTTGCCATCCTGTCCATACCCTGGCCCAGAATTTTTGTTAACAACGCGCCGAACTTTACCTGCTTGTTGCAAACCACACAGGGGTTTGGGGTGAGCCCCCGTTGATATGTACTTATAAAATAATTCATGACTTCCTTGCTGAAAATATCTTCAATTTCAACAAGATGGAGTGGAATTTCGAGAAGATTTGCCACTTCCTGCACCCGTTTGATATGCTTTTTGACACCGGGTAAGGGGAGGAGCATGAAAAAACCATGCACTGCATGCCCCTCTTGCTTCAGAATAGAAGCAGTGACTGAACTGTCCACCCCTCCACTCATGGCTATGCCGATTTTTTGTTGTGGCATGGATAAACCTGCTTACATGTGAAAAATAAAGAATACTTTACCATGGCAATTCATAGCGGTAAACAGGAAGCATGAGCTAGGTAACAGGGGAAAAGCGGTTAGCTTGAAGTGGTTATACAGACCAGGTTAACAATAGGCCAGAAAAGAGATAGGCAGATAGAGTATTCGGGTTCAGGAGTGAAACGAAAATGTCAGATCAGAGAGGAAAGAACCTCACACTCACGGCAGATCTCCATTTTATCCTTCCACTCTTTTTCTGCCGCGCATTCACACTGGGTACCGCTCAAAAACCAGCAAAGCTGTCCTGCCTGAAACTCCCAGGCCGGACAATCTTTTTTGATTTCACATTTCTTTTGTACCCAGCAATCCTTGCGTTTACCAGACTCTTTACTTCGCTGATTAATCAGCAAAAAGTAAATTTGTCTTTCGACATGGAGGGGAACGGGCCGCCAACCCTGCTCGTAACTCTGAACAGCTTTTAAAGATACACCCAGAAGCGCTCCCAGTTCTTTTTGGGTCTTTCCTAATTTTGCCCGGGCTTTTGAAAAATTATCTTTATCCATCTGCACTCAGTAAATATGAAGTTAATTGTATTTTGAAAGTACCACGCTGTGCCTGTCTATGCAAGCAATTTTTTAATAATTGTTCGCAAAAAAAAGAATATCCTGGTTACAGTTTTGGACAAAGAGTAAAAAATTCTCAACTTCCATAAAGCAAATATTGTGAGTCTGCAGCGGTTCAGGTTAACGGTGCAACTATAGTATTTACCCTAGTAGCAAGCATCACGAAATGAGTTACATATTATTTTATAGTTAAAACAATTTTGTAAAAATGACAGTTATTTTTTATTTTTTATTTTTTCAGGACTGTCAACCAGCTTTTTTGTGTTTGATTTTCTTGATTTTCCACATACAGGACATCCCTGCATCTTTAAAGGCTTGGCCAGGCCGCTTGCAGACAGCAGTGTCTCATCCTGGAAAATATCAATTGTTGACCCATCTGCCGTAATATAACCGTCGTGGAGAACGATGGTACGCTCACAGATATCCAGAGCCAGGTCAAGGTCATGGGTTGCAATGATTTTAGTATGCTCAAAGGTCTTTAAAAGTTCAATAAGGAGGTTCCGTGCCATGGGGTCAAGGTTAGAGGATGGTTCGTCCATGACAAGGATGTCGGGTGACATGGCTAGAACCGTCGCTATGGCCACAGTCCTTTTTTCACCGCCGGACAGTTTGTAAGGTGCCCTTTTTTTCAGGTGCACTCCATTTACCCTGTTCAATGCTTCCTGAACCTGTTTTTCAACTGCATCAGCAGGAAGACCCAGATTGAGGGGACCAAAAGCAACATCATCGAAAACTGTAGGCATGAAAAGCTGATCATCGGGGTCCTGAAAAACCATACCAACACTCCGTCGTACAGTTTTGAGGTTCTTCCTGGTGATTGGAAAATCACCAATTCTCATTGTACCGGTCGCAGGTGCAAGATAACCGTTAAGGTGAAGGAGAAGAGTGGATTTACCTGCGCCGTTGGCACCGACAATCGCCACTGATTCTCCATGGGTAATACGAAACCGGATATTGTGAATACCGCGGTTTGAATCCGGATAAGTGTAGGACAACCCCTCTGCTTCAACAATATGGTGACTCATGATACGACTTCCAGGATTAAGGAGCCCAGCAACTGCGGTATGTTATACAATCGCATTAACAGAAAAATGCAGGTCCAGCAGAATACAAATGTGATTTCTGCGCTCCCGATTCTGGAGGGCCGGAAGAGGGGAATGTGCCCGTCGAAACCCCTGCATCTCATGGCCAGATGTAAGCGTTCTGCACGGTTTAAAGTCTTCAGCAGCAGGTGACCGACCAGTGAGCTATATGTTTTCATCCCGAGCCCTGAAGAATTAAAAGTCCTTAAGGTTCTGGCTCGTGACATACGAACCGCTTCGTCCAACAGGACAAAAATGTATCGATACAGGAAAAGAAGCTGTGTGATGAATATGGTTGGGACCCTCAGTTGCTGCAAGGCTGCACAAAGTCCGTTGAAACTGGTGACAGCGATAAATATAAGGGCTGTTCCAACAGTTAAGATAAAGCGTATTAACAGAGAGATAAAAGATATCCATCCACCTGTTATACCTACTGAGCCTACATAGATATGAACAGAACGGTCAAAGAAGGGGTTAAAAAGGCCTATCAATATTGCAAAGGGAGCTATGATAAGCAGTTTGTGCAGAATATATGAAACAGGAAGGTTAGCGGCACCACTGAGTGTGACAGGGTAAATTACAAAAGGAAGAAGCCCGGTAATAGTATATTTATCATACGAGACGACAGTGAGTATAAAAATCAAAGTTGTAACAAGTTTGGCCCGAGGATCAAGCCTGTGAACCCATGTTTCCCCCTGGGCCAGGGTATCCAGGTACCTGATGTCAAAAAAACCTGTGTCAACTCGAGACATGTAAATTACCCAAACGGCGGCGGCGCCAGAGACAGTTTTTGTCTATGAATCAGAACTTTGAAAGACTCTTCTGCGGTGTTTGAGCAAAAGACCCAGCAGGGTGGCGAAAAAGAGTGTCATGAAACTGCCGATAAAACCGGAAACCGAAGTACCGGTTTGGTTCGTTAAATGGTGTGAAACAGGCTTTGTGCCCAATGAGTTTATCGGTTCCCTGAAACTATAATCAGGAAGGAGTGCTGTTTTTTCCTGTACTCCGGCAAGTTTTTCATGGAAGGCACTTTCGTAGCCGACAACATTTTCACTACCTGTGGTTTTGTAAAAAGACCATTCAAGGCCGTCAGGAAGGGATGAGCTCAACAGGCTGATTCCACTACCTGTAAATAAAGCGGCAATCAGCAAAAAAAATACTGGCTTATGAACGTGAGCAAGGTTGAGTGGTTTGGCCCGAGATGAGAAATGCAGAATATCAGGTCTGGCTTTATAGATAAACATGACAATAGAGGCAGTCGCGAGCCCCTCAACAATACCGATAGCAAGATGGATCGGCTGCATGAAAAGAACGAAAGTCCTAAAAGGCAGTTCCGTTATCCCTGAGAAAAGTGTTTGCAGAACAACCCCGAGAGAACCAAGCTGCAGTCCAATAATTGCGGCCAGACAAGCACCCAGAAAAATTCTGGTCTGTGAATTGGAAGTCCCGACAGTAGGTTTAAAAAAAAGTGGATAGGCGACCAGGCAAGGGAAAAAACCCAGGTTGAAAATATTACAGCCAAGTGCAAGTATACCGCCATCTGCAAAAAACAGGGCCTGCACGGTCAAAATTGAAGCCACGGTAAGAAACGCTGCATAAGGTCCGAGGAGGATTGCCAGAAGTAACCCACCTCCGAGATGTCCACTTGACCCGGTGGCAGGAATAGTAAAGTTGACCATCTGCGCGGCAAAGACGAACGCACCGAGAACACCCATCAGGGGAATTGCCCGGTCCTCTAGGTGTCTATTTACCCGGGAGGAGGAGTAAACTATCAATCCGGCCGAAACCGCCCACATGGCGCTGCCAACTCCTGGAGAAACAAGCGCGTCTGCCATATGCATTTTTTGTGTTATCCTATAGTATTAATATGCAACTCAGTTCACCTGATACGAGACCAAAGGCAAAGTGTTACGAATTTCAAATTAATAATACTTTAAAGGAGATTGGCCCGAGAGTCAAGGCGCATAACCGGTGTGGCCAAGGGAAAAATGAAACAGAGGGCCTGTTCCTGTTTCAATCAGTGTAATGATGAAGGGAAGGGTGTATGTCGTTTTTTCTCTATTTGACTCAGCCAACTTCCCAGTGATATAATAGAGTAAGTTGAAAGCGCTTCAGCCTGACATACCAAAGTCCATTAAACTATAAGAGCACTGACAGCGCATCAGCTTGTTTCTCCTTGATAAGGCCCGGTTCGAGATCTCGAGCCGGGCCTTATCTTTTTCAGAGCCTAGACAATGATACGGATTGATATCAAATACCTGATTACCATCAATCCTCAGCAATATTATCATAACATTGCCATTATGCCTTGAACGAGTGTTCTTCTTTTTTGCCGGCAGCAGAAAGAGAGCAAGGTATCCTAAGGGTACGAGACATGAAAAGTTCAGTTCAGGCGCTTTCTGTCATTCCCGCGAAAGCAGGAATCCATTATGTTCCAGTGACCTGGATTCCGGTTCTTCGCATCACTCAGCCCGGAATAACACACTGTAGAGCCAACAAGACTCGTCCCTCTAAGCCTTGTGGACTCGCTCGAAGGTATGCGAAGAAGACTGCAGGCGACAACGATGTTCATGTTGCCAGTAATAGCCCTGCTGAGTTTCGGTGGTAATCAGGTAAAAAATGTAAAGGAGACGACAACATAATGAATTTGCTTGAGGCGAGGTATTATTAAAAAGAATTATTTTTGATAAAAAATTTGACTTACAGTACCACGCCGTGATACTGTTAATTAAGTTGAAAGTACTGCAGCCTGACCGACCAAAGTATAAAACTGACTATAACACACCTTTCTGACAGTGCTTCAACTTGTTTCTCCTTGATAGGGCCTGGTACGATGTCAATTTCGGACCGGGCCCTTCCCTTTTCGCCATTTCTGAAGTAAGAGACCTGCACAGTTAATACATTTTCAACGATTTCCAGGAACCTCGCATATATTGACCATGGTTGGTATTATTCTGTGAATGTGAAAACCGCATCAAAGGAATTGGGAAAATGAGGTATTTTTCTTTAGCCAGAAAAACACTGCGATCTTTGGCAAGGGATCGGCTAGTCGGCCTGATGATGCTTTGTGCTTTATTAGCACTGCTGATAGTTGTCGCTCTTGTCAGCGGGATTACCTGGTTGACAGCAAACCTGGTCAACCTGGAAAGAGGCTGGCTTGATGCCTCTGTCAATTGGATGGTCGGAATTGTAACTGGAGTTGGCGGATGGTTTATGCTCCCGGTGCTGGTGGTTCTTATTTCAGGGGTATTCCAGGAAATAACCATACACAGGGTTGAACAGGCTGAATATCAAGATAAAATTCGAGAGACGGAGCCCAGTTTCTGGCCTGACCTGGCACATGATATCCGTTTTACCCTCAAAGCCCTTTTTCTTAACCTTCTGGTTCTGCCTTTTTACCTGGTTGGTATAGGCTTTGTGCTGTCCATTGTCCTGAACAGTTACCTGTTGGGCCGTGAATTTTTTGAGAGTGCTGCCGGTTATCACCTTGGCAAGCCAAGAGCAAGACAGTTAGGGAGGGAGCATAAAAAATTGATTTATGGCAGCGGGCTGGTCCTCACTCTCTTGACCCTGGTCCCCGTACTCAACCTTTTTTCTCCCATTGTAGCTGTGGTCTGGATGACCCATATTTATCATGGAATACCGGGAAAGGTGGCCGAGGCATAAGAACCGATTGTTTATGTCCCTGGCACGCATGATTTTTTAGACTCATCAATAAAAAAGATTTCTTCCTTTTTAAATTACCAATTGTCAAATATTGCCACACGGTGGCTGTGCGACAATTTGCCACATTTTTTTTCCACCGCTACCTTATATAAAGATATAAAGATTTTTCCTGTAACCAGGGAGAGGTATATAACTTTTAATTTAGTAAAAGGGGGTAGGGTATGAAGCATATTTGCCGGAAATCGGAGATTCTACTATTACTTGGCTGTGCCCTGCTGATGACCTGGTCTGCCCAGGCATTTGCAGGTTCATCTTCCAGTTGCGTCAAGTGTCACCTTGACGAAGACATGCTGGAAGATTCCCTTGCCGAGGTCAAGGTCAAAAAGTCAGCCATGCAGTCAGGTGCCGGCTGAGGCGGCAAAGTGGCTCCGTTGGAGCCGCAGGAAAAGGTACTGGTTTCTGAAGGTTTTCTCGAAACAGTACATGGAGAAATTGCATGTGTTGACTGTCATGCCGGTAATCCAGCAGCAGCTGACAAAGAAAATGCCCATAAAGGCATGGAGCCGTATCCGGCTTTGAAGAACCCGGAAAAAGCATGCGGTGAGTGTCACGAAGACATTGTTAAAACCGGGACAAATTCACTGCACACAACCCTTTCAACCTTTCCCACTATTCTCAAAACCAGGGCGGACATGGGTAAATGGGACAAGATCGACGAGGCACGATCCAAGCATTGTGCCGGCTGTCATACCAGCAGTTGCGGCGGGTGCCATGTCAGCAGACCGAAATTCGCCAAGAAGGGTTTCATTAACGGTCATATTTTCCAGAAGCACTCCGACCCGGTAAACCAGTGCACCGCCTGTCACGGCAGCAGAGTTGGGATGGAGTTTTATGGTTCACGCGGTGAAGGTGATGTGCATACCACCAAGTTGAACATGGACTGTGTTTCCTGTCATAAGGCTGAGGAAATGCATGCCGACGGATCAGGATTGCCCGGCCGGTATCATCTGAAAGAGATGGTTCGCTGCGAAACCTGTCACCAGGGCCTTGAGTACGGTTCAGTCCGTGATCACGAAATCCATGCCGGCAAGGTGCAGTGCCAGGTCTGCCATTCACAGACGTATGTTAACTGCTACAGCTGTCATACCGGTCGCGACAAGGACGGCCTCTACTACTTCAAAAACAAGAAGGAAGTGGAAGGCATGAAGATCGGCCTCAATTATGACAAGGGTGCACCTGATGCCAATTACGATTATATGCTCGTCAGGCATATCCCCATAGATCCCGATCTTTTTAAATTCTATGTGGATGACGCCTTTACAAATTTTTCCAAGGTTCCCAACTGGAAGCGCACCTCACCGCATAATATTCAGCGCAAGACCTGGCAGAATGCAAACTGTAACAACTGCCACGGTAACAGGGAACTCTTCCTGAGTACGGCTGACCTGCTTGATTACGAGAAGGATGCCAACAAGTCAGTCGTGGTTCCCGACGGAAAAGTGCCCAAGGCTCTCGACAAGACAGCGCCGTTCAGTGTTGATGTGTCCAAGGTGAAGACCGGCATGGTCGTGGATGCTGAATGGCTGCACAAAAACATTGGCAAAGTTGTCGTTGTTGATGCACGGCCCCAAGGTGCCTACGACAAGGGCCATATCGAGGGCGCAGTTTCCTTTGATCCGACCAAAAGAGGTATTCGCTCGGGCATTGATGATGACAAGATGCTGACTCTGGTCGGCCACGACAAGATTGCCGATGCCCTTGGCAAGGCAGGGATTGGAGCTGATGACCATGTGGTTGTGTACGACAAGGACGGCAGGGTTGCCGGTTATCTCCTTTGGATACTCGAGTATGCAGGTGTGAAAAATGTTTCATACCTGAATGGCGGCATAGAGGGGTGGCACGAGGCCGGATATCATCTTGCCGACAAGCCGTCCACTGTAAAAGCCAAGAAGTTTACAGGCAAACCGAATCCGGATGTAGTTGTTGACAATGAATATGTCAGCTCAGTTCTTGATAAACCGGAAGTCGTTGTTCTTGACGTACGGGTCCTGACCCAGGTACAGGGCATGACCAAACATGGTGCCGCAGAACGGGCCGGACATATACCGGGATCCGTCAGTCTGCCGCTGAGCGCACTTTATATGGACAATGCGGCCCTTAAGTCTCCGGAGGAACTCGTATGGGTATTGAAGAAGAATGGAATAACACCTGACAAAAAGGTTGTCACGACCTGTAACTCAGGCCAGCATGCCAGTGCTGTCTATTTCATGCTTCGTTACCTCGGTTTCGAGGATGTCAGTGTTCACGATGAGTCATGGATCAACTGGTGTGCTGAAGAGTAGGAGGCAGTTAACAGCTCAACCTTAACTGTAGAAGGTCAATAACTATTAAAGCCCCGGGAGATGATTCTTCCGGGGCTTTATATTTTGATAGTTGATCTTGAAAATATGCGGTCAAATTATAGTCAAAAAAAGTGACAGGTTATGCAAGTAGATAGTTACGATGGATTCTTCAGTTTTCGGTATAATTAACCGTTGAGATTACCAGTGGAGTACGATGCAAGGTGGTAAAAGGGACAACAGGGGCACGGGGAGTGACAGATTTAAATGCTACGCGTTTTTCTCTTCGTCAGAAGAATGACTGGAAAATTTGGGGTAGAGTGTTTTGATACAGTCGGGACAGATGCTGTGGCTGAATTCAGCTTCGGAATGTTGTTGAATATATGATTCAATCTGATTCCAGTATCCTTTATCGTCCCTGATTTTTTTACATGATGCGCAGATAGGGAGAAGTCCACTGAGCAGCTTGACTTCCGTCAAAGCATTTTGCAGTTCATCGGTCCTCTTTTTGACCAGGTCTTCCAGATTATCATGGTACTTTTGCAGTTCCAGTTCAGCAGCTCTTCGTTTCCTGGTTTCACCCAAGCCCTGCTGAATAATAAATGCAGACAGGAATAGAATGGTTATCAGGATGGCCAGGGATGTATAGATGAGTTTTTTTGATATCCGGGTAATTTCGTGGTGAACATCATCGACATAAACGCCGGTGCCGGTTATCCAGCTCCATGGTTTAAAAAGCCTGACATAAGAAAGTTTGGGTGCAATGTGATCCCGGTCATCTTTCCATTGCCAGAGATAGGGCACATACCCCTCACCATCCGTGGCAACTTCCCGGACAAATTCAGCAAAGAGATGTTTGCCGTTCGGATCAGCATAGTTTGACAGGTTCTGGCCCTCAAGTTCAGGTCTGTAGGGGTGCATAATCATATTGGGCTGCATGTCGGTAATCCAGAAATAATCTTTACCGTCCGCACCGTATCTTAAGTCTCTGATCTGTTCAGCAGCGAGGGCTCGCGCCATGTTTTCAGAAATCTCACCTGATTGGGCCTTCTTCTCATAGTAAGTTAATATGTTCCAGGCTGTCTGGGTCAAAACAGCAATGGTTTCCTTTTTCTGATCCATCAGGTTGCTTTTGGATTCCGGCAGAAAGAAACCGAAGACTGCGAAGACAAAAAGAAAACTGGCAAGCAGGGGGGCAAAAATGACTTTCAGGATATCGATCTTTGTGAAAATATACATTCTACAATTAATTAATAATTATTCTCAAGAACAACTTCGATTGTATAATAATCACCCAAAAAATAAAATCAAGAAAGCGCTTTTTTTTAATAAAACTTCAAAGATTGGCAGGTACCGCCCTTTCTGTCAGCCCAAAGCGACGTCCAGGGTCATCATGACAGCAAAGCCAAATATGGCTCCCACGGTGGCCAAATCTGTATTGTTCGCCAACTGAGATTCCGGAATGACCTCCTCGACCACGACAAATATCATGGCCCCGGCTGCAAACGAAAGTGCGTAGGGAAGGATAGGGCGCATCAATATCACAGCAGCTGCCCCTATGACACCGGCAACAGGCTCTACTGCTCCTGATAACTGACCGTACCAGAAGCTTTTCAAGCGTGACATGCCTTCTCGCCGCAGGGGCACGGAAACGGCAGTACCTTCTGGAAAATTCTGGATGCCTATCCCAATGGCCAGGGCAACTGCTCCGGCCAGAGACGCTGAGGGAAGATCGGCAGCAAGGGCGCCAAAAGCGACCCCAACGGCCAGGCCTTCCGGTATGTTGTGCAAGGTGATGGCAAGTACCAGCAGCACACTTTTCTGCCAGGAAGTCTTAATACCTTCGGCGTCTTTCATTGCAAAGCCCGGGTGGAGGTGGGGCAGGATTTTATCAATGACCCACAGAAACAAAGCGCCCAGAACAAATCCACAAGTGGCCGGGAACCATGACGGCAAACCACTGCCCTCTGACATTTCTATGCTGGGAATAAGAAGTGACCAGCAGCTGGCAGCCATCATAACACCAGCAGCAAAACCAAGCATGCCATCCAGAACCTTCCTGTTTATGGTTTTGAAAAAGAACACCAGGCTGGCTCCGAGTGCCGTTAATCCCCAGGTGAACAGGGTGGCCACGAGCGCTTGTTTGACAGGATGAAGCGCAACAAACCATTCAACAACCAAGATAATGCCTCCTGATAGTGATCAGTATATTTTTCCGGTACCGGAAGAGTGTACAGTCTATTATGCAAGAGCTGCAATCGCTGCGTCGTAATCCGGCTCCTGGGCAATTTCCGGAACCTGTTCGGTATAAACTACTTTCCCTGCTGGGTCGACTATGACAATCGCTCTGGAGAGCAATCCTGCAAGGGGACCACTTGTTATGGCAACTCCATAATTATTGCCGAATTCAGGAGAGCGGAAAACTGAAAGCGGGATGACCCTGTCCAGGCCTTCTCCTTCACAGAAGCGTTGGTGCGCAAAAGGCAGGTCTGCGGAAACGCAGAGAACTACCCTGTTGTCAGAACTGCTGGCTTCGGCATTGAAGCGTCTTACCGAGGCAGCACATACAGAGGTGTCTATACTGGGGAAGATATTAAGGACCACCGTTTGCCCTGAAAAATCATTAAGGCTGCATTCCGACAGGTCGGTCTTGGTTAAAGTGAAGGGCGGAGCCTGGGAGTTGACAGCCGGGAGTTCTCCTTTGGTTGTAATTGGATTTCCTTGCAGGGTAATTTGTGCCATTGTCTTCCTCCATTGGTATTTTTTGTAATTGTTCACTTCATGGAACAAACCTGAACGGTACAGCTTGATCACTATTTAAATATTTTATCACCCGTTGTAATAGAAATCCACTCGTCTTGGTAGAATAGTTCTGTTAAATTGTATTTTGTTATGAGGTAATCATCTCATTTACATAAATAATTGAGAGTCATATTTATGAAAAAAGCTTGTCTTACATGCGCAGGATCAGGCCAGACAAGTTATTTCAAAGGGGTGAGCAGGTTTCTGTTGTCCTGGGAGGAATGTCCTGAGTGCAGTGGGACAGGGTACCTGAGTGAAAATTCACTGGATGGGAAAGAGAACAATACCTCTGGTCAACGAGGCGAATTAAAGAAAAAGAAGAAGAGGGGAGGCCGGAAAAAATAGAGCAGGTGTTTCCATCTGGAAAATATATTGATTTACCGATTCGCCAGTAGGGCCAGCGAGGATTTCATCTCCTGCACGGTAAGTTGGCCCGGGGCGGTTGCCTGGGTTTCATCAAGGGCCGCATAAGTCATGAACCCCCCTAAAAGAAGGGTCACTATTCTGCTCAGTTTACCAGCTTCTCCCATACAGAAGGCTATGAGTGGGAAGTTGTGCAGACGGGCTTCGCATTGGAGATTAAGTACCCTCAGGACATCTAAATGATCACGCGCCATGGTGACAATTTTCCCGACATGTGCCCCACTTTCAATTTGCTTCCGGAGTATTTCAGATAAGGCAGCCGGATCAGGTGTCGCCTCAAAATTATGATGAGATATGATTAACCTGGTTTCCGTACTTTGCATCTTTGCAAGAAGACGGTCTCGATGTTTGGCAGATGTTTTCAGCTCCAGGTCAACAAACGCTGATCCGCTTTGAACTGCTTCAAACAGGGGAAGTAAACGCTCATCATCCGATCCACGAAAAGCACCTCCTTCCCACTGGGGCCGGTTGGTGAAGAGGAGAGGGCGGGGAATAGCTTGACACAGCTTCCCGATATGGGCTTCAATCATGGCATCAAGTCTTATCTCTACGACATCAACCAGATCAATAACCGGCTGCACTGAAGATACAGCACTTTGGGTATCAGAGGCTGCAACTGCAACACAAATACCCCCGGGACTATGTGATAAAGCTTGAGAATTCACTCGTAAAGCCCTAATGAACATCCAGTTGGAGGGTGTTTATTACTTCTCTTATACTCTGGTGGTCATTGTCCTGGACATATTCACCTAACCCAGTAATGATTTCCTCTGCTGCAGTAGGCTGATAGAAATTAGCCGTGCCTACCTGGATCGCTGTTGCCCCTGCAATAAGAAACTCAAGGGCATCCTCAGTGGTTCCGATACCACCGATCCCGATTACGGGAATGGATACTGTTTTGGCGACCTGCCAGACCATGCGAAGGGCAACCGGCTTGATGGCCGGACCGGAAAGGCCTCCCACAATATTAGCCAGTCTCGGTTTGCGTGATTGAATATCGATGGCCATGCCGAGCAGTGTGTTGATGAGCGACACTGCGTCCGCCCCGGCATCTTCTACAGCCCTGGCGATCAAGGTAACATCAGTTACGTTGGGAGAAAGTTTTACAATTACCGGGAGACTGGTCGCTTTTCTGACAGCCTTGGTGACCTCTGCCGCCATTACCGGGTCTGTGCCAAAGGCTACCCCTCCCTTTTTAACGTTGGGACAGGAAATATTGACCTCCAGTGCCGCTATACCTCTATGCCCATCAAGACTCGAGGCAAGTCTCGAGTAATCCTCAACAGAGTCGCCAAGAATATTAACAATAACAGGAGCCTTAAGGGTGCGCAGATAAGGTAATTTTTCCTGAATAAAACCTTCCACCCCTGTATTTTCAAGGCCAATGGCGTTGAGCATGCCGCATGCGGTTTCAATAATTCGTGGAGGCGGATTTCCGGGGCGGGGTTCCAGTGAAATGCCCTTGACTATAATCGCCCCGAGCCGGTTCAGGTTGACAAGGGATTCAAACTCACGGCCATAGCCAAAAGTGCCCGAGGCGGTAAGTACGGGATTTTTCAGTTCAAGGGAACCGATTCTGACCTGCAGGTCAATACTGTCGAGTCTGTTTACAGGGTCCATAGTACCTCTTCCGCGGAAAAGACCGGACCATCTTTGCACACATGTTTGTATCCTCCTTCCGTGGCCGGAAAAGTGCAGCCCAGGCAGGCACCCATTCCACAGGCCATGTGGGTCTCCAGAGACACCTGGCAGGCAACATTCGCTTGCAGGCACTTGTTAACCACTGTACGCATCATCAGCATGGGACCGCAGACATATATCTGCTGCACATTTTCTAATATGTCATCCAGCAGTTCGGTGACAAAACCATGATGACCAAGACTGCCGTCATCGGTGGCGGTATGAACAGGGTAGCCGAGTTCGGTAAACTCCTGAGCCAGCAGAAGCAGTTCAGGCTGGGTTTGCGCTCCAAGAAGGACCGGAGGGTTATCAAGGGCGCGTTGTACTCCGAGGAGCTGCTGGGCCAGGAAGTAAAGAGGAGCAATACCCATACCGCCGCCGATCATACAAAAAGATGCTGAAGAGGACAGGTCAAAACCTCTGCCCAAGGGACCGATAATGCTTATTTCCATTCCCGGATCAAGGGCAGCCAGCATCCGGGTTCCCTTGCCGATGGCTTTAAACAGAATAGATACTGAACCGTCCGGAGAGATTTTATGAATAGAAAAGGGACGGCGAAGCAGAGGATCAAGTGTTTCCTGAACCCTGATCATGACAAACTGACCAGGTTGCGCAGACTCTGCAATAAGAGGTGCCTGAACAGTGAGGCGGAAAACATCACGGGTCAGGGTTTCTTTGGTAATGATCAGAGCTTTTTCCTGGAATTCAGACATAGAAAGCGCTACAAGAGTAATGGTTACAATGTTTTAGAAAAATGGAGTTGCTTTTCAGTGCTCCATTGTAAATTTTTCTGTCCCAGAGAGTTGAATGTGCTTCCGTTGTTCAGCATAACAAGTTTTATTTTTGGCGCCATTGTCGGAAGTTTTCTTAATGTTGTTATCCTGCGCCTGCCAGAAGAAGACGAGTCCATAGTCTTTCCCGCGTCCCGCTGTCCTTCCTGCAAAACGGAAATAAGGTGGTACGACAATATCCCTATCCTGAGTTTTATCTTTCTTGGTGGAAAATGCCGTAGCTGCAGCCAGGCTATTTCACTGCAGTATCCCCTGGTGGAATTCTGCATGGCCATGCTTTCTCTGGCTTTATACACTAAGTTTGGCCTGTCCTTCGAGTTTTTTTTCTATTTTCTTTTTGGTGCCTCACTGCTGGCAATAATTTTTATCGATATTCACCATCAGATCATTCCTGACGTGATCAGCCTGCCCGGTATCGTTCTCGGTTTTGGAGGTTCGTTCCTCAACACCGAGGTAACATGGCAGCAGTCGGGCCTGGGTATCCTTATCGGTGGCGGAATTCTCTATGCGATTGCCTTGAGTTATTACCTCATTACTGGCCGGGAAGGGATGGGAGGCGGTGATATTAAGCTGCTCGGGATGATCGGAGGCTTTCTTGGCTGGCAAAGTCTTCTTTTTGTTGTTTTCGCCAGTTCGCTGACGGGCAGTGTAGTTGGTATTTTTGCAATGATTAAACAGGGCAAGGGTGGTAAAACCAGAATTCCTTTCGGTCCGTTTCTTGCCCTGGCAGCGCTCCTCTTTCTTTTTTTCCAGGACACTATTTTCCGGTTCTGGCAGTTGTATCTGCACATGGGCCAGGTCTAAACATTATAACGGGCGGGCAATCTCGGTGTCGAAATTGAGATGATGAATGTTATTTCCCCCCTGAACAACCTCTTTAGCAATCATCTGCCCGAATCGATCAGCTTCCTTGAGCTGTTTTCGGGTGTGACCGTACTTCCTGTATTTCCTGGCAAACCATGATTTTTTTTCCGGAACACTGCCTGCCAATTTAAGAAACACACCGATCGTTCGCCATGGTTCCGGGTTAGGATGGACGAAAACCATGATATTGATCACTTTGGCGCCTTTCTTGTAGAGGAGTCTCTTTAAGCCCAGCCAGTGTACACGCCAATAACCTCGGCATGAAATAAGCGGTATAAGGTGCTTTCCCTTGAACAAACGCTCTCCGTCACGGTCCAGAAGAGAAAGGACAGGGCCACTTGGATTGTATGACCAGGTAGGACCCGCCAGTATAATAAGGTCGTAGCCTTCAAAACATCGGTCACCGATAGGTTGAATAGGGAATCGTTTCCGAAAAAAAGTAACAATCATCATTCGGATAGTCCCCATAACACTCCCGATGGGAAAACGAAGCTGATCTATAGGTACCAGCCTTTCTCTGATCACTTTTACATTGTATTTTTCCATGCCTTGAACCAGGGACTGGATCAGGTTGTTGGTCTGGCTTGAAAACGAAAAATATATGATCAGAATTCGTTTTTTGCTGTCTACGGATGACTCCATCGGTGCCCGCATTGTTTCCTGGTTGAATATAGCTTTAAATGTAGACGCTTTATAGCACAACCAGCAGACAAAAAAAAGCCCCCGGTCAATTCTGACCGGGGGCTTAACATGAGATGGCGCTCAAGAAAAAATCAGGCTTCGACTTCGTGCTCAACCCCAACAGCTATCTTGTATAAAATAGTCAGGATAAAGAAACCTGTACACCAGACTGCGATGGTGATCATAATTTCATTTAAGGTTGGATAGTACTCTGTGATCTCCTCAAGCGGATTGGGAACAAATCCGGCAAGAACAAAGCCGATACCCTTGTCAAGCCACAGGCCAAGGAAAAGGGCTCCGGAACCAATGGCAAGCCACAGGTCATTTCGCCTGGTTTGGGGAATGGCCATCAGTGTAAAACCGACAGTTGTCAGTACTACAAAACCCCACATAAACGGCACCAGGTTGTCATAAACATGGCCATGATGCTCGAGGCCTACAAACAGGTACTGAAGGGTATGCATGTGACCGGGTATATTACTGTAAAAACCTACAAAGAATTCCAGCATGAGAAAGAAGGCGTTGATAATTGCAGCATAGAGGACAATCGTTACCATCTTGTTGGTTGCTTCCTTGCCGGCATCAAAGTTGGCTACTCTTTTGAGGATGAGGCTGACAAAAATAATCAGTGCCGGCCCTGCAGCAAACGCTGATGCGAGAAAGCGGGGGGCAATGATGGCAGACAGCCAGAAATGCCTTCCAGGCAGACCGCAGTACAGCATAGCTGTAACCGTATGGATCGAAATGGCAAATGGGATCGAAATATAGACAAATGGATATACCCATTTCGGCGGCTTGACCTGTTTCCGTTCAGCGGTGAGAATGACCCAGCCGCACAGGATATTAAGGAACAGGTAGCCGTTCAGCACGATCATGTCCCAGAACAGCATTGAATTCGGTGTAGGGTGCAGCAGAACATTCAAGGCCCGGGTCGGCTGTCCAAGGTCGGCGATGATGAACATCAGGCACATTGAGATGGCCGCGATTGCCAGAAACTCACCGAGAATGGTGATTCTTCCGAATACCTTGTAATTGTGAATATAGTAGGGCAGGACCAGCATAACCCCTCCAGCCGCGACTCCGACCAGGAAGGTAAAGTTTGATATGTACAGGCCCCATGATACATCCCGGCTCATTCCGGTAAGGCCAAGGCCGTAATTATACTGCCTGATATAGCAGAGAGCCCCAATGGCCATGAATGTGCCGAGAAAGGCCAGCCATATCCAGTAACTGTTATTTCCTTTAAGCGCTTTTTCAAACATGGCTACCTCATATTATAAAAAATACAGATGGAAGGGTACCAAGTGAAGGTTTACGCTGAATCGTATAATTTTCCTTCAGTACCTGTCTGATTTCAGAATTCGGATCGTTCAGGTTTCCGAATACCATTGCTTTGGTGTTACCGGTCGCCTCAACGCACGCAGGCTGCTTGCCTCGACTAAGCAGGTCAACACAGAAATTGCACTTCTCGACAACACCGCGCATCCTGGTAGGAAATTCACGGTTGAGCTTGTTCATATCAAGCCCTTCACGCGGATCCAGCCAGTTGAAGGAACGGGCACCATATGGGCATGCAGCCATGCAGAACCGGCAGCCAATGCAGCGATGATAATCCATGGCAACGATTCCATCCTTGTTTCTGAAGGTTGCCTTGGTCGGGCATGCGCGAACACATGGTGGAGAATCGCAATGATTACACAGAACCAGTACGTCGTTCTTTTCAATTTCTTCATTTTTATAGTAATGGCTGTGCTCGGTAAAGGCGTTGGCATAGCCGGTCTTCCATATCCACTTGATTTCGTCCTTTTTCCGGGAGAAAGAGGGGACGTTGTGAACAGAGTGGCAGGCTTTGACACATTCATCACCCATTGCAGGGTCATCAATGAACTTTTTGATGTCAATAACCATGCCCCAACGGGTGCCGGACTTAACTTCTTCCTTCTCATGCCTCCCGGCCGCTTCTTTTTCGCTGCCGCCGTGGCCACCAGTCTCAACTTCCATGGCCGCCCTCGCCATCAGCGGGCTTGAGCCGGAGACAAAGCGGTCAACTACTGCCGGAGCACCAAGACCAGCGAGGGTGGATATGCCGGCAATTTTGAGGAATTCTCTTCTCTTTTTGTCCATCAGTTTATATCCTCCTTGGTTGCTCACTCAACAGGAGCCAGATGGCAATCCCAACAATAGGGACTCACAGATACATAAGTATGACAGGTGTCACAGAATTTCTTCTTACTGGTGTGACATGTAATACAAGCATTCTGCAGGCTCTTCTGGTACTGTTTGCCTTCAATTTCAAAATATGCCCGGTCCCCGGTTCGCAGAACTTCATCACGCCACTCGTCCAGGAGCTGCATATGATTGCTGCGCATTTCAATAGTCGGAAGAACACATTGTTTCGAGTTCTTCGGCATTTCCGGTTTCGGTACTTCCCCGGCATCTCCGTGGTTGTACCAGATGGGAAATGATATAAGCAGGACAAATATTATCAGTCCCGTAATAATCTTACCACTGTCGTACATTATTGTTCCTCCACTTAAGCCAGAGAATTAAACCATTGTCCGAAGACCTTCATCCAGTTCCTGTCTTTCCTCACCTTCAAGTATCAGTGAGTTTCCGACAAGCTCTGAAAGACCAAAAACGCCAACCTCGGGTACCCAGTAATTCATAAGAGCGAGGAGAGTCGCACGATCTATCGCACAGACGCAACCCAGCATATTAACACCATGTTTTTCATGAACATGTTTAACGGCATTGGCGCGCGGCAGGCCTCCACGCATTCGTATCTCCAAAATTTCTTCCGTGTTCAAGCCGGTTCCAGACCCGCAACAGAATGTTTTCTCACGGATGCAGTTATCAGGCATCTCAACCCAGTTATTCACCACGTTGTCAAGGATGTAGCGCGGTTCGTCTAAAAGGCCCATACCTCGTGCAGTGTTACATGAATCGTGCCAGGTGGCCGTAACATGATCGTTGCGGCTCTTGTCGATATTCAGTTTGTTATGCTTTATCAGGTCAGCGGTGAATTCGCTGATGTGAATCATCTTGGTCGAAGCGGCATTATCAAAAACAGTGCCGGTAATAGATGATTTGGGCACTTCCAGAAAATCAGCCGGACCGTTCATGGTATCCATGTACTGGTTAAGGACTCGCCACATGTGCCCGCACTCACCGCCGATTATATATTTAACGCCCAGTCGTTTAGCTTCCGCGTACATCTTGGCGTTCAGCTTTTTCATGGTCTGGTTGTTGGTGAAGAGCCCGAAGTTACCACCCTCGGATGCATAGGTAGACCATGTGTAGTCGAGGCCACAGGCATGGAAGATCATCATGATCCCCATGGCCGTGAACAACCCGGGATCGGCAAAGACATCCGCAGAAGGGCCGATGTACAGGACCTCGGCGCCCTTTCGGTTAAAGGTTGGCTCAACCTTTACGCCGGTCAGGTTCTCAATGTCATCAACGAGAAACTCAGCATTATCTTTAAAGGTATGCGGCTGCAGACCCATGTGATTACCGGTTCGGTTTGAGTTGGATGCAGGCTCGAGAATCCAGTTGATGCCGACGCCTACTGTATGGAGCAGTTCGCGCATCATCATGGTCATTTCAGCCTGGTCAATTCCGTATGGACAGAATACGGAGCAGCGTCTGCACTCAGTACATTGATAGGAATACATGAACCATTCCTTGAGGACACCGATGGTCATCTCACGGGCACCCACCATTCTACCCAGTATTTTGCCTGCCTTGGTAAAATCGTGGCGGTAGACGGACCGGAGAAGCTCGGCACGGAGAACCGGCATGTTCTTCGGGTCCCCGGTGCCAAGAAAAAAGTGGCACTTGTCGGCACAGGCACCGCAGCGAACACAGCAGTCCATGAATATTTTCAGGGACCTGAATTTATCCAGCCGGTCCTTCAGACCGTTATAGATAATTTCCTTCCAGTTTTCGGGTAGTTTCCAGTCATCATCTTCCGGCCACCATTCCCGGGCATTAGGAAAACTCAGTCCCTGCTGATCGTTCAAGTATTCGACCTTTTCCACCTTTGCCGGATAGGCAAAGTTTCCGGGTTCGAATACCGCCGGTATATCCATCCAGTCTTTCCTGGGGAAGGAGCCGGTCATCAACGAAGGCCCTTTGACAACACTCTTAGCTAATTTGTCGACGCTTGCAATTGCCATTGTTATATCCTTCTCACCTCATATCCATGCCGACTTATTAGTCAGCCTTTGGGGGCTCTTCTGCCTGCTCCGGCTCGTCAGCCTTCGGAGGCAGCTCTTTTTCCACCGGAATACCGGCATCAACCATAAACTCTCTGTATTCATCTTCATAGCCGGCATACGAATGCGGCTTAACGTCAGGGTTCCATGGGTTGATGTGCCTTTGCATCCTGGAATTGTTAGCCATGTTTCGCGTGGGGCTGAGAAAAATTCCGCCCAAATGCATCAGTTTGCTGAACGGAAAGTAGGCGAGCAGCACACTGACGAGAAAAATATGAATATAAAATATCGAAGCTATATCGGTACTGATTGTCGGCTGAAATGTAGCCAGACCGACAGCCAGTCGTTTGATGGCCACGATATCAACATCCGTCCGGATGAAGAACCGCATGAGGATGCCGGTTACCGCGATACCGAATATGAGGAACAGGGGAAAGTAATCGTTTACAAGTGAAATATAGCGCACCTGGCGGTTGACCAGCCGGCGGCCGAACAGAAGCAGCAGGCCCAGTAGAATAGTCAGGTCGGTAAGATACATGGTCGGTGCGCCGATCTGCAGGATACTGTCACCAAACTCCAGAGCCTGGATAAAGCCAGGTACCGGTTCAAGGAACAGGCGCATGTGACGCAGCACAATGACCAGGAAACTGTAGTGAAAGAGAATGCCGAAGAGCCAGAGCCACTTGCTCGACTCATAGGTCAGTGTGGGACCGTCATGTACCTCGGCTTTCGTGTTGCGCCAGAGAGACCGGAAAAATACTATTTCCAGAAACATTCTGGCCACCACCTGTGAGGTATTGACAGGCGATTCAAGCTTGTCGTGCTTGATCCATGGCAGAGAATATTGCTGACCACAGGTGGTCGGGATCTTGAAAGGCACCGGGGACTTGCCCCAGTGGACGACCCTGTAGCAGAATCCGCCAATGAAGGTTGCAATAGCCAGGTAAGGAATTGCAACACCAAAGAGATATTGCATGCCGGGTATTTTAGACCCTATCCATGCAATCGCCACCAAGGCAATGACTGCCAACAACGGGATGACATACTTCATCGATCACTCCCTAGCATCAAATTGAAAGGTAATGGCAATTTTTCAATTGCAGAAAAAGCCAAAATTGCCGACAGTCCCCTCGGCTGCCGGCCTCAGGACAGCGCAATGCTGTCTTGAAATCTATTCAAACGGTCAGTTGATCTTTGAGGAATCATCCCGCTTATTCCTTCGCAGCATAGCGTTAGAACAGCCAGAATCACTCAAAATATAATTCCCGCTTTTCAGTTCTTTAATTCGTACCTGGTAAAGCTGCTCCCTGCATTGTGTATAGATATCAAAGGCTGCAAGAGCAACACGGTCTATTTCACAATCGAGAGAGTTCAAATCAAGTTCTTGAAGAATAACCTTCTTGTCTTCGGATAGAATCTGCCGGATCACCCATTTTAACTCAAGAAAAGGAACAACAGCCTGGGAAGGCGTAAACTGCTGTATTGCCCTGATCCTGATAACCTGATCCAGCGGCTCGGCAAATTCTTCTGGAGCAGAACCTTGCAAGAGCAGGTCAAGGACTTTGGTGAGCCCGTCTTTAATATTTGCACCAATAGGGTTGGCAAATTGGTCGCTGGCTTTTTTAAAAAAACCTGAAGAGGTGTAGCTGTCCAAAGTCCGGTTGACCCAGACGGAAAGGATCTTGTCTCTCTTGTTGAGCAATGTTTCAGACAGTTTCATTTTCCCCGTTCAGCAAGATGATCGTATAAAAAAAATGAATGAAGGTTCATCCATTTGCAAAGAACTATCATGATTAAAATATCTTTTCAAGAAAAATTTTACGAAAGTGTCACTTAGTGGTTGTTGATACAAACACCGGTGTGAACATGAGATGAATGGCCAGCTGCACGTAAGGGTCTTTCTGCAGCTGCTCCTTGAGGTCTTTTTTCGTCCCTGATTCGGGCTCCTGGTTTTCGGTTGTGCCGTTCAGGTGTGCCAGCTTGTCCTCTAATTCAGACAAGGCTTTCAATTCCTGGCGTTCATTCATGGCACCTTCAAGATACACGGGTATTTCTGTGCGTTCGGATCTCTCCTGGGCTTTGTCTGTTCTCTGGATTATTTTTTTGAATTCAGCGTTTTGCTTAACCCATTTGCTGCTGAGAAGCGAGACATAATCCTCCTTGAGGGAATTCTGACGCCATTTCTCGTATGATGCTCCGTCTACCTGGTCCCAGGGGAGTGAATAGTCCTGGTGTTTTTCTCCGCTTTTAAGATAATCAAATACGGTGGGTACGACCACATCCGGTACAATACCTTTATACTGGGTGGATTCGCCGTTTATTCTGTAAAATTGCTGGATAGTTATTTTCAATGCCCCCAGGTCTTCGTATTTTTTTCGGTGAAAAAGCGGGAGGTTCCTGTTCATATCAACCATAGATTGTACTGTACCCTTACCGTGGGTGTGTTCTCCACCGATAACCAGAGCCCTGCCGTAATCCTGGAGAGCGGCTGCCAGGATTTCAGAAGCTGAAGCGGAAAACTTGTTTACAAGAACGATGACCGGGCCGTCATACTGGACATTTTTGTCAATATCTTCCAGCACCCTGATCTTGCCCGTGGAATTTTTTACCTGAACAACAGGACCGCCGGGAAGGAAAAGGCCGGATACGTCAACGGCGTCTGCAAGTGAACCGCCACCGTTGTTGCGTAAATCAAGGATGAGTCCTCCAATTTTCTCGTTTTTAAGGCGGTGCAGTTCCTTCGCCGTGTCGCTGGTCACATTGCGCGCATTATTGTTATTTTCCTTTGCTGTAAAATCCCGGTAAAAACTTGGAATTTTTATATACCCGATCTTTTTGCCGTTGTTGTCGACAAGCGTTTCCGACTTGACGTAGGTTTCTTCTATCTGGACAACATCGCGAACAATAGGGATTGTTTTTTTGGAACTGTCCGGTTTCTGCACTGTCAGGACAACCTCAGTCCCCTTGGGACCTCTTATATAACTGACAGCTTCCCGAATTCTCATGTCAGTAATGTCAATCGGTTCCCCTTCACTTTCGGCAACAGAAAGTATCGTGTCTTCCGCCTGAAGGTCACCTTGCCGCATGGCCGCGCTTCCCGGAATTATCCGTACTACTTTTATATGTCCCTCATCTTCTCGAAGCAGGGCTCCGATCCCTTCAAGTGTACCTCTCATATGGATGTCAAAGTCCTGCTTGGAAGTTGGTGCCATATAATTTGAATGAGGATCAAAGGCTCTTGCCACGGCATCAAAGTAGCGGTTATAATGCTCCTGGCGAGTCTCCTTCAGCAGCCGCTGCAGGTAGTTCTCGTTGCGGGTTTTTACTTTATCCAGTGCTTTGTTCCATATGTCTTGATCAAAAAGGGGAGGGGCTGTAAGAATGTCCTCAGGGCCGGGCTCATCACCTTCCTGCGAGCCCTCCTTTTGTTCCTGTTCGAGTAAATCAAGGTAGGTTTCTATTGCCTGGAGCTTGAGGACCCGGCGCCAGCGATCGCTAAGTTCGTCTTTACTCGAGGCATAATCGAGTTTTTTAATATCTGCCTGTAAAAAGTCTTTCCGGTCATGATCAAAGCCCTTATCCATCAACTCGCGGGCCATAACCTCGACTTCCTTTATTCTGGCGTTGAGTATTATTAAGCCCTTGTCGGGCAGGCCAAATTCACCACTGCGCAATTCATCGTCAATGCGATCGGTAAAAATACGGAGCTGCTGGATGTCACTTTGCAGGAGAAACCTTTTTCTCGGATCCAGCTGCTTAATGTAGAGGTCGAAGGCGGCCGGCGAGATGTCATCCAGTGTTTTATGCGCGAAGTGCTGAGCTGGAAGCTGGTGGCTTAAAATATATCCAATGAGACGATTTCTTCCGGTATCAAACTCTACCGGCATTACCTTGGCGTATCCCGGGGCACTTAACAAAACAATAAAGAGCCAGGAGGCAAGATGGCGATAATAACTCATAATAACTCCGAATAACTGAAACGGATATCAGTTCATAATGAAATGAGAAGAAAAATTATTCTGATTCTGTTTCAAGTAGTAATAGATTTGTAGGTTTGCTCTTGGTCAGTCAAATTTGCAGATTGACAACTATGCTTAAGCACGATAAATTATCACCTTTTCATAAAAAAAGAAATAAGCATTTCACGTTATAAATCCAGGTAAAGGAGAAATAAAATGGCCACGACGGTTAAGGCGATTGCCGAAAGTATCAATATTATGGGGACGAGAAGCGGGGCAGCTATGAAGGAACGCAATCCTGCACCTATTCAGGAAATGGCAAAAGAGGAAACCGCTGCCGGAGCCTCCTACCTCGATCTCAACATCGGGCCGGCCCGTAAGGATGGCGAAGAGCTTATGCCCTGGGTCGTTGAAGTAGTTCAGGAAGTAAGTGACCTGCCACTTGTTCTTGATACTACGAATGTTGATGCCATGACCGCCGGCTTCAAGGCTGTGACTAATAAGGACAAAGCTGTCCTGAACTCAATTATGGCCAGGCCGGAGCGCATGGAAGCCCTGGTGCCGGTGGCAGCTGAAGCAGGATGTGAAGTGGTTGCTCTGCTGTGGGGCCCTGATGGCATGCCCAGAGATTCCAACGAAAGGGCAGCTCTTGCGGTAGACCTGTTGATGGCCCTGACCGAAGCAGGTATTCCCAATGAAAAAATGCTGTTTGACCCCATTGCCTCTCCCATCACCCTGGGGGCTGACCAGACCCTGGCCGGACTTGAATTCCTGAGTATGCTGCAGGACATTGCCCCAGGCGCTGGCTCCACCATCGGCCTGTCAAATGTGTCCAACGGGGTTGATGAGAAGCTGCGCAAATATCTTGATCGTACCTACCTGATGATGCTGATGAAACATGGTCTGTCTACTGCTATTGTCAATTCCTATGACGCAGAATTGATGGCCATCTGCAAGGGTGAGCGTCAAGACCATGTTGATATGGTCCACTCCATGATGGATGGCAATGACCCTGATCCCTCAACCTTGGAAGGTGCTGCTCTAGAGCATTATAAGACCTGCAAGGCACTCATGGGGCAGACCGTTTTTTCCGAATCCTGGCTGGAGCTGTAAGAAAAGACACGTAACGGGAATGTACGGTTGTACGTATTTTTCCGTACAACCGATAAGTCGAAGCATCTCTTACCCGGAGAATCATTTTTCACAAGGGGTTTTATGGTTGACACGTCCGGCCACCATATAGTGTATGGTACCCTTAAAGATTATCTGACCGGTGAAGAACTACCGGATACGGATGATGAAAGGTGCCGGCAGGAGCTGGCCAGATGGCTTGTTGAAGAAAAGGGGTATGCCGTGGACGAACTGGAGCCGCGGCGTTGTATTGAGACAACATTCAATAACCAGTACGTCAAGTCTCTCATTGAACTTACCGTTTGCCTCGACGGCTTCCGTATTATGATTATCCGATATGGACCGGGCTCCCTCGTAACCAGAGAAAGACCGGCTATAGCTGCTGCCCGCATTCTGGAGCCCGACTACAGGATACCATTGGCTGTGGTGACGAATTGCCGAGAGGCTGAAGTGCTCGACACCCTGACCGGAGAGGTCCTGGGCACAGGGATGGATGCGGTCCCGGACCGGAATCGGGCCTTTGCCATACTCCGGGAAAGATCTTTCTCCCCTTTTCGCGACCTGGAAAAAAGGGAAAGGGAGGAGAGGATTTTAAATGCGTATGATGTTGAAGTCTGCTGTAAAGACGGGACCTGTCTTCTTCCTGAAGATGAGGCGTCCTTTAAGAAATAAATGAAATAAGCATTAATTTGACCAACGAGATAAAGAAATGACACAGAAAACCGTAACCTGGAATAAATCAAGCTGGCAGAATTATACAGCCCTGCAACAGCCAAAATGGCCGGATCAGGAAAAATTTAACCAGGTCATTGAAAGTATTTCCGCACTACCTCCTTTGGTCTTTGCTGGAGAGATAAGGGAACTGAAAAAATTGCTGGCAAAAGCCGTGAATGGCGATGCTTTTCTTCTTCAGGGCGGAGACTGTTCAGAGGAATTTGCCAATTGTACAGCCCCTAATATTCGTGAAACCCTGAAAGTTCTGCTGCAGATGGCCGTTATCCTCACCTATGCCGGAGGAAAGCCTGTTGTTAAGGTTGGGCGCATTGCAGGTCAGTACGCCAAACCGCGTTCCAGCGATACGGAAGTTGTTGATGGTGTGGAAATTCCGAGCTACCGGGGTGACATGGCCAACTCAATTGAGCCTGCAGAAGAGGCTCGAATCCCTGACCCTGAACGTATGCTGAAGGGATACTACCTGTCCGCATCGACACTCAACCTTCTACGGGCCTTTACCAGGGGCGGGTTTGCTGCACTGCACAGGGTACATGCCTGGAACCAGGAATTTGTCAAGCAGTCACCCATGGGCAGGTCGTATGAGCGGCTGGCCAACCAGCTCAGCCAAGCGCTTGATTTTATGGAAACCATAGGAATTTCTACGGATATTCCCCAGCTGAAACAGGCCCAGTTTTTTACCTCGCACGAGGCCCTGTTTCTGGGATATGAAGAGGCCTTAACCAGGCAGGATTCAACCACGGGCGACTGGTACGACTGTTCAGCGCACATGCTGTGGATCGGTGACCGGACTCGTCAGATTGATGGGGCGCATATCGAGTTTTTACGGGGGGTTCTCAACCCATTGGGTATGAAAATCGGGCCCAAGCATGACATTGACGATATCCTGGCTATTATCGAGAAGCTTAATCCTGAGAACGAACCGGGCCGCATATCGCTTATCACCAGGTTTGGCGCTAAAGGAATTGAGCAATACCTGCCACAGCTTATTCGTGCGATGAAGAAGGAAGGGCATCATGTTGTCTGGACATGTGATCCGATGCATGCCAACACCTTTACAGCCACAAGCGGTCACAAAACGAGAAATTTTGATGATATTCTTGCAGAGCTGCGCTGTTTTTTTGAAATACACTGGTCAGAAGGGACCGTGCCGGGAGGTGTTCATTTTGAACTTACCGGCAACAATGTCACAGAATGTGTCGGTGGTGCCCGCCAGCTTGTGGATGATCAGTTGAGTGAGAAGTATCTGACAACCTGCGATCCGCGATTGAATGCTGAACAGAGCCTGGAGATGGCTTTTCAGATATCAGAGATGATCCGGAGGTAAATAGAGGTATCCAGTTACTTTTTTCTTTCTGGAAGTAACTGGAAATCCTGCAGGATTTCCAGTATGTTATTGCGATCTTCCGCCATACTCAGCTGCTGGCGTATCTCCGGTTTTTTCAAAACGCGGCTGACAGCCCCGAGTGTTTTGAGGTATTCATCCGGTTTGTCCGGTGGTGAAAGAATCATGACAATAAAGTGAACCGGTTGGTTGTCGATGGCCTCAAACCCTATGCCCTCATTGCTGCGGCCAAAACCAAGGTGAATACGGTCAAGTTTGCTCACTTTGGCATGGGGTATGGCTACGCCATTCCCGACACCGGTTGACCCTATGTTTTCCCGCTCACGCAGCAGTCTGTAAAGGGTATCAAGGTCTACCTGGGGGCAGTCCCTGTGAACAGCTGCCGCCAGTTCTTTCAGAACGCCGTCTTTATTCCTGGCCTTAATATCAAGAAGAACGCTGTCTTCTTTTAATTCCAACATGGTAGGGTTTATTTTTTTCTTCTATACTTTACGGGGAGAATTCCCATTTGATCCCTGTACTTGGCAACAGTGCGCCTCGCCACCTTTATATTTTCTCCCTTCAGGATATCGGATATTTTGTTGTCACTCAGTGGCTTGGCCTGGTTTTCGTTCTGGATAAGCTGACGTATCCTGTTTCTTATGCTTTCCGAAGCGACAGTCTCACCATCGACTGTTGCCACTGCGGTACTGAAGAAATATTTTAATTCGTAAATACCCTGGGGTGTGTGGGCGTACTTGTTTGAGGTTACCCTGCTGACTGTTGATTCATGCATGTCAATATCATTGGCAACATCTCTGAGAATAAGTGGTTTCAGATGGCTGGGCCCATGGTCAAAAAATTCCCGCTGGAAATTGAGGATACTTTCCATGACCTTGTAGATGGTCCGCTGGCGCTGCTGGATGGATTTAAGAAACCATTCGGCGTTTCGCTGTTTTTCTCTGAGATAGCCCACAGACTCTGAACTAAGGGATTTTTTCTGCTTGAGCAGGGAAAGATATTCCTTTGAAAGTCCAAGCTGCGGGAGTCCATCATTGTTGAGCTGAATGACGAACTCGTCATCAATTTTGTATACATAAACATCAGGAACGACATAGTTTATCTGTTCATCACTGAATTCATTACCGGGATAAGGTGTCAGGGATGTTATAACTTCTATTTCCTTCATTACATTTCGGGCGGTTGCTCCTGTCTGGCGGGCAATAAGAGGATAGTTCCTTGTTTCAAGAAGACTCATGTGCTCACAGATAATTATATAGGCAAGCGTATTTTTCATGCCTTTTCTTTCAAGCTGAAGCAGGAGGGATTCCCGGATATTTCGAGCTGCAATCCCCGGCGGATCAAGATCCTGGACCAGGTTTAAAACATGTTCTGCACTTTCTGTCGAGCAGCCGGTATCGGCGCAAATATCAGGAAGGTCGATGGTAAGAAATCCGTGACTATCAAGGTTGCCGATAATAAAATAGGCGATATCAAGTTCCTGCTCATCAAGCTGGAGATGGGTCAACTGCCATTGCAGGTAGGCATCAAGTCCCGGTTGACGTGAGATGAAATCGAACTGGGAAGGGGCATCAGCCGGAGGTGTTTCACGGGCGAAGGAAAAATCACTGTCAAAGTTGTTAGCGTAATCGGCCCAGTTGACCTCGGCCAGGCTGGACGGGTCATCACCTGGAATTTGACTGGTAATGACCGGCTCGGGCACCTCCTTGTTTTCTTCAGTAGATAGTGTATCAGAAACCGACAGCTGGTCAGGTTCTTCGGTGACCTCTTCCAGGAGCGGATTCTGCTCGATTTCGGCCTGCAGAGCTTCAGTCAGTTCGAGACGGTTAAGCTGCAACAGTTTGATTGCCTGGCGCAGCTGTGGCGTCATGACCAGTTTCTGCGCAAGTTTAAGCTGTTGTCGGAGTTCTAGAGCCACTGTCTGTCTTTTGTCACATGCTGAAGTTATCGCCCAGGTACATTTTACGTGCTACTTCACTTTCTATAATATCGTCAGCTACACCGCTTGTGAGTATCTGTCCGTTATTCATGATGTATGCAAAATCACAGACCTGAAGCGTTTCCCGGACATTGTGATCTGAAATCAGCACTCCGAGCCCTTTCTTCTTCAGGTCACGGATAATCTGCTGCAGATCTGCAACCGAGAGAGGGTCAACACCGGCAAACGGTTCATCCAGGAGAATAAACTGTGGTCTGGTAGCCAGCGCCCGCATTATTTCCACCCGGCGCCGTTCACCGCCAGAGAGAGCATGGCCCTTGTTGTTAGCCAGGTATTCGATTTTTAAATCAGCCATCAGTTCATCGATGATGCTGGTAATCTCATTTTCTGCCAGACCAAGTGGCTCGAGGACTATCCGGACATTTTCCTCGACAGTCAGTTTTTTAAAGACAGAAGGCTCCTGGGCCAGATAAGTGATGCCCTTCCAGGCCCTTTTATGGATTGGCAACCCTGTTATATCTTCACGGTTGAGAAAAATGTGGCCGCCGTCAGGTTTGATGAAACCAACTATTGAGTAAAAAGTGGTTGTCTTACCGGCTCCGTTAGGGCCGAGTAGCCCGACAACCATGCCGCTCTGCACCTGGAGGTTGACATGGTCAACGACCCGCCGGTTTCGATATTCCTTGATAAGGCTCTGGGTTTCGAGAGTAGAAATGGATACCATGGAATTCTACTTTGAATCGGAGTCCGGGTGGATAACGGCTTTCACTCTTCCCGGTTTGTCACCCTTTTTATCTGTCCCTTGTTGTCCATCAATCGGTCCCTCGACGATAGAACGCCCTTCATCAAGGTAGTAAGTAATGGTTTTGCCGGAAACCATATTCTGCCCCTGCCATGCCTTGGCATCGCCTGACAGGATTACCTTTCGGTCCTGGGCATAGTAGTCCATCCTTTTACCGGTCCCGATCCATTCACCCTGGGAAATTTCAACATTTCCCTTGCAGATCAGTTTTTTGACCTGGCTTGATTTTTTCCCGCCGGCAGGATTTTCCTCCTCGACATAAAAGACGGTCATTTCATCCGTCCTTATGACAAGGTCATCCTGTTTGGCCACAACGTTTCCCAGAAAGACAACGGAATTTTCCTGCTCTTGGGAGATCATCCGGTCGGCTTCAATATTAATCGGCCCTGAGGTGGCATCAACAGCCCCGGCGACAGAACCCGGAAGAAGGGTGGTTGTGAAAATGAACAAACTGAGGATATTCAGCGCTGTTCGGGAAAATATTTTCATTTTAATCTCCAATAATTAAATCAAATCTTGGTTTCCGGTTTATTTCTTGCATGGTTTTTCAATCTTACCTGTTAAGCCCGGAAAAGTAAAGGGTATACCCAATGTTTATAAGGCAAAATCTGAAAGAAAGAGAACTGTTTACAGCCTGATGACTCAGGGGTAGAATAGACTGTGATAATCGAAAACAGTTTATAGGAGAAAAAACAGGAGTTGGTAGATATGAAAAACGGGGTTGCCATAGCGAATGTCCTTATCGAGTCGTTGCCCTACATTAGAGAGTTCAGCGAAAAAACAGTTGTTATCAAGTATGGCGGTCATGCCATGGTCGATGAAGACTTGAAGCGGAATTTTGCCCTCGACGTGATCCTCATGAAATATATCGGGATCAATCCGGTTATAGTGCATGGCGGCGGACCGCAGATCAATCGCTTCCTGGAAAAAATGCAGATTACCTCCAGTTATATTCAGGGGATGCGGGTCACAGACGGCGAAACAATGGATGTTGTTGAAATGGTGCTGGTGGGTAAGGTCAACAAGGAAATTGTCGGCCTTATAAACCACTGTGGCGGTAAGGCAGTCGGGCTATCCGGCAGGGACGGTGACCTTGTCCAGGCCTCCAAGATGACTATTCATACAACACATGATGATACAGCCAGGCCCCCGGAATTAATAGATCTGGGCAGGGTTGGAGAGGTGACGCATGTCAATGTTGAAATACTGAACACTCTCGACGAGCAGGATTTTATTCCTGTCATTGCTCCTGTGGGCGTGGGAGAAGACGGGCAGGCATATAATATCAATGCTGATCTGGTGGCTGGGGCAATTGCCGCCGAGCTGAAAGCGCAAAAACTTATTCTGCTCACGGATGTAGAGGGTGTGCAGAACAGCTCGGGAGAACTGCTGTCAAGTATCCGGAGTGAATATATAGAAGGATTTATTGCGTCGGAAGTGATATCGGGTGGCATGATCCCCAAGGTAAAGTGCTGTCAGTCAGCTCTTGAAAAGGGCGTCACGAAGACACATATTATTGACGGTCGCAGGGAACACGCAATCCTGCTTGAGATCTTCACTCATGAAGGTATTGGCACGGAGATAATCAGATGACCGGCAACAGGAATTGGAAGATAAGGGGAGACAAGGTGTTTATACAGACCTATGACCGTTTTCCGGCTGCCATGGTAAGAGGGGAGGGCTGCCGACTCTGGGATGCGGACGGCCGTGAATACCTTGACTTTCTTTCCGGGATAGCAGTCTGTTCACTGGGACACAGTCATCCGGCAGTCACTGAGGCAATTTGCCGGCAGGCCAATACTTTAATGCATGTTTCAAACCTGTTTTACACTGTCCCCCAGATAGAACTTGCCGAGCTGTTGGTTGCACATTCCTTTGCCGACCGGGTTTTTATGGCAAATTCCGGTGCTGAAGCCAACGAAGCCGCAATTAAACTGGCCCGGATTCATAGTGGCGCAGACAGGTACGAAGTCATCTCTCTTGCTGGCTCGTTCCACGGTAGAACCCTTGCCACCGTTGCAGCAACAGGACAACCCAAGTTTCACGAGGGTTTTGAACCTTTGCCAAAGGGATTTGTGCATGCCGAGTTTGGTGATCCGGCACAACTGGAAGGGCTTATCAGTGAGCGTACCTGTGCGATTTTATGTGAACCTCTGCAGGGAGAATCAGGTGTGCGCCCGCTTGATACATCATATCTGCAGGCTTTCAGAAAGCTGTGTGACAGGCATGGCCTGTTGCTGATATTTGATGAGGTACAGACAGGTATGGGGCGGACCGGTTCACTTTTTGCCTATGAACAGCTCGGTGTGATTCCGGATATCATGACCGTGGCCAAGGCGCTGGGTAACGGACTGCCAATCGGCGCCATGCTGACCACTGAAGAAATTGCAACTTCCTTGTCTGCAGGCACTCATGCCTCAACTTTTGGCGGGAACCCTGTCGCAGCTGCAGCTGCTGTCGCCACCATGAAACTTATGCTGGCAGATGATTTTCTTGAAGGTGTGAGAGCAAAGGGAAACTATCTTGCCGGGAGACTGAAGGATTTAGCAGCAAGCTATCCTGACCTGGCAACCGGGGTCAGGGGCAGGGGACTACTCCTCGGCCTGGTACTCACGGACAAAGGAATCAGTCTGGGCCGGACAATAGTTGAAAGACTCTTTGACAAAGGTGTCCTCGTAAACTTCGCCGGCAATACGGTTATTCGCTGTATACCGCCCCTGGTTATCAATGAATCCGACATCGACGAGATGGTCACAAAATTGAATGACGTTTTGAAAGAGATTTAATTCAGGAGCTGGTAGCTGCTGTCAGGAGGATGCCTCCTGACAGCTGAGAACCTCCAGAATTTTTTCATTTACTTCTGCCATCCTGAAAGGTTTCTGCAGAAAGCCCTGAGCCCCCATGCTGAAAACCTCGGGCATTTCTTCATTAATTATATAACCGGACGTGACAAGCACCTGGATATCCGGTTTTATCTTGCGAAATTCATGGTATGCATCTATACCACTCATAACCGGCATATTGATATCAAGAATGACCAGGTCAATCCCATTTTTCTTTTCCCTGAGTATATCAATGGCTTCCTGTCCATTTTCAGCTGACAGGGTTTTGCATCCCAGTTCTTCAAGGTGGTCTTTCAGGATACGTATGACCAGGGGTTCATCATCAACAAGTAATATTGTTTTGTTGGCAGGGATGTCTCTTTGAGTGACCGGTTTCAGTTCAGCTTCTTTCTCTTCGATGGCTGGTATGTAAACCTTGATGTTTGTTCCCTTTCCCGGTGTTGATTCTATTGTACAGAAACCATCATGGTTTTTTACGATGCCATACACTATTGCCAGCCCAAGGCCTGTTCCTTTGCCGACCTCCTTTGTAGTAAAGAATGGGTCAAAGATACGGGGTAGTATTTTTTCATTTATACCCGTGCCGGTATCCATTACTGTCAGTAGAACATAACGTTGAGGCGTAGCGTCAGGGAACGTCGCGCACAAATTATTTTCCGCCTCAATAATGGCAGTTTTGAGTGAAATGCTCCCCCCCTCAGGCATTGCATCGCGTGCATTTAAGCACAGGTTGATGATGACCTGCTCCAGTTGGGTTGGATCTCCCATTACAGATGGCAGGGTAGGGCTCAAATCAACTTCGATACGGATCATTTTGTTAATGGTTTTTTCTATCAGTTGAATTCCGTCCTTCAAACAGTTGTTCAAGCTTACCGGTTCGAGTTTCATGGGTTTCTGACGCGCAAAGGTCAAGAGCTGCTTCACCAGCTCTGCAGCACGAAAGCCTGCCTTTTCAATGGTTTCTATGGTTTTCCTTTGCTCTTCATTGGCAGGGATCTGTTTGCCAAGGATATTAAGATGCCCGATCATTCCGCAGAGGATATTGTTAAAATCATGGGCAATTCCCCCTGCCATGGTGCCAAGGGCTGTGAGTTTTTCAGCTTCAATGAGCTGTTTCTGGGTATCCCGCAGTTCCATGGTATGAAGCTTTTCCTGTTCTCTCTGTCGGGCAAGGGACTCGCTCATCTTGTTGAACGAGGAAACAAGCTCTCTGAATTCTCCAGTTGCCTGGATTTTTGTCTGGTGACCCCACTGTCCATCAGCGATCTTGCGGGTGCTGTTTACCAGCGCATCAATGGGCCCTGTGATACTCTTGGTCAGATAATGGGCAATGAAGAAAGCAGCAATGACCGTGCAGAACATGGTTGCACCTACAAGGAAATAGACTCGGTTTAGTTCTTTCGTGGCCTCAATGGTTCTTTGATCAATGGACAGGGCAGCCATGTTAACCATCGCCTGTACCCTGTTGAGGATTTCTGTGCTTTTCTGGTACACTTCTTCCTGGAGCGCTTGTCGTCGTTCTGCACTTGATACCAGGGTTATCAGGTAGCTGAGTTGCTGCTCGAAATTATCTACCTGCCGCTGGTTTTCATCGAGTTCATTCTGCACGCCCGGTTCGTGGTGGCAGTCATTGCAACTCCTGATAGCATTATGCATGATGTTGGCATTCAGGATGATTTCATCCAGATGGTCTGAAAAAGTATCCGGGGAGGAATGAACATAAGAGGAAACTTTGAGAATGCTGCTGAAAAGTTCCTGTCTGATATCCTCAATTTCGTGCATGCCGATGAGATATTCGAGTTTGCTGCTGGTGCTGACAAGATTGTATACCGTGATACCTGACCCGAGAAGGAAAAGAGAAAAAATAAGGACAAAGGCTATAATGATCTTGTTGCGCATGAAGTCAGTGTCAGGATCGGGTGATAATAATTAAAAAATATAGGATACTCTATATGAGAAGGGTTCATGCACGTTGAAAATGTAAGCCTGCCTTGTTTTCCTTGTTTGACATGTTCACTCTATCACTTGTTTTGGTAATTGTATGATTCAAGCTTGATTCCAGCCTCTTTTGCCATGTCCATAACCGGCTTGTAATCTGTCGCACTGGTTTCGACGAATTTGAGTGCACGAAACTTTTCGAGCACCAGGCGTCCCGATGGATTTTTGTCAAGACCCAGCAGTGCTGCCTGCAGTTTTGCAACGGTGTCTTTGCTGACGGTCGGCATGACACAGAGGCCGTTAGATGGAACCGGTACTGAATCGGCAATTATGACCAGTTCCTTTTGCGCACGGGGGTTGCTGTCCATGTAATATGTGAAAATGGTATTTTTGGCAGCGCCAATATCGGCCTTCCTGTTCAGGACTGCATCGATGGCGGCATCATGGCTGCCGGTAAAAAAGTAGTCCTTGAAAAAAACGGTGAAATCGTTCACCCCTTCCTTTTTAAGCCAGGCGAGAGG
This sequence comes from uncultured Desulfobulbaceae bacterium, assembly GCA_947259225.1. GTDB lineage: Bacteria > Desulfobacterota > Desulfobulbia > Desulfobulbales > Desulfobulbaceae > UBA10518. Next base: position 28,892 of record CAMYLK010000012.1, on the reverse strand, counting down.
GAAAACATAGCCGGCAGTAGTTGCACGCTCAACAAAGGCCATTGTTTTTCCCTGCATGTCGATTGCCTTTGTTATGTTACTGTCTTTTCTTGTAAAAATGTGGCCATGGTATGTGGATGTGTTGTCTGGGTTGATCGGCCTGGCAACAGGTATGACATCTAGTTGCGAAATGGCAAGTGCACCGGTGAAAGATCCCAGGAAAGCGGCATCAATTTCCTGTGTCCGGAGACGCTCAATGATGTTCCCGTAGCGGCTCAGCATCGAAAGCTTTATCTCTATGCCGATTTCCCTGCTCAAGTGATCAGCTAATGGTTGAAAACGTTGCATTTGTGCAAAAACATTCATTTCAGGGAGCAGGCCGATGGTCAGTTGTTCTTTAGCCTGTGATGTAAATGCGAGGAGGGATAAGGCTGGAGCAACCAGAAAGGTAAATACGAATTTTATCACTGAGGAAGACTTATCTGAATACATGCTGGTATTTTCCTAGACCAGGTTTGACATGGTACATTGAATACAGTCTTGAGATTGTCTGAAATTATCAAATACAATCTTTTAGTCGATTAAGTAACTATACCACAAGATGGGAGTGATGCAAAAAATATTGAATCAACGGACTTTTTTTCAGTTGCGCGTGGAGTGAGCCCTTTGAAGGCCCGGTTAGGATTTGGTTGTCAGCGCCATGTAAAAAGAACGATCAAACATTTTGCTTAAAAGTCCGGAAATTGTGGAAAATTCTTTGCAAGGGCAGTGTTTTTTTGTATAAATTATATTTTTTGGCTCGATAGGAAATGAAAGCTGTTGCTCAAGGCATGTTTTTCTGCTCTCTACCGGCCTATATTGAGAAAATGAGTAGAGATCATGACAAACCACCTAATAGCACTGAAAGATTTCAGTAAACCACAACTTGTTTCATTGGTTGACAGAGCCCTTGCACTCAAAGAAGATGCCTTGGAAGGCAATAGACACCTGAATCTTGCCGGACGTACTATCAGTATGCTGTTCGACAAGCCTTCCACTCGTACCAGGGTATCATTTGAAGCAGCCATGTACGGGCTTGGCGGACAGGTTATTCATATGACCTCCAAGGAGTCGCAGTTGACCAGGGGGGAACCGTTGAAGGATACGGCCCGGGTTTTGGCACGGTATGTCGATGCGATTGTGGTTAGGACTTTTGGTCAGTACGTGGTTGAGGAGCTTGCCCGCTACTCTACGGTACCTGTGATAAATGCTCTGACCGACCTGTACCATCCGTGCCAGGTTTTGAGTGATATCATGACCGTGGTTGAGAACAAGGGTTCAGTGGAGGGGTTGAAGATCGTCTGGCTTGGGGACGGAAATAATATGGCCAATTCTTGGATTGAGGCGGCCTCTGTTTTTGGTTTTCCTCTTACACTTGCCTGTCCTGAAGGCTACGGTCCCGATGCAGATGTGCTCAAACAGTCGCAGGACAGGTCCGACAAACCAATTGTTCTGCTTCATGACCCGGCAGAAGCTGTTCGGGATGCAGATGTTATCAATGTGGATGTCTGGGCTTCCATGGGTCAGGAGGATGAACAGGACAAACGGCTGGATATTTTTAAATCATACCAACTTAACGCTGGACTGCTCGGGCTGGCCAAAAGCGATGCGATCGTGCTTCACTGCCTGCCCGCGCACCGGGATGAGGAAATTACCGATGAGGTGCTTGAAGGTGAACAAAGCGTTGCTTTTGACCAGGCTGAAAACAAGATGCACATTCACAAGGCTATCCTGGAGCATTTTGTTCGCTGACGAAGATGGAGAACTCGCTCGCTTTCATAGTAATGAACTCATTTTACAAATAGTTGGCAGTTCGTACAAAACAGTTAGTGACTGAAATTATATATAACAGGAAAAAATGAGTGTAAACAAAATAGTACTGGCCTATTCAGGAGGGCTTGACACCTCTGTAATCCTGAAGTGGCTGAGTGAAGAATATCAGTGCCCGGTGGTTGCTTTTGCCGCAGATGTTGGCCAGCAGGAAGACTGGGAAGCAGTGCGGCAGAAGGGCTTGGCAACGGGTGCGGAAAAAGTGGTGATATCCGACCTCCGTGAGGAATTTGTTCGGGATTATATTTTTCCGGCATTTCGTGCCAACGCAATATACGAAGGTTCCTATCTCCTGGGTACTTCGCTGGCCCGGCCGGTCATAGCCAAGGAGCAGGTTCGGATAGCCGCGGAAGAAGGTGCTGAAGCGGTCAGCCATGGAGCTACAGGCAAGGGAAATGATCAAGTTCGTTTCGAGCTTGCCTATCTGGCATTGAACCCGAAATTGTCGATCATTGCCCCATGGCGTGTGTGGGACCTTGATTCCCGCAATAAGCTGTTGGCCTTCGCCAAGGAGCATGATATTCCGGTGCCGGTAACCAAGGAAAAACCCTACAGCTCTGATGAAAACCTGCTTCATATAAGTTTTGAGGGGGGGATCCTGGAGGACCCGTGGAACGAGCCTGAAGAAGACATGTTCAAACTGAGTGTTGCTCCGGAGAAAGCACCGGACAGGCCGACATATATCGAATTGACTTTTGAGCAGGGTACCCCGGTGGCAATCGATGGAGAATCTCTCGGTCCGGTAGCCTTGTTGACCAGGCTCAACCAGATGGGCGGCAAAAACGGCATCGGCCGACTGGACATGGTGGAGAACAGGTTCGTTGGCATGAAGTCGCGCGGCGTATATGAAACACCGGGCGGGACGATTCTGCGGGATGCCCATCGCGACCTGGAAACCATCACCCTGGATCGTGAGGTTCTGCGTATCCGTGATTCACTGGTACCCAGATACTCGGAACTTGTATACAATGGTTTCTGGTTTTCACCGGAAATGGAACTTCTGCAGAAGACCATGGATGAAACTCAGAAAACGGTTAATGGTACTGTCCGCCTAAAGCTGTACAAGGGCAACTGTATTCCTGTGGGCCGTAAATCTGACAATTCCCTGTATCACGAAAGTTTTGCCACGTTCGAGGAGGACGAGGTCTATAACCAGGCTGATGCTGCCGGCTTTATCAAACTTAACAGCCTGCGTATGCAAATCCAGGCATTAAGCAGAAAAAACAAGTAATGAGCGACGAAAGGCATAGTAAATCATCGTCAAAACTCTGGGGCGGGCGCTTCGCTGAGGCAACCGAGGCTTCGGTAGAGGCATTTACCGCTTCCGTACAGTATGATGCTAGGCTCTACCGGCATGATATCATGGGCTCAAAAGCACACGCCAGGATGCTTGCCCGCCAGAAACTTTTAACTGACGATGAATGTGAAGCCATTCTCGGCGGACTGGACGAAATCTGCCGGGAAATCGATGAAGGCATATTTGTCTTCAGGCCCGAGCTTGAAGATGTGCACATGAATATAGAGCGGGCACTGACTGAAAAAATTGGTTCTGCCGGTGAAAAGCTGCATACCGCACGAAGCAGAAACGACCAGGTGTCTCTTGACTTACGGCTGTATCTTAGGGAAGAGGGTGGTAACCTTTCAGATTTGCTGGCACGAACGCAAAGAGGGTTTGTTGTGCTGGCCCGGAAATATCTGGGTACAATCATGCCGGGGTATACTCACCTGCAGCGCGCTCAACCGGTATTGCTGTCCCATCACCTGCTGGCATACTGTGAAATGCTTGAACGTGACAAGGATCGCCTGGGGGACTGTATCGACCGTTTAAATGTCCTTCCCCTTGGTGCTGCGGCCATGGCCGGAACCGGTCTGCCCATTGACAGGGAATCAGTCGCTGTCGAGCTTGGTTTCAAGGGTATTACGGCAAATTCCATGGACACTTCTGGAGACCGGGACTTTGCACTGGAATTCCTGTTCTGCTGCACGGTCATCCAGCTTCATCTCAGCCGCCTGGCAGAAGAACTAGTCCTCTGGTCAAGCAAGGAGTTCGGTTTCGTCGAAATCGGTGACAGGTACTGTACCGGCTCGTCAATCATGCCGCAAAAAAAGAATCCGGACATACCGGAGTTAATAAGGGGCAAATCAGGTCGGGTTACAGGTGCATTGATGTCTCTACTCATGACCGTCAAAGGACTGCCGCTGACCTATAATCGTGATTTACAGGAAGACAAGGAGCCAGTCTTTGACGCACTTGATACCGTCAAAGCAAGCCTGTCAATCACCGCTGAACTACTTGATAATATGTCTTTTAACACGGAAGCATTGCAAGAGGCGACAGCAGGCGGGTTTATGACGGCAACGGACCTGGCAGACTACCTGGTGCGGAAAAACATGCCTTTTCGCCATGCCCACGGTGTCGTCGGCCGGATAGTTGCACACTGTCAAAAAAAAGGGATCGAGCTTGACGAAATGTCCGTCGGGGAACTCCGAGATTTTTCTGAACTGATTGGAGATGACATCAAAGAATTCCTTTCCGTTGAAGGATCGGTCAACAGCAGGATATCTACCGGTGGAACTGCAACTGTAAGAGTTGCAGAAGCCCTGGATCTTGCCGAAAAAAAATTGGGGATAGCATGATGGGATCAACAAAGAGAAGAGCAGGCCATGGTCGTTTATTTTTCAGCCTGATAGTAACGTTCATTCTTATTGTGTCAGGACTGGCTGGGTGCGGCTATAAAAACATGCCTGTTCCCCCGGAGGAAATTGTTCCACTGCCGGTAACGGATTTACGCTATGAGCTCAACGAAAAGGGAGTAACTCTTTTCTGGACATTTCCTGAAAAGACCGTCCGTGGTAAGAAGCTGACGGACATTTCTTCCTTCGATATGTACAGGGCTGTCGTTCCGGCAGATTCCTACTGTGATACATGCCCCATTCCCTTTGGTGAGCCGATAAAACTGCCGGGCGGGGTAGTATCGGAAGGGGCCGGGAGACAGGCGACCTATAATTCGACTCTGCTCAGGCCGGGTAACCTCTTTTTCTTCAAAGTCCGGTCCCGATCAGGCTGGTGGGCAGAAAGCGCGGACTCAAACATTGTTTCATTCATGTGGAATATTCCGCCCAACGCACCAGCGGAATTCAGTGCCGAGGCTGCTGACAACAGGATCATGCTGCAGTGGTCAGATGTTAATACATATGTCGACGAGACAGAAATCCAGGAACCGGTCCGATACCAGGTATATCGAAGCATGGGGGGAGGACCTTTCACTCCACAGGGTAAGCTTCTTGACGGTACCAGGTTTGAAGATTCAGATGTGGTAAACGGCCGGGAGTACAGTTACAAGGTCCAGGCTGTAACGATGTACAAAAAAGGACAGGTGGGCGGGGGCTCATCCCTGACTGTTTCCGCGGTGCCGGTGGACCGTACTGCACCGACAGAGCCAACCGGGTTGAGGGCAATTCGAACCGCGGCAGCGGTGAAAATAGTCTGGAATCCCGTCGAGTCGGAAGACCTGAAGGGTTATAGGATTTACCGGAGACTGCCCGGTGAAAAGAAGCCCGTCAAAGTGGGCGAGGTGGAAGTCCCCTACACGCTTTTTACAGACACGGCTCCGCCCGACGCCGACCTGTGGTATTACTCCGTGACGAGTATTGACAGTTCTTCCCCGGCCAATGAGAGTGACCTCTCAGCTGAAGTATCGGTGAGCAATTAGAATATTGTGATGTTGCGGTAAGTAAAATTATAAAGGTTATATATGCATCATTTTCAATATAAAAATAACGAGCTGTTTTGTGAGGATGTGCCGGTTGCCGAAATAGCCACAAGCGTCGGCACGCCGTTTTATCTTTACAGCGAGGCAACCCTGACCAGGCATTTTGAGGCGTTTGACAGGGGATTTGACGGTACGGATCATGTGACCTGTTTTGCAGTCAAGGCCTGTTCCAACATAGCCATCCTGAACCTGTTTGCCAGCCTGGGAGGTGGAGCTGATATCGTTTCCGGCGGTGAACTCTTCAGGGCGCTTAAGGGAGGGGTACCGGCTGAAAGGATTATTTATTCCGGGGTTGGTAAGACCGAGGCTGAACTCAGCCAGGGACTTGATGCGGGTATTCTGATGTTTAACGTGGAATCGCCCCTGGAGCTTGACCGGCTGCAAAAGGTGGCCCTTGATCAGGGCAAGACGGCGCCGGTGGCTTTTCGCGTCAACCCGGATGTTGATCCCCAGACCCACGCATATATTTCAACCGGGCTGGCAAAAAATAAATTCGGTATATCGGTGGAGGAAGCGCTGCTCGAATATGTCAGGGCCCGGGATATGGAAGGGATTGATGTTCGCGGCGTGAGCTGCCATATCGGTTCACAGCTCACCCAGATTGATCCCTTTATAGAGGCTCTGCGAAAATTAAAGCAATTTGTCGACCGCCTTGAAGAGGAAGGAATCAGTATCGACTACCTCGATCTTGGCGGCGGTGTTGGCATTACCTATGAAGATGAACAGCCTCCCCACCCCCATGATTATGCCAGGGCAATTAAAGAGGAACTGGGTGATATGAATTGCACCCTTGTCCTCGAACCGGGACGTGTTATAGCTGGTAACGCTGGAATCCTGGTGACACAGGTGCAATATACCAAAGTCAACACCGGTGGTGAAAAGGACAAGCATTTTGTTATTGTCGATGCAGCCATGAACGATTTGACAAGGCCCAGCCTCTACGGGGCGTATCATGAAATTATTCCGGTTACCCGGGGAGATGGGGAAACACAGATGGTCGATATTGTCGGCCCAATCTGCGAAACAGGGGATTTTATGGCACGAGATCGGTCTCTACCCGTGGTTCAGCAGGATGATCTGCTTGCAATTATGAGCAGCGGTGCTTATGGGTTTACCATGGCCTCTAACTATAATTCCCGTCCACGTGCCGCAGAAGTCCTTGTTCGGGGCGATAAATTTCATGTAATCCGCACTCGTGAGAATTTTAACGACCTTATACGAGGCGAATCCCTTCTGGAGACCGATTGAGCATGCAGTTCACACAGATGCCGGTACCCTTCGTGAAAATGAGCGGCACAGGAAACGATTTCATTCTCATTGATCATCGTAAACCTCGCCTCAGCAGGGAAGTGATGCCGGAGTTTGCCAGGTTGGTCTGCCGTCGGAGGTTTTCCGTCGGGGCTGATGGTCTTATATTTATTGAGGATTCGGACAAGGCTGATTTTAAATGGCTTTTTTTTAACGGTAACGGTTCAGAAGCAGAAATGTGCGGTAACGGTGCCCGTTGTGCCGCCCGTTATGCCTATATGCAGGGTATTGCCCCTGCTCACATGCGTTTTGAAACCATAGCGGGAATAATTGAAGCCAATGTTTCAGATGTCAATGTCAGCGTCCTCATGACGGAGCCCAAAGATTTCAGAATGAACAGAGAGGTTGAAATTGAGGGACAGACCTTGCAGCTGCATTCTGTTGATACCGGCGTTCCCCACGCGGTCCTCTTTGTTGATGATTTTGAAAAGGTGGATATACGCAAGACGGGCAGCATCATCCGTTTCCACCCGGACTTTATGCCTGCGGGCACTAACGTAAATTTTGTCCAGCCCCTTGAAAACGGTTCGTTCAAAGTTCGGACCTATGAACGGGGAGTGGAAGACGAGACCATGGCCTGCGGGACAGGAGCTGTTGCAGGCGCTATAATTGGGGCAGTGCTCGGTATGGCCGATTCTCCAGTTGATATTATCACTTCCGGCAATGACAGGTTGAGCATTCTGTTCGATCTCGATGGTTCTCCGGCAGCTTCGAATGTATTTCTAAAGGGGCTGGCCAATGTTGTGTATTCCGGTGAGCTGAGCGCCGAAGCACTATTGGAAAGTTAAACTTGGCTGTTTCGGGACAGTAGGTTTTTTAGAATAATTGCTTTCGTGGATAGCAAAGACTTCGACAAGTTATGAAAACCAATGGCTCAGCGTCGTTGCCACTTAAATAATCATATTAACCGTTGAACCTTTTAAACTTTTTACGAGTTCATCTGTATTCAGGAGGTAGGAAATGAGCACATTCCAGGGAGCAATTGTTGCAGTCGTTACTCCTTTTAAAGACGGCAGAGTAGACGAACAGGGGTTAAAAGACCTTGTTGAATTTCATATAGAAAACGGGACTCACGGAATTGTTCCCTGCGGTACTACCGGTGAATCAGCAACGCTTGATTTTAATGAGCATAAACGGGTAATAGAGCTCACGGTAGAGACCGTGGACGGACGAGTACCTGTAATAGCCGGCACCGGGGCCAATAACACCCTCGAGGCTATAGAACTGACCGAAAGTGCCAAGGCGAGCGGAGCCGATGCGGTTCTTTCCGTTGTGCCCTATTATAACCGTCCCAGCCAGGATGGGCTGTATGAGCATTTTAAGGCCATCACAGAGGCGGTTGATATCCCCATGTTCCTCTACAATGTTCCAAGCAGAACAGTAGCCAATATGATGCCGGAGACTGTTGCCCGCTGTGCCGGATTGAAAAACGTCATCGGTATCAAGGAAGCCACCGGGAGTCTCAACCAGGTCAGTGAAGTGATCAGGGTCTGTCCGAATGATTTTATCGTCCTGTCAGGTGATGATTTTACTGCCATGCCCACGGTCCTCATCGGTGGTAAGGGTGTAATTTCAGTAACCTCCAATGTTTTTCCCAGAGCAATGGCCGATATGATGGAAGCAGCTCTGGCCGGGGATCTGGCCAGGGCCAATGAAATCCATTATCGGCTGTTTCCTCTCATGGGAGCCATGTTCTGCTATCCGAGCCCGGCTCCAGCCAAAAAAGGTCTGCAATTAATGGGTAAGATTCAATCAGGTGAGGTGAGGCTTCCCATGGTCCAGATGGATGATGCCAGCACAGAGACTTTAAAGAAGGCCATGAGCGCTGTAGGTCTGGTTTAAAAGTCTATTTTACTTACAATGAGACGAACCTCTTCTCTCTGACAGGAGTAACGGAAATATGACAAAAGTAATTGTCGCAGGTGCGGCTGGACGCATGGGGCAGCGAATAAGCTATATGGTGAATGAACACCCTGACCTGCAGCTTGCTGCAGCATTTGAGCATCCCGACAATCCGGCTACCGGACGTGATGTAGGAGAACTGGCCGGGTTCGGGACGACCGGGGTCAACATTTCCGCCGGCCTGGCTGCAGTGATCGACCAGGGAGATGTTATTATTGATTTTACATTTCATCAGGCCACCATGGAGTTTGCCCGGCTTGCCGCTGAGCATGGCCGGGCAATGGTTATCGGGACAACCGGCTTGACCCAGGAAAACCTTGTAACTCTGCAGGAACTGGCCATCGGGAATTTTTCCTGTGTGCAGGCTCCGAATATGGCTGTCGGTGTGAATGTCCTCTTTAAGCTTGTAGAAAAAACAGCTTCTATCCTTGGTGATGCATATGATGTGGAAATCGTCGAGTCCCATCACCGTATGAAAAAGGATGCACCCTCGGGCACTGCTCTCAAGCTAGGTGAAATGGCAGCAGGTGCACTGAACAGAAATCTCTCAGAAGTAGGTGTTTTTGAGCGCAATGGCATAATTGGTGAACGAACCGACCAGGAGATAGGCATTCAGACCATCAGGGCAGGGGATATTGTCGGAGAGCATACCGTTTATTTTGCCGGTGCAGGTGAACGAATTGAAATTACCCACCGGGCGCATAACCGGGATAATTTTGCACGTGGTGCGGCTCTTGCTGCCGGATGGGTAGCTGATAAGCCCAAAGGTCTCTATACCATGTTTGATGTGCTTGGGCTGAGCGATTATTAGTACCGCCTGTAGGTCACTTGAAGCATCCTGTAGCCTGAATTTGTGAAAACCGCGTACATAGGTCTCGGCTCCAACTTGGGAAATTCTCTGAAGGTTCTACAGGAAGCCTGGAAAATGCTGGGAATACGACCTGGTATTCATCCGAAAACACTATCCAGTCCTTATCGGACAGAACCGGTAGGCATGGCCAGTAAGCTCTGGTTTATCAATGCTGTTGGGTCCCTGCAGACCATTTTGGAGCCCGAGGAACTGTTACAGGTTCTCCTGGAGGTGGAAAATTCGTTCGGCAGGACAAGGGGTTCAGGGAATTCAGATTACCAGGATCGCATCCTTGATTTTGACCTTCTTCTGTATGACAATGAGATTATTGAAACCGATGATCTTATAGTGCCCCATCCTGAATTGCATCACCGGCTGTTTGTTTTGTACCCGCTTAATGAAATAGCACCTGACTGTATACATCCCGTCCTGCAGCGTACAGTTGGAGAACTTTTTGTCGATTTGACCAAACTTCCGATGACGCCTCATGTGGGCAAGGTAGGGTGGCTGGATGGGATAAAGGATTGATACCCAGAGGACAGTTCCCGGTTGAAAGCTGAGGGCTGTCATTTGACGTGAAAGCGAGTATTTTCAAAAAGATATGGTTAGACATTTGTGTCCTCACGGATATAATAGATAGTATGTGCGGATATTGTAATATCAATCCGGGTGTGCGAGGCGTGAAATGGGCATAGTGCGTCTTGTCGTTTTAGGAGTATTATTTTATATTGCCTGGCTGCTCCTTAAAGGCATCATGGGTGCAGCAAAAAAATCGACGGAGGAACGCAGGGAAAAAAAAGGGGCCACCAGCGCCAAGGTAGAGGATGTGCTGGTCGAAGACCCGGTTTGTCATACCCTGGTACCGAAAAGTCAGTCAATCCGGCTGCGGAAAGATGGAAAGACGTATTACTTTTGCAGTGATACCTGTTGTGATAAATTTTTAGAAACGCCGAGGGAAAAGGAATGAAATTTTTTATTGATACCGCAAATATTGACGAAATTAAAAAAGGCCTGGAACTTGGTATGGTTGACGGAGTAACTACCAATCCATCGCTGGTATCCAAGGAACAGAGGCCTTTCGAGGAGATCCTCAAGGATATTTGTGCCATTGTTGACGGCCCGGTCAGCGCCGAAGTGGTCAGCCTTGAAGCAGACGGCATGGTCAATGAAGGCCGCCAGCTGGCGGCAATGAGTGATAACATCGTTGTCAAAATCCCCATGATTGAAGAAGGGTTGAAAGCGGTAAAAAGATTGACCGCGGAAAATATTAAAACCAACGTAACCCTCGTTTTCTCATCAACTCAGGCCCTCCTGGCTGCGAAGGCAGGCGCAACGTACGTCAGCCCTTTCGTAGGCCGCCTCGATGATATATCGGAGGCCGGGATGGAGCTGATCGGTGACATCATGACCATTTACGGAAACTACGGTTATGATTCAGAGGTGATTGTCGCTTCGATAAGAAATCCAATACATGTGGTTGAATCAGCTCTCATGGGCGCTGATATTGCCACCATCCCATACAAGGTTATCGCCCAGCTGGCAAAACATCCCCTGACAGATATCGGCATGGAAAAATTCCTTGCTGACTGGGAAAAAAGACAGAAGTAGGGAACTTCCTGTGAAGAAACAATTTCTGTTTACCATCACTTTCATTTTATGTCTGCTGCCGGTAGTGCTTGAGGCGCAAATATATATGTATGAAGATGAAAACGGGGTCAGGCATTACACGAATGTTCCGTCCAGCAAAAAGTACAAGCCCGTTCAACTCGGACGGCTGAATTACAGTCCAGGTAAACGCTACGAATCAACAGGCGACAGGCGAACAAGACGCTCCATGCGCATCCCTGCTTCATATGACAGCTATATCAAGCGGGCAGCATTTACAAATAAAATAGACCCCCTTCTTATCAAGGCCATTATCAAGGCAGAATCCAATTTTAATCAGTATGCGGTTTCATCAATGGGAGCCCAGGGTTTGATGCAGTTGATGCCGGGAACGGCCAGGGATTTGCGGGTCCGCAACCCGTTTGATCCGGGCCAGAATATTAATGGCGGGACCCGCTATTTTAAAAATCTGCTCAATACCTATGATGGTGATATTGCCCTGAGTCTTGCCGCCTATAATGCGGGACCGGGAAGGGTTTCAAAAAACGGTCCTTTACCGAAGATCAAGGAGACAAGAGAGTACGTTCGCCGGGTAATGCAGAACTACCAGTCTTATCAGCAGAATACCCGGACAGCCGGATCAAAAAATATCAAGGTGCGGAAGCTGGTAACAATTAACTGAAGTATTGATGACCTTGAAAAAAGGGGCTAATAATGAGTGAGTGCCTGGGCAATTCAACCAGGTACATCGCTGAGCCCTTGGTTTTCGACCTTTATACAGAACCAATAATTATTGTGGATCAGATATTAACTTTACCTAATGGTGTAACGGCCATACGTTTTGTCCTGGCTGCTACCCTTGCCTATATGCTCATGCTGGAACAGACTGTCTGGATGGGTTTTTTTTCCTGGCTGGTCTTTGCTGTTGCCGCAGTGAGTGACTGGGTTGACGGCTATTTCGCCAGGCGATACCAGAGCGAGACGGTCCTGGGAAAACTGATGGACCCCCTGGCGGACAAGGTGCTGGTGGCAACAGCATTGATTATGCTTATTCCGTTAGGACGCCTGCCTGCCTGGGTGGCCCTGGTTATTCTTTGTCGTGAACTCATGGTGACCGGCCTGCGAGGCATTGCCGCCTCATCCGGAATAGTCGTCAAGGCAAGTGGCATGGGCAAGCTGAAGTCAATAATTCAGTATATCGGTCTTGGTACCCTTATCTTCCCTCTTACCCTGCTGCCCCTACCCTTTCTCCACGACCTTGGATTGTGGATAGTCTATTTCTCTGTTGTGTTGACAATCTGGTCAGGATTTGACTATTTTTTCAAGCTCAAACGAATATTTATGGAACCTTCCGGTTCCCATTAATACCATAAATCGTTTTAACCGCGAAAACTTGCTATCGAAAAGCGTAGATACCTTTTTCGGTGGGACCTGCCGTGATACGGAAGGAGTATGGGCCACCCCTGGTAGATAACCAGCTCTACACAGCCAATATTGATTAGAAAGAAACCTGCCAATACTGCTTTTTTCTTAAGATCATGCCTGCGTTAGCTTGTTTTCCAGATAACGGACAGCCAGAGAAAGCAGCAGGCACAGGAAAAGGTACATGAGAGTAATTGTCAGCCATATCTCGATGGTGACCTGTGTTGCGGCCATTATCTGGAGCCCCTGAAAAGTGAGTTCCTGGATCGATATAATTGAGACAATGGAAGAGTACTTGATTGTGTTGATAAATTCATTTGCCAGCGGCGGGAGGACTCTTCTCCCTGCCTGTGGAAGTATAATATAAATCATCTGCTGGCTTCGGGATAATCCCAGGGCATAGGATGCCTCCCATTGACCTTGCTCAATAGACTCGATGCCAGACCTGACTATTTCAGTAATATATGCACCCTGGAACAGGGCTATGGTAAGTACCCCTGAAAGAAAGGCAGTTAGTAGTCCTGGGCTGCTTAGAAAGAAAGCAACCCGGTTCTGAACGGTTTCAGGCCGTGAGCGGATAAATTCTTCGAGGCCAAGCAGGGGAAGGATATGTGCGCTGACAAAAAAGTAAAAAATAAAGACCAGAACGAGGGGGGGCGTATTCCTGACCAGTTCCACATAAACCGTTGAAATAAGACGGTAGAGCAGCCTGCGGCTCGTACGCATAAAACCCATGAGAAGACCGATAACCGAAGCAAGGAGTGTAGCCCAGATGCTCAGCCTTATAGTTGTGTACAAACCTTCAACAAGGAGGTTCGACACCCAGCGCCCCTGTTCCTGATCATAACGGAACAGATATGTGGGAATGATACCCCACTGCCACTTATAGTTGAGGCCGATGGTCAAACGGTAGGTGATATATCCTGCAAGCAGGAACAGAAATACCGTAACAGTGATATCAAGCCCTGAAATGCGCTTTTTTTCCCAGTGCATTCTATCTGGATTCCAAATGGGAATATTATTCTATGAGATTTGCCCAGTCACGTGTTTCGAACCAGTAATGATGACGCTCATCAAACCATCCTTCATGCCGGACAGTGGTTATCCAGCTATTAAAAAAGGCCAGGCTGTCAACATCCCCTTTTTTCAGGGCAAAACCGATGGGTTCCTTGGTAAAGGTTCCTTGAATAGGTAAAAATAATGTTTCCGGATATTTGAGGGCCTCAAAAGCAGGACGCGGAGCCGAAGCCACAACCGCGTGCACATTCCCATTGCGGAGTTCCTGGTAGGCATGGGCCTCATCATCGAAAAGCCTGAGCTTAGCTTTTGGCATGAATTTTTTTGTTGCAGCAACAGCAGTGGTTCCAAGCTTACATGCAATCTGAATGTTGGGTGCATTGAAATCGTCAAGGGAGTTAAAGTTTTTAGCCAATGTACTGCTGGCGACTATTGCCATCCCTGAATAATCGTATGGTTCGGTAAAATTCACCTTCAGTGCCCGTTTGGGCAGTATTCCCATACCCCCGATAATGACGTCAAACTTGCCGGTTAACAGCGCGGGTATAATGCCGCTCCATTTTGTCGGGACAAATTCAACTTTAACCCCCATGTCTTCAGCAAGACGAGTCGCCACATCAATTTCAAAACCAATGAACTGACCGTTTTTGTCTTTCATGGCCCAGGGCAGAAAGGTGTCCATGCCAACTCGCAGGACACCACGTTTCATAACCTTTTCGATGGTGGACTCCCGGGTCAGCTGCTGTTGCAGGTTGGCAGCCTGGACAAAGCCTGTCATAATGAACAGTGTATAGAATATAATGAGAATGCTGCTTATGTTGCGAAAAATGAACATCGGATCCTCCTTTATCGATGGGTATTGCAACTGGTTATTATAGCTAGCATGGAATTAAGGATTTTTCTAGCATGATATTGCACTATATAAGCCCTTCATCAAATGAGAATGCCTGTTAGAGAATGTATTCTTTAAAAGGACAGATACCGGTAATCAAGATTTCTCACCTGCATGATTGATGGTAATCAAGTGGTTTTATCCATTTCATACGTCATTCAAAATGAATAACTAACCGAGATAGTGGAAATTATTGTTTCTTTTTGATACACTGACCTGTGTCCTTGAAGAATATGAACATGAGAAACAAGAGAGTACAATTCATACAGAAATCCCTGATCAGGGTTTCTGTCGGTGCGGCCATTGTTTCAGCTGTGGTGATCACAGCCCTGACGGCTTCAGCTGATGGTTCCGGAAATGCAGAGGTGTTACCGAATATCGGCTGCATGGAGGACACAGCAGGTATCGAACTTGAATGCGCGGAAGGTAATGTCAGCATAAGCCAAGTCGCCAGTGTGGCCGTTCTTGATGACGGCTGTCTCTTTCCGGGGGATACGGTCACTTTTCACGCAGACTACCAGGTGTTGTTTGGTGCCTCAAACCCACAGGCCCGCCATGATATCGGTCTCTGGTTTGCCACTGATGGTGATTCGGGATTTGACGGTGCCCTTACCGGGACCTGTACTGCCGCTGCACCTGCCTATGCTCCTGACCCTCCGTGGCTCGATCTGGATGGAAAAAATGATGCCGGCATACAGGACACATGTGGTGATAGTGATGCAGAACATGAATCTTTGATTCCGCGTATTACTCTTACGGCAACCTGTATCGATACAGATAATGACGGATACCTCAACCTTCCTTATTGCATCAGCTGGCGCCAACCCGAATCCAACACGCTGTGCATAAGCCCGGCAGGTGCTTTTCCTGGTGGACCTGCTGATTGTCAATGCGACAATGATTTCAATGTACCGATCACCGTCCCTCCGGCAAAACTCCGTGTTGTCACTACAGCCATCCCGGACAGAATGTCCGAGCCGGGCGGGGAGGTTTCGTTGACTGTTGAAGTGACCAATACCTCACTGGGCAATTCCGTAAAACTCCTCAATCTTACCGATGATGCTGATAATGAAGGCACAAGCAAAATTATCCATGACGCGTCCGAAGTCTGCAAAAATACTTTTCTTGAAGCCGTTCCTCCCGGCAATACAACAACATGTACCTTCAAACGGAATGTCGCTGGAAATACAGGCGACAGGCTGACGGGAAAAATCACCGTTACCGCTCTTGATCAGCTTGAGCGCCAGGTTGAAGGAGGAAATAGCGCGACGGTAATTATAACTGATATACCTTCGGCTATACAGGTGGACAAGCTTGTGGAGCCCACCATCCTGGAAGTGCCGGGCGGCCCGGTAAGCTATGTTGTGACAATTACCAATATTTCCCCGGTTGACGATGTTTTCATTACTGCCATTGATGATCCCGATTTCGGCGGCGACATCAGGCAATACTGTTACAATGACCCCGGCGGCCCTGTTGAATTTGAGTTTCCGGCAACTCTGGCTCCGGGCGGAATTATTACCTGTACCACCCCGGGTACGGTAATAGGTATGGATGGAGATAGGATAATCAGGAAAGCCTCCGCCAGCGGAAAGGATGATGACGGCAGGCCGGTATCAGACGAAGGGTCTGCAGCCGTGTTCATACAGAAAAAAGTCACGCTGGTCGGCCTCGGAAAATTTGTTATGCCCAAGCGTATACCAGAGCCCGGGGGGGCGGTAAAATATTTACTTGAGATAACAAATGCCTCCATAGAGGACAATATTACTATTAAGAAAGTTTATTACAGGGAAGGAGGCGCACTCAACTCCCGGGACTGTTCACCAAACCTGCCGGCAAAATTGCCCCCAGGGGAAATGGCAATCTGCACCACGGTGAAAAATGTCACGGGCAATGCTGGTGATGGCATATTAAATACTGTAACAGCAAGTGGTGTAAACGATGATGGCACAGGAGGTGAGGTTTGGATCAAAACCGATGTCAATATCATCGATGTGCCATCATCCCTTCAGGTTATAAAAAGCGTTGCCCCGAACATGGTCAGTGAACGGGGGGGAGCTGTGACCTATACTGTTAAAGTGCTGAATACCTCTGCTGTTGATGCGGTCACCCTGGAAAAGGTAGAAGATCCGCTACTCGGTGGTGACATCAGCGGATTCTGTAATGAAACCATACCTGTTGATTTGGAGCCGGGAGAAGATATCTCCTGCACGATCCCTCATGAAATAGAGGCTACAGAAGGGAACCGGAAGATAATCAGTACTGCGGTAGCTTCCGGAACCGACGATGACGGTAATCCGGTCTCCGGTAGTGATGGTGCTTTCGTGGATATAGTTGATATACCATCCTCCATTTTGACCACCACTACAGCTTTCCCTGCCAGTGTCAGTGAAAGCGGTGACGAGGTAACATTTACTGCCGTGATAGAGAATACTTCAGCATATGATGCAGTAAAAATTCAATCAGTTACAGACAGCATATACGGAGATGTGGGCAGCTCATGCGGTACTGCGCTACCGGTTAACCTGGCTCCCGGCTCGAAAATGAAGTGTATTTACAAGAAGTTCATTTCAGGCAATGCGGGAGAAGAACACACCAGTTCCATCACGGCCTCCGGGAAAGATGATGACGGCAACCAGGTTGAGTCTACCGGTGATGCTACCCTGACTTATGAAAATTCCCTTCCTAAAATTACCATCAGCAAGACGGCAGATAAAAGCCAGGTTATGGCATCAGGTGAGGAAGTAACTTTCACAATTGTAGTCCAGAATATTAGCGCCGACTCTGATCCGGTGACGATTAAAACACTTGCTGACGATATTCATGGTAATTTGAATGGAAGTGGCAACTGCACCGTTCCGCAATTAATTCAACCGGGCGGAAGCTATACTTGCTCATTTCAAGCTCTTGTAGGAAGGGATGATACCGATACGGTAACAGCTTCCGGTACAGACGATGAGAGTACTCCGGTGAGTGATTCTGACTCCACTACTGTTAAGACAGTCATGGCATCTCTTGAAATAGAAAAAACAATCAATGACAATGACGCCGATAGTGGTCCGGGTCCGGAAATTCCAGTGGGCAGTGCCGTCACCTGGGAATACACGGTAACAAACAGTGGCGATGTGGATCTGGCCGGGATTACAGTCACCGATGATGACCTGGGCGTTGTGTGTACCATTGCCAGTCTTACCGCCGGTGTAAGTGAGACCTGCAACGAGACAGGCACGGCAGCGGCAGGCCCGAACATGAGTAATGGTATCGCTACTGCTACGTTCAGGGGTAAGGAATACACTGATACAGACCCGGGCCATTACTTTGGTGCTCTTGCAAAAATTGATCTCCAGAAAAAGGTCCTCGTGGACTCCATCTGGCATGATGGTGATGGTATTTCAACGTGCCCCGATGGGCATGTTCCGGAAGTAAAGGGTTGTGAAGGTTTTGACACCGGTGAATGCCGGGAATGTACCGGCCGGGTGAAATCCATGACTCTGAAATACAAAGGACCTGTGAAAAGAGATGTCAAGGTCATCAACCAGAACGGAAACGAATTGTTTTCCGGAGAGGTTCTGCCTGACGCAATAATTTCCTTCTCCCTGGCATATAATGGAAACCTGACAGATTATATTACTATCACTGTGAGCAATAATTTCTATGTCAAGCTGCATACCGGCTGCACGGTTCCGGTTGGACCGGGCCTGGTTGCCGGAGATTTTGAGATTGTGAAAGGTGAAAGTAGTGCTGGGGGAGCACTCTGTTCGGTGAACTGTGATCTGCCGATTTCGACAATCCCGGAAACATCCAGCCCGAAGGCATGTGTAGGCAAAATAACCGAGTTGAGCCTGGTCTACCATGGGCAGTATAGTGAGCATGTGATGATTAAAGACATGGATTCCCGGGAACTTTTCAGCGGGAGCATCTATCCTGAGGAACCTTTCAGCTTCAAAGGTTTAGGTAGTGACGGTACAGACGCTTCAGAGATCAAAATTTACGTGGACTGGCGCTTTCACACAACCCTCAAGACCGATTGCAGTCTTGATATCGGCCCCGGTTTCAGGAGCGGGGATTTTGAGGTTGTGAGCGGCAGAAGTTCCTATGGCGGCACCCTCAGTAATGCAGTTCATGATGGCGCCGGCAAATCCGGCCAGGACATTTGCAGTTATCTGGTATCAAAGGGGGAATGCGTCCCCGATGAGGTGTCTTATAAGTTTATCATCACCAACGGCGGAAACGTGGAATTAACAAATCTTCAGCTTTCCGATGCCGCTCATAACTTCGATGACATAGCTCCCGATTGCCAGCTCCCGGCAACTCTTGCCCCAGGAAAGAGCTATTCCTGCATCAGTGAACCGGTCCCGGCAGAGAAAGGGCTGATTGTAAACACTGCAGATGCAGCAGGTCAATTTACCTCTTCAGGGGGTATAACAGTGATTGACAGCGATACAGATGAAGCCGGCTACTGTGGAATTGAACAACAAGAGTAATTACTGACCGGGTTCGAGGTTTATTCGGTGATGCGTTACAGGCTGCCGTGAATGAAAAAAGATCAAAGAATCTGGTCTAGAAACCGGCGGGTTCGTGGCTGCTCGGGGTGCGAAAAAAACTCTTGAGTCTGGCATTCCTCGATAATCTCTCCATCTTCCATGAATATGACCCGGTCACTGACCTCACGGGCAAAACCCATTTCATGGGTCACGCATATCATGGTCATTCCTTCGCGGGCAAGGTTCTTCATGACACCCAGGACCTCGCCGATCATCTCCGGATCCAGGGCACTGGTCGCTTCGTCAAAGAGCATGATTTTCGGGTTCATGGCCAGGGCCCGGGCAATGGCAACCCGCTGCTGCTGGCCGCCTGAAAGCGTATCAGGATAACTACCGGCCTTGTCGACAATGCCAACCTTGTCCAGCATGTCAAGGGATGCTCGACCGGCTTCAGAATGTGTTTTGTTACGTACTTTCTGTTGGGCAAGATTGATATTTTGTAGGACTGTCATATGGGGAAAGAGGTTGAAATGCTGAAAAACCATGCCCACTTCTTTCCTTATTTCAAGCCTGTTTTTCGGGTTTTCATCAAGCGGTATACCGTCTATAACAACAGAACCGCTGTCAACTTCCTCCAGACCGTTGAGGCACCTGAGAAAGGTTGATTTGCCGGCCCCTGAGGGGCCGACTACAACTACCACATCTCCCCGGTTGATTCTTGTGGTAAAATTATGCAGTGCCCTGACGCCGTTATCAAAGGTTTTGCATAGTTCCTTTGCAATGACTATCTGGTCTTGTGCCATACCTTCAGGAAGCGACGTTCAGATTCAAATGAACTCAACCTGAAAAAGGTGAGGGGTTTACGAGTCACTATCAATGTAACCGGTTCCTGAACAGGTAGGGCAGGGCTGGTCCGGAGTACACTGGCAGTCTTCCCAGTCATCTCCCTTCTGGGTTCCGCGCCATTCCATGTTACATTCACATGTTCCATCAATAATTTTCTTTCCATTGCATGTCGGGCATACTGTTTTGCTTTCCTGCGTCATGTTGATCCCCTTTTAATTCTGATGGTTATAAAAGATAGTCAGTTATGAGGAAAATTGTATAATATTAATATTTTAACAGAGAGATTGTGAAAAAGGAAGGAAGAATTAGCTCTCTGAAAATATGGTTTTCCTGTGAAAATGATAGTTCTCTCTCCGCATATATTCATGCCACAACAGTCTTTTTTTGCAGCCTGTTGACAACAAGTGACAATGTTATGGTGATACAGAGGTACATCAGGGCAACTGTAAACCAGATTTCAAAAGTAAGGAATGTCTCTGCGATAATAGCCTGCGCCTGCATGGTAAGATCGTAGATGGCAATGGTGCTGACCAGGGCTGAATCCTTAACCAGTGAGATGGCCTGGCTGGCAAGAGGAGGGAGAATTCGCCGGAAGGCCTGGGGCAGGATAACAAAACGGTAGGTATCAAAAATGTTCATTCCGAGACTGTGGGAAGCCTCCCACTGACCCCGATGTAGAGAAACGATCCCGGACCGAATGATTTCAGCTGTGTACGCTCCCTCGAACAGGCTTAATGCCAGTACCGCAGAAAAAAACCGATTCAGTCCCAGAGTCGGTCCCATGATAAAGTAGATAAAAAAGAGCTGGATGAGCAGCGGCGTGTTCCGTATAATTTCCAGGTAAACTCTGGCTGTTATCCGGCCGACAAAGGATTGTGAAAGCTGCAGCAATGCTGTAACCATGCCGATCCCAAAGGCCAGGACCAGGCTGACGGCAGAGATTTTCAAAGTCACAAAAAGGCCGAGCAGCAGGGGGCCTGCCACAAAACCGTTTTCATCCAGGGTGATAATATATTGCGGTACCTGGTACCATTGCCAGTTGTAGCCGGATTCCCTGAAACTGACAGAAAAGAACCAGACGCAAAGAAGAACCAGGAGAAAAAACTGGATGACGTCAGCAAGAGGAGTGCGGTGAAGGTTCTTCCAGCTTGTTTTTTCCCGGCTGTGTTCAGGTGGAACCATAAGTGATTTGTTTAGTTTTTTTGCCAAGGCTGTTACAATTTCCTATAACATAAGATTTTCTCGATTACATAGTCCTTTTTAAGAGGTTTTTACATATAGTAATGCCAAGACTCTTTGTTGCCATTGATCTCCCGACGCCGGTTAAAAACAGGCTTGCCCCTCTATGCTTCGGTCTGCCGGGTGCCAGGTGGGTGGAGCCGGAGCAGCTTCACCTCACTCTCCGGTTTATCGGTGATGTCGATGCTATGGTCTTTCAGGATGTTCGTGAAGCGCTTGCAGAAGTGCGGAGCGAACTTTTCCCACTGCGGCTTGAAGGTGTTGGTTTTTTTCCTCCACGGGGGAAGCCCCGGGTTGTTTGGGTTGGTATCAGCAAAAATGAACAGCTTTTCCTGCTCCGTAAACGCGTCGAGTCTGTCCTGGTCCGTACAGGGCTTGAGCCTGAAGGACGGAAATTTTCCCCGCATATCACCCTGGCCCGTTTGAAAAATACCCCGCCATCAAAAGTAGGTGCCTTCCTCTCACATCACGGCCTTTTCATCACCGAAGATTTTTCGGTTAGCGAGTTTCTGCTCTATTCCAGTGTGTTGAGTAATAAAGGGGCAAAGCATTATATCGAGGAAGTCTATCCGCTCGGCTGAGTAGATTATTGGTTGATTCTGGAGTAACGATCCGGGCCACAGATTGACAGCCTGGTAGGGCTGGTAATCCTTGTGCAGCGACTTGTTCGCCAGTTTAATATGAAATTTTAAACCCTGTCCACTGGGCCAGGTCAGAGAAAGTAAGCTCTGCCAATTATTTGCTTTGTTTGTTCATTTTTTTGCTCGTCCAAAAAAACGAACAAAAAAAATGACGCCCGTGGCATTGGGTCCTTCGGACTTCCTTGCGCTCTTAAAAGCTGCCGGGATTTTAAGAACTCGCTTTGCTCAAACAGCTTAAAATCCTTTATCGGCATCTTTCCGGTGCTCAGCAAATGCCAATGGGAAAACGACTTATAAGTCGCCCTTTTAATGTGTCAACAAGTCAAGCCTGACCCCATGCCTTTGTGTTATCCCTCTCCGTTGATCGGATATGTGCTAAGTATCATTTTTTATAATACTCTTCAATTATCTGACGAACTTCCTCTAGCCACTTTTTTCTTTGATTACCTGAGCTTGTCACTATTATGTTAAACGTTCGCCGGTAGAATTTTTCTACACCACAAAGGTCAAAAATACAGTTCTTCCATATGGTTTCAAGAGGATCACCGAACACCTTTTTTTCTCTTTCCGTTGCAGTATTTGAGGTATTGAAGATTATCGCCGTTTTTGCTTTCAATAAACCAATTGGAACTCCTTCCCCTTTATCTTCCTCAATGAACTCATATGCAACACCAGGGCGAATAACTCTGTCGATCCATCCTTTCAAAATTGCCGGAGGCTGTCCCCACCAATTAGGATGAACAATGATAATGCCACCAGCATTTGAAATTTCTCCACAATGATTTTCTATCTCAGAGGGCAAAGAAATATCTTTCGGTATTTCTTCGGAAGGTAAAATGGGATCAAAGTTTTCTGTATAGAGATCGTGAAAAATGACATCATGGCCACTCTCCTTGAGAGTTTCAATGGCAGTCGAAGCTATTGCGTGGTTGAAACTTCCCGGATCCGGATGAGCAAGTATTACCAGTACTTTCATCTGTATGTTATTTCCTGATTATTATTATACAGAACGGAAACATCTGCGGTTCTTCCGATGCATTTATTGGTTGGAATTAAGTAAGGTGTCCCCCGAAATCGTTCCGAAATCGTTAGGTGACAATCAATTGCTTAATTTCTTCTTCTGTAAACCGTGGTGTGATGTGCTGCGGGCAATTCCAATCGTATGCCTGGACTTTAAAAACAATGAGACGTTCAATGACTTCCTCATAATTGGGCAAACTTAGTTTTACCAATAATTCCGGATAATCATTTGTCTCCAACACTTCAGCTTCTGCCCAAATTTTCAATCGTCGCTTCGATGGATAATCAATGAGGAATAGTGATACTTTCTTGCTGGCATTTATATTGCCGACACTTATATATTGCCGATTTCCACGAAAATCAGCCATCCCTAAAGTCGTGTTGTCGAGAATTTTGAGAAACCCTTTGGGGCCTCCCCTAAACTGAACGTAAGGCCAACCGTTCTCTCCGACGGTGGCCATATAAAAACTATCTCTAGATTCGATGAAAGGAATTTCTGTTTCTGTTAAATTATAGCGATCGCCTGATTCTTCTAAGCGGGCATAGGATTTTCTGGAACCATATTGCGTCTGTGCCTCTTTAACGCTTTTCGTAAAAGCAAATTTTGTGAAGTTCTGGCTCATAATCACCTCTATTTAATCGTTCTGTTTTTCGAACGGTTAGCTAACCGGCCACCGGAAAACATTTGAGCAGTGCAGGGTAGGTACGCGCCCTGGGAAAAGCACCCATCTCCAGTGGTCCGGATTAGTGCCTGGTTATGTGTTTTTCTCAAAGTCTAGTTTCATTAAATCCGGGTGCAAGAATGTGTAATTTAAGATCTGCTTCACTTTTTGATTACTAATTATTTTAAACGAGTTAGCGCCTGAATCTCCAAACTCCGGAGTAGGGAACCCGATGGATTTTGACGCATGAGTATAGAATTCCCTTTTTGTGGGATGAGTATCAGTACAACAATTAAAGACTTCACCCCAAACTTTTTGCTCGACAATTTGACTGATAATCCCAATACAATCGTCACGATGAATAAGATTTACATTTGCGTCAGGATTCTGGACAACCCTTCCCTTGCTAAAAAACTTACCAGGGTTTCGGCTGTAACCAATTAACCCTCCAAATCGAACAATTGTGGTTTTGAGTTTACCGATGCTCCTGAACAGGTTTTCAATTGTGAGTAAGGGGCTTGGGGATGATTCTTCACCATCCGACTCTGATACTGTTTTATTTTTGTTTTCGTAAACCGAAGTAGAACTGATAAATAATATTTTTTCAATTTTAGATTTTTCTATTTGTCTTGCCAGATTACTAAAAGCACCTGAATCCTTTGACGGTATGTTGATTATTAAGATATCTGTTT
Source organism: uncultured Desulfobulbaceae bacterium (assembly GCA_947259225.1). Lineage (GTDB taxonomy): Bacteria > Desulfobacterota > Desulfobulbia > Desulfobulbales > Desulfobulbaceae > UBA10518. The sequence goes on along the minus strand of CAMYLK010000012.1, from coordinate 4,691 downwards.
GGAGGAAGGTTTGAACGTTACCGGGCAACCTCCCAACGTCAAGGATGAATGGTTCCACATTGATAGACGTTAGTTCTGATAGGCGACTTTCTGATGTTGTCGAAGCTTTAACATGGTGCCCTTTCAAAACAAAATGTTCGGCTAATGGAAGCCCTAGCCAACCACTTCCCAATATGCTTATAGTTTCTATGATTACTCCTATTCAAGTTAAAATGAATAACATTGCTACTGTTACGGATAATTACTTGAGCACATAACAACCGGGTTGAGGTGCGCGCCACCTGAATTTGCAGAAAATCGACAGCGCTTTATCGTGTCCCGCTCGAACCCATGGTTAGGTTTTTATTTTGTTTTTAGTATTCTTTGCATAATAAGAGGATAAACCACAAGCGAGAATAAAATCATAACAAAAGCTAAAGATAGGAAGTGGGGTTTGAGCGGAAAAGAGCCAGGAAGTAAAAGAATTAAAGCAATAGAAACGGCACCTCTCGCACCAGCAAAATTGAGTAGCAAGAACTCTTTTTGGGAAAGTTTTTGATCTTCTATTCTTATAAAAGGGAAAAGGGCCAGGAGTGCTCCAAAACGAGAAACAAATAAGAGTAGGAGCGCCGCTATGATCAAGGAGGCAGAAAGGCTTTCAAAAGAAGCCTGACTTAAAAAACTGGCTCCTAAAAGGAAGAATAAAGCAGAATTAGCAATATATTCAAAATAATCCCAGATATGTCTCAGGGTGTGTTTATTGTGATCATCTTTTTTGGGCTTGTAGCCATAAGCTAAGGCAGAGGAAAAAACTGCCAGAATTCCCGAAAAATGGAAAGTCTCTGCCAGAATATAGCTGCCAAATGCAAGAGATAAAGTAATGTTGGTTCGAAGAGTAAAATGCTCTTCATGCCATACCTTCAAGAGCCAACGAGCTCCTCGCCCCAAAGCAAATCCTAACAGCAAAGCCCCTGTTACATGGTAGAGAAAACTTCCTCCACTTTCTACTAAACTAAAAGATTCTCCCTTAAAAAGAACAAGCGATAAAATACCGAAAACGGTAACAACAAAACCATCATTAAAAATTGATTCTCCTTCAATCAAAAGCTTTTGAAGTGGGCTTACATTTTCGTTGCTGTGAAGTAAAGCTCCTACTGCAAGAGGATCTGTAGCTGAAATAATAGCCCCAAAAAGCAAAGCTTCTAACCACGCTATATCGAAAAGAAAATGGAGAGTTGCTCCAATAATCCCCATGCTGATAAGAATTCCCACACTGCCAATGAGAGAAGCGGGGATGAGTATTTTTCGAACATTAAAGAGGCAGATTTTTTGGGTAGAAGCAAAAATAAGTAGAGGGACAAAGGCATAAAGCACAAGTTCAGGGTTTAAATGTAACTCTGGCAGTCCCCAGTCAAAAAAGTGGCTAACGCCTCCATAAAGGACTCCTAAAAGAAGAATCCAGACAATATCTGGAAAGATCATCCAGCGATGGGAATAATAAGACAATGCATTGAGGGCGACGAGGCCTGAAACTCCAAAAAGGACTATGGATACAATTGATCCGTTCATGGTGTTATAAAATAATAGTATTGTTGGCCATCAGTGACAGCTTCTCCATCCACAAGTCTATTTTTATCTACCCGGCGACAGAAATCACGTGCCGCTGGAGGCATTCGCGCGGATTATATTGTTTTAATAAAGAGCCATGCGTGCTTCTATTGTTTTATCAGATTCGTTATCTCTTTATTCGAAGGAATATCAACCATGGAATCACCGTAATGCACATACCGGATTATGCCTGACTTATCAACAAGCACCTGTGCAGGCATTCTGCCCAGCTTAAGCGGCTTAACCTCTTGTCCATACAATTTTTGAATTATGTGTTCCGGATCAGGTAACCCGATAAACGGGAAATCTTCCTCCATCCAGTATTTCTGAAAAGGTTCTGACTTCTCAGATCCAACAACGATTATTTCTGTATTCAATTTTATGAAATCTTGATAATCCTGGCACAACTGTGCCAGATGCCTACGGCTGAAAGGTCAAGAAAAACTACGATTGAAAATCAGCAGCACATTCATCCGGTCGGTAAAATCTGAAAGTGAAACGCTTTTTCCGTTAAAATTGAGAGAAGTAAATTCGGGCGCTTGTTTGTTTAGCTTGACTCTAGCCATGATAGTTTCCTTACTTTTCAGTTTGTTCGACAGGATATCATAACGATAACCTGACTGGCCAGCGGAAAAGCATGTCCAAAAGCAAGCGAACGGGAGACGTTTGAAAAAGTAGCATGGGTCGGACTGTCCGTTTAGTGACTGGTTGGCCATCATGATGGTCGCAGAGCGCTTGGCACATCCATGTTCATCGGCTCTGAACCTTAAGCTGAGGCGTATAAAAAGTTCATGTCAGGTTTTTCGGTAGCGTAAAAATGGACCCAGATATAAGCGTGACTAAATGCTGCAACGGTGAGTGCTGCTGCCGAATTGAATCCTACAGCGATGGTCCAAAACAATAGAAAAGCGTAGACATACATTCCGTTATTCGTAAATCGAAAAATTCCCTCCTTCACGAAGGGCATGTCGCGGTATCGCGGATCAAAATGGTCGGCGCCGGCGGCCCGTATCATTCCGAAGTATCGTTTAACGCTGTACATGGCGTAGAGCCCGAGGAGGGAGGGAAGCACTGTTAAGACAGTCTGCGGGAGAATATGGAGGTTGAGGCTTCCCCTGTCGATCCAGGCCAGGGCAAACAGTGAAATGAATCGGCCTGCAAATAACAGGAAGAAAATTGCGACATAACCTCGGAAGCCAATCGTCTTACTTATCGCTGAGGATCGGAGTTCGAGCCGCCATGCCAACCATACAAAAACCTGGTGTACAACGGGAAAAGCTACTGCACACACTAAAACGGCTGTAAATGGTTCGCCCAGATATGACCAAATTGCCCATGTCAAGATGAGGAGAGATGTCAAGCAGGAGAAGTGTATTAGCTGACCGACCCAAAGGCCGGGTGGCATTCTGGCAGTTGTCATATTAATTTCTTTCAGCTAACGTTATGAGCTAACTTCATTACTGAACGAGCGCTCGAACCTAGATTGAGAGATAATGCCGCGGTGACTTTAGAAAATGCTGGTAACCAGTCCACGAATATGAGCATACACTGTCTGCGGGTATACCGCTCACCCTGTTGAATCTGCTCATGCTCTCTGGTCCCTTTATGTTGAATTAATTGTGAATCTCAAAAAAAGAGAACTGGATAGGTCCGTGCACTTGACAAACGCACAGCCATATGAACGTTTTGGGTGAGATGCGGCAAACCACAGTTTTACCCGTCAAACTCGACCCGGTTGTCATGCTTTTTGCTCTAATTTAAACGGTTATTATATCGAATTTTTCTCCGGTTAGGGATTTTCCTCCCTCTGGTGTAACTTCAAAAGTGTTTTCAACTCCCACCATACCAAAACCAGGGATACCAATTTTAGGTTCAACAGCAATTGTCATCCCTTCTTCAAGGGGTAAATCGAATCCTTTTGCCAAAACCGGATATTCATCTATGGCAAGTCCAATTCCATGACCTACAAAAAAAACTTTGTTTTTCCCGCACCCCATGAAGCCATCATTCCACTCAGAACGCTCAACCTCAGCAAGGCAATGCTTCCAGATCTCACTTGGCGGTACTCCTGGCTTTAAAAGTTCTGCAATTTGATTTTGCAGGTCGATACAAAAGTTATGTGCCTCTCTGGCCTTCTGTGGGATGTTTTCTATCTTGCCAAGCCAGTACACTTGTGTCTTATCGGTTATGTAACCGGCAAGAGTAAATCCGTTATCTATAGTAAGCGGTTTCCCCGCGGTCCACTTAACTTCTGCAGACCCCATATGAGGTGTTGATGGATGAACACCTCGAAGTCCAACCGGACCATTAAAAACACTGGGATAATTGGCGCTGTCCCCAACCGAGACATGTCCAAGAAATACTTCTTCTCCATAATTTTCCATCCGTAAAATTCCAAGATGTCCTTCGGAAAAGAATACCTCCGAAATTTTATGACATATCTCAAGCTCACTTATACCTTCATGAATTAAAGGAGGCAGCAGCTCGGTTAAACATCTTTCATGTTTGGAGCCTGCTTCCCGAAGGTGCCTAAGTTCCCATTCTGACTTTTTGGCACGACTTATAGCTATCATTTTATCTGCCGAAACGAATTGATTGTTAGAGAGGTGTTTGGTGAGGCTGCTTGAGAGAGCCCATGACAACCCATTCATTTCAGCTGCGGCCACTTCAGGTAAAAAACAACCCAAATCGTTAAGAATTGTTTCAATATCACGATATGATTTTAATGAGTAAATATGATTTATGGGTGACTCAATTTTCGCTCTTTCTTTCCCACGCCTGCAAAATAAGACGGGTTCACCATTGAGAGGCAGCCAAAAAACTCCGCTGGCAAATGAACCAGTGAAATAATAAATATTCAAACGGGAGAATACTAATATCCCCTGGGCTTGAGGGATAAATTCATGAAGGAGTTTTTTGCACCTGTCCCACCGGGAAGCAAGCTCCTGCTCAGGAATAAAGTCGCTCAAAATTCGGGTCTCCATGAGGTTCCCCCGATAAAACGGACGATTTAATTGCAGCCAAATTTCTTTTCGTACTCTACTGGTGTCATGTAATTCAAAAATTCATGCCGTCTTTGTCGGTTGTAAAAAACCTCAACGTAC